>CAZRKN010000139.1:0-1610 GCA_964600805.1 uncultured Bacteroides sp. | reverse complement strand
ATTTATCATGTTGAACTTCTTTAATCTGACGCATGTAATCGACCCGAGTCTGGCGGCAAAATCGGCCAAGGTTGCAATTGAAAAAACATATAAAAAGAAAGGTATGGATGTTGTCGAGGCAAATTGGGCCGCGGTTGACCGGGCATCCGAATTCTTGCACCGGTACACCTTGCCGTCATCTGTGTCAGAATTGGCACCGGATTTTGTTCCGGCCATGACGGTGGATGCCCCGGCGGAAATCGCAGGGACCCTGGGTGAAATTGCCGCGCAACGTGGCGATGCAATTCCGGTATCACGTTTCCGTGTGGATGGCGAATTTGGTGGTGGCCAGTATCCGGTCGGCACATCGAAATATGAAAAGCGCGCTGTGTCCGACATGGTTGCAACATGCGATTTGGATAAATGTATCCAGTGTGGCAAGTGCGCAATGCTGTGCCCGCATGCGGTTATTCGTATCAAGGCATTGACGGCAGAGCAGGCGGATGCCGCCCGCAAAGAAGGTATCATCGTCGTTCCGATGAAGACGCCGGAACTGGGGCCGGACATGTACTTTACGTTGAATATTTCTGCGGCGGATTGTACGGGGTGCAATATCTGTGTGAATAATTGCCCGGTAAAGGCACTGTCACTGAAGGCCGCGGCAGAGGTTGGCATGCGCGAACAGGCGCAGTTCGATGCGGCCGAAAAATTCCCGGAATTCCCGCGTGAAAAATTGAATCTGAATATTCCAAAGCATCTGGAATTACTGCCTAATTATTTTGAGTTCCCGGGCGCATGTGCGGGATGCGGCGAAACACCGTATGTCCGTATGCTGTCGCAGTTGTTTGGGGACAGAATGGTTGTTGCGAATGCAACAGGTTGTTCTTCTATTTATGGGGCGAATTTGCCGACAACACCGTGGACAACGGACGCAAACGGTCGTGGGCCGGCATGGTCCAATTCACTGTTCGAAGATAACGCAGAATACGGATTGGGTATGCGTTTGGCACTGAATCAGAAGCGCGAGACGCTGAAGTCATTGCTGTTCGAACTGGGCTTTGAAAACGTCGAAGAAATGTTTGACGCCGATGCGGCGCGCGCCCGTGAAATAGAAGCGGACGTTCGCGCAAAGCTGTCTAAAATAGAGGGGGCGCGCGCACGCCTGGCGGAAAGCCTGATTGGTGAAATCGTTGATAAGTCCGTCTGGATTATCGGTGGTGACGGTTGGGCTTACGATATCGGTTACGGTGGTCTGGACCATATTTTGCATAGCGGCGAAAATGTAAATATCTTGGTCTTGGATACCGAAGGATATTCGAATACCGGTGGTCAGCAATCAAAGTCAACACCGTTCGGCGCCAGTATGAAGTTTGCCATCGGCGGTAAAGAACATGCGAAGAAAGACCTTGGCATGATTGCGATGATGTCAGGTGCGTACGTTGCGCAAATCGCAATGGGCGCGAACCAGGCCCAGGCGATAAAAGCATTTCGTGAGGCGGAAAGCTATCCGGGCCCGTCAATCATCCTGGCATACGCGCCGTGTATTGCACATGGTTACGCCTTGCAGAACGGACCACAGCATCAGTCGGATATGGTAAACACCGGCGCATGGCCGCTGTACCGCTTTGACC
>CAZRKN010000138.1:0-1781 GCA_964600805.1 uncultured Bacteroides sp. | reverse complement strand
CAGCTGCGTCTGATCGGAGCGGAAACATCAGACTTTGGCGCAGTGCTTGCTAATGTAGCGGCTTTGTTAAAATTGCAGCTGAAAAGCGTTAATTGGGCAGGATTTTATTTGTTGAAAGAGTCGCGGTTGGTGCTGGGACCTTTTCAAGGCAAGCCTGCTGTAGCTGAAATTGCTGTGGGAACCGGGGTTTGCGGTACTGCGGTACAGGAACGCAAAACCCAGCTGGTGGCAGATGTGCATGCCTGTTGTAATCATATCGCCTGTGACTTTGCCACTAATTCAGAGATTGTGACGCCGATTTTTGTTCACAACGATGTGGTGGGTGTGATTGATATTGACAGTCCGGAACCGGCTCGCTTTGATCATGAGGATGTTGTCGGTCTGGAGGAATTTGCCGCCATTCTGGCAGGCTTTATGGAACCGGAACTAACATAAAAGGAGACAGATATGAAATATAGACTTGACCGAAATGGTAAACAGATTTCGCAGCTGGGTTATGGCTGCATGAGATTCAGCAAAAAAGGAAATACCATTGACTATGAAAAGGCAGAGAAGGAAGTCCTTCTGGCTATTGAAAAGGGTGTCAATTATTTTGATACCGCTTATATTTACCCCGGCAGTGAGGAGTGTCTTGGACGGATACTGGATGAAAACAAACGCCGTGACAGGGTCTATATTGCTACCAAACTTCCGCAGTATATCATACGTTCTGCTGCGGCAATTGACAAAACCTTTAACGAGGAGCTTTCCCGTCTCCGCACAGAATACATTGACTACTACCTGATGCATATGTTCACAGACTATGCAGAATGGGAACATCTGAAAGATCTGGGTGTTGAGGACTGGATTAAACGGAAAAAAGAAGAAGGAAGTATACATAACATCGGTTTTTCCTACCACGGTGATACGGAAATGTTCCTGAGAATTCTGGATGCTTATGACTGGGACTTCTGTCAGATACAGTATAACTATCTGGATGAGCATACCCAGGCTGGAAAGAGAGGTCTTCAGGCAGCGGCAGGGAAAGGTATTCCGGTTATTATTATGGAACCTCTCCGCGGCGGTAAGCTGGTCAGCCTGCCGGATAAAGCGAAAGAGATACTTGCGTCTGACAGTAATGGCTATACGCCCGCAGAACTGGGGCTGCGCTGGCTGTGGAACCAGCCGGAAGTCAGTTGTGTGTTATCCGGCATGAATTCTGAGGATATGGTGAATGAGAACATTCGCATTGCATCAGAAGCCGAGCCGGGACATTTGACAGAAGAAGATATGGAGATTGTTGAACAGATTAAGCAGGTCATCCATGAACGGGAAAAGGTAGGCTGCACGGGATGCAGATACTGTATGCCCTGTCCTAAGGGAGTGGATATTCCGGGTAATTTCTATTATTACAATCTGATGTATATGGAGAAAAAGTCCTCAGCCCGCTTTGAGTTTGCCCAGAATATGGGGCTGCGTAAGGAACCCGGTTTTGCATCACAGTGCATTGGCTGTGGTAAATGTGAAAAGCACTGCCCGCAGCATATCAATATTCGTGAAAAATTAAAGGAAGCCGATCGCGATCTCAGACCCCTGCCCTATAAGATTGGCATCAATGCAGCACGCAAATTCGTGATTAAATAAATGATAAAACCTGATTTATATCAAAAATTTGTACTTTCAGGACAATTAATCTAATATGGTGATATTAATATAAAAAAGAGTATTCAGGAAACCTGGATGCTCTTATTTTTTATCTTATAGGAAATTACGCCGCAGCATAAATCATTCCATTGAGAATG
>CAZRKN010000137.1:0-2025 GCA_964600805.1 uncultured Bacteroides sp. | reverse complement strand
GGGAGCGGATGAAGGAGATTGTGGCTGCTGACGACTACCGGAAATGGAAGAATCCCATCAACGGCAATGAGATCATGGAGCGCCTTGGCATCCCCCCCTCGCAGGAGATCTCGAGACTGAAGCAGATGGTGAAAGATGCGATTCTCGATGGCTTGATTCCCAACGACCATGATGCCGCCTGGGACTACTTGATGGCACACAGGGATGAAGCACGGCAAGAAAATGAGCCGGAAGCCGGAGATGGAGAGCAAAATATATAATAATCTGCATGGAGTCGGCGTTAGAGAGATAAATAGATTCCATCGCGATATTGAGAGTGATTTTCAATTTGATAATAGATATAAATAAAACTTACGAATATGTGTGGAATAGTAGGATATGTAGGCGATAGAAATGCTTACGATATTCTGATCAAAGGATTGCACCGACTGGAATACAGAGGATATGACAGTGCGGGCGTAGCGCTTGTGAGCCCGGCGGGCAAACTGAATGTATATAAATCGCGAGGGAAGGTCTCTAATCTCGAGGATTATTGCAAAGATAAGGATACAGCGGGAGGCACCGGCATAGCCCATACCCGCTGGGCAACGCATGGGGAGCCTTCTGACCGCAATGCGCATCCCCATTTCAGCGAAGATGAGGAAATAGCACTCGTGCACAACGGCACTATTGAGAACTATAAGGTGCTCAAAGATGCGTTGATACAGAATGGATGCAAATTCCAGTCGGAGACCGACACTGAAGTATTGGTGCAACTGATAGAATATATCAGGACTCACAACAGCTGCTCGCTGCTTGAGGCAGTGAAGGAGGCTTTGCGTCAAGTGGTAGGTGCATACGCCATTGCAGTGATAGAAAAGAATAATCCAGACACCATCATAGCGGCCAGGAAGAGTAGTCCGCTCGTGATAGGAATAGGGGAGGGGGAAATGTTCCTTGCATCGGATGCCACCCCGATTGTGGAGTATACAAAGGATGTGGTGTATGTGAAAGACAACGAGATTGCCGTAGTGTCGAAGAAAGAGCCATTGAAGCTTATCAATCTCAATAATGAGGAGACAAGAGTGGATGTGAAGAAGCTCGAGTTCTCCATCTCGCAGCTTGAGAAGGGGGGGTATCCGCATTTCATGCTTAAGGAAATCTTCGAGCAACCCACCACGCTGCGCGACTGCATAAGAGGGCGAGTAGTGGATGGCGGCAAGAACATCATAGTGAGCGGTGTGCTCGACAGCAAGGAAAAATTCCTGAATGCAAAGAGAATCATCATCGTGGCTTGCGGAACATCATGGCATGCATCCTTGATCGGCAAATATCTTATCCAGGATATGTGCAGGATACCTGTGGAGGTGGAATATGCGAGCGAATTCAGATATAGCAATCCTGTGCTCGACGAGAGGGACGTAGTGATAGCAGTGTCGCAGAGCGGCGAGACTGCTGATACGCTTGCAGCGATCCAGATGGCTCATGACGCGGGGGCATATGTATATGGCATCAGCAATGTAGTGGGCAGTTCAATCCCGCGCAACACCGATTCAGGCACATATATCCATGTGGGTCCGGAAATCGGCGTGGCATCAACTAAGGCTTTCACGGGCCAGGTGATGGTGTTGACCCTCATCGCCATGGCTGTTGCCGGGCTGAAGGGAACGATGCCAAAGGAAGAGCTTGACAAGATTGGGGAGGAGATACTTAAGATACCCGAATATGTTAAGCAGACTCTTGAGCTCAACGACCAGATTGAGCGCCTATCGCTCATCTTCACGTATGCACACAACTTCCTATACCTTGGACGCGGGTACAGCTACCCGGTGGCACTTGAAGGGGCGTTGAAGCTGAAGGAAATCTCATATATACATGCAGAGGGATATCCTGCGGCTGAGATGAAGCATGGACCAATCGCTCTTATCGATGCAGAGATGCCGACAGTGATCATAGCACCCAACGACCACCTGTATGAAAAGATTGTCAACAACGTGCAGCAGGTGAAGGCGCGCCATGGAAGCGTGATAGCCATCGTCACCCAAG
>CAZRKN010000136.1:0-2951 GCA_964600805.1 uncultured Bacteroides sp. | reverse complement strand
GCGCAAAGACATATACTCCCTTGTATTCTTCTAAACTCATTGTATATCCTCCATTTCTTATACATGTCTATTCTCAGACTGCGAGTTTGCACGCTATTCAGTGCAAACTTGCAAAAACCGAACACGTTCGGTTGAAAGAATGCAATTCTTTCAACCTTTGCACTTAAATTACATGTTTTACTTTTAACTTATCAACAATGTAGCTGACTGATTCATCGGGATCAAGAGCAACCTTTTCTCCGGCGCCCTTTCTAACCTTATCGGATGCTTTTGCAATCTTGGTCGGTGAACCCTTAAGACCCAGGTTTGAATCATCAACATCTTTCAGATCAGCTCTGCCCCATACGGTAATCTCTTTCTGATATGCATCAAAAATTCCGCCGGGTGTCATATAACGAGGCTCATTCAGTTCGGAAAGAGCTGTTATAAGACAAGGCATTTTAGCCTTAACTACATGATATCTGTCTTCATACTGACGCTCAACAACTACGCTGTCTCCCTCGATTTTAATATTCTGTGCATAAGAAATGACAGGAATGTCAAGATGCTCTGAAATCTGAGGACCAACCTGTGCGGTATCACCATCAATAGCCTGACGACCTGTGATGATCAGGTCATATTCAAGATTTCTTACTGCACCTGCAATTGTTGTGGAAGTAGCCCATGTATCAGCACCGCCAAGCACTCTGTCTGTTACCAGAATACCCTTATCTGCTCCCATTGCCATAGCTTCACGAAGAACTTCTTCTGCTTTAGGAAGGCCCATTGTTACAACCGTAACCTCCGCGCCATATTCATCTTTTAATCTCAGCGCAGCTTCCAATCCTGCTTTATCATCAGGATTCATGATGGCAAGCATTGCGCCTCTGTCTAATGTACCGTCCGGATTGAACTTTACGCCACCCTTTGTATCAGGTACCTGTTTAATACAAACAACGATTTTCATCGACTTTATCTCCTTTACATTAATTTAATCCCTAACTTGCGATGTTTGAGCCGGATGCCAACGGCATCTGCGCAAACTCGCAGCTCAAAAACTTAAGATTTGAGCTTATTATTTCAAAAGTGCGCCGGAAATTACCATACGCTGAACTTCACTGGTTCCTTCGTAGATTTCCGTAATCTTTGCATCACGCATCATACGCTCAACATCGTACTCTTTGATGTAACCATAACCACCATGCAGCTGAACAGCCTTGGTTGTTACTTCCATAGCAACCTCTGCCGCATATAATTTAGCCATAGCAGCTTCTACAGAATAGGAAACTTTCGGATTCGCAGCATATTCTGCTTTCTTCATAGCAGCCTTATAAACTAACATCTGAGCAGCCTGAACCTTTGTTGCCATATCTGCTAACTGGAACTGGGTATTCTGGAATGCACCGATAGCACGACCGAACTGTTTTCTTTCTTTTACATAATTGATAGTCGTTTCCAATGCGCCTTCTGCAAGACCAAGTGCCTGTGCAGCGATACCGATACGTCCGCCGTCAAGCGTATGCATAGCAATATTGAAGCCTTTGCCCTTCTGTCCTAATAAGTTGTCTTTCGGAATACGGCAGTCTGTAAAGATAAGCTCATATGTGGAAGAAGCACAGATACCCATCTTATTCTCTTTTGTTCCGAATGTAAATCCGGGTGTGCCTTTTTCTACTATGAATGCAGAAATTTCTTTGCTTACCTTACCGCGTTTCTCAACAGTTCCGGTAATAGCAAAGATAACGTATACATCTGCTTCCTTACCGTTTGTAATGAAACATTTGGAGCCGTTAAGCACCCATTCGTCACCCTCTAATACCGCTTTGGTCTGCTGTCCCTGCGCATCTGTACCTGCGCCCGGCTCTGTAAGACCGAAAGCGCCTAACTTCTCACCTTTTGCAAGGGGAATTAAGTATTTCTGTTTCTGCTCGTCCGTACCATATGTCTGAATCGGGTCACAGCAGAGTGATGTATGTGCGGATACGATAACGCCGGTTGTACCGCATACCTTGGAAAGCTCCTCAACACACATAACATATGTCAAAGGATCACAACCCTGTCCGCCATACTCCTTCGGTACAGGAATTCCCAAGAAACCTAACTTAGCCATCTTGTCAACCGTCTCTCTTGGGAAACGATGATTTTCATCTATCTCCTGTGCGATAGGTTTTGCTTCTTTTTCAGCGAAGTCTTTGAAAAGAGTTCTCGCCATTTCATGCTCTTTGCTTAAAGTAAAATCCATGATTTTTTATTCCTCCATGTTTATTTTCTATTTAGAATAGTCAAAAAAACCCATGCCGGTCTTTCTACCGAGTTTCTTCTCTTCTACCATCTTCTTGAGAAGCGGCTGCGGAGCATATTTCTCATCCTTAGTCTCATTGTAGAGAACTTCCATAATCGCAAGGCAGATATCCAGACCAATCAAATCCCCCAGATGAAGCGGTCCCATAGGATGGGATGCACCGAGCTGCATAGCAACATCGATATCCTCTGCTGAAGCTGTACCTGCATCCAGTACACCGATTGCCTCGTTAATCATCGGAATCAGGATTCTGTTTACAACAAAGCCGGGAGCTTCTTTAACCTGTACAGGAGTCTTGCCGATTTCTGCAGCGATAGCAGTAATCTTATCTACCATCTCCTGAGGTGTATTCTCGCCTCTGATAACCTCTACCAGTTTCATTCTGTCAGCAGGATTGAAGAAATGCATACCGATCATCGGTCTGTCTAAGCCTTCTCCAATCTTGGTAATGGAAAGAGATGAAGTATTGGAAGCAAACATACAGTCTTTCTTAACGATACCCATTAACTCTTTGAAAATCGCCTGCTTAATCTCCATTTTCTCAAGAGCAACCTCTACGATCAGATCGCAGTCTGTACAAATACCGTTTAAGCCGGTAGTAATCTTACCCATGACCTCATCTGCTTTTTCCTGAGTAATTTTCTCTTTGCCGACAAGGAAATTCATATTC
>CAZRKN010000135.1:0-3122 GCA_964600805.1 uncultured Bacteroides sp. | reverse complement strand
TGCATCCATATTCCATGTGTCACGCTCTGAGTCAATAAAAACCGGAACTGCTTTCTCATATCTGACTGGATTAACACTTGCCGCAAATGTCAGGGAAGGAACGAACACAATATCATTTTCTTTCACCCCTGCTAAAACAATTGACAAATGCAGTGCCGCTGTTCCAGACGACAGTGCAGCAGAAGAAGGTACTCCCACATAAGCCGCCACTTTATCCTCAAATTCATCTACATTCGGTCCTAACGGTGCAATCCAGTTTTTTTCAAACGCTTTCTGAATATACTGCTCCTCCTCCGTATGCATGGTAGGAGTAGCCAAAAGAATTTTCTTCATCATTCTGCCCCCTTACATTTTTATTCCTGTTCTTTTGATATAAAACAGGCTATTAAGTATCATAGTGAATAGGTATCTGAATATTATTTTCTTTGAGTGCCTCATACAGAACAATAAAAAAGTCTTCGATATCCTTCTTTGTGATAGCTCCGAGCGCACAAAGCCGAAATGTGTTCTGTGCCGATGTCTTTCCGGGATATATAGTAAATCCGCGCTCATAGCAATAATCATGTACCTTTTCAAAACTCCAGTTTTCATCATCCGGGTATTTCACTGTAACGCCAAGACCTGCTTGTAATTCTCTTTTGATAATATCCTTGAAGCCAAGTTTATCAAGCCCTGCATGGATTGCCTCAAACACCTCTGAATGTCTTTTCCATTTTGCTTCTTCGCCTTCCGCAAAATATTCATCGAGTGCTTGACGAGCAGCATAAATAGTCTGGACGGGTGGCGTGAAATGCATCTCGCCTGTTATCTCAAAAAAGTGATACTGCATATACAAATTGCAATAATACGAGCGTTTAGGATATGATGCCGATTTTTTAATCATTTCTATATTTCCAATGACAAAAGAAAGCCCTGTCATTGCCATCAGTCCCTTTTGTGCAGATGCCATGCAGAAATCAATATTATCTCTTTCAATATCAATCGGACGCATCGCATAAGTGGAAATTGTGTCTACTATAAAAACCGCATTATATTTATGTGCAAGTGAACCAATTTCTCTAACAGGATTTAAGATACCCGTACCTGTTTCATTATGTGTTGCATAGACAAGCGCAATATCAGGATTTTCTTTTAATACCTGTTCCATCTTGTCTAAGTCTGGCAATTCATCTATCGGACATATAAAATTAAAGGACGGAAGACTATAATATTCACAAATTTCTGCCGCCCTCATGCTGTAACTTCCATTATTGACAATCAATATCTTCTTTCCTTCAGGTAAAAGTGAATTGATACACACATCCATAGTAAGCGTGCCTGAACCACAAAAAAGTATAGAAGTATATTTATTTAGATCACCATGCACAATCCTAACCAAATCCTCACGCATCTGTTTCATCATTGATGAAAATTCTTTTTCGCGCGGACAAATATCAGGTACAACCTGCGCCATTTTTACGGTATCTGTTGTTGTTGCGGGACCGGGATTTAAAAGAATATTTCTTTCTATCTGCATATTCAGCAATACCCCCTTTGCTATCTTAACATACTATATACACACTCTAATAAGGTCAGGGCAAGAATAATGTTAATAGCCCTATAATGTTTTTGATATGCCTTTTGTATCAGCACCCCCATACCAACCCATGTTAGTGTTGCAGCTGTCCCTATTGTTGCAATAATGAGTTCAAACAGCAGCAAAATCCATAAGGAAGTGTTGTAATCTGTGACATATCCTGTCAATGCGGTAATTCCAAATAAATAAATTTTTACATTGACAAACTGTAATAAAAATCCTTTTATAAATGATGCCGATTTTTCTGTATCACCTGTAGTTGGCTTGCTCAACGCAATATGGACTGCCAACCATAAAATATAAGCAGCTCCTATATATTTCATAATACCAAGCACATTCGGTAAAAAGGTACTTACCCCAAATACAAAAATTGCACATATAATCTGTACAACATAGTAGCCTGCAAAAATCCCCCAAAAAAGTGGTTTTCCTTTTTTATATCCATAGTTCGTTACTGTATTTAGTGCCAGAATATTCCCCGGTCCCGGGGTAAAAGCATTGATAACAGAATAGATAAAAAAATTACCTAATACATAACCCGGCATTTTTATGCCTCCTTTCCGTTTCTTTATCTTAGCACGGAACGTCATGTAATAGGTAATATCTGTTTTATATGCTTTTACATAGGGTGAGCCTATGTTTTATTTATGTCTGGTACTGTTTCAGAGCCTCAACATAAATCTCCCCTAACTCTGATAGTTCTTTATCCTTGTTCAGTATGTATCCAATATGCATTACCTCATTTTCATCCAAAGGAATAGAAACAATAGAATCCCCTTGAAGATATTTAGGGAAAATACCGCTTGAAACGGTATATCCCTCTAATCCGATCATCAGATTTACAATAGCTGCACGGTCACTGACCTTAATACTTCTTTCAGCAGGTTCGTTGCTAAAAAGTTCCTCTGAAAAGTTGGAAGATTCATAAGTTCCCTGCACAAAACTAAGCCGGGGATATGGTTTCAAGTCATTCAGCTTCACAGATGTGCATTTTGCCAACGGGTGGTTTTTTGCAATAAAAATATGTGGTGTTGCCGTAAACAATTCAAAAAAATTCAGATTGTATTCATCAAACAACTTTCTCAGTACATTTTCATTACTGTTACAAAGATATAGGATTCCCAAATCACTGAACCTGTTCCGTACATCTTCAACAATTTGATGCGTCTGTGTTTCATTCAGGATAAACTCAAACCTTTCCTGTCCAAAATGCTGTATCAATTCTACAAACGCATTTGTCGTAAAGGTATAGTGCTGCGTGGAAACGCAAAACCTCTGTTTTGCAGGCTTTTTATCAATATATTTTGCTTCCAGAAGTTCCATCTGCTGGACTACCTGCCTTGCATATCCTAAAAACTCCATACCCTCCTTTGTCAATGCCACTCCTGCCCGGCATCGGCTGAAAATTGTTATTCCGGCTTCTTTTTCTACTTCTTTGATTGCACCGGAAAGACTCGGCTGAGAAATATACAATTCTCTTGCTGCTTCTGTAATAGATCCTCTTTCCGCAACGATTATCATATATTTTAATTGTTGTAGTGTCATA
>CAZRKN010000134.1:0-3260 GCA_964600805.1 uncultured Bacteroides sp. | reverse complement strand
AAAGCAGGATACGGGAGTCGAACCCGCCTCCTCGGCTTGGGAAGCCGATGTACTACCGATGTACTAATCCTGCATGTACATATTATTATATCATTAAATAGACCAAAAGGAAAGGAAAAACTAGTTTTTTAATCTCTTTTTTTAAACACCTTGTCCGTATGTGAAAACTATAACCAAAAGCATCAAGATGAATGTTTCCAAAACACATAGTCCACTCCAGATGAAGATGGTTAATGGTCTTGCTGCACTATATTTCTCCTTTTTTGCTCCAAACAAATGTACAAGCGTAATCACGAAAGAACTTAATCCAACTATTGAAAGAACAACAATTAACCCTATTCCGTACCACATAGAACAGTTATAGAAGATATAGCAAAGTTTTTCAGCTCTCCTGTACTCTTCATCAAGTCCTTCTCCAAAGTACTTCCCCGCAGAGGAATAAAAACCAGAAGCGATTACACCCAAAACAGCAATAACTAAAGGTATAATCGCCTCTGCGCTGAATATTATCGTAAACTTTTTGCTTTTAAACATCATCATATCCCCTTTTTATAATCATATCAATCAATATTATAACTTATTTTAACTTATTTTAACTCTCCAAAACAAGTTTTTTAAATACATTATAATTGTACTTGACAAATTCTATCAATGTGATATCATAATGATATCAAAAAGAAAAAGCTTACAAAATGAGGAAAGGGAAGGTATAATTATGGAAGAGAAAATTTTAACGGGAAAGAAAAACGGAATGCCGGTGATGCTTGGTATTATAGCATTATATATACTGGCAATTGTGGGAATTATTGCAGGCGCTGCAGGCGTGAGCGCTTCTTCAGATGCAGGGCATACTAACCCGGCGTTTGTGACGCTTTTAGTTGTTTGCATAATTTTTGTAGTGCTGGGCTGGATACCTTTGTGCGGATTGCATGTGTTAAAGCCGCAGGAGGCTCTGGTGCTGACATTATTCGGGAAATATGTCGGAACATTGAAGGAAGATGGATTCTACTTCGTGAATCCATTCTGTACCAGCATAAATCCCGCCGCCAAGACGAAACTGAGTCAGAGCGGCGACGTGAATCCGGGTTCAGGTTCTCTGGGCTCCATACTGACTATACAAGGTTCGGGGGCTACGGTGGATGTTGTTACAAATAATAAAATATCTTTAAAAGTGATGACGCTTAACAACAACAGACAGAAAATCAATGATTGTCTGGGAAATCCTGTAGAAATAGGAATCGCTGTAACATGGCGAATCGTAGATACGGCGAAGGCGGTATTTAATGTAGATAATTATAAAGAATTTTTATCACTGCAGTGCGACAGTGCGCTTAGAAATATTGTGCGTATATATCCGTATGATGTTGCGCCGAATGTAGATACGACAGGCGACGGTGTGGCTGATGAAGGAAGCCTTCGCGGTTCCAGTGAGATAGTTGCGGGAAGGATAAGGGACGAGATTCAGGAGCGTGTAAATGAAGCAGGAATTGAGATAATTGAGGCGAGAATCACATATCTGGCTTATGCACCGGAAATAGCAGCTGTCATGTTGCAGAGGCAGCAGGCATCAGCTATAATCGATGCAAGGAAGATGATTGTAGACGGTGCAGTCGGAATGGTCGAGATGGCATTGGAGCGTTTGAAGGAGCGTAATACGGTAGCTCTTGATGATGAGCGCAAGGCTGCCATGGTATCCAACCTTCTGGTGGTATTGTGTGGAAACCATGACGCGCAGCCGGTAGTTAATTCAGGAAGCCTTTATTAGCAGGATGAAAAGATGGAAGCAGATGTAATTATTGTTGGCTCATGAGGAAAGGAATATATAGATAAGTATGGGTGATTTGGGCAAGAAACAGGTTCCGTTAAGGCTTTCTTCCAAACTATATGACGCCATTGCCGCATGGGCGGAAGATGATTTTCGTTCTGTGAACGGGCAGATTGAATATCTTCTGACAGAATGTGTGCGGCAGCGTAAGAAAAACGGTAAATATGTTTCTGATGAAATAGATGTGCCGCCGGAGATTGATATAAAGTAGAAGTATTAAGTTCACGAGTTGGGAAGAATGGAGAGGGTGAGATATGAATCATGGAAAGAAGATGATAGCGCCGATTGTGGTTGCTGCTATAGTTATTATAATAATTGCTTTTTATATAAGTGTTGCATTATTTTTGGCATATATAACTGGCATTCCCATGATAGTCAGGATCGTGATAATAGTAGTGCCGCTTATTCTGGCGGCTGTGATGTTTGGTGTATTAATTAGCAGAATAAAAGAGATTAAAGGAGGAGAAGAAGATGATCTTAGTCAATACTGATTACATTAGCGGAAAGGAATTGGAAATGCTTGGAATGGTAAAAGGCAGCACGATTCAGTCCAAGAATATCGGAAGAGATATTACGCAGGGATTCAAAACATTGGTGGGCGGAGAGTTAAAGGCATACACCGAAATGATGAATGATGCAAGGGCGCTTGCTACGAAGCGTATGGTGGAGGAAGCTGTGGCAATGGGCGCAGATGCGGTTGTCAATGTACGTTATGCGTCATCAGCGGTTATGCAGGGAGCGGCAGAGGTAATGGCATATGGTACCGCCGTAAAATTCAAGTCATAAGATGCGAAGGTGAGGAGAACGATGGAGGGGCAAAAAGGCGGGTATTTTCAGGCGGCGCTTTCAGATTTTATGTTCGATGTAGCGGCAGGCGGCGCTATCAGGCATCTGACTGACAGGGGGCATTCCGTAGAGCAGATCATGAAAGAACTGGATTACCCGGTTGCCCGCTCCAAGGTTGAGAAAGCAGTATACAGGCATCTTGTGGAATCAGGTATATTGATGTCAGGACTGCCTGGGGAAAATGAGAAAATACGTGTATATAATCTGTGGTCAGACCAAGAAAAAGACGGAAATAAGTTTAAGACAGCGTTAGCTGAACATATTGAAAAATATGGGGCTGAAAACTCATACATGGAGTGTCCGTTTGGATTATGGAAAAGAGATGATGAAAAGAAGCTTCAGCATGTGACGGCAGTACTGACTTCAAGAGAGAGGGAGTATATTCTTGGTATAAATTGGGAACATAAGTTGATGTATCACAGGCTGAATGACCGAATGCGTGAAATAGGCATGAAGCTGGGAGCTGATACCGGCGAAACATGGAAATTTTTCTTTATATTATAGGAAATTACGCCGCAGCATAAATCATTCCATTGAGAATGCGAAGCATTCTTTTAGTCGTCGCTGCTGAGCGACGATTTTTTATACT
>CAZRKN010000133.1:0-3448 GCA_964600805.1 uncultured Bacteroides sp. | reverse complement strand
GTAACCTAATCTGTTATAATTAATCATGCAAAAACACTCCTTTGCTTTTTTGTTTGTCGTGATTCAATTATAACAAAGATTCAGTGTTTTTGCATTTTTAATGGGACAAATGAACTCACAAAATCAATCTTCAGAAAAAATGGGGAAACTCAAATGCTATACTCCTTGCTCAGTTGCCGTGAATCATGGTAAAATATAGCAAACTTAAAAATCGGAGGCTTGTTATAGTGAATCTGAGAATGGGTAATGAAACTGACAGAGAATATATTATAAATATCCGCCCACAAGCTGCCCCTCTCTTTGAAGGAAGAAGTTAGGTAATTGCGAAACTGTTATCGCTACTCACGAACTTAGCCAAAATAAACAAAATAAGTGTCTCATCGCAAGCGAAATCGCCCCTTATTTTGTTTATTTTAGCTAAGTTCTGATTATTGAAAGAGCATTTCGCAATTGTCTATAGTACATATACCTAAAAAATATATCGCTAAAAAAGCGCACCAAAAAGAATCTGTATAGATAAAATTTCAGTTAAAAAAGAAAACACTCTTGAAACTAAGCAATTTACAGGCAAAATGTATTCCACAAAAGAAACATTTCCATTGTATTCTGTGCCATTATCATGATAGTTTTATTAGTCTTCTGTCGGATGTACTTTCTTCTCAGGACAAAAGCTGCAAAACTAACTCTGATGATTGATTTGCCTGACTCAGCATGCTTGCAACAGACTGTAAGAGAATATTATTGTTGGAAAAAGCTACTATTTCATTTGAGATATCCGTATCACGAAGACGTGACTCCGACGCAGTAGTATTCTCATGTTTATTCTGATTATTATTATAAGCATGCTCCAACCGATTCTGCTGTGCACCAAGCACAGTCCTACAGTCTAATACATACCGCAGAGCATCACTGATTACTGCATTACTGTCGGGTTCATACGTCACCATGCGGATGATATCACCTTCCTCCGGTTCGGGTTTCGCATAGTCATACACTTTGTAAGAAAAAGTCCTTATTTCCTCCGGAACCAGTTTTTCATCATACCTGACCTTATAATCCATTCCCCTTAATTCTCCATTTGCATCAAAAATCGGAGTAATACCTTCCACTACTGCTGTCTTAGCGATATGCTCAGGTATTGTCCGGGTGGTCGTCTCATAATGAAAAGCATTTTCCCATGCTTCAAGCTTCGCCTTATAAGAATCACTGTATGTCTCCGTCACAGTATACCTTGCAACATCATACCCCTGAATTCCCATTGTCTCCGACGTAATTAGTGGCAATTCCAGAGGAATCGTATCGCCAGACTGCGCACTGCAAACAATCCATAGCGGATGTTCTTCTTTATGTGGAACAACCGTTCCGGGTATCAATGATGAATACGGCACTTTCATCTCAGTTATAGCTTTGGTAATAACAGGTGCGTCGGCTGCGTTCAGGTTGGATAATACATCCTGATCCCGATAGTCGTATACAATAATATCATAATCTCCGTTTTTGACAGCTCTATCAAAGTGATTTTCATATTTTGTTACCTTCGATACCGTCTGATAAGTCTTTTCACACAATTTTTTTGCTATCTCATCCGCCAGTTTCCGAACTTCCTCCTTTTTTACATCATCTGTCAATGTACTGTCCTGAGCCTGTTTTTTCATTAATTCTTTAATTTTGTCAAAACAGTTGATATTTTCTCCTGAATCACTCACAAAACCTTTCCAGTTAGAAAGGTCTATGATACCTTCTATACCGACTCTCCCCTTCTTCTCATCATCCGTATCATAATTATCAATATAACCTTTAGGTCTGGCATAAATTCCATCTATTTCCCCTGTGAATCCAATACCATAATATTCGGCAGTACAAGTTCCACAGGGAATGCCGATAGCACAGCCCAATAAGTTTACTATATTATTATACAGTTCTGACGCATTGCCTGATTGAAGCAGTCCTGAAAAACTTATTCGAGCGGTTTTGTTATCATCCAGAGTTGCTGTCCACTTCCGTCCACTGTACTCATATACACCATACAACACATTTCCTTTGTTTGGACCATAGTATTCTCCCTTGATAATCTTATTTTTGGAATCCGATAACGTTGCCTTATACATGATTCCACTGACATCCTGTGTCAAACCTACATAGAAATGCTGTGTCAGTTCTTTGTCTACTCCACTCTTAAGCCAATTCGGAATTTCGCGCTCCGCGCTTTCCAATTCCAAATACTCTGTATAAATTACATCTTTTTCAATCTTGACTGCTTTCGTCTCCGAAGGATTCCCTTGCAATACTTTTATCTCATTAAAAGTCGTGGTATCCGCCACTCTTCCAATTTCACTGACCAACTGCGTAATCTCATCCTGAATATATCCCCTGTCCGTCCTAGTATTTGTTCCATTATATGCTTTTACAGAAAGTTCATTAATTCTGTGCAGCATATCAACAATTTCCTCCAGTGCTCCATCCGCAACCTGCAAAAGAGAAATCCCGTCCACAATATTATCTGAGCCCTGCCTCAACCCTCGTATCTGCCGCCTCATAGTCTCTGAAATAACCAGACCGGCAGCATCATCCGCCGCCCGATTGATTTTATATCCAGAAGAAAGCTTCTCAGTATTTTTAGCCACTTTCTTCGAGTTTATTTTAAATTGTCTGCCTGCATTATATGCAAGCATATTGGTCTGTACTGACAGCATATTTATCCTCCAAACTTTTCCACAAATTCTTGCAGCTCCTTGCTGCCAAAGCAATTTAATTTTTTATAAAATATTTATCGTCAAAAATTTTTAAAACTTTAGTTATAACTAATGTTTTAAGCAATTAATTTTGTTTTAACTTATTATTCCAGAATAAATATAACATTAAAATTAGGACATACTACATGTGGAAGGAAACTTTATCATATGAATGATCTGGATTTTAAAACAATTGGTCTGAATATCAGAAAACGCAGAAAATCTCTTGGAATTACACAGGAATTTATTGCTGAGCAATTAGACGTAAATCCCAGCCATATCAGCAATATAGAATGTGGACGAGCCAACCCTTCGCTCACCGCTCTTGTAAAAATAGCCAATATACTGCATTGCAGCGTAGACTGTTTTGTTTCTAAAGAATATAACTATAAGTTGAAAGTATCAAAAACAGAGACAGTGGATGATGCAATTCAAGAAAAACTACGTTTCTGTAATACTGATACCAAAAAGAAAATTTTAAAAATTATAGATATTCTCTCATGATGATTGTTTATCTTTTGGAACTCATCGGCAGTAAGACCAAATACGCCACGAAACTGGTCCGGGTGTTCGGTATGTTTCTTTTTATTCCGTACGTTCATTGTTTCCCTTATCAATCTGCTTTATCAGATTTTTAAGGGAAAGAAATAACCGCCACTACTGTTCTGACCCCAGAAAGTTAGACAAATATTGATGGCTACGAAACTAATGAGGAT
>CAZRKN010000132.1:0-3620 GCA_964600805.1 uncultured Bacteroides sp. | reverse complement strand
GCTCGAAGGGATTCGAACCCCCGACCCACGGCTTAGAAGGCCGTTGCTCTATCCAGCTGAGCTACGAACACGTATTACCTAATGACAACGGATTATGCGAAATAATTCCGTATCCGCTCGGCACAAGTTATACTCTAACATATCAGTTTATTCTTGTCAATCGAAAATTACTCACTTTTCTATGCGTGTGAAAAATTTATTTACAATCTAAAATCTTGCCTCTCCCTCAACCTGAGGGTTTGAGCAGCGCTATAAGCGCTTTAGCACCAAACTTGCGATTAAAAAATCATTGATTTTTCAACCTATACTTCCGAAACAGCCTCCGCTATTACAGTTTCAGCATCAACCACTTCAGGACCGTCTGATGCAGCTTCTGCATTCTCTGCAACTTCCATGGGGTCATCATATTCCTTCTCTTCCTCTTCCTCCCACAGCGAATCATATTTTTCTTTCTTCTGTTGACGTACCAGCATTCCGATGCTCTTTGCCATCTGATACAGGTCCTTATCAAACTCCATCAGTTTCTTTTCATCATATGCGGGAACAATTGCGCCTTTCATAAGGCGTCGGGCAACTTCCATCAACTTGCCCATCTCTGCTCCATATTCCTTTGCGGCATCCGCTTGCTGCTCCGCTACCGTGGCATTCCAGTATGCGCAATATTGGTCCGAAAGTTCATCCATATAATCCTGATACTCATCCTGCTGTTTATTTAATGCTTCTATAGATAATTCCAGAACAGCGGCTTCTGAGCCAAATATCTCCTGATCGTCCGGTGATGCTTCCATCCTGGAGCGGACATCCTGCAGCTGCTTAGACAAGGCAGCCTTCTGCGTATTGTACGCTTTTATCTGTTCCCTGTAAATTTGCTGTGCTTCGCCGATTTTCATATATAATATACCATCCTTGTATTTTTTCAGATACGTCCGTGTATCTATATTTTATATCGACTTATTTTTATAAAAGAATAGCTAAACATATAAATTTACTCTTTAATAAAAACAACATTCCCCACATCAATATGCTTAACCCATACGACACCATTGTCATTTATTATATTATAAAGCGATTTATCCTTTTCAGCAATTGTGTCATATATTTGAATATACTCTTCCTGCCTGGCAAAAGGAAATTTCATATCGCTAATAACCTGACTTTCCTTCCTAAAACCATTACCGGTAAATAATTCGTCCAGCTCATTTATAGAGTAAAATTGAATATGTCCGTCTTTCTTTACCCTCATAAACATATCTATTACCCTGTTTTCATCTTTTTCATTTCTAACAGGGTCTGAAATAAGCACGCTTCCGCCTTTTACCAAGATTCTGTTCATTTGCCGGATTGCATCGGCAGCATTTGGGAAATGATGGAACGCATATCTGGTAACTATCAGGTCAAAGCTTTCATCAGGAAACGGATACTTTAAACCGTCAAAGACTTCAAATGCAAGATTTGGAATGCCTTTCTCCTTGACAATTGCATTATTTTTCATGACAATCGTTTCTGCAATATCTATGCCGCAAACACTTGCTGCCGGAAATCTTTCCGCTAACGGAAACGCTAAATAACCTGTTCCTGTTCCGATATCTAAGATTTTATTATACCCTCTGTTTTCTGCTAAACTTAATAATAAAGATAAATGATTATCATCTTTTATTATTCCGGCATATTTTTTATTATCCAGGATATGATCAAAACTTTTTCTGGCCTGCTTAACATTTTCTATATCTTTCATAATAATAACCATGCTCCCTTCTCAGCCTGCGAATTTGTGTGCCCAAGACATCTACGATGTCTGCACAAATATTGCATAACACATGAAAACATGTGTGTGAAAATTTATTTTTCACACTAATCATCCATTCCGCCTATCTCCACTCGCTTCTTAATAACCGATATTCCAACCGCGTTTTCATTTTCCCGTCATGCCATTCATAATCAATGTGTTCCGCTTCTTTTATTAAGCCGCATTTTTGCATTACTCTTTCAGAACCTATATTTTCAGCCAGGCATCCTGTAGATACTCTGTATACATTATTATCAGTAAACGCAAACTCCAAAACCCGCCGAAACGCTTCCGTTGTATATCCTTTTCCCCAGAACTTTGGATAAATGAAATATCCTGCACCGACAATTTTCCCTACAGGAGTATCGTCCACTACCGTATATCCGACACTGCCTACCTGCTCATGGGAGTCTTTTAATTCAGTATGTAAAAAATAAAACCTTCTATCAGATTTTGACATATCATCCAAAACCTTATTGAAATCTTTATAGCCTTCTTCTTTCGTAAATAATTTTATATCCTGTAAATAGTACATGGTTTCAGGATCCGTCTTTAACTGATAATATTCATTAAAATCATCTTCACGATAATCTCTCAAAATTAAGCGTTCTGTTTCTAAACATATCATCTATCATAGCATCCCTTCATACAGATAGTTTAAATTGGTGATTGTGAAACTCACTTCCAATACCCAGAGTTTAGACATTATAAACAAAATAAGGGGCGATTTCGCTTGCGGTGAGACTCTTATTTTGTTTATAATGTTTAAACTCGTGCATTTAAGCATCTGTTTCGCAATCGTCTAAGATAGTTTAAATAAGCTTTCTCATCACACAAATATATAAATATTCACTTTCCCACATCCGGGAGTCTACGATATCCTCTCCCTTTCTCAATTCCACAACATCAAATTTTTCTCCCCAAAACTCCTTTAACCTTTCATCAGTAAAGGCAGCTCCCGTTTGTCTGCTCTTGTAAAACTCATAATCATCTACTTCATCCGCTCCATCTTCACCCGCCGCAAAACACAACAAAATAAAATATCCGTTTTCTGCTAATATGCTTGATACAATATCTCTGTATTGTAAACGCCTATGTGGTGCCAAGTGATGAAAAATGCCGCTGTCTATTACCAAGTCAAACTTTTTATCCTTTAAATCCAATTCAAAAATATTTCCTGCCTTAAAAACTACTTTTTCCGCCCTGCTTTCCATTGCATTTCTTTTGGCGTTTTCTATTGCAATTTCTGATATATCATAGGCTTGCGTATCGACATTATTTTTAGCCAGATAAATTGCATTTCTTCCCTCTCCGCAGCCAAATTCACAAGCATTCCTAATATTGTGTTCCTTTATGAAATCAACGACACATTTATCCGGAATCTTATTATATTTTAAAAAAGGGGCGGGTTTGTCCCTCTTGATATAAAATGTGTTCCAATCCACTCCTTCTGTATACCTGTCAAGCATGTCGTATAAGTCTTCTATCGTATTTATATAATGCATTGTTTTGAGAAATCCGCCTCTCTGAAAAGATATTGTGAAGCATATCATTTTTTATTCAAAAATGCAAGTTTATAAAATCAGTTCATAAAATCCCCAAAAAAGATGTTGACAGACTGAATTCCTTATTATATAATATGACTTGCGTTGTTGCTTATGGCAATTGCATACTTACCGGGGTGTGGCTCAGCTTGGCTAGAGCGCCTGGTTTGGGACCAGGAGGTCGCAGGTTCGAATCCTGTCACCCCGATTAAGGTCATCAAAATAAATATTTAAACATGCAGGTGTAGTTCAATGGTAGAACACCAGCCTTCCAAGCTGGATACGTGGGT
>CAZRKN010000131.1:0-3766 GCA_964600805.1 uncultured Bacteroides sp. | reverse complement strand
TGCTGCGGCGTAATTTCCTATAAGATAAAAAATCGTCGCTCAGCAGCGACGATTCCAAGAATGCTTCGCATTCTCAATGAAATGATTTATGCTGCGGCGTAATTTCCTATAAGATAAAAAGACTCCGGAATTATCCGGAGTCTTCTATTAATAAATCTTATTTGTTAATCAGACTTATTTGTTTGCTTTCCAGTCTTCATACTGCTTTGTGAACTCAGCTAAAACATCCTGATAACCAGCTTCATCAAGAGCTGCCTGATATTCTTCGATAGCTGCTGCTACACCAGATTCCGGATAACCACCGTTCTCAAGTGTAAAACCATAAGTATCGAAAACGTTCTGGCATGCTGTATACTGAGCGTCTACAGGAGTCTTATCGAAACGGAATCCTGCTGCAGATGATGTCTTAGCGCCGCCGTTGAAATCTTTGTACAGATCGCCGAAGTTATCAGGCTGATTATACAAAGGAGTAATAATTGTAGCGGAAACAGACTCCCACATTGAATGGTTGTATTTGGTTCCCAGACCTTCCTGAATCAGGTTGTCGTTCTCATCTTTCTCTCTCTGATCTGCATGACCGTTTGCATCATAGATGAAGTCTTCGCCTTCGATACCGTATGTGTACAGATCAGCAAGTTTCTTGTCTGTGTAAAGAAGACCCATGAAATCGATACAAGCCTTTGCCTGCTCAGGTGTGCTGTTTGATGTTACGCAGTAGCATGAACCAAGAGCTGATGTTGAATGTGCCCATCTGCTTGTAAAAGGAGTTAATACAACTTCCTGCTGATAACGGCTTTCTGCCTCTGCATTTACAGGAAGATCTGTCCACCATGTGAATGCCCAATCATGTGTCTGAGTAGTTGTATCGCCTGTTACCTTGGTAACATCATCTTCTGAAATGTAACCTGCATCTGCCCACTTACCCATCAAAGTACAGAATTCTTTGTACTCATCAGTAAGAACAACGTCTACTACAGTATCTGTAGCTCTGTCAACAGCAACCCAGTTGGATTTAGCGTCAGCTGTGAAGAAATCAAAGCTGTCAATGTACCATCTGTAGAACATAGCTGTCTTCTGTGTAAGGTAAGGATATTTAAGTCCTTCTGCCTTAGCGTCAGCAAGCATGGGCTCAAGGTCAGCCAGAGTCTTAACTGAAGAAAGATCCCAACCATACTTGTCAGCAATTTCTTTACGAGCGATGATATCATAACCTTCTACGTTATCTTTGTATACAGGAATGAAGTAGTTTTTACCATTGTACTTGGTAGCTTCCCACTGTCCTGCATCCATTGATTCATACAGAGGAGTTCCGGGAAGTAAATCGGTAATGTCATAAACCGCACCTGCAGGTACAAGGTCATTTGTTCCGATTGTGCTTTCCCATGAAGCTGTCCAAAACAGGTTAATCTCGTTGTTAGCGAGTGAAAGGTTAGACTTTTCAATATACTCGCCTGATCCGATATCAGTAAGTACGATCTGAACGTTAATCTTATCTTTGATATAATCATTGATAGCGTCCTGTACTTTCTTAACCTGTGCTGAATCAGGAGTTGCAAGGTTAAATGTGTTTCTTGTCAGGTTAATTGTTACATAATCACCTGAAGCAGAACCACCATCGCCGGATCCTGAATCATTAGATCCTGAACTTGATTGTGTTGTCTGCTGTGTGCCATTGTTGTTTGACGATGATTGACCATCATTACTGTTATCGCCACAGCCAACAAGTAATGTTGCTGTCATAGCACCAGCCAAAATCAAAGCCAAAAGTTTTTTGATTTTCATTGTTATGAAATCCTCCCTTTTTTTATTTATTTCTATCCTTTGCATTATTGCATCGGAGTCGAAACCTAAATTAACCCTTTACGGAACCAACCGTAAGACCTTTTACGAAATACTTCTGGAAGAACGGATATGCTACCATAATAGGTGCTATAATTACTACAACAGTCGCCATTGTTGCCGAATACTGCGGAATATTTCCGCCCATTGCTGCTTTTGCAGCCGCAGGAACGTTTGCGTTATTCAGCAGGAATTCAATACTCTTCTGGATATTATAAAGCATAAGCTGTAAAGGTTTCTTATTGTCTGATGTAATATAGAGCAATGCGTTCTGCCAGTCATTCCAATAAGCCGTAGCCATCATGAAACCTACTGCTGCAAGCGAAGGTTTAAGCAACGGAAGCGTAATCTGGAAGAAAGTACGATATTCACCTGCGCCGTCAATCTTAGCCGCTTCCATCAATTCTCCGGGAATACTATTCGCAATATAGGTTCTTAATATTATAACATTCATGGTTGATACACACAATGGCAGAATCAATAACCACAAGCTGTCTTTCAAGTGATAATAGGATGTAAAAATTATATATCCTGAAAGCGTACCACCGTTAAAAAGCATTGGAATCAACAGGAATATGGATAAAAATTTGGATAAACGGAAATCCGGTCTGCTGATGGAATATGCATACATACTCATAATCAACAGCCCTAAAAATGTTCCGCATACCGTAATGAAAATTGTTATACCATATGAAGTCACAAGCTGTTTACCGTATCTTAATACGGAGTTCATTCCGTTTAATGACCACTTCTCCGGTATAAATGCGAAACCATTCTTTGAAATAGAATTTTCATCTGAAAATGCCGCAACAAATACCAGTATTACCGGCAGAGCACAAAACAATGTATATAGCAGAAGGAAAAATCCGAGAATATATTGGCCTATTCCTTTTTTTTCTGTTTTAGACATTGCCAAATCGGCTTTATTACCTTTTCTCTTACTCATCTCTCAATCTCCTCTCCTCATTTAGAACAATGCATCGTCCGGTGAAATCTTACGAACCGTACCGTTAGCAAACAACATCAGCAGTAGTCCCACTACAGACTGGAAAAGGCTGGTTGCGGCAACAAATCCGAAATTCGGGCTGTTCAGAATAGCATTCAGCACATAGGAGTCAATAACCTGCGTAGTTGAATAAAGTGAGCCGCTGTTTCTTGTTACCTGATAGAAGATACCCGTATCGGAACGCATAACGGAACCAACCGAAAGCAACAACATAACGGTAATCATAGGAAGGAGCGAAGGCAATGTAATATGCCAAATCTGTCTCCATTTGTTAGCGCCGTCAATCTGAGCCGCTTCATAAAGTTCCGTATCGATACCTGCCAAAACTGACATATACAAAACCGAACCGTAACCGACACTGTTCCACATCTTTACTACAGTCAGAATAATCGGCCACAGCGCAGCTGTTGAATAAAATCTTGTGCTAGTATTAAAGGTATGATTAATAATACCCGTGTCAGTGCTGATGAATGCATATACTATAAACTGTACGGCAGCATATGAAATAAATACCGGAACAATCATTATAGTCTGCATTGTTTTAGCCACTTTCTTAAACAAGAACTGGTCGATTGCAATTGCAAGCACCACATTTAAAAACGTCCCTAAAACGGTGAAAATTATGTAGTACATAAGAGTATTCTTGGTTATATTAATAAATGTGTTTTTCGAAGCTATAAGGAATTTAAAGTTATCAATTCCGCACCATGGACTTCCAAAAATACCCTGTGAGTAATTAAAATTCTTAAACGCCATAACCAGACCGGCCATCGGAACATACATGATAAAGAACAGTATCAAGAATACCGGTAAAGCCATTACTACATGCGCTCGGTGCTTCCAAGTGTTTTCAAAAAAGCTTTTCATTGATATGCTCCCCATATGGTAGACAATGGAAATATTCAAAACCTATCATATGAG
>CAZRKN010000130.1:0-3978 GCA_964600805.1 uncultured Bacteroides sp. | reverse complement strand
TATGATAGGTTTTGAATATTTCCATTGTCTACCATATGGGGAGCATATCAAAATACGGCATTCCTTCCCCTACATAGTAAGTGCTCAATAACATAGCGCCTAGAAACGAAATAGAAGATAGTGTATAATACCGTCCTCCCGACTATTATTTACATTCAGCCTGTACTGCCTCCGACCAGGTCATCAGGTCATCCAACTGGTAAAACAGATCCTCACATGCATCTGCAAGGAAACCTGTCCTGAAACGGGCGATCATGCTGTGGTCAGGCGCTTTGTGCCCTGCAAGCAGCCACATAAAGTTGATATCCCTGCGGCAGGCTGTTTCGATTTTTCTGGATGAATAGATGTTCTGGGAATACGCATAGGTCAGGATCTTGAACATGGTCTCCCAGTCAACTGCCGGATTTCTTCCTTTGGCAGAGTAAGCCTGATATAACAAAGTATAATCCAGTTCCTCCAGTTCGTGGCTCAGCAGTCTGACTGATTCATCTTCCGGGATCAGACCTTCCAGACTTAATGGTAAAACCAGTTGATAAGTTTCACCAAGTCCAGTATAATTTTTAGTGTATTTTAAGTTACTCGTCATAACTTATTATACCATGAATGGCAGGCGCTTCGGAGTCTGCTTTTCTGTTTTCAAATACAAAAATGGAGCCATTGCTCCAATAGATTATTTATCTACTTTTGCAACAGCCCCTTTTTTTCCACATCTTTTTTTGGTGTTTTAGATTTTTTGAATCAAATTAATAAGCAGCGATATTTTTAGCAATAATTGTAATTCGCGCAAAAAATCTGTACATAATTAAAACAAGGTTGAATATTTAATATAAAGCGCCGATAATGATAAATATGTAATTGACAATTATTAAATAAGGATTTGTATGCAGGTGGGATTAAGTAACTGACAGACTGAAAACAGTTTATACGGTGAGATGAGCAGGTAATTTATATTGGGATTTATCATACCGCAAAAATTAAAGCGAAGAAAAGTAAGCCTTAAACTATATCGGTGATACGGAGTAAAAGGGGAAATTTGCGAGAGATACATACTGTGTCTCTCGCAAATCATTACTCTGTTTAAACGCATGTTCCAATTAAAATACAGTTATCTGGTAGTCAAAAGCCTGCCTTTCGTTTACCAGGTTAAATCTTCTTAGCTCGCTTAGAACTGCTCCATTTGGGTGTCCGAATTTATTCGTTATACCATAGGACAGAACCATGGTAATCGTATGCAGTTCGCTGAAGTAGTTTATATTGCAGTCATTTTTTGCACCATGATGAGGAAATTGTATAACCAAATACCTGTGTTCATCCGGGTCAATGGGGAGTATTTGAAAACTCTCGTTTTTCTTTAGTTCTATATCATCTGTCAATACTGTGCTATACCAAGTTCCCATGCTGGATTTGATTGGCGACAAATATCTGCAAGTATTGCAATTACATATATTTAATTGGGCAATCACTTTATCTGCTTTGGTCCGGTGAAGAAAAATTACCGATGTACGATTTTGTATATATCCGCATTTATTATTAATATCAGTTCTCAAGTCCTTAGTAATATTTTTGTCTTTTAGAATATTTTCTAAAGTTTTGTATTTTCCTATATAGTCTTTGACAATGTCCTGATATGCATCTATCAGCTTTGGATCAAGCTTCAGGTTCTCAAATTTAAACTCCCAGCAGTAGCTTCTACTTCTGATGGACGCACGGTTTCTTAGATAAATAATGGAAGTTCCATCTATGCTATCGGTGCTAAGAACACTTTCGGGATCAACCTGAAAGTCTGAGTCATCATTATCCAGGGGTCGTTCAGAAGGTAAATATGTTACTTTTTGTTCTATACCTTCTGCACCAAGTAACATCACCCTGCGCACTCCCATTAATGAGAACCAGTTAACAGGATCAATATAAAATGTCCGTAGAAAATCATTGTTGGTGGAACTTTCCACCAAAGGCAATGATTTCAAACCGTCATCAATATATGGCATGACAACAGTATCGACCTTAATGTCTTTAAGCAGGTACTCAAGACCGTTTACATGGTCATCATGTAAATGTGATATAACAAGCAGATCCAGTTTCTTTTCGTTTGTTGGCAGTAACAGCTTAAAGGAATCTATTTCACTCTTAAGAAAAGCCATAGAAGAGTCAGTGCCACAATCATACACAAAACTGAAGATTGCATGACTTTTAGTGTCTTTTTTATTTAATATTCCGGAATAAAACAATCCCTGGCCAACATTATGAAATCTGAATGTTCCATTTATATTCATTTTGATCCTCGCTTTTTGACAAGAGTGATATTATATTAATATATATGGGATAGTCAGCTTATCCTGATAAAAATCCAGGAATGGCTGATAAAAAATCTGTATATCACCATCATCATCTACTTCGCCGCCTGCATTTATTAGGCTTTCTTTCCATAAATCATTAGTCAGACCGGTAACATATAAATCTATTTTGACATCCCTTGTTGCCACATAGGACATTAAAAAGACAATTCTCGTTGCAATGCCCTGTCTGCGGTAATTTTTGGGTATTAGTACACTTGAAACATGGACAAAATTGCTATGTCCAGATGCCAAATCTTCACGATCTCTTACACAAAACTGCAATATCAGCAGCTCTTTTTTTTCTGTATTTCCAATACGAATATCATAACGGACATATTCGCCTTTCTTTTTTACTGTACCTTCAGCATAAAGTGATTTTGTAAAGCAGTCATTTAAGATATCAATAAACGCAAGTTCACTCTTTTTAAAACGTCCCCGATGTTCTATCATTTGTAATTCCCCTATGTACTAAATAAAAATCATATTGTAACTAAATAATTATATCAAACAAAGTAATGGTTGAAAAAACAATAAAAATGCGTATTGCAATTACGCAAATATGAGTATAATTGTATCGTTTTAGAGTTTATTTTACCGAAATTGAAAAAGAAAAATAATAAAAAAAGGGAAAATAGTCAATCGTAGGCAGATGTATCGTATCGGAAATCCGGCAGTATTGACGGAAAAGAATCTTCTGATAAGATAAAAAGAAGTAAAAGCACATGTGATTTTTATAATTTGATATGGAAAAGGAGGCTTGCACGCATGTATGACCTGGTGTGCAGGGCCGATACCCTTTTTCTTGCTGCGCGGAACAGAATGGAAGGCATTCTGCTGACAGGGAACGAGTGGGACTTTTTGATGGAGGATCCTGAGGGAGATGGCGTATTCTCCACCCTGATTGAAAAAGCGGAAGATATCGGTGCCAGTGGATATCAGCTTTTGATGACCATCGGGGTAATTTGTCTGGTATTCTCGATTATTTTTACGGCAATTTCCCTGCTCATGACATCCAATGCGCAGAAGAAGGAGGAGAAAAAATCACATGCGCTGGTTATATGCGTTGCTGGAATCTGTATTTTCAGCGTATTCAGTATTGTCGGTTTTTTCAAATCAATCGGCTCTGGATTATAATTAGTCACTTGAGGTGGAGGCTAAAAAGCTCCACCTTTCTTTTTTTGCGCGAAAATTGGGAAGGAGGAAGAACGTGGCATCAACAGGAGTCTTCAGGGTACCAAGGGAATTTAAGGATGAAGATAAATGGTTCCGCTATTTTACCAAGAAACAGGCACTGGTACTGATACTGGTATTACTGGCGGACTACAAGCTTATTATGGCAGCGGCGCCGCACGGTATGGTTATTGCGGCTGTCATTGTGTCTATATTAATTACTTTAGTGGCGGGCGGCATGGTTATGATCGAACTGCCGGTAGATGTGATGTTCCTGACAGGAGGAGGCATTACTCTGGATCAGTGGCTTTTCAGGGTGATGTTAAGGAAATGCCGCCGGGTGCTATATACAAAGCATACACAGGAGGGAAGCTGATGTATGAAAGAAATAAGTAGAAGAAACCGCCATATGAGGAAGTGTTCTGACCCCAGAAAGTTAGACAAATATTGATGGCTACGAAACTAATGAGGA
>CAZRKN010000129.1:0-4255 GCA_964600805.1 uncultured Bacteroides sp. | reverse complement strand
TATTATATATGAAATTTCCCCTTTTTGCAAGTTTTATTGTCTTTACTATATGGCTGACATACGAGATTGCCAAGCACAATCGTATTGACGAGGCCGTAAATCAGGAATTCTGGCGCAAAGAGCATAGAGCAAATAAAATACGAAGGAAACCTCTCGATGATCTTGACTACATCACCATTCCTTTTGACAGCCTTCCGATGCATATTTTACCGGATGATGAACAGGTATCCGAATATAGGGAAATCCTAATTTCTTTATCCGACTCCGAAATAGTCAATTTCACCGGCATCACCAACACCGATTTGAAGTTACAATACGGTGCACCCAATATTGATCTGCTCAGCAAATATGACCAGAACTATACCGTTTTAGCCAGAACTCTCAACAAGTGGGCGGCATATATATATGAAAAAGGCTATCCGGAGGAAGCGCGGAAAATTCTGGAATTCGCAGTTTCCACGAGAACCGACGTGAGCGGTTCCTACAAGCTTTTATGCCGGATTTACAAGGAAGAAAATGCACCGGAGAAGATAAAGGCTCTCTATCCTGTAGCCGAGTCCGTAAATTCAATTATGAAAAACACTATCTTCCATATTCTGCAAGAAGCTGAGCAATAATCCGGCTCGCTTCGCTGCGGGTAAGCTTCTCCACATTATAGTCTACTTTTAGTTTATGCCTGTCCAACAATTTATATAACTGATTTTTCTGAGGTATGGTAATCGGTGTATCTCTTTTTGCATGATATTTCAAAGGTATTGGTTTGAAGTCGGATTCATGTCCGTCATAAAAAAGCTCTGCAAGCCTCTTATATAACGCCGATGTCGCTTTTGCGTCAGCAATCGCTCTATGTGCACTATGCCCGATTTCAAAATGCCTGCACAGAAATTCAAGACTCCTGCTTTCCAGTTCGGGCAAAAACTTTCTGGCAAGCTTCAATGTATCAATTCCTTTTTTTTCAAAAATAAGCTTCTCATTGACTGCCGCCCTTTTCACAAATGAATAATCAAAAAGCACACTGTGTCCAAGCAGCACATCATCACCGATAAAATCAAGCAGTTCAGGCAGTATCTGGCCGATATCGGGAGCATCGGCAAGTTGTTCATCGACTATTCCGGTCAATTCTGTTATGCGTTCATCAAGCGTTCGCCCCGGATTTATAAATGTTTCCAGCATGGAATCAATTTCGCCGCCTCTTACCCTGACGGCGCCTATTTCTATGATTTTATCTTTTTTCGGATCTAAACCGGTAGTCTCTAAGTCCAGACATACATAGGAATCTATCATTTTTATGACCTTGCTCCTTTCTCATCCCGCGAGTTTGTGTCCTCAAGCACAAACTGTTGCGTAAACTGAACAAGTTCAGTTGAAAGAATGCAATTCTTTCAACCTTTCCTCTTCCGGTAGTCCTTGCAATGCTCCTGTAAAAAGCACTCATCACACTTCGGGGTGGGCGCTTTACAAATCTGCCTTCCCAATGTGATAATCTGGATATTCCAGAGAATCCAGTGGTCTTTTGGCAGCGCTTTCATAAGATCCATTTCAACCTTAACAGGGTCTTCTTCTTTCGTAATGCCCAGTTTTTTGGAAATGCGCTTTACATGCGTATCAACCACTATACTCGGGTCATTAAATACATTACCCCGTATTACATTCGCAGTCTTACGGCCTACGCCCGCCAATGAAGTAAGCTCTTCTATGGTCCTTGGCACTTCCCCGTTGAATTTATCCCGCAGGTCCTGACAACAGGCAATGATATTCTTCGCCTTGTTATGATAGAATCCTGTGGAATGTATATCCTGTTCCAGTTCTTTTAAATTCGCGTCCGCGAAAGCATCTATGCTTGGGTATTTCTGAAATAAATCCCTGGTGACGATATTGACTCTGGCGTCCGTGCACTGTGCGCTTAAGATTGTGGCGATTAAAAGCTGCCATGCGTTTTCGTGATTCAGATAGCAGGTATAGTCGGTGCCGTAATGTTCGTCGAGAAGATCAAGGATAGCTTTTGTGTGTTTTGTCATTTAAGTTTGCTCCTTTTAGTATTTTGTGGTTGGCAACCGGACGTTGTACAATATAGACGAATCACAGCAGGGCACGCTTGCGCTGCATTGTCGCTCACAACGGTACTAAGGCTGCAAAAGACGCAGCCTAAAGTACAAGACCACTTTCAGTGGTCTACGGCTCCCAAGCGCCCTGTTGTGATTTGTCTATATTGTACAACCAGGGTTCGACAACTATAAATCTGGCTTCGTAAGTTAATGGGCTTCGATTTTTGTAATCAAATAAAACCATAACCGGTATATCCAGTCTTTGCATCTGCAAAGATGCATCTGTTTTCCAGACATGATAGTCAAAAAATTCTATATGTGTCAGGCGGGCAAGCTGGATATGATCATAGCCCAAATAGTCCGGCAGGAAGTGCCTGTTCTCTTCTTCTTTTTTATAAAAGTCTCGTATTAGATTTTTATAAGGGGTCAGATCGTTTGCAAAATCCGGTCTGCTCTTAATATTTTCTCTTAAGTACAGATCAAAAGTCAAGACCTGACGTATCATTTCTGCATTTTCTGACAATACAGTGTTCATGGCAAAGTCCAGTAATATCTGATAGCGGTATACTCTGGACGGAGTCATGAGTGAATATCCGTTTTCCTGATAAAACCCTGCAAGCTCCCTGTACAATGTGTAAGCGTTCGGGAATGTGGTTTGCAATACAGGTATCGTATGAGTAAACTGATTGCTGTTATAGTATAGTTCTACCATTTCTTCTACCTGTTTCAGAATACGCAGCTTCTCATATGGAAGCCACTTTGTAGAGAGAACTTCATAAGGGGGCTCATCTGTATATTGTATACCATAGTCAGCTGCCTTTTCATGCATGTAGGATCCTTTTAGAACCTTTAAAAAACCAAGCTGAAGCTGGTGTGGTTTCATTGCATACACTATGTTAAACGAATTTATGAAGCTTTCATAATCTTCAAAGGGGAGTCCGGCTATCAGGTCAAGATGCACATGGATATTTCCGTTGCTTATGATTCGCTTCACAGCCTCATATAGTCTGTCGAGATTGCTCGTTCGCCTGATTTCCTTCAGCGTCTCCGGATTGACGGTCTGTACGCCGATTTCCATCTGTGCCAGTCCCGGACGCAGTTTTGCAAGAATTTCCAGTTCTTCCTCGGAAATGATATCGGCTGCAATCTCAAAATGAAAATTCGTAACGCCGTTATCATGTTTTGACAGATACTCCCATATTTCAAGAGCATGTGCGTGATTACAGTTAAATGTCCTGTCTACAAATTTTACCTGCTTTACTTTATTATCCAGAAAGAACTGCAGTTCCTTCTTCACTGTTTCCATATCCCGCAAACGTACCGTTTTGTCTATAGAAGAAAGACAATAGCTGCACTTGTATGGACAGCCACGGCTGCTTTCATAATAGATTATTCTGTTTTCAAATGAATGAAGGTTTTCGTATAGAAACGGAAGTTTGGAAATATCCATCGGTTCACGCATTGGCGTATGGCGGATTTCAGCATATGCCGACTCCTGCGGCAGCAAGGATACCGCTTCGTTTTCCCGGCACTCGCTTTTTTGGTATATGGACTCACTTTGTGCCGTTATCTGTCTCTGTATATAAAGCCTCGTATAATATACGATTCCTGATATTTTATCTAAACTTTTACCTTCAATGCTTAAATCTGCTTTTGAACAATAATGTTCCGCCAATTCTTTGAAGGTTTCCTCACCCTCTCCTACCATAATCCCTGTTACCATCGGGTTATTTTCTATAAGCTCATTTGGATTATATGAGACTTCCGGACCGCCAAGCCAGATATGTATGCCCGGTATTATTTTTGCCAGCTCTGTCAAGATAGAATTTACCATACTCCAATTCCAGATATAACATGAAAAAGCCGCCACGTCAGGATTTCTCCTGAAAATGTCAGCTAAAATTTCTTCCTTTTTATTATTTATTGTATACTCCGCGATTTCAATATAAGGTGCAAGCCGCTTTCCCGCATAGGCGCAAAGGCTGTATACGGCGGGATTGGAGTGTATGTATTTTGCGTTGATGGCAATTAGAAGGATTTTCATATGGGCTCTCGTTCTGTTTATGTATGTTTTCTATTTAATTATGGTCGAACTTCTTTCATAATAATATTATATGTCCAAAAAATATTGAGTCAATACATTATATAATTGTATTAATATAAAAAATCGTCGCTCGGCAGCGACGATTAAGAGAATGCTTCGCATTCTC
>CAZRKN010000128.1:0-4708 GCA_964600805.1 uncultured Bacteroides sp. | reverse complement strand
TAGGAACGGCAAAATTTTTTACACTTCTTTTACTTCTTTATCTCACATGAGCAAATATGCAGTGATTATCATTATTGTAATCATTATCATTATTGTCGTAGTTGTCTTACTGGTTATGGCAATAGTTAAATTAATACGAAAGATTGTGCGCAGAAACAACAGCAAAAATAAAATTGAAGAAATAAACGCTAAAAACTGAAAACAAAATGCTGTATATCTCTTGACATTTTTTCTAAAACTATTTATAATTTCTTTTGTTGTGAAAGTATTATTTCACAAATGTGCGTTTAGCTCAGCTGGATAGAGCGTTTGGCTACGGACCAAAAGGTCGGGGGTTCGAATCCTCTAACGCACGTTGTTTTGTGCGTTTATGCATGTTTAAGGTGGCGAGAGTGCTTATCAATGGGCGTTCCCGTCATTTTACTTTTTGGGGGGACAGCCCTCAAAGCTCTCGCAGCAAAAACACCATATAAAGCGGCAAGGTAAGCATCTGACCGGACTTTCCAATATTATAATCCCCCAGCTTGATTGCGTTTACAACATGATATTTTTTCGGGATGGCACAGAATCGTTTTTGTGCTTTTGGCATTTCCGGTAGCTGCTTTTACCTCCACAAGGGTGCACTCGCCTTTATAGCGTATTACAAAATCTACTTCCAGACCTGAATCCTTGTGAAAATAATAAATTTTCCGCCCCATTTTGGCAAAAATGTCCGCAACCAGATTCTCAAAGATAGCTCCTTTGTATCCAGAGAGATTCCCCTGTAATATATCATACTGCGTACCGTCCTCCGGCATGCTGACAAACAAACCGCATCCGGCATCCCACCCACAACAGTATATTGTAAAAGCAATTGTCTCATACGACTATGCAGCGCCTCCGGTATCGGAAACTGCTCTTCCATGCTTTTTTTCAAGACCGATCACCTGCTCTGTTATTCCGTTTGCCGATAGAAACAAATGCAATTTTTAAAACCACTTTTAAAAGAAATGCAACTTTTTCAAGCGGCTTTTTATAATAATTACAACTTTTTAAAATGAATACAACTTTTACAAACGACTTTTTCTGCATTTATTTAACTTTTTCTAATGACTTTTTTCACCAGTTAATATGACTCTTAAAGTTTACTTTTTTGCTCCCGGTTTCAATTTTACCGATTTCATAACAATCATAATGATTTTTGATAAGTTCTTCTATCCGCTTTACATTCTGTTTTTCTACTACTACAATCATGCCGACTCCACAATTAAATGTAGAGAGCATTTCAGCATCATCAATATTTCCGACTGACTTGATATAGGAAAATATAGGCAATGTTTTCACCTTGTCCAAATATATTTCAGCACATAGCCCATCCGGAATAATCCTGCCTAGATTTCCTTCTATTCCGCCACCTGTGATATGAGCCATACCGTGAACGCTGCTATCAGAAAACAGCGATTTAATCGACTTGTAGTACGGCGTGTGCGGTTTCATAATCTGTTCAATAAATGTTTCTCCATTTATCTTGTCCAGCTTTATTTGCGGCATTTTTTCCATTAACAATCGGACTAACGTATAACCGTTTGTATGAAGACCATTCGATGATATAGCCAGTACAATATCGTCTTCGTGAATATCTGTGCCGTCAATAATATTACTCTTAGAAACGATACCTGCAATACTGGACGTGAGTATATACAGTCCGCTGCTGACAACATCCGGCTGAATGGAAGTTTCTCCCCCAACCAGATTACACTCGTTTTCCCGACACGCTTCGGATATGCCTTTCACAAAGGACTTTATTGTTTCTTTTTCTGCCTTTCCGCACACAATAGTATCCAATACGGCGAGCGGTTTTGCTCCCATTACCGCGATGTCATTTACCAAATGGTTAATCATATCATGACATATCGACTCGCTGTACCCATACTCCATAGCTAATTTTTGTTTGGAACCCGGTTCTTCTGATTTCAAGACCAATATAGGCTCTTCTATATCCGGAAATCCAATATCATATAAAGATGCAAAAGGACCTACGCCATTTAAAACGCGCTCGTTATCCGTTTTCAGATATACCGCCATCTCTTTTTTGATAGTATTTGTATAGGAAATATCCACTCCGGCTTTACTATATGAAAAGGTCTCGGAATTCTTATCCCTCCCCACAAGTATCTCGTCAACCGTCGTATTCAAAACTTTAGCCAGCTCTACTAAAACTTCCACATTCGGTAACGTACCGTTTTCCCACTTTGAAACAGCCTGAAAAGAGATTCTTAATTTTTCAGCCACTTCTGCCTGTGTCATGCCAAGTTGTTTTCTTTTATTTGTAATAAATTCCGATATTTTTTTATTATCCAGCATTTTGTATCCTCCGACTCTATAAGGTATTTATATTATAATATGTATATTTAGCCGTTAACAATAAACGAATATTTGAATCTAAGTTCACCATTCTAATACCGGTTGAATGCAAATTCCGTAATCATATAAAGCTCAGAAGAATTTATTATCCTCTGAGCTTTTCACTATCAAACTATATATGTCCCACCGATTATTTCCCAGCCTCAAAAAACCCGTCTATAACCTTCTTAATCTCATCAGGCTTCATAGCTTTTAACAGATATCCTGCCGGTTTTAGGGACATAACTTTTTTTACGCTCTCGGCATCTCCCCTTCCGGTTAGGAAAATAACCGGAATATCTGCCCATGATTCTTCGGCACGAATCATCTCCAATACCTGTTTGCCGTCACATACCGGCATTTCATAATCAAGCAAAATCAAATCCGGTCTGTTCAAAGTAATGCACCTTATTGCAGCCAATCCTGACTCCGCAGGCGTAATATCATAATCTTTTCCAAGCAGTTCCTTCATTGACTGCAAGACCACCTTTGAATCATCTACCACAAGAATTTTATTTTTATTCACCGGTCCGGTTTCTTCAAGATATTCATTAATTATGGCCATCGCATTCTCTGCATAGATAGATGTTCCAATCTTGCCATGTTTCAAATGCGGCGCAATTGCGCAATATGCAAAATATCCCTCATCTGTGCGAAACAGAAGACTGACTTGCGGTTTTTCCCTTTCAAATACCTTTTGAAACTGTTCATATGTAAGCAGGTTTTCTGATTTTAACTCAAAAGAATCCACCGCCGGAAAGTGACTCATAATATGTTTCACAAACTGCCGCGCCGTATATCTGGTAGCATTAATCGTAAGAACGCTGAGTTTACTGGTTTTTTCACCAATCATCTTACCAACTGTATTGACAAGCAGCCTGTCCTCAAAAACCAAAATGGATTCACATCTTTCGCTGCTCTTATTGCCATGAACCAAACGATAATATACTCCGTTACCAAACTGCTCTCCGCCGTAGCTTTCACTGATTTCCCTTGCTTCCAACGCAAATGTGTTTTGAACAAGCTCAATAATCAGATCTCTGAAAACATCATGCTCTTCCTTAGGCAAAAGATCCACCCATTTATTCATAGCCTTTCCGACTATGGCATGATCCTCCATCAACGTATGTCCAACCAGCCAGCCTATGCTGACTCCAAGGAAATGATTAACCGCTTCCGCAGAATATTGTGATTGCTTCAACTCCTTCTCCAGCTCCGGAATAGTTTTATTTTTGAAATCATCATGAATACGCTTATGAATATCATATTCACTATAGTTAATCGATCTCATATACTCTTCTTCGTCTGCAAAGTGCTTGACTGCATGATCTTTAAAATATTTAATTCCTTCCTGGCAGACCCACTCGTTTTTCTCTTCTCCCTCCTCGAAGGAAAGCAATTTATTCAGGATTTTAAAGAGCCTTTTATGTTCTTTATCGATAATATCTACTCCAATATTATACCTGTCATCCCATTTTACTCTCTGTGCCACAATATTTCTCCTTTAATAAATAGAATATAATACATAATAACATGAATTATATCCTTTTTCTACCCAAAAATTAAATTACGTAATCTAAAAGGGTTTCCGTCCTAAAACAGAAACCCTTTACTTTATTAATTATGATCATCAAAACCTGTTAAACCAAACGCTGCCATCATTCAAGGTCAATTATCTTAATTTACCGTATTAAATAACAAACTCTAGTAACCGAAATCGATCACTTCCCATTTCGCACTGCCATCCTCTTTTCCAAGCCACAGACCATATTCCGGCAGTTTTTGAACAATAGTTTCTCCGGTTATATATGTTACTGTATATTCTGCATCTGTATAAAGATAAATAAGATTCTCATATTGTTCTCTCTGTGACGTTTTCTTTGCAATTCTTTTAGATTTTTCCACATCATATATTATTTTTTGCCATTCCCATTTTTCGCTCTCATGCTGATCATTATGGATATCGCTGCCAGCAACTTCAACCATATATTCATTTGCAGATTCTATTGCCTTATTAACTTCATATTTGCTGTATCCATTTTCATCTTCTATAAAATAATAATTTGCAATGCAACCTGAAATAACCATCAGCATAATTACTATAATAGCTATGCTTACTTTATATTTCACAATACTCTCCTCTTCCATAAGCTTCTGTTACGTCAATTAACTTAATTTATCGTATATAAAAAATCGTCGCTCAGCAGCGACGATTCAGAGAATGCTTCGCATTCTCATTGGAATGATTTATGCTGCGGCGTAATTTCCTATAGTATAAAAAATCGTCGCTCAGCAGCGACGACTAAAAGAATGCTTCGCATTCTCA
>CAZRKN010000127.1:0-4795 GCA_964600805.1 uncultured Bacteroides sp. | reverse complement strand
AATAGATCCTCTTTCCGCAACGATTATCATATATTTTAATTGTTGTAGTGTCATATGTTTATCCTCCAACTGCGAATACTAAAACATAAATTTTTGATAATATATCAACTCTGTGTCAAATCCTACAATAAATATTCCCTCTTAATTTCATACAAAACTCTATTCAGATTTATTTTAGCATACCCTATAAAAAAATAAGATATGAATAAACTATGTTTTAGCATAGCTTTATCCTATATCTTAACATAATTCACTATATTCATAATATATATCTGCTGATTTTGCAAATCATATTTTTTCGATTAAATTCTTCCATCTTTTCTTTCGGCAGCTTGTCGCACTATTCCGCAAAGTTTGTATTCTCCAGCAGCGCATAATTAGCAAGTTACATCATGGAAATGTGCATAACTGGCTATTCCGTCATGGATAACTATGTTCACAGCACATGGAAAAGCAAAGTGCAGCTTTCCCACATCCTGCAAACATAGTTACCCACAACTCCATAAAACAGGCAGTTATACACATTCCCACAATGCCTACGCCTACGGAATCCATCTCATTCATTCTGTCTTTCTATACGATCACAAATATTTTGCTGGTTAAGAAAAGCCCTGCATATTTATCATACACAGAGCCATTCTAATCTTTTTTCCCTCTACATAGAGCGTTTTCTTTCTGTAAAATTTATTTTACAGAGTTATACCCGCCTTGTTTGCAAAATCGGCTTTTCTCCCGATAAGTTCCGACTGTTTTTCCTTTGGCAGATTGTCAAATACTTCCTCATAAAGAACATCATCTAACTGCATTTCCCTAGCAAGTAAAAACACATTTAGATTGAACCATTCGTCCCAAAGCCCCTCAAATAAGCTGTTACTGTCTGTATAGGTATCAAGTTCTTCAAAGCCATATGACGGTGTATAGCACTGCAATTTAACAAAACCATACCTGCCAGCATCAACCAATAAAATATCTTCGTCCTCTATTTCGTACAGTTCTGCAAACGCATCAATCACTTTGCGACACTTTTCCCGTTCTTCCTCTGTGATATATACCTTTTTTTCCATGCTCATTTACCTCTTATCCTTTCAAATCGTGGAATATTGTTTTCAGTTCCTGCAATGCTTCTAAACCACATATTTGAAATGCCACATACGCCATTTTATACGGAATAGCGGTATGGCTGTCTGCATTTATTAGTGTGTTACTTTATGACACCTGATTATTATATATGGGCAAAAAGCGGTTGAAACTTTTTTGAAAAAAGAAAGTCCAATTCCTTTCGGCGGCATCATATTGGCTATGACATGGGGAATATTTCATTTTGTATCAAGAGGGGTAGGAATTGAAATATGGAATGGAATTTCTACAATGATATTTTCTGCTCTTAGTGGTGAAATTTACTTAAAATTAAACAGAAAATGGTTGTATAGTTATCTTTTTATCGCTATGGGCTATTTGTTATAAATTTCAGTTTGTCTACTTCAAATTAAATAATTGTCATGAACCACACAGCGGTAAACCTATCATAGATTTACCGCTGTTTTTCTATCCAAAAGACAGATAAGTCATGAATGAAATATCACTCCCCTGCACTGTCAGCACTGAATTTGTAACTAATGCCTAACACAGTTTTGAGATAAATCAGGTTTTTACTGTCCGGCTCAATCTTTTTCCGCAAATTATATATCACATTTACGACGCTTGAATGTCAGCGATCGCTTTCCATACTCCAAACAGCTTCAAAGATTTGCGACTGCGTGAATACCCTGTTCGGACTGGAAGCAAGAAAGACAAGCGTACCATACTCAAGACGGGTAAGGCGCACATCTCTCCTATCCCGCAGCACTCTATGCTGATGTTGCCATATTTCCAAACCTTGAAAGGATAATACAGACGGGGAAACAGGTTGTTGTTCCGCTTCAATCTGAAATTCGTCTGCCAAGAGGGAAACCACCCCTTGAAAGACTGTTTCCTCACTGTCCTTAAATGTCAGCACTATCATTTTTCCCATGTTCATTACCTCACTTATCCGTTGCACTTAAACAACTTTTTCTGTCATGGTTTCCTTTTATTTGACGGTAAGTAAAAAGTATATATGTCATAAATCGCAATGTCAATTTTATGCGGATAAGAGAAGAAACAGCCACTGTCAACACAGGGCGTATGGAGATTACTCTGTATGTCCTTTTTTCATGTAAAGGAGAATATAAGATATGTCAGAGAACACAGAAACAAAGCAGACGGAAGAACGCAAGCCGCATCTTGTAAAGACCATAGGCAAAACGACCTACCTTGTGACCTGTCACTTTAGCGAAGCGAGCAGGGAAACCTTGCAGGATTAGATAAAACGCATGATTTTGAGGGATATTCAGAGTGGAAATTACTAAATTTCAAATTCACACTTTTTTGTCTTGACGAAACAGACCAAAATGCGTTATTTACGACTGAAAAAATTTTTGAGTGAAATTTTCGTCCATTACCAATGGACTGCTCAACTTGGTTGAACCTCGCGGGACAATCTATATTTACCCGATAAATCTGTCGTTTCATTGGATAATTCACCTCTTCGTATGTAACTTAAATTTCGATCTACAGTAGGTTTGAAAATTAAGCATCAATTTCTAAATTGACCTAACTTTGCAAAATCGATTGACCATAGCATTTAGAATAATAATTGCAAGCAGCATCCACGTTTTATTTGGCTAGATAAGACGGTTAGGCGGTTGAGTCACGTCAAAACAGTGATGTTCTGTTTATCGGATAGATACCCTTGCTATGAAAGGAGGGCGATAGAAGAAGTGACAATTGTCGTAGAATTTATTGTTGGAATTCTTGGCAGAATTGTAAGCGGAGTATTTACAGCTTACATAGTACGCCTCGTAGATAGATTTACGCACAAAAATAACCGCCATGAGAAGTAAAGCGCTTACTTTTGTGTTAATAATCTGATTTTTAAATTTATTAGCCATAATCGACCAAATTATGACCCAACCGTCTAACGGATGCTGTTTGTTTTGTTTAGATTACTTTCTATAATCACTATATTAAATCAATTAGTGCTTAATTTCAATACATTAAGTGGCACATTATGTTGGTAAAGAAAATAGGTTTAGCTGAAATTAGATTTATTGGTTATCTTTACCCTCTCTCTTGTCTTACGCAATTTTATTATTTCAGCACATTCAGGACAATATATTGCTTTTGTTGCTTGCTTGTTTCTCCAAAACGGAGCACCACAATAATCACAAATTCTCGGCACTGAATTTTCTGGCTCAGAACCTTCCCAAAAATTTTGAAAATCAATCAGTTTTCTGTTTTCTTCCATTATTATATTCTGACAATTGGGACAAACTCTTACACGTATATTAGTAACTTCATTATCAGACAAATCATAAAAACGTGCTATATAGGTACGGCTATAACTATCTTTTAAATTCGTATTACCACTTATAGCTGTTATGCCAGTAGACACAGGTGGATTAGGATTATTTGTATCTGCAATTGTAATTGCAGATTTACAAGTCGTATTATTTCCATCTGCCCATATAGCAGTTACAGTAATATTTCCTGCAGCAATCATGGTTAATAATCCTGTATCTGAAGCAGCAGCAATAGTATCATCACTGACTGTATAAGAAAGTGTTGGATTACTTACAACAATTCCATTTTTAATTGCTGTGTATGATAACTGATATGTGCCAGTAGACAAATCTAAAGAAGTTACACCATCATATACAAGAGAGTATATATCAGCAGGTTTTGCTTTTCTGGTCATGTAGATATAGGCAAGTCCATTATTTTAGAAAACATTGCCCACTTTGTAATATCCACAAAAGTTATAATACGCATTATTTATCTCCATCTGCTCTGCATATGTGTTCAATCCAGTATACACTGTAACACTCCCGGAAATCATACTGATTGTACTGTTATGAGTTAATGTGTATTTGTCTGATACAACAGCACATGGAACATTGACCTATCTTTTTTCTTCGTTTGAGTAAACACTGAACACCGTATCACATCTAACTGCCATACTGGTATAATATATATCACTCTCAACGCCATCCTGACTATTTACAAGATATTGTTCACCTTTAAGAGTGAATATTGTTCCAATATGAATATCCGTATCCTGTAAATAATAAAACCTTAACTTCTCCTGTGGATTAGTACCCTTGCCATTTTTACGAAAGAATACCTTATAGGTGTAAATTGTGAGTAAAGTGAAATTTGGGAAAAATAAGCAAGGTGATAATCCGGTGTATGTAGATAGCCCTTATTGGATGAATATGGTACAATCTTAGAAGAAACGAGGTAAAGCAATATGGAAAAGCAGGTTTTTATCACAGAAGAGGAACGGATAAAGTGCCAAAAGGTGGTTGATGCGTTTGCAGAGCTGTATGAGATAGAAAATATCGTGGTGCTTGACGTTGGTAGGTACGGTTTTGTTGAGCTGAAATATTACAAGTCGCCACATGGCTTTGAGGATGCATTAACCTTTACGGACAGCGTAGCATTATTTGAAGACTTGTGGGAGGAATGGCTGAATACAAAGCTGTATTTGCTGGCAAAAGGTACTCCATTGTTGGAGAAAGGCTACAAAGGCATATTTGAGAGTTTGTCAAAAGAAAAACAGTCGGAACTTATTGTAAGAAAAGCTAATTTTGCTAAAGTGGCAGGGATATATCTGTAATATTGTTTCTGTGGGAAAATAGAACAGTAGTTAGTGAACAATCAAGGAATAGAATGGGTTAGTCTGCTAAGGGCAAAGAACAGTGATACTAACAACATA
>CAZRKN010000126.1:0-4807 GCA_964600805.1 uncultured Bacteroides sp. | reverse complement strand
TGCTTAATTTAGTTGTATAATTGGGTTAATGATAGTTTTGGGAGCGAGTGTGATAAATATGAATGATGGAAATATTACAAATATGAGTGAGTTATATGATATTGTTGAGACGATTATAGGGGTGGCAACACATGATCCTTTATCAGTAGCCAAAATAGCGACATTTCTTTCAGATAAGACATATACAGAGATTCAAAAAGTTCCATATTTACAGATTAAAAAATATTTGGATGGAGTAAAAAGAGTAGAAGAACTTGGAAATTCTTGTAAACTAGCAGACAAGTTATTTTCAGATCCGAAAAGGAAAAAAGACAATGCTATGCGTATTTATAAGATGGTGACATCTACGGATACGGAGAAAAAAATAGACTATCTTATAGATGCCACGCGAAGTATGCTGTTAGGGTTGATTGATACAGATGAAATGTTTAGAATTTTTCGAGCTATTGTGGATTCCTTACCAGAGGATTTAGATTATCTTTCATCTATAGTTGAGAAGAGTGGTCCATTTATAGGTGATATTCAGATTTTGGCATTAGAGCGAAGCGGTTTAATGATATCGGCAGGCATTGATGCAAACGCTGATATAGAAAAGCAACAATATCATATAACAACATTGGGATTTATGGTTGATAGATATGCCCTATCACTATCAAATGAAGAACGCTGGAAATGGTATACTAATAAGGCAAATGCTGACAACAGAAAATTTATGGGGCCAGTGCCTATGTCTAATGAAGAAATAGAGGCTATATTTAATGAACAGAAGCAGGAAATAATCGACTCTGTCCAGCCCAAATTGGAATCTATTAATCCAGATGAACATTTTGAAAAAATACAGAGAATTTCGCAAAGACGAGAGGCGGTTGTATTATTGATTTGCGCAACTAAAACTGAAGGTAGATTACGTATATGTCAAGATTTATCACATTTAAATCCGTATGTGGAGATTGGGAAACATATGTTGCCAGATGATGACAATTCTAGAGAAAGTGCTGCGTGGGTTGATGCTGTAAAAATTCTGGAGGATACAGGTATGTTGGAATGTGTTAACTACCAACAAAAGCTGTATCGTTTGACAAGTGATGGATGGGGAGAAGCGGATGTTTTTATTGAGCAGAACGAGTTGCAGGAAAACGACATTATTGATCCCAATGAGCTCATAAAAACACTCCAATAATTCTGCACATGTGAGCGGGTTTGGTTAAAGAATTCATAGAGCATTATATATTAGCGGAATAGCTCTATGCTTCTAAAATGCTTCTAAAATTTTTAATAACTAGAAAAATAAGTTGATATTGAGGATAATATAAATAAAAAAATCCCCATTTTATCACGTTTTACGATACAGACAAACACACCGTAGCAACGTGAGGGTGGTAGAACAGTTGGATCTGGTCGTGTGGCTACTATCATCGAGTAATTATAAAAAGCTAGATTTTATGGGACTTTCCGAGATTTCTCGGAAAGTCCTTTTTTGATAGTGTGGTGGAAATGGAAAGCTGTGATAACAGCATGATAACAAAAATTCGCTAATTCTAACAAAAATAATTTTCTGCATTATTTTCAAGATTTTGAAGAATCTAATGTGAGCAATTCTTTATTCTTTTCTATATATTCTTTCCATACAGCTTCCCGGTCTTTTTGGTGTGTGTTCTCATATTTTTCCGTATATTCATCATGGAGTGCTTTTAGCTGATCCATGAGGGGTGTATCTGCAGGAAGTTTACCTCTGCGGATGCGGGCATATAGTCTGTTATATGATTTTGTAAATTCTGTATGAATCGGGTGGCTGAATAACTTTTCCTTATATGATTTCCGACTGGCATATTCGTTACATGTAGTGGAAGTATCTCTGTATATTCTTGTACAGTATTCTTGGTTAGAAGTGTATTTCACGCGAAAATACCCGTTACATAGTTTGCATTTTTTTATAACAAGCTCATCTTTAAGTATCTGGCGGATACCAATATACAAAAATTGCCTGAAAGAAGTAATGGGATATTTTGTTATTGCATTGTCCGTAACAAAAACAGAGGCGCTATTGAGGTACTCTATCCAACTCTGCATGTTAGCGCAAGTATCCGACAGGGAATTGTTATCTGGCAGGAAAGAGGTTTTCAGCTCCATAGTGGATAGTGCGTCTGACTGAAAATTTTGCTTGTTGGCATATAGGCAGTAGGAGTTATATATTTCAGCTGTTGTACTACTGGGAAGTTGTATGCCTTCTTCCGCTGGTTTTACAACAATATCATATAAATAGTTTTTGGCCTGTGCATATAAGCAATCAAGGCTTCCGACTTCTTCTGATAGAAGTTTGGCAGTTTGTAGCGATTCTGTATCAGATGATTCTCCGGCTTGCAGATAGCAGAAACGCATTACTGCATAGTATAAGGGATAAAGATAAGACAATGCCGGATGCATTTCAAAGCAGGACTGTAATATCGGCATGATTTGTTCAGCAGAGTTTTCTACATTTTCCGGTGTGTGTTCAAAGCAATATTGAACAAATTTTTCTCTGTCAAAAGGGTAACTAATACCGAGTAAGGACAGAGTTGATTTTAATTTTTGAAAGGATATAAGGGAAGATTCTTTTTCAGGCATATCATAATCAAGAATTTCCATGATACAGGAATGCAGGGCAGCTTTCTTTGTATAATAGATAGTTCCTTTTTTATGTTTATCATTGTCAATGTAAGATGCAGCAAGGGTTTCTTCGTGTAAATGACGGTTAATATTATATATGGCGGCATCAATATATAAATTAGTTTTGATGATATTTGGCGAATATGGATTCATAGATAAACTTCCTTTCTTATGAGCGAAATATATACAAATGGTTCTTGTCTAAACCATTTTTTCTATTGTTAAACATATAGTATCACAAGATAAAAATAAATTCAACAAAATTATCTTGACAAATTTCCTTTATAGGATTATCATGGGAAACAAGTCAAGATAAAAATGTACATATAAACTGAAACTTGACAAATACACAGCGTTAGTGCAGGAGGAGGGAGGTAGATGAATTAAACTTATATGATAACTGCGCAGGATGTTGTTGATATGCTTGGCGTTTCTAAGGGACATGCATATAAAATTATCAGACAGCTAAATAAAGAACTGGAAGATAATGGTTATATTGTAGTATCCGGGAAAATTCCCAAAGCATATTGGGACAAGAAATTTTATGGCTATAAAAGTGAAACGACGACAGCGTAAGTTAACAGTAATTTGGAACAGAAGAAGAGGGAAAGTAGGCAACGTAAAACAAATAGTTGATATGCAGTAATTGCAGGTTTGGGATTTCCCAAACTTGCAGACTGCATAAGAAGGGAGGATTAACGTGTCGGTCTATAAGGATGAACAAAGAGGAACATGGTATTGTATGTTCCGCTATAATGACTGGACGGGTAAGCAGAAGCAAAAATGCAAAAGAGGTTTCAAAACCAAAAAAGAAGCAAGGGAATACGAAGAGCAATTTTTGCACACAACGGAAGCTGACATGAATATGAGAGTGGGAGCCTTTGTAGAGATTTATTTCAGGGATAAACAGGGTGAACTGAAAGCCAGATCTGTCAAGAATAAGCGGTACATGATTGAACGGCATATTCTTCCGTATTTTGAGCAGAAAGCCATGAATGAAATTACTCCAGCAGATATTATTCAGTGGCAGAATAAGATGAGGGAGGCCGGATATTCACAGACTTATCTGCGAATGCTTCAAAATCAAATGACAGCACTTTTTACCCATGCCTCAAACATTTACAATTTGACCAATAATCCCTGTAAGAAAGTGAAGAAAATGGGAAAGTCGGATGCAGATAAAATGGATTTTTGGACTTATGAGGAGTATCAGAAATTTATTAATACCATTGAAGTTGGGAGCAGATATTATGTTCTGTTTGAGATTTTATTTTGGACAGGGATGCGCATAGGAGAGTTGCTTGCGTTGACAAAAAATGATGTTGATTTTCGGGAGAACAAAATATCCATTTCTAAGACCTATTACCGGACGGAAGGGAGGGATGTTATTACAACACCTAAGACGGAACAATCAGTTAGGACAATTGACATACCGGAATTTTTGACACAGGAAATAAAGGAATACTGTGATAAGTTATATGAGATTCCTGACAGCGAAAGACTGTTCCCAATCGTAGGAGAAGCTGTGCAGCATAAGTTGGTAAGGCATATTCAAAAGGCAGAAGTGAAAAAGATCAGAGTGCATGACTTAAGACATTCGGCGTGTGCGTATCTGGCACATCAGGGAGTGGCACCTATGATTATCAAGGAACGCATGGGACATAAGGATATTAAAATTACTTTGAATACATATGGGCATTTATATCCTAACGAGCAGAAGAAAGTTGCTGATATGCTGAATCGAAAACGGAATGAGGCATCAAATAAGAATGCCCCTGCTGGTAACAGGGACATTTCAGGCGCAGATTGAATTGTTGGTACAATTTAGTCTGCAACATAAGAAGGACAAGCCTTCCTATATTAATCTTGCAAATTTATTATAGCAGAGGCTTGTCCTGATGAAAAGAAATTTAGTAATCAGGAGGGCATTTATTATGCAGAAATTTAATGGCGGTACAAAAATGATTATTGGTCTGGATCATGGCTACGGCAACATCAAAACAGCGCACAGGGTGTTTAAGACGGGTGTGGAATGTATGGAGGAAGAACCGATAGTCAGCATGAACTATGTTAAATACAATGATAGGTATTATGTAATCGGAGAAAATCACTTAATTTATCAGGGCAACAAGACTGATTCGCAGGATTTCTTTATCCTTAC
>CAZRKN010000125.1:0-5148 GCA_964600805.1 uncultured Bacteroides sp. | reverse complement strand
ATAAAGCAAACCGTAATAATGTTATTATCCGCATCACGGACTACTTCAAGTTCCAATTCTTCCCATCCCAGAACGGATTCTTCCACCAAAACCTGTCCCACCAGACTTGCCTGAAGCCCTCTGGCACAAACTACCTTCAATTCTTCTTTGTTGTAAACCAGACCGCCTCCTGCGCCGCCCATCGTGTAAGCAGGACGCAGAACCACCGGATATCCCAGTTTCTCCGCAATGTCAAGGGCCTCATCCACCGAATAGGCAACTTCGCTGCGCGCCATCTCAATGCCGAGCTGATTCATTGTCTTCTTAAATTCAATACGGTCTTCTCCCCTCTCAATGGCATCCACCTGCACACCGATAACTTTCACATTATATTTATCCAAAATGCCTTCCTTATTTAACTCTGCGCACAAATTAAGCCCGGACTGTCCTCCTAAATTAGGAAGCAAAGCATCAGGGCGTTCTTTCTCAATAATCTGTTCTAATCGTTCTACATTAAGGGGTTCTATATAGGTCACATCAGCCGTCTCCGGGTCTGTCATGATTGTAGCAGGATTGGAATTGACTAATACGATTTCATATCCCAGTTTCCTAAGTGCTTTACATGCCTGAGTTCCCGAATAATCAAATTCACATGCCTGACCTATTATGATCGGACCTGAACCAATAATTAGCACCTTATGAATATCTGTTCTGCGCGGCATAAATATCCTCCATTCTCAAAAACCGGGAATCTGCATTTATTAGCAAATTCCCTGATTTTTTCCGTGTATTTTCTTCTGTCTAATATTGTATCATTGCATACACCTTGCTGTCAATTTTAACCTTTAATGGTTTTTAATCCTCTTCTATCTCCTATGTACCGTCAATTGATTATAGAGTATCCGAATGAATTTGCGAATGCATCAATCGGCTTCTGATCCTTACAAAGAACGCATCCCTCGGAACTATATGTCTTGTAATCCGGAATATCCGCTATGCCGAACAAGGAATTAATCGGAATACCCATAACACTGTTTGCTGCACTGAACACTGCACTGACGCCGCTGATAGACGCGCCGTAATAAGTAAGCGTCTGAACTGCTTTGGTGACTGTTTTTCCTGTGGTTGCGCTTGCCAGAAGAAGCAGCACATTCTTGCCCTTAATCATAGGAAGATAATTATCCCTGAACAGCATTTGTCCCGCTGAAGAATACTCCGGTGTGATAATGTAAATAGTCTTATGAGCATTGCGGGAATAGATTCCTGCTCTGGTCAGTTCATCGGCTAGAAATGCACCGATAATCTCGCACCCGTCTATACATACAATCGTATCTACAACCATGGATAACTCAATCTGTCTGCTCAATTCTTTTGCCGTCAGGGACGCTTCACTCAACCGCGTTTTAAGCGTCGTCATATCCAAAAAGTAATTGATATGGGAACTTGGTGTTACAAAATGACCGGGGATTGCTTTTAACTCAATGTTAGGGTGAGCTTTAGAACGGATTATAATCATTTCCTGCATATGCATACCTCCTTTTCATGACACAATTATTGGTAAGTTATTATATTAATAAATCTATTATACCCCTAACACAATTGTAAATCAAGCAACTGGTGCTTATAACAGACTTGCATGTGTGTGGCCGTCTGTATATAATATAGTCAGACCGGCATTAACGTAATAACACCGGCGAGCCTGCGTTATGCAGGAATAAGGAAAATGTGGGAAAGAGGTATCTATGAAGAACATTTACATTGGAAAAAGAAATGCTTCCTATCAGCAGCTGCAGGGGCTGAAAGACAATCGGACCAAGCGGCTGCGGCAGGGAGCTTTTTTTGTGGAGGGTGTACGCAATATCAATCAGGCCATAGCGGCAGACTGGAAAATACGCAGCTTCATTTATTCTGAAAAGAGTTTGTCAGACTGGGCAAATGATATTTTGACGTCTGTAGAGACAAAGGTTAATTATCAACTATCCAGAGAATTGGCAGCCGAGCTCAGCGGCAAAGAGGATATATCGGAGCTGATGGCAGTGGTGGAAATGAAAAAAACACAGAGATGGTGGAATGAAGAGGACTGTGACAGTGTGGGGCAGCCGGCGCCGGAAAATCCCCTGCTGGTGCTGTTCGACAGACCGGGCAACAAAGGCAATCTGGGCACAATCCTCCGCACCTGCGATGCGTTGGGCGCGGATGGTCTGATTCTGACGGGTCATGGAGTGGATTTATACGACCCGGAGGTGTTACAGGCCAGCATGGGTTCTTTTTTCAGGGTGCCTGTGTGGCAGGCAGAGAGCAATGAGGAATTGGATGTATTTTTGGGGCAATTACGAACAAAATACCCCACGCTGCAGCTGGTGGGAACCACAGCCCATCGGGAGAAGCCCATTTACACACAGCAGCTTACCGGTCCGGTGATGATTATGCTGGGAAACGAAACAATGGGGCTAAGCCACAGATATAAGGAGATAGCGGATGTACTGTGCAGCATTCCCATGGCGGAGACTTCCTCGGCATCTTCTCTGAATGTGGGTTGTGCGGCTTCCATTCTGCTGTATGAGGTAGTCAGACAAAGGAGTATGGGACAATTTTCGAGATACATTCCGTAGTAGACGAAACATAGGAAGATTTTGGTGATTGTCAAAAAAATAATTGAAAATTGTTGACAATTCTGTAAATCATTATTAAAATAGTGACGAATCATTTATTAAAGACGATGACGGAGCGAGTACATATTCTCGAAAAGTTACAGAGAGCCGCATAAGCTGAGAAGCGGTACGAGTAGAATTTATGGAAAATCCCTCCTGAGTTGCAGCACCAAAGCAGGTATGCAAGTAGATGCTGACGGGTTCCTTCCGTAAAAGAGGACGCATATGGTGGTATGTCGTAGATGGGATAAGAAGAAATAGCAGGCTTCTACCGTTTGCGGTGGAGGCCGTTTTTAATGCAAAAAGGGACATATTTATACGCGTGCCAATACACGCAGATGGGAGCAAAAATGGAAAATACAATAGAAATCAGATGGCACGGGAGAGGCGGTCAGGGTGCAAAGACCGCAGCTCTTCTGTTGGCGGACGTAGCGTTCAAAGCCGGAAAATATGTACAGGGCTTTCCTGAATACGGTCCGGAACGCATGGGAGCGCCGATTACCGCATACAATCGAATCAGCGCTGAGCCTGTGACGGTTCATTCCAATATTTATGACCCCGATTATGTCGTGGTAGTGGATGACGGACTGTTAGAAAGCACTGACGTTACCCACGGATTAAAAGAAAACGGGGCTGTCATTATCAATACGGAAAAAGAAAAGGAATCGCTGCTTCACCTTTTACATGATTATAAGGGCGAGGTTTATACCTTGGATGCAAAGGCTATTTCCATGCAGGCTCTGGGAAAAAACTATCCGAATTCCCCTATGCTGGCAGCCGTGGTGGCAGTATCCGGCGTCATGGAACAGGAAGAATTCTTAAAAGAGATGCATGATTCGTTCCGGCATAAATTCGCAAAGAAGCCGGAAGTCATTGACGGTAACATGAAGGCTTTAGAGCTTACATTTACAGAAATTGCCAAGGCAAGAAAGGCGGTATAAATTCATGATCAGTGAAAGAATAAACGAAAACAGTCCCTGGCAGGACATAACGGAGGGAAATAAGATTTTCGAGGCCGCTACCTCCAGAGATTTTTGTACGGGTGAATGGCGTACTTCCACCCCGGTTTGGGATCAGGAAAAATGTAAACAGTGTCTTCTGTGCACGCCGGTCTGTCCGGATTCTTCCATTCCGGTCTGTGACCAGAAGCGTGAGGATTTTGATTATGACCATTGCAAGGGCTGCGGCATTTGTGCCAAGGTATGCCCCTTTGGTGCAATTACGATGAAGGAGGGAAAATAAATGGCTGTCAGAGAACGTTTATCCGGCAATGAAGCCGTAGCTTATGCCATAAAACAGATCAATCCGGATGTCATGCCGGCATTTCCTATCACTCCCTCCACGGAGATTCCCCAGTATGTGGCAAATTATATTGCAAACGGGGAGATTGATACAGAATTTATTCCGGTGGAGAGCGAACACAGCGCCATGAGCGCCACCGTTGGAGCTTCCGCAGCAGGGGCAAGAGCGCTTACGGCCACCTCTTCCTGCGGTCTGGCTTTAATGTGGGAGGAACTGTATGTGGCAGCCTCCAACAGACTGCCTATTGTTCTGGCACTTGTAAACCGCGCCCTGTCAGGTCCCATTAACATCAATGCGGACCATTCCGACAGCATGGGTGCAAGGGACAGCGGATGGATACAGATTTATGCAGAGTCCAATCAGGAGGTCTATGATAACTTTCTGCAGGCGTTCCTTATTGCGGAACATAAAGATGTGATGCTTCCGGTCATGATATGTCAGGACGGTTTTATTACCAGCCACGGTGTAGAAAATATTCTGCTGGTTGAAGATGATCTGGTCAAAGAATTCGTCGGCGATAGGGAGCCGGAGCATTATCTTTTAAATCCCAAAGAGACACTGGCAATAGGTCCTTATGCAGTATCCAGCTATTATATGGAAACAAAACGCGGACAGCGTGAAGCCATGATAAACGCCCGCAGGGTAATTTTGGAAGTAGCAGAACGCTTTCAGGCTATGACGGGACGGCAATACGGTTTCTTTGAAGCATATCGTTTAGAGGATGCGGAATATGCAATAGTTATTATCGGTTCTGCGGCAGGCACATGCAAAGCTGCTATTGAAAAAATCAGAAATACCACCGGAAAGAAGGTCGGTCTGTTGAAAATCCGGGTATTCCGTCCTTTTCCGGAGGAGGAAATTGCGGCGGCTCTGGCGCATGTAAAAGCAGTTGCGATTCTGGACCGCTCAGAGATGTTCTCCGCTACGGGCGGACCCTTAGGCGCAGAGGTAAGGGCTGCGCTCTATCAGGCAAAGGGAACGGCGGAAGCTGTGAATTATCTCTACGGACTTGGCGGCAGGGATATCACCGTGGAAGATTTCTGTCAGATTTATGAAAATCTGGAGCAAATCGCAAAAGAGCATAAAATAACGGATATGTATGATTATATAGGTCTTCGTAGTAAAGAGTAATTCCTTCAGGAACAAGAGTAAATCTCTTCAGGAATTAACAAGAGTAAATCCCTTCGGGAATTAACAAGAGTAAATCCCTTCGGGA
>CAZRKN010000124.1:0-5583 GCA_964600805.1 uncultured Bacteroides sp. | reverse complement strand
ATGGATAATGAATAGTTATCCGTTAATTGGATTAATTTGCGATTTCCTCTTATCAGTCTTCACAATAAGAGAGTATATCTGTGCTGGAAGGAATTGACATGGAGCATGAAATGTATTTAAAAAACTACAATGATTTAGAATCGGAAGTGGGACGCAAATTACTTGAATACGACCTTATTCCAGTCACTGACAAGATTTACCTTTACCCTCAACACAAAGTGTTATTACACAATAAATGGTTTTACCATTTTCTTATCACTTGTGCTAATTCTCGTCAGACTTTCTTTTTAAAAACCGTCAAAGAAAATGACAGTTCATTTCTGTGCGATCGTTTTTTGAGAAACATATGTTTTGCAAATAATGAATATCTTTTTCCTCAAATAGTTGTCCCAAAATTTAATTTTCAAGAAATGCAATACTATATCACCACATATATAGAAGGACAGTCTCTTGATGGTTTTCCAGATACTCTGCCTCAAAGCACATGGAAAAATATATCAACTAAGCTGTTATTTTTGATTGATCAACTCACATTGCTAAAGGCACCGCAATACTCAGAGCAGGGAGTCTTTGTTTCCGATGATTATGCAAGTATACTTAAGAAAAAGATTTATGCAAAATTGCGGCATCCTCTGATTACTGGCTATCCCCATAAAAAGCTTGAGCGAGTATTTATTTGGTCTTGTGAAATATTGGATCACAGTCAGTTTTCACAACCGACACTTATTCATATGGATATTAAACCGGCGAATATAATCTACAATACGAAAACAGGCACTGTTTCGCTGATTGATTTTGAATTTGCTCGTTTTGGGGATGTTGACTATGGATGGACACAGATTATATTATCAGAATGCAATCAATTCAATCTATTTTATAAAGAATATATTATTCCGTATTTAACATGTGGTCGATTGACTCTTAACAATGCTTTGGAAATTCCTAAATTTCAATGCTACCTGTTTTATCAATCAATGTGTAATCTTATTTATTATTATGACAATAATTTGACCTGCCCAGAAGAAATGAAAAAGATATTTGACTGTTTTATAGCTAGAATGTGAAAGGATTGTGTATATATGATAAAATATTCTGTAATTGTGCCGTTTCACAGCAATCTAAATCTATTGACTCTTTGCATAGACTCTCTTTTAAAAACACTGGACTGTTCAGAAAGTGAAATTATTATTGTAGACAATAACGCAAATGGCTCGCAAATTGATTCTGAATGGGAACTTGGCAAACGTTGCACGATTATAACAAGGGATTCAAATCTGATGTATTCCAAAGCAATCAATTTAGGTGTAGAGTATGCCCATGGAGAGATTTTGATTTTCTGCGATGCGGACATCTGCGTGACAAGCAACTTTCATAAAGCTCTAACAGAAGGAATCACGATGGACGGAATTGGTTATGCATCAGCAAAACTCTTAAATATTATTACTGGAAATCTATTAGAATTTGGAATAACCTCAAGTTATTATAATTTTCCTCATCCATATGCGGGGCGTTCAAAAGATTTTGCATTAATACAGAAAAATCATTATCCATTGGCGGCCTGTGCAGCTTGCTCTGCAATCAGGCGAGATTTATTCACCAATATAGGAGGATTTGACGAAATGCTAGTACACTCATATTCCGATATTGATTTGTGCCTGCGCCTCCGAAAATTTCAATATCAAACAATCTGTGTCACAGATGCAGTTGCGTATCATTGTGGTGCTTCCACATATGGCAGCGGCATGGGGGCAAATTTAAAAGAAGATACCAAAGGTATTTTTATGTCAAAACATGAAAATATTCCCATTCAAATTGGCAAATATATCAATACTGCTTGTGCTTATTTTCTCAAGCAATATCAATTTTCCAGTAAAGACTACTTTATTTTGGATTGTTCTACAATTGCTAATTCGGATCTATATTTAGACTCAGTAACTGATAATTTGAATATAAATGAAGTTGGACAGTACAGATGTCCAGCTCCTTCCCGAGATGCCAGTGAAATAGATTTTTTAAATTTTATTCCATATCAGATCAGAAATTATAGGATACCTTTGCTTTATTTTGTAGATACCTTTTTAGCTGCCCGCGGAAACAGCCTTTGGAAATACTGTCGAAAAGATTATAATGATATTGTTATTGACAGACAGGCAAATGTAGAGTTATTACAAAACATTATCTAAATTAATGGAAAACTTATACCGTCAACTACAAAGAAACTTTGCATATGAAGCAATTCGTCTATCTTAGTTGCATTTCCTTGAACATATGAGCAAATTTCATTCAAAAGTTCCTTATTATCTTGGCTAAAATTGCTAATAATTCCTGATATTTCGTCAGGCTTATACTTCATAATAATTTGCATTATACGAACTAAGAGAAATATCTCGCGTTTCAAATTCTGCACCATATTTCCATGTATATCCATCATTTGCTCCATAGCTAAGACAGCTTGTTTATACACTTCGGTAGAATCTTCACTGCCCTTTTCAAATATTATAAGATGCATTTTAATATATGCTAGTTTATATATATATGAGCGCATTTCCTGTTTATAAGCAAATTCATAAGTTTGTGATAAGCGTTTAACGACCTCCGACCAGCGGTGGAGACTGAGTAGAATAGTTATTTCTAAAATATAAAGCTTTATTGTGTAAAATGCAGAAGTGCTTCTTTGGTAGGTATTACACACTCGACACAATAAGTTCTGTATATCATGTGTACCCACAGGTATCATTTGAATGCGCAGATATTCCAAAAGAAGCAAATGGTAATCTAAAACCATTGAATCTGTCATTCCTTTGTCTTTGAGTTGGACGAGTTTTCCATAAATATCGTTTATATGGTCAATAGTAAGATCATGTCGGTATACATAATGACGGTTGAAATTGTCTACAGTTATTTGTAGCAGTAGCTGATCTTGGTCATTTGTTTGCTTACTATAAAATTCGGAGAGATTATACAGATCCGTTACCGCAGACGGCTCTGCTTTCAATGGAATACTTTCTCTATCTAGCGCAATGGCTGCTCGATTTGCGTAATGAGAAAGCCAAAAATTCCGTCTATTATTTGAAATATGCTTTAGCGTATTAAAAATTTTCTCATATTTTCTAAAATAATTCAAACATTCTTGATGGTTATATGTGCTCAACGCACGATCAAAAAATTTTTTAATGAAAAAAGCCATGTTCTCAGTACATGTTTCATCAATATCCCAAGTGTTTTGCAAAGCAGAATCAGCAACGTGTTTTAAAAAGTTAAAAAAAGACTTATACCCCTGCTCTTCGTACAAAGCGGTAAATTGCATCTTTACAAATTGGAGCGCAACAGAGGACAGACCAATATCAGATAGTTTTCCTAGCTGTTGAAAAATCAATTTGCATATCTGCTGCCGCTGCTCACCTTTTCTAATACTGACGCTCGAAGAAAAGAAGTTTTCCAAAAAAGTAGTTCCCTTTCGTAACCGACCAATCTGTTTAAGTGCACATATTGCTTTTGCAACATCATTTGTGTCACAACTGGCAAAAATGTCAGCATAATCCTCCTCTGAAAATACAAGCGTTTTTCCAATTTCTGTACGGATCTTAACATGATAAAATGTGATTGCACCATCTTTTTCCTTTAAAATTCCCTGATCAATTAATCGCTGAAGAATATCGATATATTTGGATTCCATATTGGAACTAAATGTATCTACGATATATAGATATTTCAGCAGAAATTCCGCTTGCCCTCCTTTATCCAGCAAGTCACAGATTTTCTTTAGCGGAACAGAAGCATAAAGAATTTGCTGTATTCCCTCGGAAAATTTAAAAGGATCGACAATTTGATATATTTTATCACCAGGTATCTGAGCAATGACTCGCTCCTTTTTCATTCCGGCACAAAAGCTGTGTAGTACCAACGGACTGATTTCTTTTTCAAAATTGTCAAAATACTCATCAATATCTTGCAGTCCATACCGAGTTTTTATATAAATAATAATATCCTTTTTTTTAAACTTCGTCGTCTTAACAATATTATATTTTCGATTTTGATAGTTTTTGTCCCAATTTAAGCGTGAAAGTAATTCATCAAGAGAAGTTTCCTCTTCATTTAAAGAAAATAAATAATAAATGGGACATTTTTGTTCATGTGCCTGTTTATCCAGTTCCTGAAACAAAGAAATAAATGGTCTGTTAATCTTCTGAACATCATCAACTACGAACAGATACGGATGGTCTGAACTATAAAACGCCATTACTGTCTGGGCAATCATATCTGCACTTTCAGCATAATTACTGACTAACAGAGATAGGGCAGCTTCGTCATCTTCTATTTGCTCTTTTGGTGTCGCCTCTTTGCTCTGCATCCCCCAAATTTGGGAAAACAGGTTTCTCATACAATTATTCCGAGTCAAAGTCAAGTCTATTTTTAATATTCTGTAAAACTCCTGAACTTTTTGTTGTTGCAATAATATCTCTGTTAATGTGCTCTTGCCAGTTCCGCTTTCTCCTACAATAAACAGTGGCATCACATTCTTTTCTTCAAGATGCTGCTGCCCATCTTTTAATGCTTTAATTGCATTTTCTCCTGACCAAGCAAGATACGGTTCATCTTGAACCGTAATCTTTTCGGTGACCTTTTTTGTATTGCCATTAATAATGATCTTAGCCGTACAACTAGTATTGCCAGCACTAAGCGCCTCACATAAGACCGAATAACCTTCCATTCCTTCAGGCGGGAGTGATACCTTACTTGTGGTGAAGTTCTTGCAACACAATATTTTTTTGGTGCCTGTTTTCATAGATATATCAAAATCCAAATGATCCCATGTAAGATTTTGTATAATTAAATGAAAATAGAATAATTCTCCCAACTCAAAACGATGTGTTGGAGACACTTTGTTGCCATTTAAATCGCACAATGTTTTAACAATACGGAGTTGTTTCTTTTCAAGTTCCTCATAAGCCTTTTCAAAATTAGTATTGGGAAAGAATTCCTCAAGGTAAGTGTGATATTTGCAAATTAAGCTCTCAAGGAGATTACCATCATAAATTTTAACGGTCGACTTTCTCAATTTTGTATAACTCAAAAGATTTTCAATCGCAGTATCATTCAGAGGGCTATAGGAAAAAAATAATATACATTCAATGCTTTTAATAGCGCCCATAATAAGGGTTGGTGCAATGATATTAATAGATAGATTACTATTGTAATTTTTACATTCAGCCCACTTCTGCTCTTCTAAATATTCTTCAGCAGGATATGTAAAATCTCTTTTCCCATCATGGGATTCTCCAGTTCTTTTCCAAGTTTCGTCTGGAAACATAGCAGACAGTAATCTTTCTATTACATCCTCAAACAGAATTCCCTTATTGATTGTTTGATAGCTAATTAAACTTTCACCCGCCTGCACTGACTCCGCCGAATTGCTCTCGATAATTTTCCCCCAATCCAACACATGTATATTTTCTTTTTGTCTCTTCATATACACTCCAACTCCTATATAAGGGATATTCATTGATTTTATGATTCAATATAGCATTTTATATGGTGCAAACATGAATCTCATTTTCAGACGGATAACTATTCATTATCCAT
>CAZRKN010000123.1:0-5604 GCA_964600805.1 uncultured Bacteroides sp. | reverse complement strand
CCGACCGCCTTGCAGAGTGCCTGCAAAATCTGATCGAAAATGCGATCAAATACGGCGACGGCAGACGAATTGAGATTAGCTTTGATAAAATGGACGGCTGTGAGCTTATCACGGTATCAAATACAGGCTGTACGCTTGAAGCGAAAGAACTGCCGCAGATATTCGAGAGCTTTCATCGTGGAAATAATGCGGATAAGGTACAGGGCAACGGGCTTGGACTTTTTATCTGCAAACGGCTGATGTCGCTCATGGGCGGAGAGGTGTATGCGGATATTCGTGATGAACGCTTCTGTATAACGCTTGTTGTGAAAATGGCGTAGTTTTTTCAAAGACTTTGCCATAATAAAATCCTCTACTATGTTAAAAATGCACAATACTATATTTCGTGTCTGTGTTGAAAAATTGATTTTAAATTATCCTATATGTTGAAATAACTGAAATACATTCCACTGTTCCGTTTTATTTTTTCTACATATCGCATTCAAAAAACATTTGCAACCGCACTCCGTTTATGATATAAATGCGTTATCTGATATTTATATTCTCAAATTCTTATGTCTAACAAGCCGTCAACATAAGGCTTTCTACTATGAAAGGTATCATTTTATGTCTCATACATCTAAACCACGCGTCAACTGGCATGAAGCCGCTTCCTGTGCTTTCCAAATTGAGCTCGAAAATTATTCTCACATTCTGGAATATATATCCGAATATCCGCTCGGCAAAAATAGCTATCGAATTGACTTACTCGTTATTTAAAAAACTGACAGATGAACGAATTTCCAAAAATATCGCACAGATTTTTAAAACGCTCAACCTCCTTGAGATTAAAGGCATAGGATACTCCAGTCTCGATGTCAGTCTGACGCTTTTAAGCTGTCATTACCCACGTAAGCTTATAAATCACCTTAAACAGGAACGGAAATTGCCTGTTGCAAAAATCTCCAATGGCGTGTATTATATCAATAAAGAGACTTTTCATATACAAATTATCGTAACGAAAGAACTTTCTGCTGAAGACAATTTATATCTGCATTGTCTCACCGACAACCTGCAGGATACCACTCTTGCCAATCAGCTTGCGGATGACTGTAAATTACATCTGGAACAGGAGATTTATATCAAATACCTGCATCAGATATCTACTGCAAACTTCAAAAAAATGAAAGGAGACACGACTATGGTTTGTGAAGGACTTTTAAATTTATGCGGTACAACAATACCTTTATATCATCAAGGTTTTCCCTGCAGGTAACACGATAGTGAATCCATCCTCCATCAACGCAGGGATACTTGTTGTCTATATATTCTTGTGTGTATTTCTGAAGTTTATCATAAACAGTTTTATATTGCTTATCCGATAACCGCATCATAACAGTAAAAGCATTGTCCTCAGCAAAAACGTTACATATAAGCTTGTTCTTCTTTTTATGAGCAACTCCCCAGCCATAATTATTTCCATACGGAAAGACAACTTTTTGCTCTGTATTAAAAATGGATGTCAGCCATTCGTTCAGCATAGAAAAGCTCTCTGCATTTTTACCACAGAATTCTGTCATTTCTTCCATTGTAGGTGCCGCCTGTTTATTAAGCATCCTTTCGTACATAAATGCCTCCGCGACCTCGCTCATCATATGCATCCTTAAGATGCAGCTTCGTACTGATATCATACCAAAAAAAATCTGACACCCTATGTCAGGATTTATTCTTTTCATATATTTTTTTGCCAATTCTGCTATCACATGTACTAATTATTATTTCACCTTTTCTATAATTTCTTTAGCCTCATGAAAAGCTGCTAATTCCTCAATCGCAGCATCAATACCCTTGTATTCGTTAAAAGCGGAGTCGAATATGTTTTTCTCTTTTATTATGAATCTCTTGGTCCGCCACTCCATCTTGCAATCAAAATACCCTGCAAACCGATTTCCTACAAGAATCGACAGCGGCCATTTCATCCCTTTTTTCTTGAAGTACTCAAATGTATATGAATAATCAAAAAACGTTTTCAGCCATGTCTGGTCGCGCACAAGAATATCCATAGGTGAAATGAGACGGACTTCTTCGCTGTCCTGAGCTGCACATTTATCAAGCAGCTCTGTCTTTGACGAATGAATGTAACATGACTTTTTTCCGACCTTCACTGGCGATATTTTTCCTTCCTGTTCCAATTCAGAAAAGAAGGGCGTAACTTCGACAGTCGGAATTCCCGTTATATGAGATATATGCACGGGATATGTTACTCCAAAAGAAGCTATAAGCTTTTCGATGATATAGGCTCTGGCGTCATTTTTGTCGATTCCGGAGTTTGGCCATTCATTTATGCCTATATTTTCCTTCAGGATATAAAGCGGTTCTTTGAATGTTCCCGGATTTCTGCCGCAGGTTACCAGATCAGTTTTGCGTTTCAGCCTGTAAAATGCGCGGAATATGGGCAGTTCAAAGCTGAGATTGCCTGCCTTTCTTCCTTTTACATACGCATTCCATTCATCTGATAAATGCAGACACTCCCATATCTGGCTGGTTGTCATGCCGGGCTGATTCTTTAGCCCATTCTTCAATTCCTCTTCCGCAGCCATGTCGCCTGGGCTGTTCGCCGCCGCTAACCAGCTTTCATCCGAAGACCCCCATCTTACAACATCCTTTAGTGCGGCACGATAAATTGCAAATTCATTAGTCGGAACAAAAAACATATTACGCTTGAATGCAAATGCTTCCGTAATTTTAAACTCTTTATACGCCGCAGCATCTAAATCCTCTACAGTAAAGTCCTTTTTTCTGTTCCAAAGCATCATATAATGGTTCAAATGGATTGTCGGATTCGGGTCATACTGCAAACCGCATATATCCGAGACAATTTCCTCAATACTTTTAGAGCTTCTTTTATCCAAGTGCTGGCTTGAAATAATTATGCTGCGAATTACCGATTTTTCATCACAAGTTTTGTTGCTCATACAACCTTGTCCCCCTGAAAATGTTGTATTGAAAGAACTGTTTCCGTTACTTAATTTGTCAGACTTCTTCACTTAATGAGTTTTTGCATATTAACATTGAAATTATTATTACAACACATGAAAAACTAATCATGAACATGGAATCAAAATGATTATTGACATTTATAAGCTCCAATTCATTGGCATATAGCACTCCATTCATAATTGCATGAAGCACTATACTTAAAACTAAATATACCACTCGTTTTTTTGTAATGGATTTATAATCCATCACAGTTAATCCCATCAACGCTCCGAAACTCAAAACTCTTCCGACAACAGTAATTAAACAGCCAAAAATACTCATACCAGCAGAAAAAATTGTTCCAACATCAAATATCGTATGTAAGCCGCTACGCCCTAATCCAAATACAATCGGTGTTTCCTTGGATTTTTCGCATTTAAGCACAGTTCTAAATACAAGGTAGTATCCGCCTTCTTCAAACAATCCCTGAATTATTCCAACTGCAACACATAGTAATAATGAATGTCGTGAAAAAAAATCTTTAACAGGTGATTCAACTAACACCATTAATGCTTGAATTGGCTGTGGAAGCAATAGTCCAAAAATCAATAAACTTATTACTCCAATTAAGAATATTTTATATTTTTTCATCATTTTTCCTACTACAAATTCCGGTTTGTTACTCCGATAATATCAAGACCACTTTTCAGTTCCTAATACCCTTTACATACATCCACCCAGCTTATATATTCTGAATGTTCCTCTAATTCGCCAATCGTAAGCTCAATCGCACTGTTGGAACTTCCACAGGCAGGGAAAACCGTATCAAAGCGTTTCAGTGATACGTCAAGGTATATATCCACTCCTTCATTAACCGCAAAAGGACATACTCCGCCAACGGCATGACCCACAAGTGTCTCTGCTTCTTCCGGTGAGAGCATTTTAGCTTTTGCACTAAACTGCACCTTATATTTCGAATTATCGATTCTGGCATCCCCGGCAGTCACCACCATCACCGCATGACTATCAACCATAAATGAAAGCGTCTTAGCTATCCTCTGCGGCTCACAGTTCAGGGCTGCGGCGGCAAGCTCCACCGTTGCGCTGGACATATCCAATTCCTGAACTCTTTCTTCCATCCCATGTTCCTTAAAGTATACTTTTACTTTTTCTATTGCTATTCTTTTTATCTCCTTCTATATCCTCTGCCGCGGAAACGGCAAAAAATATCACAAGCTCAGGCTGTCGAGCCTGAACTTATTGTGTATTATATAAAAAATTAATCAATTACTCCCTTTTGCTTCCTGTGCATTTCGCGACAAAATTATAGGTGTATATTTTTTTATCAGTCTTTGCGTAATTTCTTCGCCTTTCTTAATCAAGTCTGCTTGTTTTATCCCCCATTCAGCAGCTGCTTTATTATCTTCCAGTTTTTCACTTAAAATAATCCTTTCAGACATATCCATACCTCCTAGCGATCTTCATAAACAATATTGGCATCGTGACAATTTGATAAAAAATAAGAAACTGCCTTTTGATAATCATGTATATCACTTCCTTCATTGTGCAGACTAATAGCATGATTATATATTTCTATTGCCTTTTTCCTATAAAACCTATCTCTTTTTACCAGATAAGAAATGCTTCCTAAATTTGTAACTACTACCATCATTTTGACAGATCCATTGATTAAAAAAAACTTTATATCCTCAAGTGAAAATTTTGACAATGACGGATGATTATGGAGTACAATGACTACACATTCCAAGGAAGTTGTAATTAGGTGATATGACGTCGTATTTATACATGGATCAACCGAATGTTCATCACCCAAAGCAACACCTATATACTCTTTACCTTCTGCAATCAAATTTCGGTAATCAAGGCTGTATGTAAGCGCAACCTCATTAGAATCGTTCTCATTTTTTGAAACTATTAATACTTCTTTTGCCAATTCCTGCAACATTAAATATTCGCTTTCCGGAATTTCTTTATATTGAACCAACGGCACTTTATTAATAGCCTCATCTGTAATCAATATTTTATGATCACGTTTTTTAGCCATTTCTAAATCTTTCATAAATATACTTTCTTCATCCTCTCTTTAATGATATCATTAAAAATTTATGCTTACAACAAAAACCAATTGCCAATTTAGTCTTTCCATTATAATATGTTCCTATAATAAACAAGTTTTTATCAACAATCAACCTCAAACCTATCATACCACATTTGGTTGGATTTAACATTAAAAGCTGCTATACTTTGAGTTTCCCCATTTTTAAAATACTAATGCTCCGACATCCGTTATTTTAAAGTGCTCAAATAGATTTAGCTGTTGTGATTTTGCTTTTTCAGGAAAGAAGCTGCTTATTCCTTTCCTGCTCATGGATAGGATACTCTCCAGTGCATAGCCTAACGCGTAAAATATGAATTTTGGAATCTCATAAATACGTTTGGAACATTCCTTTAATTCTCTTAGGAAGATACTCTCACTGTGGACAGTCGATGTCAGTCCGATATATCCTGCCGCAAGGGTGGCAAGCAGATTCAGGTTGCGGATGGACTGCAGGGACATCACCCGCAGGTCTTCCAGCTCAAACTGCTGTTTTTTGAACTTGAAATATTCCTCTATACGCCATCTCA
>CAZRKN010000122.1:0-5627 GCA_964600805.1 uncultured Bacteroides sp. | reverse complement strand
AAATATCCCCCTTCATTAGACTTTTATTTTGTCTAACAAAAGGGGTTCACTTCATACTCACAATAGTGACGGCATCCTTGTAATGAGATAAATTTATAATATTGTAGGGTAGAGCCGCTTCTATGGCTTTCCCTATGTCAAATATAACATAAGGGGCAGGGGATTTAACAACTATTTTATAAACGTCCTTGCCTAGAATGCGGAAACATTGTAAAATATAGCAAAAATAAAAATCGGAGGCTTGTTAAAATGAATCTGAGAATGGGTAATGAAACCGACAGGGAATTTATTATAAATGTCCGCCCACAGGCTGCCCCTCTCTTTGAAGGAAGAAGTTATTTCATTATCGCAGAAGATGAGGGTATCCTTGGTTTTGCAGTAGTCTTTCATCGGGATATTGAGGCTCCTGTTCCGGCGAATGAAGCATTTATAAACCTTATAGAAGTTCTTGATGAAGACAATCATAAAAAAGGCATCGCTTCATGTTTAGTGCAAAAAATTATAGAAATGGAAGAAGAGAAAAAGACATATCAGGTACGTGCTTATTGTGAAATCCATAACATTGCTTCTCACCGTTTATGGTTAAAAAACGGATTTGGAATCTCACCTGTAAAAGAGTCAAATAGTCAGATTCTTGGGTCTTTTGTAACCTATGTGTGTAAATAATTAACAGATAGGAAAACTGTATAACCATTGTTGATTTGTATCTTGTGATATTATTTAGGAAAAATCGGAGTTTCCTTAGCAAATGCTGCTGCCGCTTCATTTAATTCTTCTAATGTCATATCATCAAACAAATGCTGCTGCCATTTTGTATAATCAAATTTTTCCCTGTTAATTATGGAAATGAACTTCTCTGCTTCTACAACTCCCATCTGCATTACCTCCCTATAATAATCACTGTTATTATAGTATATTGGCTATCTTAATATTATGCAAGTTACCATTTTGAATAGCTCAATCTCTTGAAATCAGAAAGTCAAACTTGAATTGAGTGGATTATTGCTCTTCTCTTTATCATAACAAAGGCTATTAACGTAACAACAATGTATCCAATAAGAGCAATAACTGATGCTTCAATTCCGAACTCGCCTCCTGTTATTGCAAAGGATTTCGAATCCAAAACATAGGTCATAACTGAATACTCATCTGCTTTTTCGCTAATGCCAAGACCGCCCCCAATGATTATGATGTTCCAAATCGAATGTACTAATCTGTTGTTACATCAAAAAAATCACTCATCAATACAATCTTATCCAAATCCAGCGTACTTTGTTCACTTTCCCATTTTGAAACAGCTTGCCTTGAAACACCAATCGCCTCCGCCAATTGTTCCTGCGATATCCCCTTTATTTTTCTTAAATTTTGAATTCTATCCGCAACATTCATGTCACGTCCTCCCTTTATTTTTTGTATCAAGTATATACTTACAGGCGGTTGCAATTCTATCACTCAGACATGGAATTTTGTAAACCGGGCGTTGCTTTTATATCTCGGTACAAAACTGTTCTTCCCAACTTCTAATCCACTGTAGCTGTTTGTCAATGAAATCATTGTCAATACAATCTAAACCAAATATCTCAACAATGGTTGCTTGTAACTGAAAATGACGAATAACTATCCAATCATTGAAGGATGCCCGCTCCGTTTCTGTCACATTAATATGATGAGAGTAGCCAGCCAAAAAATTTTTGTAAACTTCTCTTGTCGTTATAATATCGGCAGCCTGTAAATTAAAATAGTCTGTCATATCACACATAACCATCACATCAAACATACGTGGCGCAATACAATCGGTAATAATCATTCACACTTGAAATTGAATAATCATTATCAGTATCCTGAGGATCATATTCACTGATTGCAATTTTTCTAAAAAGCTCCCTGTATTCCATATTATAGTCTTTCAAATAATCTGATTTAATCATGAGTGTATATGCATCTAATGGCTCATCTTCATAAAAGAAATACCCGTAAATCGGGTCAATAACGCCAAATTTTCCTTCAAAGAACGCTTCTGTGATTACATGACCGTTATATGCCTTTTCCAAAGACACCATATCCTACTTTCATCATATCCTCCTCAAAACAAATTTCTATTTGTTACTCCAATAATATCAAGACCACTTTTCAGTTCCTAATACCCTTTACATACATCAACCCAGCTTATATATCCTGAATATTCCTCCAGTTCGGCAATCGTAAGCTCTATCGCACTGTTGGAACTTCCACAGGCAGGAAAAACCGTATCGAAGCGTTTCAGCGATACATCAAGGTATATGTCCACTCCTTCATTTACCGCAAAAGGGCATACACCGCCAACAGCATGTCCTACAAGCGTCTCCGCTTCTTCCGGTGAGAGCATCTTAGCCTTTGCACCAAACTGCGCTTTATACTTTGAATTATCGATTCTGGCATCTCCAGCAGTCACCACCAGCACCGCATGACCATCAACCATAAATGAAAGCGTCTTAGCTATCCTCTGCGGCTCACAGTTCAGGGCTGCGGCGGCAAGCTCCACCGTTGCGCTGGACATATCCAATTCCTGAACTTTTTCTTCCATCTCATGTTCCTTAAAATATGCTTTTACTTTTTCTATCGCCATTTATTTTATCTCCTTCTATATTCTCTGCCGCGGAAGTGGCAAAAAATATCACAAGCTCAGACTATTGAGCCTGAGCTTATTGTATCATACATGGACGTAAGAGAAAAGATATGATGACTATTACTGATTCGTCAGATAAATATAGGCATCTTCCAGCGTTGCCCTATCCGGTTTACAGTCCACATCCGGTTTTTCTTTACTCAAAATCCGCAGTTGTATTCCTTTCTCCGTATACTGTTTCGCAGAAATCAGATACTTTTTTTCCACTTCCCTCGCCTGTACGGAATCATCCGTTACAAACTCCCACACAATTCCTTTTGCATTTTCCAGCAATTCTAACACACTCCCTGCATACAAAAAATGTCCTTTTTTCATAACGGCAAGCTGATTGCAGGTGGATGCCAAATCTTCTACCACATGGGTCGAAAATAAAACGGTACGTCCTTCAGAAAAATCAACCAGCAGGTTTCTGATGCGGATACGCTCTTCCGGATCTAAGCCGGTTGTGGGTTCGTCAACAATTAAAAACTCCGGCTCATTTAAAAGCGCCTGAACAAGCCCGACTCTTCGTTTCATGCCTCCCGACAACTGTTTTATTTTCTTTTTGCGATGCTCTGTCAGACTTGTTTTTTCAAGGTAGTACCCGATGCGTTCCTTGCATATCTGTCTGGGAATACCTGATAAATCCCCCATATATTCCAGACATTCCTGTACTGTCAATCCCGGATACAAGTCAATCTCCTGTGGTAAATACCCTATTTTTCTCTGTATTTTCTCATAATTCCCTTCGCTGTAGAGTATTCCGTCAAGGGTTACGGTTCCGCTTGTAGGCGATAACACTGTCGTCAATACCCTCATCAATGTCGTCTTACCTGCCCCGTTTTCCCCTAACAGCCCGAAGATTCCCTTTGGAATCTCCAGACTGGCATGGTCGATTGCCGTTACTTTATTCTTGAATGTTACTGTTAAATCATCAATTGTAATTCCCATATAAAACCCAACTCCTTTCTCAACCTCTTTTATCAATTATCTTAGGCAATATCGCTGCCATTATCATTCCGATACATATACAAACAACTTTTCCGCATATCCAGCTAAAGTCACCGCTATTCTCTACATCTCTGAATGTATAGGAAAATAAGTTCCATGCTCCTAAATATCTGTCACCAAGAATGGAAATTGTAGTGAGCAGCAACATCAGGCAGACACCGATTCCCACCCACATATTCCGAAATATACAGGAAAGCAGATTCGATAAAAGCCCCCAGAATCCGAGTGTGACAATAATAGCTGCAAAGTATATGAAAAATTGATATATTTCGTTTCCTACAATATTTTTATCTATTTCAAATGTTATTGGTTTTTGAAAAAGGAAAAACAGTCCATATCCAATGACTGAAACAGTCAACAGGAATATTCCCTGTATCACAAGTCTTTTGTATATACAATACATTCTCTTTTTCATAGGACAAAGCCTTTGTATTTCTGACCGTTTGCTTGTAACCTCCTGCGTATAGGTATCTGCACAAAAAGAGGCTGCAAGTATTGCCATTGGAGGTTCCAGTGCAATCCCAATTTCATTAGTGTAAGCTACCCCTCTGACAATGCTTAACATCACGGTAAAAAATGCTGCATAGGCAATTTTATAAAAAGGAAGTGCGATTTTCATTTCGTATTTCAATAAACCCGCCTCCTTTTCCATATCTGTATGGAGATAAAAATAATTCCTACAGAAGCTAAGATTAAGAAACTCTGGTTAAGCAATATCATTGGAGGTGGCGTAGTATCAAAAAATCTCCCCGGAAACCGCACCATAATCGCTAACGGCATGCCATAATATCCAAACACACCTTCAGCATTACTGCTGCCCATATTTGAATACACCATATAAAGAAACAAAAGCGGCACTGCAGGCAGCGGACTTTTAAATAACAGTGAAATTAAGCTATAGACGCTTACAATCATCAGCATATTCGGCAGAATATAATAACAGGTTGCCAATAAAAAATCCGTCAGCCTTACTTCAAATCCGTTGTTTTTCGTTAATAATGAGCATAAAGCGAAGAATATCAGATTTAAGACTGAGAGTATAATAAGGCAGACTGCAAAACCGCCGCCTACTTTGCCTAACAAATAGTTTCCTGCACTGACAGGTTTTGTATGGAGAAGCTCATAGTTATTCTTCTTCGTATCCTGCATAAACAAAACGGAAAATAAAACCGTTGCAAAAAATCCCATCATCACTCCCGCAAAGTCTGCAAACTTTCGTGAAAAGTAATACGAAAATGTTCTGTTTTCCAATTTTTCTGCAATATAAGAATTGATTTCTTCACGCGTTTCTTTATGATAAGCCGTATGCTCATAAGTATAATATGCGCCATAGAATCTGTAATTTTCCAGATACTTGCAGGCTGCCATAATGTCCATTTCCTTCATTTCATCGATAACAGACTGTGCTTCGGTATCGTCCATCTGCATTACAGAAATCAGGGTTTCCTTTATCTGTTCTTCCCAAACTTCCCGCCTCAGCCCTTCCTCCGTCGGCACATATCCATCATAAACATCCTCATCGCAAAAGATTTCCGGATAATCATTTACGATTTCCTCACCATCTGCAAGATAATGGATATTCATGTAGGGACCTACATTTAGAAGCACCATTATAATTACAACTGCGATACCAATCCAGAACAGAGGTCTTTTTAAATAATTTTTAACCTCTCTTTTCAAAATTGACCACATAAGTCACCCTCCCTTTTTCTTTATGTTTTCATTATAAAAAGGGAATGACAACAAAAAGACAACGAGAAACAACTAATACCACACTTTGCGAAACATCCTAATGTAAAAAATCGTCGCTCGGCAGCGACGATTATGAGAATGCTTCGCATTCTCAATGGAATGATTTATGCTGCGGCGTGATTTCTTATAATGTAAAAAATCGTCGCTCGGCAGCGACAATTAAGAGAATGCTTCGCATTCTCAATGGAATGATTTATGCTGCGGCATAATTTCCTATAAG
>CAZRKN010000121.1:0-5789 GCA_964600805.1 uncultured Bacteroides sp. | reverse complement strand
CATCGGCATTGTTCCCCAATAATTCGGGTACATGACTGTCACTAAATCATACTGATCCATATTCTCCGGCATTGTCACAACTTCAGGACGTACACCGCTTTGTAAGTCTTTCTTTGCCTGTTCAATACAGGTGTTGTAATCTGCGGAATATGGCTTTACAGGCACAACCTTGAATAAATCTGCGTCTGTAATGGCAGCTGCTTTTTCTGCCACAACCTCTGTGTTGCCTTTTTCAATGTATTTCAGGCTCCCGCCAAAATAATTTTCATCTGCCCGTGAAAAGTATAAAATGAGTTCTTTCATTGTAGTCCTCCTATCAAATATCTTTTTTTATATTTACATTTTATTAAAAAGAGACTTATCAATCAATTCGATTTTCAGTAATCTATAATAAGTTTTTCTTATACAAAAACAACGGACAGCACGCTTCGCGAACTGCCCTTATGTTAATCAGAACCGTTTTAGACTATGATTTAAAACGGTTCTGATTGATAAAAATCCTTTGTATGTTTCCATGTAATTTTTACAGTTCAAATTTGCTCCGTAAAATTTCAGCGAATTCCTCCGACATCCTTTTTGCATTTTCTTTTTTCCAAAAAGCACAATAATTCCGCTTCAACGGCTCATCACCACGATACAACGGAATCCTCACGATATTAGTACCAAGACTGCCCTCTATGGGTGTTCCCTCGCTTGGCATAAATCCTTTTCCGCTGATTACAAGCGTCCTTGCCTCTTCCATATTATCGGCAAACAGCTTTTCCCCCTGCAAGCCGACAATCGTATGGTAATATTCTGCTTCGGTTTCTTTTTCCGCTTCTGATGATACAAGGATACATGGCATATTCTTTAATTCCTGCACCGTAACTTTATCCAGGGAAGACATCGGGTTTCTTCTTGCAATCTCAATATGTGTTACTGAGGATGTGAAGATCATATTCATAAATTCATCAGAAAATGCCCTGCGTTGGTCATTAAATGCTAAATCTATTTCATTTTTCAGAAGCATATGATACAGTTCATCATGATTTCCATAGAAAACCTCCACCGGAATATCCGGATACTTTCCTGCAAATTCCTCCAAGGCAAGATGAAATTCCTGTCCGCTGTAACAGCGTAAGAATCCCACCTTCAGACACTCCTGTTCCCCTCCTGCAAGTCTGCCTGCTTCCCGGATAATCTGCTCATAATCGGCAACCAGCACAAGACTTTTCTTGTAGAAAAACTCCCCTGCAGGCGTCAGTTCAAATTTACGCCCCTTACGCTGAAGCAGAGGAAAACCTAACTCCCGCTCTAATGCCTGTATCTGCTGGGAGATTGCTGATTGAGAAATATGGCATTCTTCTGCCGCTTCCGAAAAACTGTTGTTACGCACAACGGCTTGAAAATACTTAATTTGTCTTATCATTTATTCTATCTTTCTTTTTATTCCTGCTCAAACTGCGCCGCACAGTCTTTCAACCTTGTAATAACATTAATCTGCTGCGGGCATGCGTTTTCGCACTGACCGCACTCGATGCAGTCGGAAGCCCTGCCTTTCCCTTGAGTGGCAATCGTGTATTCCCTTCTTCCACGGAAAGCAGCATTTCCCCTCTGGCGGTTATTCACCGAGAATATCTCCGGAATAGGAATGTTTTTCGGACAGCCATCGGTACAGTAATGGCATGCAGTACAAGGAATCGCTTTATCTCCCTCTAACACTGCCTGCGCTTTGCGGATAACTGCCTGTTCTTCTTCACTAAGCGGCTTAAAGTCCTTCATGTAGGAAATATTATCTTTCATCTGTTCGATGTCAGACATACCAGAAAGCACCGTAATGATGCCGTCCAAAGATGCTGCAAAACGGACTGCCCATGATGCAAGCGACACATCAGGGTTGGCTGACTTTAATACTTCCTGCACCTCAGGCACCGGGTCTGCCAATGCGCCTCCCTTGACAGGCTCCATTATGGTAATCGACTTACCGTGTTTACGTGCAATCTCCCAGCACTCACGTGCTCTTACGCCGGGATTCTCCCAATCGGCATAGTTTATCTGCAGCTGCACGAAATCCACGTCAGGATGATCGGTCAGAAGTTCTTCTAAAAGCTCCGGATCTGCATGGAATGAAAATCCGTAATTCTTAATAAGTCCCTTTTCCTTTTGTTCTTTTACAAAGTCCCATATATGATATTCATCATATACCTTGTAATTGTTACGCTGCAGTGCGTGGAGCAGGTAGTAATCAAAATACCCCGCACCGGTACGTTCAAGACTTGTGTAAAACTGCTGCTTAGCCGCCTTTTCACTATGTTTGCCCATCCATGCGCATAGTTTGGTGCATAAAGTGTAGCTCTCCCTGGGGTATCGGTCTACAAGTGCCGCCTTTGCCGCTTTCTCTGATTCACCGTTATCATATACATACGCGGTATCATAATATGTAAACCCTGCCTCCATAAACAGGTCTACCATAACTTTTGTCTGCTCGATGTCGATACTGCCATCAGATAACTTTGGCAGACGCATAAGACCAAATCCAAGCTTAGGTGTGTTTTCTCCAAGATATTTTTCCATTATGCTTCCTCCTTTTATTTAATATAATATATTCTTTTTCCAGGTGCCGCCATTCTCTTCAAATGAACCCGGCAACAATCTATGTATTATCTTTTGCAATATCTTTAATATTGTCAATATATGTATTTTACCAGAAAGCGCCCGACATCACAATACCAAGGTATTGACAATCGATATGCACGTGTTATAATGTACTTGTACAATAAGTACACTCATGAAAAAGAGGTGAACCTACCATGGAAATCATCATCAGTAACAATGCCAATAAACCGATTTATGAACAAATCACATCACAAATTAAGGCAATGATAATGAGTGGTGAATTACAAACAGGTGATACAATCCCCTCAATGCGGGCATTGGCAAAATCAATCCATGTAAGCGTTATCACTGTACAAAAAGCCTATGAAGATCTACAAAGGGATGGATTTATCGAAACTACGGTTGGCAGAGGAAGTTTTGTATCGGCACGGAATAAAGAATTTTATCAGGAGGAACAACAGCGTATAGCCGAGGAGCATTTACAGGCAGCCGCTGAAATTGGGCGAATGAGTAATATTTCCCTTGAAAAATTGACTGAGTTGTTAGCTTTATTCTATGAAGAGAACGAATAGTGAGAAAGGAGCGTGTGCATTAACATGGAAAACATTTTAGAATTACAACAGATTTCAAGGACATTTCCAAAATCAAATTTTAAATTGGATAAGCTCTCTTTTTCTTTGCCATATGGAGCTATTATGGGCTTCGTGGGCGAAAACGGAGCGGGTAAGACTACGACAATCGGTTGCATTTTAAATACAGTCAAAAGGGACAATGGAACTATAAAACTGTTTGGCAGGGAAATGTCGGATGAAGATACGGATATACGAGAGAAAATCGGTGTAGTTTACGACGGCGATAATTTTCCCGGCTTTTGGACAGCAAAACAATTATCACAAGTAATGGAGAGATTTTATAAGCAGTGGGATAATGCTTTATTCAATAAATACTTAGATGACTTTCATTTACCTGCTAAACAAAAAATCAAAGATTATTCCAGAGGAATGTCCATGAAGCTGGCAATTGCTGCTGCCCTGTCACATCACCCACAACTATTGATTTTGGATGAAGCGACAAGTGGTTTAGACCCTATAATGCGCGATGAAATGTTGGATGTTTTCCTTGAATTTGTACAGGAAGAAAACCATTCTATTCTTTTATCTTCCCATATCACAAGCGATTTGGAAAAAGTTGCGGATTATATCACATTTATTCATAACGGAAAACTGATCATGACAGCAACTAAAAATGATTTAGTTTATAATTATGCTGTTATGCGCTGCAAGGAAAGTCAATTTCTTGCATTAAACCCCTGTGACATCATAGCTTATCGGAAGCGGGACTTTCAGACTGATGTTTTAGTTTCTAATGGGAAAGAAGCGCAGCGCAAATACAGGGATGTTGTAGTAGACCATGTTTCGGTTGATGAAATCATGCTGCTACTTATAAAGGGGGAACGAGTATGAAAGGATTACTTAAAAATAATTTTTGGGCGGTATGTTCAGGTGCAAAAACTTTTTTGATTTTTATGCTTATGTTTGGAATTTTTGTTGTTACAGTCATCAGCCAGCCACTTCTTATAGGCTATGTGCTGTTAGGAATGGTTGGCTTTTCAATAAATACAGCTGCCGGTATAAAAAAGGAGTTTACTTCTAAATGGGGAAAATATAAATTAACTTTACCGATAAAGAGGGCAGCTATTGTAAAGAGTTATTTTATCAGCCAGTTATTATGGCTATTTGTCGGAGCGCTTTTTGCAGTATTAAGCATAAGCTTATCATGGCTGTTACATGGTTGTCCCTTTGATAATAGTATTGATACCATTTCTATATTTGCATTAGGGATTAGTATAAGCCTTTTTACATGCTCATTCTTCTTTCCCTTATTCTATTTAGGAGGTGAAGAAAGAAGTGATGCATTCTTAATTATCAGCTTGCTTTGCGGCGTTGGTATTGCGTTGGTAATTATCAGTACACTTAATTACTGTTTAGCCCCCGGTCTGACTACTATCTTATTAGGAAATGCCATTTTGCTTATATGTTCACTGTCAGTGTACGCTTTATCCTATCTGTTGACCGTCAATATTTACAGCAAAAAGGAATATTGAAGCAATATTTATTCAAATGGAGTATGCTATAACTACAAATACTGCAACGTAAACAATTTGCATTATTCTGACTCTTCATTTTTGTGTAATATAACAGCTTTGAAAGGAAAAAATAATTCGCACTAAATAATACAAAAAACATCAGAGCTGATCAACTAAAAAAAGAGTGGAATGAAGAAGATATATGTGGTAAAATAAAAATAAGAATTTATTTAAAAAAGTGGAGGTAAAAATACATGAATGATGAAAGAATGCCAATAAATTTGTACACTATAGATACTGGTGAGGGTAATAAGGAGTTGACAGAAGATGAATTCAAAAAGCAAAAGCAAGAAGATTGTAAACCATGGGAATTTTTGATTGGTGTATGTGTTGTATTTTGTTTCATATTTGTATTTATCAATGTTCGATTACCTGAAGCTACTACAGTTTGGGTATGGATTATTTTGTACACATTGCTAGTTGCTTTGTCTGTATTATCAATTATCAAAATTAAAAAAAATATGAAAGCAAGGTAAATATGAAAAAATCTCATCTATCTCATGGGTGTATTTTTGGTTGTTGAAATTGTTTGTATCCTTTATAGAGTTCACTTAAACAAGCGATAATTTTTCAGTTTTGCAGAACTTTTTAACTTCACGTCTGTCGGGAAGATACAGAACTATGCATTGAAACACTGAAATCATTTGACGGAACAACAAAAAACTGAATATTGTTTACTTTTGGTAGCAGATTATCTTAACGGAAAATCAGCTACCTTTTTTATTTTCAGAAACTATCAACACAGCACAGAAAGAACGAGGTATCAAAAGTGATTTAGAGCAACAATGAAGTCAGCAGAGATTTAGAAAAGGCATTACAGGCATTGGAACAGGCGAAACAGCGTGTAGCCAACGAGAAGAAAAAGCAGAATGAGAAGAAACGGAAAGCCGAGAAACCACTCCTCCGCAAGGCACTCTACCCAATGCCGAAAATGAAAGCGAGGGCGATACGGAATGACAAGGGCAAAGGAACTGAAAAGCCGAGGTAACGCAATCACCCCGTTTACGGGGTGCGCACAGATATACCACCAGAGGTGGTATGTGCGCTC
>CAZRKN010000120.1:0-5807 GCA_964600805.1 uncultured Bacteroides sp. | reverse complement strand
TCATCTGAGCCTTTTTTCTTGACTCAGTTTTTTCATAAATCATTTGACACTATCTACCATGTATATTCAGGAACATCCCTAAGTTTATATGCAATCGGATTTGTATGCTCCTGCACACCCTTAAGCAGCTCCCTAATATCCGCTTTTTTCTCTTCGATCTGTTCTACCATCTGTTCATTGCCTATATTCCAACACTGCAACTCCATCTGTTCCAAAAGCAAATCATAGTTCCGATATCGTTCTATGTCATACTTTTCCAACCGCAATATTTCATCTTGATTTTCCATCAAAGATTCGACATTTCCATCCATTGCTGCCGCATATGCCTTAACATTATAGGCTTCTGTTATATATAAATTCTGTTGCAATATCAAATCCGCATAAGAACATGCCGTATTCTTATCGTCTGTCTCTTCCATCGCCATGCTCAGTGCTTCAGTATAATCCGGCATAAATTGAAGTGCCATTCGATACATACCTTTATAAATCGCATAATATGGTATGAAGCAATAAATAAATCCTAACAGAATAACTATGAATCCTATACCGTTCTCTATTCTCTCAGTTCGCCGTTGTCTTTTTGACTGTACACCTTGATCGAGACATAAAATGATAATAAAAGCTATCATCATATACTGCATATGAAAATCCACAAGTAATGCTGCTATCACAACAGTCAGAACCGTCTTCTCATCTTTCGTCTGATTCCCTCTCATAATCTGCCATGCCATATAAATTACCGACAAAATCATCGGAATCACACCATAATCCAATCCAATCTGCAAAATATCATTATGTACAAACCGTACCGTATAGACTCCCGTCTGGAATGTATGCTGAACATATTTATACCCAAGATATCCAAGTCCCATCGGATGTCTGAGCAGAATGGATATGCCATCTATATCATATAAAATTCTGCCATACAAAGTACTGTTAGAATTCATTACAGTAAAAATTCTGCTGATATTTTGTGTACCCTCCCCTGTAAATTCATAATATAATCCGGATAATATTCCTAATCCGGCAATCATACAGATAAATACTTTTCGGAAACTCCTGTGACACATGCTATGCATAATTCCCCATAGTATCCCAATAATAAGAATGCTTCTGCTTCCGGTTAAGAGTATTCCAATTATTAAAACTATTGTTTTACCGATTCCCAACCACTTTTCTTTTTTATTTTTCTTTTCCTTCTTTCTTTCCCATTCAAAACTATGAATGATTATCCCAAGAAGTAAAAACAATGCACAAGTATTTGCATATTGAAAAAATCCACCTAAGCGCTCTGCCATCCAAAACAGTCGCTTAGTCTTTTCAAAAAATAATGCAATTACAGCCAAAATGACCATAACACTGCCCATATCAGGTATCATACGAAGCATCTGCATACGTATACCGCTACCCCACTGAAAACAAATGTGCATCCAAAGAAGGATAACGATGCCTCTCACAATGCCCGCGGTATTTACCGAACGATCAACCGCCCAGAATGAAACTGCTATTTGAAACCCAAAAATGAGTTCCGGTATCCAAAGAATAAACCTCTTTTCTTTCTTGTAATTGCCTTGTTTTCCACAGTTAAGCAACAGTGCATACAGGCATAGAAAAGCACCGATAAGCGTAATATTCCAATCATAAAAACCGCCATAAAGAATCAGCACCCATAAAAATATGAATTTGTTCAATTTCAAGCCAATCCCTCGATTCTTGCAATTAGTATCAAGCATTATTATCTGACATTCTTTTATGACATATAATTTTCCTCTACCATCAACATATTAACTATATGAACAAACATCACCATATTCAATACTATCATTAGATGCAATAATTGTTTTCTTTTTTAAATATTATTTTCCATCTCATTCTTTATAAAAAATTGAAACACATAATAAGTATCAATGGCGAGTTCGCCCTCATAGTATATTGGTTTTGATTTTAAGCATTTCATATCACACCTTTGTATATGTCCAAAATATATAGCTGTTGATACATTTTAACCTGTTTCAGGTTATATGTCAATAATCTATTTCAGGTTACATATACTAATAATTGAGGTGAATATACATGTACCCACGCATTAGAGATTTACGAGAAGATAAAGATTTGACACAGACAAAGTTAGCAAAACTTATTGATATGTCACAAACCGGCTACTCAAAATATGAAACTGGCGAGAATGATATTCCAACCAATGTACTTATAAAGTTAGCTCAACTACACGAAACCAGTGTTGATTATTTATTAGGATTAACAGACGAAAAAAAACCGTATTCTCCCAGCAAAAAATAAAGGCTTAGCAAATTTCGCTTGCTTAAGCCTTATTTCATTTATCGTTTCGGATTATTCTATGTACAAGTTTGACTCGCATATTTCCTGAAATATCTTTTCCATCCAATATTTTGAGCATCTCACGTGCTGTCACAATAAAAGGTTGTGCAGGAAAATGCTTTAAATTACCTGTTACCAAATATGCTCCTTCTTCTCTCTTCTCCATAACAACCTCATAGAACGGTAAGTCTATCTTATCAGGCAAAATCACTCCTGTGACAGAAGGCTCAATCATAACACCATATCTTTCTATAACCAACAGAATATAGTATATCTTGTCCTGTTCAAATCTGAATTTCTTTCGACCAAGTACCGCTCTGCACCCACATATAATTTCATCGCTATAAACTGGGACAATTTCATCACTAACCAACCTACCTACAAGTTTTACAATAGCGGCTTCGGCATGATTGGAGATCAACGCAGAAACAAGTACATATGTGTCAATTACTGCGTAACATATCATTCTGTGTTCTCCTCACCATACCTTGCCTTACGAATTTCCTCATTTATTTCATCAAGTGAAATGCCTTGTGGAAAATTCTTTTCCGACTGCTCCCTAAATAACATAAATGTCTGCATAGCTTTTTCTCTTGTAATCTCGGGTTCCGGAAATACGATTCCAAATGGAATTTCCGCTCGTGTACTACTGCCCTCGCAAACACATTGATTGCTGTAGATGCAGTCATTCCAAAATCTGAGCATAAATCATCAAACTGTTTTTTTAATTTTTCAGCTATACATACACTAATTATTGCCTGTGCCATAGTTTGCACCTCCTTCACTCATATCGGTTCAAAATATCAATAGAATGCACTCAATGAGTGCATTCTATAACATAACAAATATAATTATTGTTTGTCTCAATATAACTTGTCTATATATAATAATCTATACTTTTGCTGATATGCCCATTTTACGGTATATTTCAGATGCGTAATTTTGTTACCAACATCGGCACAGAAGAACTTGGTCATCTTGAAATGGTTGCAACCATTGTACACCAGTTGACACGCGGCTTATACATGGAAGAAATTGAGGATTCAGGATTTGCAAACTACTATTTGGATCACACAATAGGAATCTGGTCTCAAGCTGCAAGCGGCATGCCGTTCAGCTCCACCCAGTTCCAGTCAACAGGTGATATAATTGTAGATTTGATGGAGGATATGGCTGTCGAACAGAAGGTGTGCTTAACTTATGACAATATTCTGAGGCTTGAATGAGAAGAACTTCTATGCGTTTAATCCAGTGTTTGACTGTAATCCGATGAAAGAACCAAGATAATGATTATTTCAGTAGAATAATGAACAGGGGAAACGGCTCGCCGCTTCCCTTGTTTACCAGTAGAAGTATGGTTAAAAACTACTCTGCGCTATTACATGCAACGTGAAGTCTGCCATCACTATCCCATATGAGAAGATTTCGTACTTCTGACTCCGTTTCCGGAATACTTACATTAAACCTGTAATTATAATCGTCTATTTCATAAATCAGATGCCGGAACATAGTCGCACTCATCATCATATAACATGGCAAATTCATCCTGCAAGCGATAATATGAAATTCTGGAAATACCAACAATCCGATTTTTAGCATCGAAATCTTATAAAGCCTGCCGTTTGCCTTGCCACCAAAGCCAGCAAATTCCACATTCTCTGCGACGACCTCGCCACCCAATTCTTTCAAAAGCTCTTCATCCTCAACCCATACCGGAAAAAGTGCGCCGGTATCAAGCATAACTTCAAGGTCATAGAACTCATTCAAAACTACAACCGGTCTCTGTGTATTCTTTTTAAGCGGTAATGTAAACTGCCTCATCCAAAATACCCCACTGTCCCCATCGGAGCAAGATTATCCGGTGTCGTATATGTTGCATGAATGTTTCTGTCTTTTATTTGCATTCTAAGTAAATCAGCACTGGACATTCCAATATAGCTTACAATTGCTGATTTTATATTTGCTCCATCTTCCCAGTCGATATCGGTAAGTCCCACCCATTGATCAGGATATTTTTTTTCTATTTGCTCCCATGTTAATCGTTGTCCCATAAAGTATGCCTCCATGACAAAATATAAATAATGACTCTATTCATTATATATTTTAGCATATAACAAAGAAATTATCTATTGATAAAATAGGAAAAATAAGCAGTTCGATGAAGCCCTCATAATCGTGCAGGGCCGCTTGAATGAGAAGAATTTCTATGCGTTTAATCCGAATTTTGACTGCAATAGTCAAAATTCGGATTAATTTCTGAATTATAAAAATACAGTCAATTGAGCTATCACACTTAGTGTAAATCAGTGCACAGCTCTTTTTGTATAAATATAATGTTATATAGATGCATGCGACAAAGTCAGTAATTCCTCTGCAATGCTTTTTACCCTTGCAAAGGACGCTTCGGTCAGACCCGTGATTTCTCCTTCATTGTTGGCATCGTCTACGATTTCATCAGCCCTGCTCTTAAAGTTTGAAACCAGTTCGTCCAGAGAAAGAGCCATATCGCGCACCTGTTCGCTATACGTTCTGGTTTTGTCGCTGCGCTCTACAATCTGCTCGGTCATGGTTATGGAATTCTTCTGCATGTCCCCTAAAGATTCGGCTTTGATCTTGGCATCTAAAATCTTGTCAATTCCCTCCTCAACAGATAAACGGTTCTGCTCATTGATAGATTTTACACCCTCCAGTTTGGCCTGAATCTTGGGTACCAGTTCCTGAATGGAGTTACTTGCTGCTTTGGACTGTTCAGCCAGCTGCTGTACATTACCTGCCACCACTGCAAAGCCTCTTCCCTGTTCTCCGGCTCGTGCCGCTTCAATACTCGCATTTAAAGCCAAAAGATTGGTCCGTGCAGAAATTCCGGAAATCTGTCCCACAAAATTGGTGATCTCATCGATTCCATTCTCCAACTGGCTGATAGATTCCCCGGTCTGGTTTGCAGTTTCTTTAATCTGATGCATGGAGTCCACTGCCACATCCATCGTCTTGACAAACCCTAAAGTATGATTTGTAACATCCTCGGATATCTTGAACATTTCTTTGGTATTTTGATAAATACCATCGATAGCCTTTGACATCTCCGAAACACTTTCCTGAATACGCACCACCTGATTACGGCTTTCGTCACAATCTGCTGATGTATCACGGGCAGAAGAAACAATCTGTTCATTGGCACGCCGGGAGTTCTCCAGATTTTCTTCCACATCTCCCACCATAGTAACCAGTTCCTCGGAGGCAGATTCACACTTTTTGAGAAGTTCAGCCATCTGCATACCTTCCTGCTCTTTTTGGGTCTTTTCCAAAAGAGTATTTTTTATGTAATTTAAAACAGCATTAAATGCCACCAGTGCCATAATTCTGGGAAATACAAAGAACAAAATAATATTTACAATATTCGAATTAATATCAAAAGCCCCTGATAAAAGTGCTTCCGCTTCCTTGGCTGAGGTTGTAGTAGTCAAAATTAA
>CAZRKN010000119.1:0-5894 GCA_964600805.1 uncultured Bacteroides sp. | reverse complement strand
GTCGCTCGGCAGCGACGATTAAGAGAATGCTTCGCATTCTCATTGGATTGATTTATGCTGCGGCGTAATTTTTTATAAGATAAAAAATCGTCGCTCGGCAGCGACGATTAAGAGAATGCTTCGCATTCTCATTGGATTGATTTATGCTGCGGCGTAATTTTTTATAAGATAAAAAAATATACCGCCAATCATTGTGTTCTTCAATGACTGGCGGTATACAAACACTGCAATGTCTTGCCATTAATATACTTATCTTTTAATTCCAAGTTCTTCTTTAAGCTGAGATATTTCATATTCTAAATCTAAGAGCTTATCTTCTTTTTCTTCAATACGTTCACTCAGATATTCAGCCTTATTCCATCGTCCAAGATATTCAGCTGTTTCAAAATCATCCCGCAGTGCACCCAGACGATCTGACATTTCTAATAATTGCATCTCTTTCCGCATCAACTTAATACGCTTCCAAAATTTATCCTGAATGTATTGAAACTGTTCCCAAAGTCTCTCTTGTTGATTTCCGGCAGAACCTATAGTTTTCCACTTTTTCTGTAAATCTTTCATTTGTTGCTCACACGAGAAAGTTTTATTCGAATAATAGTCATAATCACATGTTCCAAGAATATAAAGTGACTGATTAATTATCTGTTTCTTTTCAAGTGTATTCTTATAATAATCATTCGCATTCATAGCGCACTCCTTATCACAATTACTCAATTACGATTTCAAGCCATTATAATCTCCTCTTGTTTCAACCGGTGGTTTGGACCTCCAATTTTTTAACTTTTCTACTACATCCTCAAATTCTTTATAAAGTGATGTATTTCCTGATGTTTTTCGCTTATCATTAACAATAGCTTCCAGTTGCTTCCATGTACTAATTGTTTTACCACTGCATATTCTGGCATATACATTTAAATCATAGACTTCTGTATTCAGACCAACAGACAATCTTTCCATCAGTGTCAAATATTGAATGATTACTTGTTCCAACTCAGGGTTTTTATACAAATCCGATATATTAATTATTTCATTTTTACGTTCCTTTTTTATCTCAGAGAGCAGATAATCCGTTTCTTTAAGAATTTCACATGAAAAAACTATTGTTTCATTTTTCCTTCTCCATTCCAAATCTGCTATTACATTAATCTTATCCTGTTTAAATTTTTTGATGGCGTAAATCATTGTTATAACTATTGCAATATTTGACATAATTGAAAAAATATCCAGAATGATTTCAAGTATTAACATATTACATATCTCCTTTTCATATTTATTTTGCATAGACATTTGCAAAACGGCAGTCATTCACTTAAATTCAGATATTCAAAATATACACGCCGCGTGACTTTACCTGTAACTTATGTTTATTATATAATATGTTAAGGTATATTACATGACAAAAATCGGCATATTTCTTGCATTTTTTGCTATATTTTCAATATTTGACAAATCAATAGTTTGACACTTTAATTTTATAGTCATTATCCGTTGCCGCTAGTCTTATATGCAGTTGATACATTAACTTTTTTTGCAATTTGCTCCTGAGTCAATCCCAGTCTATGACTTTCTTCGCTAATGTGCTTTCCAAGTAATTTTCTATCCATGTAATCTTCAATCTGTAAATTTCCAATTTATATAGTCCAATTCTCTATTATCAATACATAAAATGTTTTTTACTTAATATTTGTATGTAAAAGTTTCGATTCATTTGTCTCTTTTTTGGCACTTATGTAATACCATCCTTTCCGGCATGGCATACCATTTCAATTAAGCGGCTTCTAAATGGCGGCTTAATAAAATATATCCAATCAATGCACCCAACACATTTGTTATGATGTCATCTATTTCCGATTTGCCGCATGAGAACACATACTGCAAAAGTTCCACTGATATGCTTGTCAAAAATGCTGCCAATAAAATCGTTCTTATGCTACACTTTTTGTCATATGCATACAGTGTCTTGTACAGTAAAATTCCAAACGGGATAAAGATCAGTATGTTCTCTATCAAATAATGAAAGTCTCCGTTCATTAGCTCCGGATTTGTAAATGGTATAAGTTCAGCTTCCCGCCGAAATCCGATTGGACGCGAAAGCAGCGTCACATGCAGAAAATAATACAGGAAGAGTCCATCTGCAAAAAATAATATGACTGAAGGCTTTTGCCGTTTTAATCTATGATTGATCTGTTTGCCGACAACCATAAACAAAATCCCAGTCAAAATTGCTTCCGTCCAGCAGTTTGTCCAATGTCTCAATATGTCTGTGAAAATAAGTTTCATATCTATCCACTATCCCAAATCTTATCTACCTATAAAGTAATTTTGCACAATACAATATTTTGTATTCTATTTCAATAATAATCCCAAACCTATACAATATTATGGTTTTCAAATTGAATTATCGATATTTCATCTTTGTTATTTCTACATTTACAACAGCATAATTTACTTGCATTACATCTTTTCATGGCATAGAATCTATATATCAGAATTTCTTATATACTCTATGAATCATTATTCTCTATTAACTATACTCTGCAAAGCATTATACTTTATCAGCTACATTCTTTTAATCATTACGCTTTATCAACTACACTCTTCTAAGTACTATGCTTCATCTACTCTACGAAAGGTATTATCTATGTCTAATCTAAACAGCAAATCATCCGATCTGTCGGAAAACAAGGATAAAAAAACTGCAAGAACACAACAAAAACGTGTCAGCTGGCACGTGGCAGCCGCATGCGCCATACAAATCGACCTGCGGGATTACAGCCATATGCTGGAATTCCTGACAGAATACCCGCTTGGAAAAACGGGAAGTTACCGGATTGACATGCTCCTGATTAAAAAACTGTCAGACCAGCCAATTCCAAAGAATATCACAAAGATATTCAGTACTTTCAATCTCTTCGAGATTAAGGGGCGCGGTTCTGCCGTAAACACAGACTGCTATTACAAAACAATCGGTTATGCAGGCTTACTGATTGAACAGTCAGGTAAAACAGACACGTATATCAATACCGACATCAGTCTGTCTTTTCTCTGTATGCATTATCCCAAAAAACTGATCAAACATTTAACAAAAAAACGGCATATAAAGGTTGAAAAATCTGCCCCTGGGGTTTATCATATCATTAAAGAGATATTTCCTGCACAGATTATCGTCACTCACGAATTATCTCCTGATGACAGCCTGTATCTGCGCTGCATGACGGACAACCTGTCAGACAAAGAGCTGACCGACAGGCTTACGAATGACTATAGCGCCCACTGTGAGCAGGATATCTATATACGCTATCTGAATCAGGTAACCACCGCCAACATCAAAACGAAAAAGAAAGGAGATGATACCATGGTTTGTGAAGGATTATTAAATCTGTTTGGTACAAGTTCTGAGGAAATTATCGCACGCGCTAAAGAGGAGGAGGCTGCATTCTATCAACCAAAGATTGATGCTCTATCTTCAGTCAACAGCGAACAGTCTTCAATTATTAATGCTCTGACTTCCGAGATAGATTATCTGAAAAACCTATTAATACAACATAACATTCCTTACAATCTTGAATCTTAAGAGTTGAATCTTAGGCCGCTCCAGGGGGGGGCGGCTTATTAGGATATGTCTGCACTCCATATTAATGCAGGCATTTCTCCGGCAATTTTTTATGCAGCCATTTAAGAAACGATTTTTCCAATAAATATCTCCTTGCCACGTCAATCACCGTACAGACTATATAAATTCCAAGCACAGAACCCAATGCATGCAAGCATATCCAAGGTGTATGATACCATTCCACATTTCCAAGCATGTCCCGCCACAGCCACTGGCGCATAGTATCACTGTTTGCATGAATAAGCAGAACCCCAAATGTTGAGGCCGCCACTGAATTAATAAATCTGCTCTGCCTTATCTTAAGATTCTTAAAAAGCAGAAATGCACATAATGCTGTAATCACAGCCAGTATCTTATTTGAATCTGAAACAAAAAAGTATGCAATATTTGTTCTGCCAAACTTATTTCCCATCCATGCCAATGTTATTACACTCATCCATGAACATACTATAGCTCCTGCCATCATCAGACCCCATTTTTCGCTATCTTCAAATATCTGTTTTGGATAAAGCCTGATGTAAGAAGCAATTATGTAAAGAACAATAAACCAAGTCACATAGCTGTATCCAACATTGGCTTTTGCAAAAGAGGGTAAAATCGTATATATGAATAAGCATAATGCCATCAAAATCAGATGTTCTTTTTCTGTCAGCGCATGGAGTAGTTTATTTATAAATGGTATAAAAAGATAAAACAATAAAAAACAACCTACAAAATTATACTGAACCGAATAAAAAGGAAACATGACTTTTATAAATTCTTTTACAGAAAATGTGTTATATCCGGAGAGCCAGAAAATCAAAAAGAACAATATCTTATATAAATATAATGCTCCTACAAGTTTTCCATACTTTAATGCTGTAATCTTTGAATCGCACATAAAGTACCCGGTAATCAGCACGAAACAGTTGATTCCTGTTTTTCCTCCACATCCAAAAAAAGGAGAAAATAATCTATGACATTGAGTGATTCACTCTCATATATCACGGAAGTCAGCCCGGAATTCACGACATAGTGGTGGGCAATAATTACAAGCATTGTTATGATACGGAAAAGTTCTAAGTTGGAGCTTCGCGTACCCCCCCCCCGGAAATATTTGGTGAATTGCCGTCTTTTCAGACATTGGAACACGTTCTGTATTATTTTGTATTAACATCTTTTTTCTCCCACAATAAGATTTCCGACATATCCCCGTTCTTACTTTTTAAACACTTTTTCATGAATACCTTACCAGAACATTATATTCACGAGATAATAATCACTAATATTTCATACGATTTGTACAATTCATCTCACGCTAACTCTATCCGCGTCATTATTGATTATACCAAGATTGCTTTCACTACACCTGACAAATTAATTAAAATAAATGATTTTCCCAATCAACTTGCTTAATCTGTTCTTTACGCTCTTGTGTAGGCGGAACCCTTTTTCCAATTTTTCTACATGGGGTTCCGACATATATTGTCCAAGGCTCAAGTTCTCCTTTAACCAAAGAATTAGCTCCTGCAACAGCGCCTTCACCAATTATGCTTCCTGGAAGAACCGTACAATTTGCCCCTATATATGCATCATCATTAATTCTAATATCTCCATATTCTATTTCCCCACAATCACCAGGTAAATGTTCTGCCGAAAAATAACCATTCAATTTATAGGTTGATGTAAGGATTTTACTTCCCGGTCCTATAAACACTCTATCTCCAATAAAAGTTTTAGCTCCTCCTTCAATCAATGAATTCCATGTTAATGTAGAATATTTACCAATTTTTAAGGTCTCTCCTGCATCAATAAATACAAAATCAAATAATTGACAGCAATTATCTAATTCAGCATTGTTGGCATGAATCATTTTACATAATGGATATATGTGCACCCCTTCACCACAAAATTTCAGCTTATTCCTAAGATTATTTCCCATTAATTCTATTCCTTCTATATTTTCCATTTTTATCCTCTCTTTCCTTAATTGGTTTTTCACAAAAGATAAACCGTGTTATTTTATTTTTCTATTCTTGGGAATATAGAATAATATCCATAATCTGCACCTTTAATCTCCACGACTCTGTCTTCATTTATTGATATTCTGTCATCCCGTAATAATTCAAAACATCTAACTATCATTTCCGTCTGCGTATTTAAAACTGCATCATACTTATTTTGCTCATAATTCCGTCTACATACAACACTTTCCATAATAACTGGTCCGTGATCTACTTTTTCATCAATAAAAAATCGTCGCTCGGCAGCGACGATTAAGAGAATGCTTCGCATTCTCATT
>CAZRKN010000118.1:0-6099 GCA_964600805.1 uncultured Bacteroides sp. | reverse complement strand
CATCGCAATTCTTGTAACGCAAGCTGCTGAGCTTGCGTTTATTATATCATAGCCAAAAACCAATTCAACTACTTTTTGTATGCATTATCAAGTTAATCATCAGCTTTTATATAGCATAAAATATATTTTCTTTTACAAAATGGGATTGACTTTTAATTTTATACAAGTATAATTGTATACAATAATTCAATGTATAAAGTTTTTTCTGTCACAAATGAAAAATGTTATGGAAAGGTATTAAAAATTATGAAAAAAATATTGTATAACCAACACACGCATCTGCTTGAGGAAAACCAATATGTCTATGGATTGCAGGATGTTCCTTCACCGGAGCTGTTCCGTGAAATTTTTCCTTATGAAATGGTTCCCAAAATTACTTATAACCACCGCCATGTGCCAATCAATATGCCGGAAGAAATCTATATTTCGGATACGTCTTTCCGCGATGGCCAGCAATCCAGAACGCCTTATACGGTCGAGCAGGTCGTTAATATTTACAAAATGCTGCACCGCCTGTCCGGTCCTAACGGCATTATCCGTCAAAGCGAATTTTTCGTCTATTCGCAGAGGGACCGTGACGCTATCGAAAAATGTATGGAACTCGGATATGAATTCCCGGAAATAACGACGTGGATTCGTGCGACAAAGGAAGACTTTGCCCTTGCAAAAAGCATGGGGATTAAAGAGACCGGAATTCTTGTCAGCTGTTCTGACTATCATATATTCAACAAAATGGGGCTCACAAGAAGTCAGGCTATAGATAAATATCTCCGAATCATTCAGGATTGTCTGGATGCCGGTCTACGTCCGCGATGCCACTTCGAGGATATTACACGGGCTGATTTTTACGGTTTCGTCATTCCTTTTGCCATAAAATTGAAAGAACTCTCCGATGAATATCAGATTCCGATTAAAATACGGGCATGCGACACCTTGGGACTCGGCGTATCCTATCCCGGTGTTTCCCTGCCGCGAAGCGTCCCCGGCATTATATACGGTCTGTCACATTATGCCGGAATTTCAAGTGATATGATAGAATGGCATGGGCACAATGACTTTTATAAAGGGGTTTCAAATGCGTCAACGGCATGGCTTTATGGCGCTTCTACCGTCAACTGTTCTCTGCTCGGTATCGGTGAGCGTACCGGAAATGTTCCTCTGGAGGCAATGGTTTTTGAATACGCTTCCTTCAAAGGTTCTTTTGACGGCATGGAACCGACGGTCATCACCGAAATTGCCGATTATATTTCTAAGGATACGAACTATAATATTCCGCCGATGACGCCTTTTGTCGGGGAGAACTTCAATCTGACAAAAGCAGGTATCCATGCAGACGGTCTTTTGAAGGATGAAGAAATTTATAACATTTTTGATACCGGAAAACTGCTCAACCGCCCTCCGCTGGTTGCCATCAATAATATCTCCGGTGTTGCCGGAATCGCATACTGGCTGAATCAGTATTACAACAATACGGGTGAAAATGTGATTTCCAAGAAAGATCCTCTTGTTCTATATATAAAGAAATGGGTAGACGAACAATATGCCGACGGAAGGATTACATATATAACGACTTCCGAGTTAGTATCTTTGGTAGAACAGTATAAATCACAAAACGGCGTTTCCTAGTTGACGACATTGACCATAAAACGGGTGGTGCATGACGCTGGCTATAAGTCATTTGCGGCACCACCCGCCGGCAGGTCTCTCTTTTTGGTGAGAAATCCATTCTCCTTACATAAAATTTCTGCTTCTGTTTATATTATAAGATTTTCAGACATCATAATAATGTTAATAAACTGTCTCATACCTTTATATTACGCTTCTTATATTCCTGTTTTCTCTCGTACATCATTGCATCTGCCCGCTTCATCGTGCTGTACAGACCACCGCCGTCAACGCCCTCCTGATAGATTGCATACCCCGCAGAGATACTGACTGTAACAACGAATTCTTTTTTGTTCAGTTCCTGTATATCCTGCTCCAGAATATGCAGTTTTTCATTTATTTCATCTAAGGAAATATATGGCGCCCAGGCACAGAATTCATCTCCGCCGATTCGATAACATTTTCCCACTTGTGAAAAAATTTTCTTTAAAGTATCAGCCGCCATTTTAATATACTGATCCCCATAGTCATGCCCATAAGTATCGTTACATTTCTTTAAATCATTCAAATCAAACATATAAACAACGGTCGGAAGTATTTTTTCCTCCCCTGTTTGCCTGTCCGGCTCCATACGCTTTTCCAAATCCTCTCTAAAAGCAGTACGGTTTGAAAGCCCTGTCAATTCATCCGTAAAAGCAAGCTTGCGATACAGTTCGCTTTCTCTTGCCTGTTCCATCAGTTCACTGGTTCTTCGCACATTTGCAATTCCCATCACTATTATATAGATGAAAAATCCGATACTTCCCAAAGGCATACTTTTATTACTAATACGGAAAAGCGCCAATTCCAGTACGGTACTTATCAAGATGATCATTATACAGATACTGTTGATTTTAACATGGCCGGTGAATTTATTCACCACAACTTCCTGAATAGTCATTAAAACAATAACCGCAACAAACAGTAAGAGAGCAATATGCGTCAGCAACAAAGTCTCCCGCAGATCATATATTCCAATAATCTGCAAAATAACCCGTGCGGCAATTACTGCACAATTAATATAGCAGCAAAAGCTCCACAGTTTACTATCTCTATTATGGTACATATGTCGCAGAAACAGTATAAAGGGAATCGTCATGGTCATCAACGTCAGATGAGACATAAATACAACTATCATGCTGCATGGGAAAAACCAATCCACTATCTGTGTCTCAATACCTGACCAGATACCCAGCATAATTGCAAATATGGCAAACTGCATAATAGTCTCCGCATCCTGTCCTTTTTTTACCACAAAAATACCGTAAAACAGCATAACCATGCCTGCTAATGCAATCATTACTGACAACGCAAGCCGTGCAAACCGTTCTGACAAAATTTTATCCTCTATCTCCTGATATGTTCCATAATAAAAGTTTCCCTTCGGTTTTCCGTCACGGTAAACCGGAGTTACATGAAATACGATTTCTTTGCCGGCATCATCTTTCGTCAGATAAATTACGTTCCAACAAAATCCCAGGGTTTTAACCGGTCTGTCATTTTCTCCTTTTAGCGTATACACTCTGTTTCCGTCAATAAAAACCTCTAAGTACATATGTACGGTATTATATACGATTACTTTCCCGTTCGTATTCGTCTGAGGCAAGATACATCTATAATAATAGCCATTGCCATCCTGCGTCATTTCCATTTGGTCATCCAATATAGTAACCTCTTTATTCACAGTCCTGTTATCTATATTATTGCGAAATGAAAATGCAGCAAAACAAGCATATATAATTCCTATCATCAATACTGCAAAATAAATTCCTGTAACCCGCTTCTCCAATTATATCACTCCCTGCTCTTGCTTTTCATTAGTTTCTTACAAGATAAAAATCGTCGCTCAGCAGCGACGATTCCAGGAATGCTTCGCATTCTCATTGGAATGATTTACCCAGCGGCGTAATTTCCTATAAGATAAAAAATCCCCCACTATACGGTGAAGGATTGTACTTTCAACCCGATTAATTATATACCAGATATCAACCGATTATAAATTTTCTTTGTAACTAAATTCTAACAAGCACAAAAAGGAAAGTCAATAGGGTTTTCCGGCAACTTATTGAGGTCAAACTTCAGAATTGGAATCTGATGGTGTACCTGCACATCTTTTTACAGGATGCCTGATTACCGTCTTCAACTTCTCAGGAGCCACCCGCCTGGCATCACTCAGATAAATCTCATGATGTAATCTTTTATCACTAATGTCCAGTTCATAACCTTCAGCTGTCATAAATTCATGCATTATTTCAATCGTATCCGGCTCATCGTCATATGAGCCTATATGCATACATTGCACACATAATCCTTCATCAACTGTAAGAAATTCTACTTTTGAAAAATCCTCTTTCTTTTTCTTTGAAGCTTCTTCCATAGCCCAGTCAAAGTCTTTCTTCGTCACAAAATCCGGCAGTCTGATTACTGAAATAAAGCGGAAATCCTCTTTTTTGCTATAATCAATTTCATTCGTATTTTCCTGCCACCAAAAACCTTCCAGCGGCGGCACAACATAATCAAAGTATCCGTCAATCCGGTGACTGCCCATTTTGCTCATTTTAATCGTAAACGCAATGCCGTATAATAATCCGATGGATTGTTTATACTCACTGCCTTCTTCATTAGGATTTCCCTTTCCGCGGACTGCAATATAATTCATAGGCGGTACTTCCACTATGCCCGGTTTATTCTTCGGCATATAGAATTCTTTGTACTCTTTTTTATAATCAAATGCCATTTTTCTTTCATCCTTTCTTTAATCTTGATACACGCTCTTGTATGTTTCGTTCAAATTCTTCTTCTGAAAAAGACGGGTCCTTTGTCTTTCTCCATATATCACATGGAACGCAGTCACAATCACCGCAGCCTGCCAGCCCTTTTTGATTAAGGGAACATTCATATATCGGACAAGCCTGCCCTTCCGGTGCATGAAATACTTTTCCCAAGCTTTCATTGCACCCCTTACACATGTTCCCATAACATCCGCATTTTGAACAATCCGTACCACAACAGCTTAATATATTTTTCAAATCTTTACTCTCCAGAATTTCCCGTTGTTTTTTCTTGCTTAACCCTCCAAGCACAAGCTGATAAGACTTATCCAGTAAGTCTTTTAATAAATCATCCGGCACTTCGCCATCCGGTCTAATGGAATTCCAATGCATTTTGTTCATATAGAATCCGGGAATAATGTCTTCGTACTGCTGACGCAGAAAATCTCCCTCAGCCGGTTCCAGTTTCAATGTAATGTAATATGGTTTATCATTCTCATCCAGACAAACTGCTGCAAACATCTTACCGCCTATATGATAGCGAAGCCAGTTCCAATCCTTCTGAAGGTCTTTCGTCACTCCTGTTTTGCTTAACAAATATTCATCCAGCCATGTGTATCTCATACCGTCATCTCCTCCATTATTTAATAAGTTAAATACCACCCTCATATTTCTTTTTCATAAGTTCAATGCTTAATCCAATCTCCTTTCGGATTTCCTTTGGCTCCAATAATTCCACTCTATCCCGAAAAGACAACAGCCAGGTTATCAGATTCTCCTTATCCGTATAGTCTGCCTGAAACAGAAGCTTTCCGTCTTCCTGCTCCCTGAAGCTTCCGCTTCCAAACTCTTCTACCAATCTCCATTTGCATTCCGGTTCAAACAACGCCTTAACTTTTATTCCACCGGGGAAAATTCTTTCATCTCTTAAATCCGGCATCGGCGCCTGTCTTTTCGGAAAAATTTGCTCTGATATTTTCAGATTATCGATGCGGTTTAGTTTAAACAGACGGAAATCCTGACGCTTCTTGCACCATCCCCACACATACCAGCTTGACCATCGAAATATCAGATAATATGGCTCTATGCATCGGACTGACTCTCCTTTTGGAGAATAATAAACAAATTCCAATTCTCTGCATTTGTCAATCGCCGCACGTATCAGTTCGATTTTGGGAGCAAGAGAATCTTTATACCATGATGATAAATCAATTAGTACCGATTGGTTTCCAACCATAAAATCGGAATAACCTGCTGCCAGTTTATCCATCAGCTTCCCATAGCGGTTCGTTCCGTTTACACTGTCCAGACTGCGGAGTCCTGCAAGTATATCCTGCATTTCCCCCTGTGTAAACAGCATTTTATCCAGTTTATAGTTCTCCATAATCGAGATGCCGCCATTCACTCCCTGTTTGGTCACAATGGGGATTCCGGCTTTGCACAAATCTTCAACATCCCTGTTTATGGTTCGTCTGGAAACTTCAAACTGTTCTGCAAGATAGGGTGCCGTAACCGTATCTTTTTGTAACAGTATTGATAAAATTCCAATCTGCCTGTCTATCTTCATGGACTCTCCTTTGGTTATATTCATTATACCATTTGAAACATGTCAGCTGTATGTCATGTTTTAATTATAAAAAATCGTCGCTCGGCAGCGACGATTAAGAGAATGCTTCGCATTCTC
>CAZRKN010000117.1:0-6162 GCA_964600805.1 uncultured Bacteroides sp. | reverse complement strand
GAACAAGAAAAAGTGATGAAAAATGATGAATATGTCCTTGACAAGTTGCAACAGGAGTTAGAACAAAAAATATTTTAATTATGTCTGAATGTGTATTATTACATCAAGTATCTGCTGGAACAACTGGTAACGCTTATAGATGGACAGGGAAATATAGAACAATCAGAATTGGAAGCACTCATGCTTGGTCAAAGAGTTTACCGATTGATTGTTATAGTAAAAATCATTGGGAACATCCTTTGCCGGACGTCCAAACAAAACACCTTTATCCTTTGCCGAAGCAATTCTCTCAGCCTGTCTCTTTTTAATATTCTCACGTTCGTTTTGTGCAACAAAGGACAATATTTGCAGCACTAAGTCTGCAATAAATGTTCCCATCAGGTCTTTGCCCTGCCGTGTATCCAACAAAGGCATATCTATTACGCAGATGTCCGCTCTCTTTTCCTTTGTAATGATTCTCCACTGGTTCTGGATTTCTTCATAATTGCGTCCCAGACGATCAATACTTAAAATATAGAGCAAATCCCCCGCTTTCAGTTTCCTTACCATCTCTTTATACCTAGGGTGCTCAAAATCTTTGCCTGAGAGTTTGTCAGTATAAATATTTTCTGGTGGGACGTCAATTTCTGACATTGCCGCCATCTGCCTGTCCTCATTCTGGTCTGTGCTCGACACACGGACATATCCATAAATTCTCTTTTCTTCCATATCTGTTCCTCCTTAACAATACCCACTGTTATTATAGTGGCGGGCAATCAGTATTAATATTTCACGCAGGTTCCGGATATTGATAAAGCCTCTCAGTTATCTTAAGCAGCCAAGTTTTCAATAACACCAGTTATTAAAGAAAACGCCACTACAAAGGCAAAGTACAAAAAGAATAGTTTAATACCAGGTGTTATTTCACTGCCGCGGGCATACAACGAAACCCTGATTGCCATGCTTTATTTCTTAGCACTTATTCTGGAAAAACGGAAGATGACACTGGTCCTGTGCCTGTCTGTGACCTTTGCTGCGGCAGTACTGCTGTTTACCTGCGCCGGTCCAATTGTAAAAGCTTTTATTGATGATGCGGAAACTGTCCGGTACGGCAGCGTGTTCCAACGGATTATCTGTATCACCGGTCCTTTCACGGCAATCACTATTGTAATCATCACAATCTTTCAATCTGTGGGGCAAAAGCTGAAACCGCTGATTCTCTCCATGATGCGAAAGGGAGGTCTGGATGTGCCTTTTATGTTTCTGATGAACATGCTGGCAGGAGTAAACGGCATTGCCTGGTCAACGCCTATGGCGGACTGCTGCGCAATGCTGACAGGGATTATTCTTTTATTCCGTTTTGGAAAAAGCTGCGGCTTGCGGAAAATGAACTTTCCTCTGAAAAATAGTAATAACGAGAGCAAGTTTGCCGGCCCAAAGTGCCAGCTTTTTAAGTACTTTCTTATTGCTACGGATGATTTCCCGTCTCATAACACCATCTTGCAATATCGGAGATCAATTCTTTTGGAACCTGCCGGCTGTATGGAAGCTGTATAGTTCCCTTACTGGTCTTGTATTCTTTCAGGCGTTCTGAAAACTCCTGAACCGCCTCCGATCCAGGATACAGACCGACATGGTTTTTAAAACCGGCAAACTGAATAATGTTATGCTTCTTCCAATAAGTCGGCATACTCCATGAAATCCGTTCCTCTGCTTCCGGCAGTGCTGCACTCAATACATCCCTTACTTCTTTCAGGTACTGCTGTACTTCCTCAGGCTGTACTGCAATATATTCATCAATATTTTCCGGCGCTTTCCCGCAATAATGGCTCTGTTCATTCCTCTTAAAAATACGCCCGCATTTCGGACATGTCCACATCATTCCGTCTCTCCTTTATTCCCTCTCTCTGACCGTCACCAGAACCCTGTCCCCAGGCTGCTTTCCTATCTTGGAACGGATATCTTTACGCACGCCTATGATATAGCATATACTCCCGTCAGAGTTTCTTACTCCCATATTCACAATACTGCCATCATACGGTTCCCCGTCAAATGCAGCATGTACCTTCACCCGTCCCCGTCCGAACTCTTTTCTGATGTCATACGGAAAAATAACATATGCACCGCCTGTTTTCCCAGCTTCATAAATCAGGGACTCATATTCATACACTTTACTGTCCACTGCCCGTACCTCATCCAATCTGTTTCTTTCAGTATACCATGGAATTCATTAAACAAAAAGACATCATTTTATCAATATCTTCTGATTTCAATAAACTTATTCAACATCAGCCTTCACCTGCAATTTACCACTAATCTATTTAATCCCCATCCATGAGGATATAACCATTCTCTGAACTTCGCTTGTCCCCTCATAAATCTCTGTAATCTTTGCGTCACGCATTAAACGCTCAAAAGGAAAGTCCTTGGAATATCCGTCATAACCGGCAAGCTGAACACAACGGCGCGTCACGTTTGTGGCTGCTTCTGCCGCATATAACTTCCCCATAGCCGCAAGATGTGAAAACGGCTCATGATCCTGCTTTGCCTGTGCAGCACGATATACTAACAAACGAGCTGCGTCAACTCTTGCCTGCATATCGGCAAGTTCAAACTGTGTAAACTGATACTGTGAAATTCTCTGTTCGCCCTGCATATGCTCCGTAACATATTTTTTACAATGGTCAATCGCTCCCTGTGCTATGCCCAGTGCCTGTGCTGCCACGCCAATACGCCCGCCGTCTAAAGTCACAAGAGCCATTTTGAAGCCCTTTCCTAATTCCCCTAATAAATTTTCTTTTGGGATTTTACAGTCTGTGAAAACCAATTCATATGTGGCAGAACCACGGATACCCATTTTCTTTTCCTTTGTCCCGAAAGTAAAGCCGGGAGTGCCTTTTTCCACAATAAAGCCTGAAATACCTCTGCTGCGCTGACTCTTATCTGTCATAGCCGTAACAAAGTAAGTGTCTGCATAAAAGCCGTTTGTGATAAAGATTTTAGAACCATTCAAAAGCCAATAATCGCCCATGTCAACTGCGGTTGTCTGTTGGTTTCCTAAGTCACTTCCCGCAGACGGTTCTGTTACCGCAAAAGCGCCTAATTTTTCCCCTTTCAGAAGCGGTACAAGGTATTTCTGCTTCTGTTCCTCCGTACCAAACTCCGAAAGCGGAAAAGAACCTAAAGAATGGTGGTCGGACAACATAACAGATGTAGTGGAACAATGCTTTGCTAATTCTTCAATTACGGCAATATAAGCAAGATAAGAATGTCCTGCGCCGCCGTATTCTTTCGGGTAGCAAATTCCCATCATACCTAATTCCGCTAACCTTTTTCTGTTTTCTTCGGGAAAGCGTTCCTGCACGTCAATCTCTGCCGCCAACGGCGCAACCTCATTTACACCAAATTCGTGAATGATGTCTATTACTTTCTGCTCGTCCTCATTAAATTTGAAATTCATATGTAACCTCCCTGAAATTGATTGATATTTCCTGTCTGCTGTTTTATAATATCACAGGGGAAACAATTAAAAAATTCAAAGTTTTTGATTCCAGAATTCGATATTTTCGATATATCAGGGAGAAGTAAAATGAATACGAAAAACTTAATTACTTTTAAAACAATACTCGAAACAGGAAGTTTCCAAAAAGCAGCGGATAAATTGGACTATACGCAATCTACGGTAACATTCCAAATTAAGCAGCTTGAAGAGGAACTGGCTTTGAAATTGTTTGAAAAAATAGGCAGGCGAATGGAACTTACACAAGCGGGCAAAGACATTCTTCCCTATGTTGATACGATTTTGCAGGGAGCTGAACAAATCAGTAACTATGGTAAAAGTCTGTCTGAGATAACCGGCTCGTTAAAACTGGCAATTCCGGACTCTATTTTAATATATACTATACAGCCATTCATACAGTCATTTTCGCATGAAGTCCCAAATGTGCAGCTTATAATTAACTCTATCCCGTCCGAAGAAGTCAATCAGGCGGTCGTAGACGGCACAGCCGATATCGGTATCAATTGTGAGAAGGAGAGTTACCCCGACACCGTTATCCATAAACCTCTTGGTACATACAGGGTGCTTCTTGTCGCCGCTCCTTTTGCCAATAGCAGCTTGCTTGATTTTATTACGCCGCATCAGCGCAAACCATTCAGTTTAATTTGCAATGAACCGAACGGTTACTATCAGTTGGAAATGAACAAATATCTTGCGAAAAAGGATATCGTTCTCAACCCATATATGAAAGTGCAGAGTATAGAAGCGGTAAAAAGATGTGTAATGAATAATTTAGGCCTCGCGGTTGTCCCTACTTATTCAGTTATAGAAGAATTAAAAGGCGGTTCATTAGTACCCGTCAAAACAGAGCTTGATGAAAAGAGATTTAATTCTATTTATGTCTACCACAAGAATAAATGGATAAGCCCGCAAATGGAATTGGCATTAAGCCTGTTAGAAAAGTATGTAGGCATAGATACTTAATGAACCTAACCTTATATAATACCGTATTACCCTTGTTTCCAGTCTGCATCAGATTCCCATTGGCATTCGGTCACTATCATATTCGTGAATGTCGCTTTGAAAGAGCCGACCGTTGGACTGCAGGCATATATACCAAATACAATGCTGTCCGTGATATTAAACATATGAAATATACGCATCTGCCTGAAATCCTTACCGTCTGTACTGCACTCTATGCAGAAGTCGCTGTCACGACGGCTGAAGCGATACCACATCTCTTTTATGTCAGACGAAATATCTGTCGTTGCCCAATCCGAATATCCATTGTTAGTAACCACACTGCCGAGCCGCTGAATGCTCTCGTTCTCATACTCAATGGACGCCTTGAACCAATTATCGCTATCAAGATACATTGCCACACCGCACTGGTCAAAACGATCTTTGCTTTCAAACTGTGCTTTCACAATAAAGGAAAAATACTTTTCATCAGTCTTGGCCTGCAAAACAGGTGCATTATCATTCGTAAAGCCGTAATAAGTCCTCTGCCAAAGGTCTGTACCGCTTTCAGTGATGACTTCAATGCAGTTATCAGAAATAGTCACTTGTTTGGGTTTGCGTATCCATTCAGGTTTCATATCACAAAATCTTGTTTCAGTTATCATAACACTCCACTCCTTTACATGTTGAATTTTCTACCATTCTTTTAAGAACAAATAATACGAAGATTAATACTACAGGGAATACAGCGGAAAAGAGCAGTCCAATCTTAAGATTGCCGCCTGCCATGCCGGAAAAACGTCCTACCATTGACGGTCCCACCGTAGCTCCCAGATCACCGGCCAAAGCCAAAAATGCAAACATGGCTGTGCCTCCCATGGGGCACTTCTGCGCAGAAATACTGATAGTACCCGGCCACATGATACCTACCGAAATACCGCATAGTGCGCAACCTGCCAACCCTATGACCGGGGAAGAGGACAATGAAGCCATCAGATAGCAGCTTATGCACAATGCGCCACACACCAGCATGGTTTTTGTCAGGTCAAGTTTCTCACTCATTCTGCCGTAGAACACACGGGATATACCCATAAGCACCGCAAATAAACAGGGGCCGGCAAGGTCACCGATAGTTTTAGAGACACCCATTGCTGACTCGGTAAATGCAGATGCCCACTGAGCCATGGATGCTTCAGATGCACCGGAACATACCATAAGCAGCACCAGCAGCCAAAACAGCGGCAATCGAAACAGCTTACTGATTTGCATACCCTTGCCATCTTCCACCAACCGCTCTATAGGGCAAACGATAAAATTGAACGTGTTATATAGTGGCACAAGTGCCCAAATCAGCGTAAGTACCTGCCAGTTTGCCACGCCAAATGCCGTAAAGAACAGTGTTGAACCAAAGATTACCCCTACAGATCCCCAACAGTAGAAAGAGTGCAGCAGGCTCATCATGCCATCCTTGTTTTCAAAAGGACATGCCTCAACGATAGGGCTTACCAAAACCTCAATCAAACCACTGCCCATGGCATATAAGACTACCGCAGTCAGAATTCCTGTAAAAGGGCTGGGGAACAGTTCCGGTAAGACTGCCAGCAGCATAAGTCCTGCTGCGGACACCACTTGAGAAACTACCACACAGATTCGGTATCCTATCTTGTCCACAAATTTTGTGGCAGCAAAATCTATCAGTAACTGTGTCAGGTAGAATACCGTCG
>CAZRKN010000116.1:0-6239 GCA_964600805.1 uncultured Bacteroides sp. | reverse complement strand
TTATATGTATAATCTTCCATCATGGAAGTTCCCTTTGCATCCTTAATATCGGCTGTCATGAGTTTCATCATGCGTACCATAGCAGCTACTTTCCAGTCTCCTTCAGCGCCAAATCCATAGCCTTTTTCCATAATCCTTTGTATTGCAAGACCAGGCAGCTGCTTCAAACCTCCAAGCATCCCAAAATGAGTAACAATCGCATGATAATCATTCTCAACCAGGAATTTTTCAATACCGATTTCCTGCCTTGCCTGAACAGCAACATGTCTCTTAAATTCGTCCGGATCTCTGCCTTCATCGATTATCTTGTATTTGCTGTAATACTCATCTACAAGCGCATCAACATCAGCCTGTGCAACCGCATCAACATATTCTGCCAAATCGTTTACGTTATAATGGTCTATCTCCCAGCCAAACTTAATCTGAGCTTCTACCTTATCACCCTCTGTTACGGCCACATTGTTCATATTATCGCCGAAACGGCATACCCTGATATGAGAGGATTCTATAACGCCAAGAGCAGTTCTCATCCAGCTTCCGATCTGTTCCTGAACTCTTGGAGCAGCCCAGTGGCCTACGATTATTTTCCGCTCTATTCCCATGCGGCTTACTATATGTCCGTATTCCCTGTCGCCATGCGCTGACTGGTTCTCATTCATGAAATCCATATCTATCGTATCATATGGAAGTTCTTCATTAAACTGTGTATGTAAATGGCAAAGAGGTTTTCTGAATTCTTTCAATCCCAGAATCCACATCTTCGCCGGTGAAAACGTATGCATCCATGTGATTACTCCCGCACACTCAGCATCATTATTTGCATCATTAAATGTCTGCCTTATTGACGCCTGGCTAATCAGAGTAGGCTTAAGCACTACCTCAAAAGGCAGTTTTCCGGAAGCATTCAGCCCCTCTACAATTTTAGCAGAGTGATCGGCAACTTTCCTCAGGCACTCATCTCCGTAAAGATCCTGTGAACCGGTACAAAACCAGAACTTATAAGTTTTTGTCTGCATATTAATAACTATACCCCTTTCATCATTCCTTCTTGTTATACACTCCATCCGATAATTTATTCCAGAAGAAAAGTCCGGGCGGTAAAAGTATAACTGACTTTTTATTCTTACGTGACAAGACAACACTCTGTATAATTAGGAACAGACACAGCATTACGGCTTTGGTAATTCCTGTCCACCAAGCCTGATCAAGTCCGGCTGATGCTACGATGTTCTGAATCGTACTTAGTGAAAGCACACCGAAGAATGTTCCTATAATATTTCCAACGCCGCCTGTCAACATTGTACCTCCGATAATAGAAGATGCTATGGCATCCATTTCAGCTCCGTTTGCATGGGTTGAAGCTCCGGAACCGACATGCAGGAAATATACATATCCTCCGATTCCTGCCAGCAGTCCGCATAAAAGGTGCGCATAGAATCTTGTTCTCTTAACATTGATACCTAACATCAATGCACTCTGCTTATTTCCGCCCACTGCATAAAATGCACGCCCAAGCTTGGTCCATCTGAGTATACAGAAGAATACAATTACTACAATAAGAGCAATAATAACGCCAATCTCTATATATGCATCAACATAATTACCCAGCTTATTTACGGAACCCATTCCCGGAATTGTGATTCGTGTTCCCTTAAGCGCAACAAAAGCTTCATGCGCTACGTTGAAAGGTTTAGTATTAACAATTGTCGTCAAACCACGGGCAAAAAACATTCCGGCAAGTGTAACTATGAATGGCTGAATATCCAGATATGCAACCAAAAATCCCTGAAAAGCCCCAAATGCAAGACCGATTAACAGTGCAATGATCATTGACACAAAAACATTTCCGCCATGGAAATCCAGATATACAGCACAGCACATACTAATCAACGCGGTAACGCCGCCGACAGAAATATCGATACCACCTGTAATCATAACGATACTAAGTCCACAGGCAAGTATTATCAAAGCAGCATTAGCATTAAGCATATTAAAGAATGTCTGCGGTTTCAGGAAACCTGCCCCCTGGAACACTATAGCTCCGATATACATCAGGAAGAATACCACAATCGTAATAGTAAGGAGCAGATTTGTTTCGGTCATATTTTTTATTTTTTCATTCAAACTTACGGATGAAGATTTTTTATTAGATGATGACATATTAACCTACCTCCTTAAGCTTCAGTTTTTTCCACATCGTGGAAGTCCATTCCCTGACAACCGGAGCGCTTGATACAACCAGCACGATAACCACAACCGCTTTGTATGCAGGGAGCGCATCGGACTGCACTTTAAACTTATAAAGCGTAGTAGTCAGACACTGAATAACATAAGCGCCGATAATCGAAGCCGCTATGTTAAATTTACCGCCGCCAAGTGCATTTCCCCCCAGCGCAACGGCAAGGATTGCATCCATCTCTATATCCTTTGCAATAACGGAATAATTAATTGATGATACACGACTGACCTTGATCAAACCTACAACCGCTACGCACAGACCCAGAATCACAAATGATAATACCTTGATGATTTCCGGATTAAGACCGTTTAATCTGGAAGCACTGCCGTTTATACCTACAGACTGTGTATACAGTCTGAGATTTGTAAATTTCAGAACCAGACTGATAATTATCATACATGCCACCGCAATAAAGAATGGTGTCGGAATGGGAATCCCCGGTATGAATGAGCCGATACAGGAGAATGTTGCATCATTTACAATCGGTAATTCGTTATTATTTATCCATGCTGCAATTGAACGTCCTGCCGTATACAAAATAAGCGTGGCAACCATTGGCTGCATCTTTAAATAAGCTACCAATACGCCGTTAAATGCTCCGAACAGCATTGCAACCACACAGCTTACAAGAAATGCCACAATAATAGGCGCCTGTATTGTTTCAGGACGTGAATTTGTCCCGCAAAGCACACGGAGAATCACACTTCCCGCAATAGCTGTCGCCGCACCGACACTGATATCCTGACCGCCGGAAGCTGCCGTAACAAGCGTCATTCCTATTGCAAGGATTGCCAGCTCAGAACCGTTATCCAGAATCCTTATAAGGAAACCCGAAAGAACGGGATTTCCCGCACTGTTCTGTTCTAACGTAATCTTAAAAAATGTAGGATCCATAATCAGATTAAACAACAACAGCAATAACAGCGCCGCAAGCGGAATACAAATCTGATTCTTGAGCAGAGCTGACAAAATATTAGATCCACCTGATTTTTTTATTTCATTTTTCTGCATACTATTTATCACCTCCGGCAATGGTATTCATAACCTTGTTCTGATTCAAATCCTGACCCGAAAGCTCGCCTACCACCTTACGGTCTCTCATTACCACCAGACGGGAACAGGTACGCAGCATTTCATCCAGTTCGGAAGATATGAATGTAACACTCATTCCTTCAGAAGCAAGTTTAAGCACAAGTTTCTGTATATCCACCTTGGTTCCGACATCAATACCTCTGGTAGGCTCATCCAGAATCAGATATTCCGGATGTGTGAAAAGCCAGCGTGCAAGTATTACCTTCTGCTGGTTACCTCCTGAAAGCGATTTGATAGGCGTATCTGACGATGCTGTCTTAATACTCAGAAGTTTAATATATTCATCTGCAATCTTATATGCTTCCGCCTTGGAAAACGGCTTAAAGAATCCCTTTAATACCTGCTGTGCAAGTATGATATTATCACGGACGGAAAGATCACCTATGATTCCATCAATTTTACGGTCTTCCGGAAGATATCCGATACCGTTTCTCATAGCATCGATAGGCTTGGAAATCCTGACAGGCTTACCATTCATCTTCACTTTTCCGCCGGTCACTCTGTCAGCTCCGAATATAGCGCGGACACACTCACTCCTTCCGGAACCAAGCAGACCCGTAAAACCATTTACTTCGCCCTTATTTATATGGAAATCAAACGGCTTAATGCCTGCGTCGCTGACAAGTCCTTCAGCTTCAAGTACAGGCGCCACATTATCTCCTTTATCATATGCCGGTTGTTCGCTCTGAATATCGGATAAATCATCCAATTCTTTACCAAGCATCTTGGAAACGAGCTGAACACGGGGAAGATCCGCAATAGCATACTCTCCCACCAGCTTACCGTCACGCATTACGGTAATCCTGTCACATACTTCATAAACCTGATCCAGGAAATGCGTAACGAAAATAATACCAACTCCTTTGGACTTAAGGTCGCGCATAAGCTTAAACAATTTAGCAACTTCCTGCTCATCCAGCGAAGAGGTAGGTTCATCCAAAATCAATACCTTACACTCCATATCGACAGCCCTTGCAATTGCAACCATCTGCTGCACTGCAATCGAGCAGCTCCCCAGCTGCTGTGTTGCCGTTGCCGGTATATCAAGTGATTTTAATATCTTTTCGGTATCAGAATTAATCTTCTTCCAGTTCTGATACACATTTTCCGTACGTCCTATGTACATGTTTTCGGCTACCGAAAGATTCGGGCACAATGTAATTTCCTGATACACGGTACTTATACCATGTCTCTGCGCTTCCTGCGGAGACCGTATAGCTATCGCCTTATCATTTCCTTCAAGGAAAATCTGGCCTTCATCTTTTGTGTAAACCCCTGTCAACACCTTAATTAACGTAGATTTCCCGGCACCGTTCTCACCCATAAGGGCATGAATCTCACCCTTTCTCAGCGTAAAATCCACTCCCTGCAGCGCGTGTACTCCGGGAAAGCTTTTGTCAATGCCTCGCATTTCTAATACGGAACCGTCTTTCACCCCTGAATTCACCCCCTGAAACTTTTTTTAAGAGAAGAAAGCGCGGTGCAGGCTTATAAACTTACATTTATGCTGCGCCGCGCTTTGACTACTCTGAATATCAATCTTATAGTTAACGACATTGGAAATTGCCATTCCGGACTTACAAAAGCTTGCATATATGGCTTTTGCAAGAACCGAAAAGAGCAATTTGTTATGTCGTTTACTATTATTATTGCTAAATAATATTAAATACCGAAGTTTTTAACATCATCCTCTGTGATTGTTGTAGCGTCAAATCCTTTTTCGTCCATGATGACTGTCTTCTGTGAAACTGTTCCGCCGCTCTCAATAGTCTTGATGATGCTGTCAATGTATGAAGACTGGAAAGGATTACACTGTCCGTCATAGTTCCAGTTCTGATCAAGCAGTTCCTGAAGAGCCCACTGATTGCAGTCAAATCCCATAATGATTACGTCTTTGCCAACACCGTGAGAGATGTTTGCATTGTCAAGAGCTGCTACAGCACCTTTAGCCATATCGTCATTCTCTGCATAGATTACGTTGAAAGATTCACCGGAATCAATTACGGACTGAACGATCTGCTGTGCATTTTCTGCATTCCACTCTGCCGTCTGCTGGGAAACGATGTTCCAGCCTTTGCTTGCTGCCGCGTCATCAAGTGCGCCTGAACGTCCAATCTGTGCTGCAGTACCCATAACACCCTGAAGATGGATGATATTGTACTCGCTAAGACCCTGTTTCTCTAACCAGTCAACAGCTGTCTGACCTTCCTTAGCCATATCGGATACGATAGAAGCTTCGTAAAGGCTTTCATCAGCATCAATTACACGGTCAAACAGGATTACCTTTACGCCTGCATTCTGAGCATCCTGCAATGTAGAATCCCAGCCTGCTGTACCGGCTGCAGACAGAAGCAGATAGTCAACGCCGTCCTGAATAAACTTCTGAGCTGCCGTAATCTGCTCGTCATTATCGTTGCTGTATGCAAATGATGCGTCATATCCGTTCGCTGATGTAAAAGTTGACTTTAAGTCCTTATCATTTGCTGTACGATAACCGGATTCGTTAGGATCATTATTGATAATACCAACTTTGATTACACTTGAACCGGAATCACCGGCCGGAGCACTTGCCTGAGTTCCGTCCGACTTGTTTCCACAGCCTGCCAACAAAGCAGCTACCATTGTTGCGCTAAGTATGATACTTAACAATTTCTTTTTCATGCTTATTTATCCTCCTTTTTTCTGCAAGGGCATTGTTTTTATTTTTTAGCAATGCATATTCTGCAAAGCATAAATTCTTTTTCGCCCTTACATATAGTAGCTTATCATAATAAGTTATAATTTTCAACATCTATTATTCTATTTTAGTAAAACATACATAATAAAAAATCGTCGCTCAGCAGCGACGATTCCGAGAATGCTTCGCATTCTCAATGGAATGATTTATGCTGCGGCGTAATTTCCTATA
>CAZRKN010000115.1:0-6256 GCA_964600805.1 uncultured Bacteroides sp. | reverse complement strand
TTATTTGGTTACGGCGTTTTATGGACAATCAGCTTCGCAGCGCAGATGCTTTCTTTTTGGCTTATCAACGTATGGAGCATCATGACGATTAAAAACGTATTTATCAATGTTTTGTCAGGTTCAATGATACCGCTTTGGTTCATGCCTGACTGGATGAATGGAGTTATTCGTTTTACGCCTTTTTCCTCCATTTATTTCATGCCGGTGCAGATTTATCTGGGGCAGCTGTCATTACCGGAAATCCTGCGTGGCTTTTTGATTCAGTTTTTTTGGATCGTGCTTTTGTTTTCCATAGGGATGATTCTTTGGAAAAAGGGGCAAAAAAAGCTTGTTGTGCAGGGAGGCTAGATTGAGAAAGGAGCATGGTTATTACTATGAAAAACGATACTATACATCTTATGGGGGTCTATACCGGAACCATTATGAAATCGTGGTTTCAATATAAGGTTGATGCGGTTCTCAGGTCACTTGCAGTATTCTTAAGGGAAGCAACCGGAATTATAGTAATCTGCTTTACCTTGCTGAAATTTGATACCTTAAACGGCTGGGACATTCATGAGCTGTTGTTTCTGTTCAGCCTTCTGTTTTTGACCTATGGAATCCTCATTATTTTCTTTACCGGATTGCGGGATTTCGGAAGAACAGTACGTGACGGAGGCTTTGACCGCTTCATTTTAAGACCGAGAGGACTTCTTTTCCAGCTTATTTTTTCCAATGCGGACTGGTTTGCTGCTATCGGACACGGAGGTCTCGGTATTGTACTATTTGTAATATCGGCAGGAAACGTGGGTATTACATGGAGTGCCGGCACCGTAATTTATTATATTGCAGCGGTCATAGGCGGCGTTCTGATTCAGGGAGCGATTTTCCTGTTTCTTGCCACCCTTAATATCTATTTGCTTGAAACAAACAGCCTGAAAGAACTTTTTTACTGGAATATGCGAAAGTTTGCGGGATATCCTATCAGTATTTTTCATAAAGCCATACAGTTTTGTATGATTTATGTCGTTCCGTTTGCCTTTGTCAACTATTTCCCGGCGCAATATCTATTGCGCAAGGAAGATATGGCAGGATACCCTTCAGTTTATATGTACCTTACCCCTGCAGTCGGAGCTGTTTTGTATCTGGCAGCTTACGGTTTCTGGAGGTACAGCCTTCGATTTTATAAGAGTTCGGGGAATTAAATTCAAAAAAAACTCTGAATATTTCTCGATAAATTTCATATATTATCGTTGATTGTAATTATCAAAATATCCCTCCTTGACAGGAATAAATGTTTTTGGTAAACTTACAATCAGCGATTAGGTTTCAGATACTCGTGAGGACTGAGACCGGGGGAGGACCTGAGGGCCCTCCTTTTAACATATACACAGGAGTATTATTCTTTGAAGCCATTTCTTACATATCAACAACAAATCAACAAACTAATCACTGATAAGCATTTAGTTATTAATGACAGATTATATGCAGAAAATAAACTGAAAGAAATAGGATATTTTTCTTTAATTGGTGGATATAAGAAGCCATTTAGAAATCCAATGACAAGAGTATATGAAAAAAACACTACTTTCGAAGATGTCTTTTCTCTATATCAATTTGATAATGGATTAAGAAAACTGGTATTTCATTACTTGTGTCAAATAGAGAAGAAAATATCCACTTCGATATCATATGCTTTTTGTGAACAATACGGTGAATTACAAAGCGCTTATTTGAATGTTAATAATTATGATTATTCTTACTCAAATCGGCGAGGAATTGACAAACTAATTAATATGCTGGAAAAAATGGCTAACATAAATACCGATTATGAGTATATAAATCATCAGCGGAATACATATCACAATGTGCCTTTATGGGTATTAATAAATTCTATAACATTTGGTCAGATTTCAAAGATGTATTCTTTCCTTTTGCCACGAGTCAAAAGCAGGGTGAGTTGTAATTTTGCTCACATAGATGAGAGAGAGTTGAATCAATATCTAAAAGTTCTTGTTTTATATCGAAATGTGTGTGCACACAATGAGCGGTTGTTTTCGCATACAGTTTATTCAGAAATCCCTGATACAACGTTACATAGGAAGTTAGGTATTCCTAAAATTGGGAATCAATATATTATGGGAAAGAAGGATTTATTTAGCGTGATTATTGCTTTACGCTATTTTCTATCAAATCAAGATTTCTTGTTATTTAAAAAGGGCTTAATAAATCTGATAGAAAAATATTTAAAGAGCAGTCAAAGGATTACAAACGAACAACTCTTAAATATGATGGGTTTTCCTACAAATTGGAAGAATATTACCAGATATAAACTTTAGCATATCTATGGAAAAACAAATAATCCTCGTACGCCTGATACAAAAACCCTGCATTTGATAACAATTCAGTGGTAAATACCTTCCTCCTGCAACTTTTGTGCTGTATAATTCGTATTATTTATGTAGCGGATATAGAAGCATATACTCACACAAGTAGAGCAGTTACCATATACAGAAAAAGGTCGCAAAGTAATAAAGGGTCACAAATTCGCAGGTTGAGGAAGGAGCAAGGGTATTATTATGGATAAGACAATGAATTTCAGCACTATGACCAGATTTTGCCACAATATCCTTAAAACATATCAGGCACAGAGTAATAGAGCAGGTAATGCTTACGATGCTGACAGCGTAAGCTTTCATGATAAGCTGACAGAAAAAAGTATAGATGAACAGAGCGGAAAAAGCGAAGTCATATCGGATACAAGAAGTATGAACGGCGTTTTAGTTGAGGATATGTCCATGGAAGAGTATAAACGTTATATTTATGACAGGATCGGTTCGCTTCCGGTGGATTCTTCCAATATGCAGGATTCCATATCCGTTCATATATCCGATGAAGGTTTTGCAGCCATGAAAAGCGACCCGGAGTATGAGAAATGGGTTCTGGATACCCTGAAATTCAATTTTCAAAACCCTGACCCATGGAGCGGCGTAAGCGGCGGGAAATTTATAATATTCCATTTTGGCGCAACCAAAGAAGACTGCCGTACGGAAGTCTGGCGTCTTGGGTTTCGGGGCGGAAACGGATATAAGCAGTTTAATGAAAAATCCGAAGACAGTTTCTGGGAGCGCAGGGCTAAGCGCAGAAAGCTGTTAAAAGAAGAACTGGATAAAATGCAGGAAAAGAAAGCGATTGCTAAGCAGATGGCAAAATCACAGTATTTTGCGGAACTTGCAGCCATGGAACAGACAGAAAATGAAACAGGAAATAAAATAGGGGAACCGATGAATCCTGATATGCTGGCAATGCAGATTTTTTCTACCTTTAAGACCAATATTTTACTGGAGTCTTTAAGGGGTAAAAAGGCGGATTAGCGGCTGCGGACTTTGTTTTTCAATCAACTGATGTAAGAATACGGTAAATAGGAGATTTAGCTTATGTCATTAACAGGAATCGGATATAATAATCAAAATTACGTACCGGAATCAGGAATAAACACGAGAAGTGAAAGAGCAGTGGACAGGAATAAGACAGGTACAAATACGAATGCCGAGAGTACGGATTTCAGTATAAAATATGTTCAGGCCGGCAGCAGAAACAAAGTTTATTTGGACCCGGAGGCGATTTTTTCGGTATGTCATGCCCAGAGCGGCGAGAGCGTCAATGTATACCGTGCAGAGGACTTCTCGGAAGAAAATCCCATATACATTGTAAAGGGAACAGATGACAATGGAAATGAGTATGAGGAAAAAATTGATGTGAGCAAAGTAAATCCTAATCACTGCTCTTATAAGGAGATGCTGGCATTAGGCGTTCACACAGGAAAGAAATCGGATTCATTTTTCTTTTCCATGACAATTTTAAAAGACAAAGCCGCAAACGCTTCTTACAGCGAAAAAGCCGATTATATGTCAATGCTGTCCGAACTTAGGAGCGATATGAAAACGCTCGGGAATTGGGATGGATACTTGCGGTATGATAAAATTATAACAGACATTTTAGAATACTGCAAAAACCGGAAAATGCAGCACGGCAATGGGGATAAAAAAATCAATGAACTTATAAACGCTCCGAAAAATAAAGACAATGAAAAATCTGATGATGAAGAATCAAAAATCGATTCTGAGGTTATTGTTAAGCCTGATGGCTCCAGAGTTTTGATTACGACTACCCGGATTGGCGGAATGGAGACGGTAATGAGCCTTAAAATCTCAGAGCCGACGGAATTTAAGTTAAGAAACTCGCAGTAATGTTAAATTCTGTTTGCAATTTCCTATATTTCATGCTAATATAAATCAAAGCATATTTTTCTATAAGACAAATTTACTATCTTTTTATTCTAAATCTATTTTCAGAAAATCCATGCTTTTATTCACTATTTTAATTAAATAAGCAGGAGGCTCTGAAAAAGGTTTTCCTGTACTAATGGGAGGACTGTATGAAGATACAGAAACAGAGTAAAGTCAGGCGGAACTTACGGGTAAGCTGGATTTAGTCATTACTGATTGTGAAACTCAGAAAGACATGAAAAGGCTGGCAGGGGCACGTTCAATCTGCTTGGATGCATATGGAACGGATTCAGCCGGAAGAAAATACAATTTGGAAGTTCAACGGCAGGACAAAGGTGCAGATCCACGCAGGGCAAGATACCATTTAAGTGTGATGGATATTGAGAACCTTCATTCAGGGCAGGAATTTAAAGAATTACCGGACACTTACACGATTTTTATTATTGAGGAAGATTTATATAATAAAGGTGAGCCGGTTTATCCAATTGAGAGGATAAATCTTGTAACGGGTAAAGTTTTTGAAGATGGTGAACATATCCTTTATGTGAACGGAGAATATCGTGGAGAAACTAATTTAGGAAAACTCATGCATGATTTTAATTGTAATAAAGCTGATGATATGAATTTTGAACGTATGGCAGAACGTACAAGGTATTTAAAAGAAAATCCGAAAGGAGTGCAGGAAATGTGTAAAGTAATGGAAGATATGAGAAATGAATCGTTGAAAGAAGTTGCAAAAAGAATGTTGGAAGATGGAATGTTGACACTTGAAAAAATTGCAGAATATGTAGGACTTCCTTTTGAAGAAGTAAAAAAATTAAATACAGAACGGACAGTATAGATAAAATTGCAGACAGGAAACTTGAATATTTTTGAAAGAGAGAAGTCTTTTAGAATAATTAAATATACTAGAGGAGATGAAACATGGAGCGGTGTTCATGGTGTCTGTGCAATGAAAAGATGATAAAATACCATGATGAGGAATGGGGTGTTCCTCTGCATGATGACAGGAAGCAGTTTGAGTTTCTGATGATGGAAGCCATGCAGTGCGGTCTGAACTGGAATATGATGATACAGAAAAGAGATATATTCCGGGAGTGTTTTGATGAGTTCGATTATCAGAAGGTGGCATATTATACGGAAACGGATATTAAGAGAATTATGGAGACCGAAGGGATGATAAGGTCACGGGGAAAGATTGAGGCGGTCATTCATAATGCAAGGTGCTTTTTAAAGATACGGGAAGAGTTTGGCACGTTCAGTGATTATTTATGGAAATTTTCAAAAGGAAAGACCATTTTATATATGGGGCATCAGAAAGGCGTCATTCCGGCAAAGAATGCACTTTCTGATGCAATCAGCAAGGATTTAAAGAAGAGGGGATTCAGGTATCTTGGTTCTGTCACGGTGTATTCCCACCTGCAGGCCTGCGGGATTATCAACGACCATACGGAAAGTTGCTTCCGATATCAGGAAGTTATGGAGAAAAGCCCGACAGTCCGTAAGCGAAGAGATAAAGAAAGTTAAAAGAAACGCAAGGATATTTCCAAACCCTGTTCATGATATGGATGAATATATCTGATGCGCTCTCCTTTCAAACACAGCTATAACTGTGGCAATCTCCTTAAGATTGACAGTTTCCCGGTCTTCGGCATACAGGGCGATAAAGAGCCGCAGCAGGTGTGTCTTGACAATACCGAAGAGCAGGTGCTTTGAAAAGCTGTAATCCTCATAGATTTCGAGGAAGTCGGTCAATATATAATATTCGTAATAACGATTTAAAATAATATCCAAATCCGGCATTTTTTCGTAAAGGCTTTCTTGCAGGACAGCACGTTTTTTGTCAGCGGCGTCGGGATTTCTTCTGCCTTGGTGACCGAATTTCCGGATATACTTTCTGCACAATTGATATAAAAGCGGCGATTTTATACGCAGTCTTGGGTGATAAAAGCCGTTAAAAAGCCAATTGTCTATTTTTTCACAGGTCA
>CAZRKN010000114.1:0-6343 GCA_964600805.1 uncultured Bacteroides sp. | reverse complement strand
CGCTGCATTGTCGCTCGCAGCGGTACATAAGGCTGCAAAATACGCAGCCTAAGTACCGACGGCGACATGGCACCCTGCTTTTGATATTGTCTATATTGTACAACTACGTTTTGGATATAACCAGGTATAAGGAGTTATAAAACTCCTATTACTAACCACTTATCACATTTAGTAAAAATTCGGCTGATTTTTTCATACACTTTTCCTGTTGCGGGGCATCGAAATGTTCGATTGCCAGATAGTCATCATAACCTGCTGCCTTCAGCTTTTCAACCATTAATGCAATCGGAATACTGCCTTCTCCGGCCGCAACAGATGAGGAGTTCTCTCCTCTGTCCTTGCAATGTACATGCGAAATTTTATCTTTAAGCAGCTCATATGCCTCCAGAACATCTTCGCCATTATAAAAGAAATTACCCATGTCCAGCGTATAACGCAGGTCGGAGATATTCTCCAAGAACCACAGGATTCCTTTCATACAGGAGAGCGGTGACTTTATATCATCGAAATCTTCAACTGTCACAATTATTTCCAACTCTTTTCCTATTCTGACGCAGTCTCGCAGTCCTTTCGCCATACGTTGTATTTTGGTATTGTGATTAAAAAAATCTGAGAGCTTTTCATAGTTTTGCGATAACGCCTGCATTTCTTCCGCTTCTTCTTTTAAGAGAAATCCCGGTACAACCAGAATCCTGCCGGCATGAACACGGGACGCTGTTTCTATATGCGTATGTATCTTCTCAATCTCATCCTTGATGTCCATATCATAAAATTCATATATACAGCTCAATCCCAGTCCGGTTCTCTTTAGTAATTCCAAAGTCTCTTCATGTTCGAGAAGATATTCCAGACGGATTTCAACAGCCTCGATACCCGCTGCCTTAACGCCTGACAACAATTCCTCTAAAGGCTTGCCGCTCTGGTCCACTGCCTGTAAGATATGGTCATAAAATACTGATAGCTTCATGTGAATATTCATGCTCCTTTCTTGGAATTCGATTATTAATAGACTTCATTCTTCAATATATCAGATTTCCACTTTTTCACATTCCATTTTCTTTCTGCCTTCGCCAAGCGGTGTACAGAAACGTACCGCATTAATTATTATCCGCTGTATTTCAGGCTTAAAGTAAATCGGATACTCTTCATGCCCGGGCTGAAAATAGAAAATCTTTCCCATTCCCCTGTAAAATGTGCAGCCGCTGCGAAATACCTCTCCTCCCGAAAACCAACCTGTAAAAATCACATCATCAGGCTTCGGAATATCAAAAAATTCCCCATACATTTCTTCCTGTGGCAGCTCAATCATTTCCGGTACGCCTTTCGCTATCGGATGTGAAGGCGCTGTGCACCAAAGCTTCTCCCTGTCACCATTCCGCCATTTCAGTGTCATGGAAGTTCCCAGAAGCCGCTTCATAATCTTGCTGAAGTGAGCCGAATGCAAAGCAATCAATCCCATTCCGCCTAATACATGACGCTGCACGCGCTCTGCGACCGTGTCCGAAAACTCTTCCTGCAGGGCATGGCTCCATATAATCAGCACATCCGTCTCCAGTAGCACTTCCTCCGTCAATCCATGTTCGGGCATATCAAAGGTTACGGTTCTTACTGTAAAGTCTTCTTCGGCTTTTAAGAAAGAGGCAATACAGCCATGAATTCCTTCAGGATAGATTTTTCTGATGTTTTCATATTCTCTTTCATGCTTGTACTCATTCCAGACAGTTATTCTAATCATTTGTGGTGCTCCGTTGTTCTGTTATATTTTACTTTTTTATCCAGCATCATTACGCATGAATATTATACATCGTCTAATAAGTTATTCCGGATATTTTGAATTATATTTTTCACATTCTACTTCTAATTTAGAAAAATTCAAACAGCGATTTCTTCCAGTAAATTGTTCATTGGAAATATACTTTTTATACAAAACATTTGCCTTATTACAAATAACTTCACTGTTTTTCTGGCACCATTCCAATTCCCGGGCACATAATTGTTTGTAATATTTGATATTTTCTCTATCCCTCTTAAAAATGGTTGTATCAACAAGCTGCAATTGTTCTTCTTCAACAGGTATCATCAGATTAAAATTTAGGACACCTAATAACTTTCCATTTACTTCAATCTTGGAAAAATCCATAGAATTCTTCATTTTTTTATGTTTTTCTTTTGGTGACGAAAGCGGTATACAATATTTATGGTTACCACAAATAATTACTATTCCAACGAAAATCCTGTTATCTTTTCCTGTCTGTGGTGAAACGGAAAGTACTTTATCATCTATATTATGTAAATTGCGAATATATTTCATATCCACCTTGTATAATTTAAAATCCGTCTGTATATACCTCCTCGTTAAAAATGGCTATGCGTTTCCGCATAGCCATTTGTGTAGTAACTCCATTAGAGTTGCTAACGCTTTTAGCAGTCCACTTTATGGTAGGACTCACCATTAATAGTATATACCATACAACTGATAATGGTCAACTTTTTTTGAAAACTTTCTTATAATAAAAATACGATACAAAATGTATCTTTCAGTTCAATTATAGTATTTTCTACCTTGACATTTAAGTAACTTATTGCTACAATAGCATGTGCAACAAGTTACCTATCAAGAGGAATCACATGAATATAGATGATTTAATTACAAAATTTTCAGACACTACAGAAAATCAGGAAAAAGCTATTTTCAGTACATTATTTATTGCCGGAAACAAGTTACAGACACTTTTTGATAACCATATTCCGGAGGTATCGCTAAAGCAATTTATGTTACTGTCAATAGTCCGACAGTCAAAAGAAAAATTAACATTTACCCAATTAGGAAACTTACTGGGCTGTTCAAGGCAAAACATTAAAAAATTAGCTGATGTACTGATGAAAAAGGGATTTATTATTATCCAGCAAAACCCTCATGATACTAGAGCCTTATACATTTGCCCTACAGATAAAGTAAATGAATATTTTCAGAACGGTTTCTCTGAATATCAAAAAGATTTGAAGTATCTTTTTGAAGTTTATACAGACAAGGAAATTGAAACACTTTTTATTCTTTTATCAAAGCTATATTCAGGAATAGAAAATTTAGAAAAGAGAGGTTAAAGCAGATGAAAACAATAGTAATATATAATTCGCAGACAGGGTTCACGAAACGGTATGCTCAATGGATAGCAGAAGCAGCAGGGGCTGACTGCCTTGAATTATCAGCGGCAAAAAAGAAAAGCATGGATGAATATGAAGCAATTGTTTTCGGCGGCTGGGCGTGCGCCGGCAGTATCAGCAAGATTAACTGGTTTAAAGGCAATATAGATAAATGGGCGGATAAGAAGCTGATTACATTTTGTGTCGGCGCAGGTCCTATAGAAAGTCCCGAAGTTGAGCCGGCTCTTAAAAAGAACTTTAAAGAATTAGAATCAAAAAAAGTAAGTGTATTTTATTGCCCCGGCGGATTTAACTATGATAAAATGTCTGCTCCGTCCAGACTTATGATGAAAATGTTCATAAAAACGCTTAAGGCAAAGAAAGACAAAACTGAAACGGACGAAGAAATGATAAAAATGATTTCTATGTCCTATGATATTTCAGACAGGAAATATATTGATCCGATTTTGGAATGCTTAAAAAAATCAGCTTGATCGCATATATTGCACTAAAAAGCCGGTACCCGGATATTAGCAGCACCGGCTTTTTAGTATAATATTTATTGTTCCTTTTCGATTTCTTCTATCCCGTCAATTTTCCATTTATTACCCTCAATTTTCAAGATTATTTTAACAAGGAAATCTTCATTACCATCTGATTCCGTAACTACCTCTAAAGTGTTATTATCTACTTTTTCTGCTTCATTTATAGGAAGAATAAAAGGTGTTCCCATTGCATAAGCCTCTTGTCTCCATAGTTTTCCTTCATATTCAATTATTAATGGTTCGTCTCCATCAGTACACCACGATAATATCTTTTCGATTTGAGCCTCTGTGTAAACGTTACTCATCAATTGTACCAATTCATCAATGCTATTACATTCATTTTCTATCGAATAATATTGCACATTATTTATTTCAATCGGAGTTTCTGCAACATCCACGAAACCTGTGTACACTATATTCTCTATCTTCCAATAATCATTAATGATACTATTTAAACACTTATTTGCAATGCTTATGCAATCATCTTCATCCGGAAGGTCTGCAGCGGGTATTGCATTACTTTGCTGGTCATCCGTAATCGCAGACGTGGCAAATGCCGTTGTCACGCTTGCAACTAATGCTACGGATACAATAATCGCCGCAAAAGAAGTCTTCTTAATTTTCATAACCGCCGTAATCCTTTCTTCTATTGCATTTTTACTGAAATTATTGCAGATTGGCATCAATCCGCTTTTCTTTTCCTCCATGCTGATAAGGGTAAGCGCATACTCAGATTTTGAATCCTCTCCGAATTTCCGTATTACACATTCGTCGCATGCCAATTCAATATCCCTGTTAAAAAGAATATACATTGCCCAAACCATAGGATTGAACCAATGAATACACAGGGCAGCCGCAGAAATCAGTTTCATTACAATGTCATATCTGCAAATATGCACATATTCATGTAAGAGTATATACTGCAGCTGCTGCTTGTTTTCCCAATCAGTCTTCCCAGGCATTAAAATGACCGGCTGCAAAATTCCATAAGTTAAGGGGGTTTTAATCCTGTCTGACTGGCGTATCGCTATAGGTCGTTTCAAGCGATGTTCTTTAAGCCACTGCGTTATAAAAGTATCTGTAACAGGCAGAGAGGTCTTAAATTCAAAAGACCATCGCAGGTATGAAATGATAAAAAATGCAGCACAGATTATTGTCCCGATACACCATATGATAATCCAGACAGATACATGTACATTGTTCTGAACATCCTGAGGCATCTGTACCGTATTGTCACCTATGAAAATCTGCCCTGCCTGAGCCGGCTGAACTGTCGGAGTATAATCTGATACCGGCATGTCGCTCACAATTTCGCTGACAGGCATACTGCGGTTCACTAATGAATACACACTCAACATTGAATGAACGGAAAACGGAATCAATAATCGTAAAAGCACAATTCCCCATAGTACTAAAAAAGTTATCTTCGGCAGTTTATTAATAGATATTGTGCGCACCACTATGACTGCCAGAATAAGTATTGCTCCGGAAAAACTCATTTGCAATAAATTCATTTTATAACCACGCCCCTCTCTGACTGCAAATTTCTGATTTTCAGTCTTTCACTCCAACTCCCTGACTATCTGTTTAAGTTTTTCAATCTGTTCAGCAGAAAGTTTTTTTCGGCCGATAAGTGCAGCAAACAACTTGTCAACTGAGCCGTCATAAATCTTGTCAATAAGTTCATTCGTTTCCGCCTCCTGCACATCTTCTTTCGGAATGAGCGCATGGCATAAAAAATTGGGTTCAGAACGCTCAATAGCTCCCTTTTTCATACAACGTTTAATAAGTGTGTAGGTTGTATTTTTGTTCCAGCCCAGCTCTTTATTCAACACATCTGCAATGTGCCTCGCCGGTACGTCGCCTTCATTCCAAAGTACTCCCATGACCTTTAATTCCGAATCAAAAAGTTTAATTGTTTCTTCACTCATCCTTAATCCTCTCTTTTCATAAGACTGTAGTAGTATCTATCATTAGACTACTACAGTCTTACGTCGGTGTCAATATTTATTTTTAACATTTGTTACTTAATATTTGTCAAAATAAAAAAAGGCTATAACATTTCATCATTGAAGATGATTGTAATAGCCTTTTTTATATTATTTTAATAAGTTTTTATAGTCCCCTATATGCGGCTTCATTCCATCTAAGTTCATTCTTAATATCACGCAGATTCGTATTCTTATCTATTACTACGCTTTCGATTCCCATAGCGTCTGCCCAGTCAGCCATCTGCTCAACTGTCAAGTCATATGAGAATGCCGTATGATGAGCCCCTCCTGCAAGAATCCATGCTGCAGCTCCTATTTCAAGGTTGGGCTGCGGCGTCCAGAACGCAGTTCCTACCGGAAGTTTAGGCATAGGTTTTTCCACTTTCTTACAGTCAACCGCATTAATAAGCAGTCTGAACCTTGTTCCCAAATCAACCAGAGAACATGCAACCGCAGGACCTGTCTTAGATGTAAATACAAGGCGTGCAGGGTCTTCTCTGTTGCCCATGGAGAGCGGACATACTTTAATTCCGATTTCACCGTCTGCCACGGAAGGACATACCTCCAGCATATGCGCCTGTAATATCCCTTCTTTGCCCGGTACAAGGTTATATGTATAATCTTCCATCATGGAAGTTCCCTTTGCATCCTTAATATCGGCTG
>CAZRKN010000113.1:0-6502 GCA_964600805.1 uncultured Bacteroides sp. | reverse complement strand
TGATATCGATATACACGCCGACCGGCATTTCCAGTCTCTGCAGTGCATCAACAGTTTTCGGTGTGGGAGCAATTATATCGATGAGTCTCTTGTGGGTTCTCTGCTCGAACTGCTCTCTGGAATCTTTGTACTTGTGAACCGCTCTCAAAATTGTAACAACTTCCTTCTTAGTAGGAAGAGGAACCGGTCCGCTTACCTGAGATCCGTTTTTCTTAACTGTTTCGATGATTTTTTTGGCAGATGCATCAACTAACTGATGATCATAAGCTTTTAATGTGATTCGCATTATTTGACTTGCCATAAAAAAAGTCGCCTCCTTTTCGCACTTTTAAGTTCTAAGTACGACAAGCGGTGACTGTACACTCTCCCGTGTGTGTCCTGTTTTAAAAACACAGCGATGTTCCTTAAGGAACCCGCAACGATAACTCTCTGGAGATATCGTAACGATTACCGTCAGGCAATCGTTTTTACACGTCGTTTCTGACCTTGTCAGACATTCGTACAGTGACTTGTCGTCAGTTTCCTAACTTGACATTCGCTCCACGGAAAACCTGCCACGTGGGCAGCAACCTCACGTTTCATAGCTATCATGTCACAGCAAGGGATATTATACATGATGTTTTTTAAGGATGCAAGTATTTTTTTGAATTTTTTGGCATAATTTTTAAATTTTCTTTTACAGGTTATTTTTAAGATAGATTTTGACACTTTTATCACGTAATGATAAGATAGAAATATCTTTATAATAATATAGAAAAAACATAATTGTTTTATGTATTTAAGGAGGCGCTGCCATGGCATCTAGTGATTACTCAACAGCATTAAAACATGGAATAAGAAGTTATCAGAATGCTCTTTCAAAGGGTATCTATCCATATCTTCCGGCTCTGGACGATATTATATCATATACGGAAATTTCAGCTCAGGTAAGTCTGGGGCTTATGGATATTCCATTGTCAAAAATTATAGGAACAAAGACCGCAGGACGAACAAATGCATTTTCATATGATTTCATGCCCCTTCTGTCGGACTCATCCGAGTTTGGTCATAAATGGGCATCCCTCTATGACCATCAGGTAAATGACGGTATCCGCGACCCGATCGTAGTTTTTGAGTTTATGAACCAGTTCTATGTTCAGGAAGGCAATAAGCGTGTCAGCGTTATGAAGTATCTGGGAACATACAGCATTCTCGGTACGGTGACACGTCTGGTTCCCAAGAAGACAGAAGAGAAAGAAACCCGTCTGTATTACGAATTCATGGATTTTTATGAACTATCAAAAAGCTATGATGTCTGCTTTACTAAAGAAGGCAGCTATAAAAAGCTTTTGAAACTCATGAAAAAACCGGAGGGAGAGGTTTGGAACGATGAAGACCGGCTTCTCTTCCATTCAACCTTCATAACCTTTGAAGAGACATTCAAGAAAGCGCATGGCGAAAAACTGGAATTAACCGTATCCGACGCATTCCTAATTTACGCTGAGATTTACGGCTATGATCAGATGACAAAAGAAACTGAGAACGAAATGCTTCCGGCTCTTCAGAAAATATGGAAAGAAATCATGCTTGCAGATAAGGGCGGTCAAGTCGAGCTGATACAGGATCCGGAGACGAAGTCTTCTCTCCTGAACCGTTTGATTCCGTCAGTAACCATTACGCCCGAAACCATCAAAGCTGCATTCATTTATACGAAGACAACCAAGACTTCCAGCTGGGCATATGCCCATGAACTCGGAAGAATGTACATAGAGCAGGCGTATAACGGCAAGATTAAAACCATGGCTTTTGACAGGGCAGATACGGATGCGGATGTGGATAATGCCATAGAGCAGGCCGTTGCTTCCGGCTGTAACCTTATTTTCACTACAGCCCCTCAAATGGCAAACCAAAGCGTACGTTCCGCCATTAAGCATCCAAAGGTGAAGTTTTATAACTGCTCTGTCAATCTCTCATATTCCTCTATCCATACCTATTATGCAAGGATGTATGAGTCAAAATTCCTTATGGGAGCTATAGCCGCGGCAGTATCCAGATCTGACAGGCTTGGATATGTGGCGGATTACCCTATATACGGAACTATAGCAAATATCAACGCCTTCGCTCTGGGAGCCAGAATGATTAACCCATATGTAAAGGTATATCTTGAATGGGCTAACCTAAGCGGACACGACGCAAAGGAACGGCTAAAGCAGGAAGGTATCGTATGCATATCCGACAGCGACATGATAACACCCGAACGCGCTTCAAGAGAATACGGTCTGTATGCAAAAAAAGAGGATGGAACTCTTGAAAATCTGGCAACTCCTATTTGGCATTGGGGCAAGTTCTATGAGCTTATCATTAATAACCTTTGCAGCGGCAATACGGAAGCGGATGCCCAAAAGGGTAAAAAAGCTGTCAACTACTGGTGGGGAATGTCCGCCGATGTAATAGATGTTATTTGTTCCAAAGATATGCCACACGGAACGCACAGGCTCATTGAATTTTTGAAAACCTCAATCCGCACCGGCAGCTTTCAGCCCTTTGACGGTATGATTTACTCACAGAACGGAATAATTCAGTGTAAAGAAGGAAGCCGGCTGGAACCCGAAGAAATCATCACCATGGACTGGCTGGCAGAGAATGTAATAGGAAGAATTCCGGAATTTGAAGAACTAACGGAGGAAGCTCAGGCGCTGTTACAGCTTCAGGGCATTAAGATGGATGAAACCAACTCAGACAAATGATACCATAAAGATTCTGGTACTTGCCGATCACGAATCCAAGCTGCTCTACGACTTCTATGAGCCGGAGCGGCTTAAAGATGTTGACCTCATAATTTCCTGCGGAGACTTAAGAGCGGATTATCTGTCTTTTTTTGTCACTCTCTGCAACGTGCCTCTGCTTTATGTCAGAGGGAATCACGACACCAAATATGATGTCAAACCGCCGGAAGGATGCACCTGTATAGAAGATGATATATATATCTATAAAGGAATACGCATCATGGGATTAGGAGGCTCCATGGAATATATTCCCAAGTCCAGAAATCAGTATTCCGAACAGAAAATGCAGCAGCGTGTGCAGAAATTGAAGTTCAAGCTATGGCGTAACAAAGGCTTCGATATTCTTGTTGCTCACGCTCCTGCATACAATATCAACGATTTGGAGGATCTTCCGCATCGGGGATTCGAGGTCTTCAGGACCCTGATGGAAAAATACGAGCCCAAATTTTTCTTTCACGGGCATGTACACTCCAATTACAGCCGGAGTTTTAAAAGAAAGGACAAGTTCGGAAAAACCACGATAATAAATGCATATGAATACACAATTGTAGAGTATCCTACTGACGCGGAAGATTGATGCAACTGCTTTACCCTCAGAAACAGATTAATGAGCAACAGTTAATTTTTTGTAGCGATACTTAACTTTTGTTCACTTGTAAATGCTTAATCCCCTTGCTATGATTGATAATATAACAGAGGCCAATGTTATTAAATCAAAATCATAGGAGGTACACACTATGCAGATAGGTGAAATCATAAGAAAATATAGAAAAGAACGCAACATGACACAGGAGGAAATGGCAAACCGCCTTGGTGTAACGGCTCCGGCTGTTAATAAATGGGAAAACGGAAATTCAATGCCTGATATAATGATGTTAGCGCCGATAGCCAGACTTTTAGAAATCAGCCTTGATACACTCTTGTCCTTTCAGGATGAGCTTACCCAGGAGGAAATCATCAGATTTATTTATGAAACAACTGAACAGCTTAAAAACAAGCCTTATGATGAAGCATTTCATTGGTCAAAAAAGATAATAGAACAATATCCAAACTGTAAGGATTTAATATGGCAAATCGCAGTCTTACTTGATGCCAAACGTTTAACAGATGAGATTCCTGATTCCGAAAGCTATGATGACTATATCTTAAATTGTTATATCCGGGCCTTAGAAAGTGAAAATGAGATTACCAGAAACCGCGCCGCCGACTCCCTGTTTGGATTTTACTCAAGAAAAGAACAGTATGATAAGGCGGAAGAATACCTGTCTTATTTTTCTTTGCAGAATCCGGAGCGTAAATTTAAGCAGGCACAGATTTACAGCAATACAGGACGTATAAATGAAGCGTATAAGGCATTTGAAGAATTATTATTTTCATACTACGCGATGGTAAGCGCGGCGCTTCATAATATCTATTTGCTTGCAATGAAGGAAAATAATCTCCCAAAGGCTCATATGCTTATTGATAAGCAGCAGGAATTAGCAAATGTTTTTGATATGGGCGGTTACCACGAGCTTACATGTAAATTAGAGTATGAAACTGCCGTGAAAGATGCAGATGCAGCCATTAAAACAATGGAAGAAATCCTGGCAGGCATTGATACAATTGCAGATTTCAGGAAATCACCTTTATATGAGCATATGGATTATCAAGCGCCCGGCAAAGAATTTACGGCAGATTTAAGAGAAAAGATATTGACATGTTTTCGCGATGAAGAAACTTACAGCTTTCTCAAGGAAGATGAGCGGTTTCGGGAATTGATAAAATAACGACAGACAGAGGGAGTCCCTCTGTCTTTTATAAAAGGGTGTAGATTGAAAAATCTTTGATTTTTCAATCGCAAATTTGTGCAGACATCGCAGATGTCTTGGGCACACAAATTCGCAGGTTGAGATAGGAGCATGGTTATTAATATGAAATATCATGTATTCATTACTAAAAGAGAAATTCTGACGAGCATAATTTTTATTGTTGGATTAATAATTTTATTTTATGGCATCCACTCAACTTATAAATATAACCATGCACTTAACCTGAATACTTTGAAGGAGCGCGAACTCAAAGAGGGCGCCTATGTAATCGGAAACATTAATACTTATGTCGGAAAAAATTTATATGGGAGCAATGCTTTCTCAGGCGTCAGTATAACTTCAGTCATTTACGGAAAAGCATATAATTTCTATACAATTCCCGTTGGGCAAAAATCCTACATATGTATTATGGTATATAGCAAATCTTTATTAGAACAATTAGAGGCTTTTGAAAACGGACACGGTGAAAATATATATTTTGAGGGTGAAGTTATTGAACCCCTAACAGATCTAAACTTGAATTGGTATACTCAGATAGAGGGTTTTCGTACAGAAGACCTTATAAATTCTTTTGTGATAAGAGAGATAAATTTCGGAAGAAATAAACATATTATATATGTCGGTGCTCTTTTAATAATAATGGCGGCCTTACTATTCTTCAGCGCCGGAGGTATCAAAAATTTAGTAACGGAAGAAACAGAGAATGCAAAACCTGTTTATAATAATTATTCCAAAATATACAATAAGGAATACGGATTACAGGCAGAACAAAGGCAGTTGGAGACATTAGAACGGAGACTTCATTCTATCAAAAGAGATGCCATATTATGTTTGGTGACGTTATTGGCAGGAATTTACATAGTATACAGTGCTTATCTGTTGGAAGTAAAAGTAATTGGTATATTATTGATTCTAATTTCCGTCAAGGGTATTTGGAATTACTTTATCAACTCTGCAAATACAATAGCAATGTCTCTGGCAAAAAAATTTACTCTTAATTCCTTATCAATACAAATTGAGGAACATAAGAAAAATATAGAAAACTCAAAGGAGAAGATATGATTTTTCATCCCCTTCTAGTTTAAGAATTCCAATACCCTTCGGTTAAATTCTGCTGCATTTTTATTAGCAATAAAATGATCCCCCTTAATAAATGCGAGTTCCGCTCCCGAAATGCTTTCTGCAATCAGCCTCGTATGCTTCTCCTTAACCATGTCCCTCGTTCCGGCAATTACCAATGTCTTGTTCTTTATTCCGACAATCTCCTCTGTGGACACATTCGGATCATTGACCATGAGTCCAAGCATCTCAGCATTTAACCTTGCGCCGTCGCTTTTTTCCGAAAATGCCATGGCAATTCTGTATCCTATTTCAATAGGAATCTGCGTTACCGGCTTTATCCCTTTGGCATTAAGATTCGCACCATTTAGTATCAACTTATTGACACGGTCCGGGTAATGCAGTGTAAAGACCAAAGCTATGTTCCCGCCGTCAGAAAATCCCAGCAAATTCGCTTTTTTGATTTTCCGTTCATTCATAAAATCTGACAAATCCTCTGCAAACTGCCGTATCGTAAAAGGAGCTTTACCCCTCGGAGTTTTCCCGTGTCCTCTTGTATCAAGCGCATACACATGATACAGCCTTGAAAATTCATCTATCTGATTTTTAAAATAATCACAGCTTTCTCCATTGCCATGAAGCAATATAAGCGGTTCTCCCTGTCCTTTTTCTATGTAAAAATGTTTTATATCCATCACTTCACCCCATACTTAAGCCACAAAACACAAAAGACATCGACCATTTCAAATCAATCGACATCTTCCGAAAAACTACGCTTTTCAATCTTTTACTGCGGATAACAGGACGTTGCACAAGGTTCAAGTCCTGTATCTACACTTTTCAATTTTCTACTGCGGATAACAGGAC
>CAZRKN010000112.1:0-6552 GCA_964600805.1 uncultured Bacteroides sp. | reverse complement strand
ATCCTCATTAGTTTCGTAGCCATCAATATTTGTCTAACTTTCTGGGGTCAGAACATTTCAGATGACTGTTTTTTCGTCATATTAAGTTACTTACGGATAACCTTCGCGTTTTGCATATACTCCCCATATTTCTCACAAAATTCCCGGTATTCATCTTCCTCGGTAATCCAGATAATCACCGGAATTTCCTTATATGAGAGCATCTTATACGCTTCCAGCCGATGATTTCCATCATTAAGTTCAAAGTCATGTTCTACATAATGTGCAATCAGGGGCGGCATATCTTCATTTTCCTCGATAACCTGTTTCAAATTCTGCACATGTATGTGAAACCACTCTTCATCTACGCGGTAAATCATTGTCTCTTCCGGTCCGCAACAGCGTTTAAACAGATTAGTCGGCATTACCATCGGACCGATAAAATATCTGTCAAATAATTTCAAACCATCCGAAAACGCCACATTGTGTCCATCCGACTTTAGGTAAGTATGAATCCACTCATCAATCTTCCCCTCGTCAGCATACTCTTTTGCAGAGCTGAGAGATGTCTTGTACTCCAATATAATATCCTCCTTCTGATATAGAATTTTCCTGATTGATTCGTAAGAAAGATGATATTCAGCCATCAGCGTGTCTATATCGGCGCCGTTTTTATATTTGCATCTGATGTTACTGTTACGCTCGGATAAAAATTTTTGATACCCTGATGTTTCTCCCCAGGATTTTCTATCCTTTCCGGCAGGAATGTATATAACTTCTCCTGAAACGTATCTTTGGATCTGTTTCAACAGGTTTTCGGGAAAAATATCTTTTGCGTTTTTATATTTCATCTGTTCTCACCTCACAACGCAATTCTATCACGAGCATCAGCAAGAAAAAATATATAAAATGTTTACAAGCATTCTCTACCTCTATCTGCTCTGGCGATTACATTCCAATCATGGAAGTAAACTCACCCATCATCTCGGATATTTTAATCTGCTGCGGGCAGACCTGCTCACAGCTTCTGCATCCAACGCAGCTGGCGGGTCTCTTGTCCTGAGGCATGCTTGCCACTGCCATTGGAGCGATAAAGCCGCCGCCTGTAAGTTTATGTTCATTGTATAAAGCAATCAAATCCGGAATAGGAAGCTTCTTCGGACAATGGCTGGTGCAATAATGACACGCTGTACATGGCAATCCGCCCTTCCTGGTTTCCTCATCCGCATATTTTACCAGAGTATCAAATTCTTCTTTGCTTAACGGCTCATCAGTCTCATATGTGGCAATATTGGCTTTGAGCTGCTCCATATCAGACATACCGGACAGTACCATAGTCACGCCGGTAATGCTTTGCAGGAAACGGAATGCCCAGCCGGGAATCGTTTCATTTGGACGCATGGACTGCATCGCCGCTGACATTTCTTCCGAGGCTTTTGCCAGCTTTCCGCCCCGCATAGGCTCCATAACCCAGATAGGAATACCGGCTTTCTGTAAAATTTCTACCTTTCCCTGTGCTTTCTGGAAATGCCAATCCATATAGTTAATCTGAAGCTGGCAGAATTCCATATGCTGTCCATATGCATCCAGAAAACGCTTGATTACTTCTGCACTACCATGTGCCGAAAAACCAAGATGCTTAATGCGGCCATTTTCCTTCTGCTTCAGCAGATATTCCAAAATTCCATATTCCGGATTAAGATATTCATCTATATTCCCTTCATAAACATTATGGAATAAATAGAAATCAAAATACTGTGTCCGACATTTTTCAAGCTGTTTCTCAAATATTTCTTCAACCTTATCCATATTGGATACGTCATATCCCGGAAATTTAGTTGTAAGATAATAGCTCTCCCTCGGATATCTTGAGAGATACTTTCCGGCTGTCAGCTCTGAATTGCCGTCATGGTAACCCCACGCCGTATCAAAGTAATTAATACCATTCTTGTAGGCATAGTCAATCATTTCTGCGGCTGCGTTCTCATCTACTTCCCCGTCATTGCCGTTAAGCACAGGCAGACGCATCATACCAAGTCCCAAACCGGATAATTGAATGTCCTGAAATTTTCTGTAAATCATATACTTGCTCCTCCTTATTTTAACTTTTTCCTGCCAATCTATTTATTCAAGAGACAATGTTACCGTAACATCTCCGGTTCCCAACACATCTCTCAATTCTTCTACATCTACATTATCAATTTTTCCAATTGGTGTCAAACTCCATGAATTTGTATCATAGTAAATGACAAACGTTCTTCCCTGATATAAAATAATGTCGCCCGCCTGCGTGTTCATCTGTTCATTATTTTGCGGCAGCGTAACTCCCAAGTCCACACCTTTTTCCATGCCGGCATAATCGCTCATATTTAAGGTGAGCGGGTCATCTGTCATCAGTTCTTTCAATGCATCCACTGAAGAGTTTTCCGCCAGTGTCGCTGTAAAAATTGTATCTCCAACCTGAATTTTCATTTTCATCTCTGTTGCCTCCTGTTCTGCATTTTCCGTAGCAGTGTTTTCCGGGTCAGTCTCTTCCAGCTGAATCTCTGTCTGCACTTCGCCCTCCGGTACTGTTTCCGGCTCTGCCTTTTGCTCTTTTCCGTCTTCTGATTCCGTATCAGGACTCTCGATTAAAACCGCGCTGCTTTCCGGCTCTATATTAACATTTTGCTCCTCTTTACTGTTCCCACAGGCTGTTATCATAAATAGCACCGTGAAAGTCAGTACCATATAAATAAGTTTTTTCATGCATCGTGCCTCCTGAATAAGCATTCAAATCAGTTTACATAATGTGGCATGCAAAGTGTGATATTTTTATACTAGCAGCGCCTAATCTGATAAACAAGATAATCCAGATTATCTATCTGCTTTTCTTCAGTGCAAAACCCGTTTCCGGACAGGAGCTTTGCCTTATGCATCCTAGTTAAAAGACCTTCTCTGTGTTCTTCCAATTGTTCCAGAAGTTCTTTCTTTTTGCCCTGTTCCATGCAGGATATACAACATTCAACGATGTCCGGACCGCACCCTGCATCTTCCAAATTCTGAACAACTGCTTCCTTTGAACCATATTCAATCATTTTCTCAAGCTTTATCCCTTTATCAACCATCTTCACTCACCATCGCTAATCAAAACGATTTTGTTCCCCCATCATGTTTTCATTATATCTGCGCTTTATATTAATAGCAAATACTTATATATTATGTATTTGAATAGATAAAACCTATTTAATCTGCAACCAATATATCTGTAAGCATCGCACTTATAAACACCCCTGCGCAGATTAACAGCAAAAAAACAAAAAAAACCATGTACTCCATCAAAAAAGTGCATGGCTCCTCTTTATATAAAGTTCACTTGCTAAACAAATCATTCCACGGTTTTATCTGCCCAATGGGCATCCCTGAATATGGCTCTCCCCACACCAATCATGTCAGCGCAGCCTTCATCAATCAATGTTTCTGCCTGGGCAGGGGTGGTAATACCTCCGGTTAAAAGAACCGGAACATTCACCGTCTGTTTCACCGGAATGGACATATCACGAAAGTACCCCGGTTCTGAATGACCGGGACGGATATAACCGTACATTCCTCCGGTAAGATGCAGCAAATCAACGCCATTCTCCTCAAAAATCCGGCAGGCTTCCACACAATCATCAACCGTGCTTCCTCCGTCTACATAGTCACAGCCCCCAAGACGCATGGCAATAGGGAACGCATCGCCTACAGTTTCCCGGATTGCCCGGATTACCTCCCGATGGAACCGTGTCCTGTTCTCCACTGATTGCGCACCGTATTCATCAGTTCTATGGTTTGCAAGAGGTGAAAAGAATTGATTCAGCAAATAGCCGTGTGCTGAATGGATTTCCACACCATCAAAACCAGCCATTTTCGCCCTAAGAGCCGCCTGGGCAAACCACATGGTAACTTCATGGATCTGTTGGACATTCATCTCCATAGGCAGTTCCTCTTTCTGCTTAGGATGACAGACTGCGCTGGGACTGACGGGTTGCTGCCCGGCGGTCTTTGACAGCGCCGCTGAACCGGCGTGGCTGATCTGAGCAAAGACTTTTACTTCTTCTTTATGGATACAGTCAGTCAGCCGCTGAAAGCCGGGAATCATCTCATCAGATGCAATAGACATCTGTCCGGGATGGGCTTTCCCTTGAATATGGACATAGCTGTGTTCTGTAATAATCAGCCCGATTCGGCTGTATTTTGCCCGCTCCCGATAATAATTGCAGGCTTCATCAGTCACACTGTCATCTTCTGCTGCTTTTGCAGTAGCCATGGGAGGCATGACCAGACGATTGGCAAGAGGCAGCTGGCCGACCGTAATGGGGTCAGATAATTTTGCCATAATTGTTTTCTCCTTTACTCAACAAAATTTTCAGCATTCCAATTCATCCGGATATAACCATTCTGCAGATTCCGGCTTGTTGGACATTCTCAATATCTAAATTATACCTTGATTCTTTGCGGATTTCCATATAAAAATCGAGTACCAGCGCACTCGATTCCGAAAATAAGAGTCTGCCTGCGGCAAACTCGCCGCATAAGCCCCTTATAAAGAGAAAGAATAACAAATACTTATTCTTTTTTCATTTGTATAATTGAATCCTATTCAAAAACATGTTAGATTATATGTATCAAAGTCGGTCATTATAATATGCCAAAAAGAAAGGGTAGAGAATTATGGAATTACGTGTACTTCAATATTTTCTTGCAGTAGCAAGAGAACAAAGCATTGTAAGGGCGGCACAGTCACTACACCTATCCCAGCCTACTCTTTCCACTCAGATAAAGGCCATGGAAGAAGAATTAGGAAAACAGCTTCTGATTCGGGGAACGAAAGGTTCCAGAAAGGTCACCCTCACAGAAGAAGGAATGATTCTTAGAAAAAGAGCGGAAGAAATCCTGAATTTAGTGCAAAAAACCGAACGTGAAATCTCCCTTTCCGACCAGGTCATTGTCGGCGACGTTTATATCGGAACCGGAGAGACCGACGCCATGCGTTTTATCGCCAAAGCAGCAAAAGCGCTGAATAAAACCTACCCTAACATTCATTACCATATCTCCAGCGGTAATGCTGAATTTGTATTAGAACAATTGGATAAAGGCCTGATTGATTTTGGAATGATATTTGGCTCTGTGGACCATGCAAAATACAATTCCATACCGTTGCCCTATAAGGATACATGGGGCATACTGATGCGAAAGGATTCACCACTTGCTGCTCAGGAGATCATTGCGCCTGAAGATTTGTGGGATAAGCCTCTGATTATATCGAGACAGGACGATAGTGTTGGCGCACTGACTACATGGATAAAACGCGAGATTTCCGAAATTGAGATTATTGCCACATACAATTTGCTCTTCAACGCTTCTATAATGGTAGAAGAGGGATTGGGTTATGCAATCGGATTAGATAAAATCATCAATACTTCCGGCAACAGTAATTTATGCTTCCGCCCCCTGTCTCCCAAACGCGAAGAAGGTATGAGCATCATTTGGAAAAAATATCAGGTGTTCTCTAAAGCTTCGGAAAAGTTTATTCAGGAAATAAGGGAATTAACAACAGCAACCTGACCTTATTCTCTGTATTGTTTCATCTGTTTTACTCATTTCACTCTCTTCCTCAAGTAATTTATTTCCACTGTTCCATCAACTATAATATCTGATGTTAAGTGTCTCGATCTTTCACAAAGAATTTCTATTAATACAGATAATACCTCTTTTGATGGGCAGTCCTCTTCTTCCTCAATCTCGCTTTCGATGATCCATTTAGTATGATATTTAATTTCACCATATACTTTCTTTTTGGTCCAAAAACCATGCATCGTTAAAACATACTTATATCCTTTATAAAATAGAAGATATTTGTCAACTTCATTCTCAACATTATATCCCATTGCATGAAATATTATTTGAAAAACAATCGATTCATCATCATTCGTTATACATTTTGTATAATTAATTCTTAATTTTCGTCCTCTGGGTGTTATAATCCCCATCGCGTCAATCTCTGCCGCTCTTTCCTCACTTAAATACCGATACTCAAATTTCATCTTTCACTTTTTCCTTTACAGTTATTCTTTCAATGCATCTTTGTACATCCCCTGTACAGCATGATCACGCGATTTTTCCAGCTTATCTAATATTTCATGTTCTGTTAATGCTTCGTATGGCTTTGAATTTACCCTCTTTATTTCAAACGGAAAACCATTTACTGCCAGCGCCTGTGTTAAAAACATACGGATTGCAGTTGTGGTATCTGTTCCTAAATCTTTAAACAAAGCGTCTGACTTTGCTTTTAAATCATCGTCTACTCTTACTTGAATCGTACTTGCCATTTACGCTGCCCCCTACACCTATTCTATTTCTACTACAAGAATAGCAAAGCAAAAGAGCGCAGACCCTTTTTGCGGAGTACGCTCTTTTGTAAGATTATGGGCTTTTGTATATAATAGGACAGAAAGGGCGGGGAATGTGTCGAACATAAAAAGTCCGCAGCCCCTTTGGGGTTCTTACTCATGATTGGGTAAGAATCATTGGAGGTAAAACAAAAAAGAGTAT
>CAZRKN010000111.1:0-6559 GCA_964600805.1 uncultured Bacteroides sp. | reverse complement strand
AAATTGTAACCTGATACCCAGTGAGATTCATTGTCAGGGTCTCCTCCCACTAAACCATAATCTTTTGCCTTTTGTACGGCTTCATCTGCTGTCATATTTACATCATCCATGTTAATCAGCCTATTATTACCATTTTGATCAAAATGCTCAACATGTTCCACTGCTCCATCGACTATCATAATACTAACATAATTATTTTTTTCATTAGCGAAATTGACATACCACCATTCTCTCTTTCCGTCATTCCCAGACATAACGCTTCTATCATGATCATTATCATAACTGTATACACTTGTCAGTTGAAGATCATCGTAATATTTAGCTGCCACGTCTTTTCCTATATAAATCACATCTTCCATAGAAATTTCAATCTTATCATCTTCCTCACTTGGTGCCTCAACATTTGATGTTTCAGAATTTGGTGTCTCTACACTTGGCGTCTCAGTGCTTGGTGTCTCAACATAAAAATCCAGCTTATCTGCATTATTGATGCTTATAATAGGCTTTCCCGAACCCAGCTCAAGTTTATCTCCTGTGAGCAATTCAAATGGAGCATTTATTACGCTTTGAGGGATATTGGGAAATTCCATCTTGACATTTTCAGGTAATTTATCAAAGTAAACCATAACATCTCTATATGAATTTGATTCTGAACCAACCAATGTGATATTATGATTCAGTTGTTCCGCCAGCAAGTCCATTACTACTCTTGCGCTATTTGTGTGAACAAATACATCTGAATTTAAAGTACATAAATAGACTTGATTTCCAGCGCTTCTATCGGTTCTTTTGTATTGTTTGAGTTTGCACATCTCGCAAGCAAAACAGATAATAACACTATTATTATACTTTTAACTTTTTTCATATTACTCCCTCGAATATGGCAAAATACTTTTCAATGAATATATCAAACTACTCTATCATATTATCATATACCTTTTTGTAATTCCATAAAAACTCCTTAAGCTTCGCAATGTTCCTTACCACATCATCACATTATTCAGAAAAAGGCTCCAATTCAAAAGTAACTTTCCAGTTACCTTTTACGCTGTTTTCAGCAGTATGGAAGATGCCATATATCTGTATCTTATCCAGTTCGCTTTCATCTACAAGAAACAGGTGTTCATCAAATGATACGCTTTCTCCGTTTATCTCCTCCTGCCATCCTAATAAAAGGTCACAATCCCTCTCATTCCCCATACTGTCTATGAGAAATGAACGCATGTGCCTATCCGCATCGCTAAAATTGCCACGACATGTCTGTATACGTAATACGCCATCAGAATATCCCACTCCGGTAACGGTAAGAGCTTCTATCATACTTTCATCAACTTCTGCAATATCCATAACAAGCCCTCCTGACTGCGACGCACCATTAGCGGTTTCCCCGAAATATTGATTGTAAAGCTCGCTATCTTGCTTACCTCCGCCTCCGTAATATACTGATTTCATTTTCGGATTTTTTATAATATTATCCAACTCAATCCACTGCTTTTCGCGACTCTTATTAGTCAATATCTGACGAACACCAAACCTTACTTTTTCGCTTCTATAGCTTCCGTCAGTGGATAAACTTATTTTAAAATACGCCTTATCCTCAAGTTCATCATATTCCAAAAACTCGCAGCCTCCGGCCTCATATGATGCGCCATAGCTTTTCAGATAATAACTGTCATACAAATCAATGGAACCTTTTATCAAATCTTTATTGCTCCCTTCCGCATCAGAGAAAGAAACTATAATCTCCGCCGTATTATTCTTCATATCTATAGCTTCGACCTGCATTGTAATGCCATTACCCGTATCGTTTGTTTCTACAGGCAATACAAAATCCGCCAGCGCAGGAGCGTATTTATTAATAATATTATAAACTTGTGGCAAGGTTCTCGCCGCAACCGGCAGCACCGTAACGGACAAAAACAGCACTACCGCACATATAGCTGCCACCGGACGCAATATTAAAAAAGGTATACTCCTCTGCTTCCTCTTCCGTTCATCTACCTTATCAATGATATTTTCAAGGTAGTCGGACTTTGGTAAAATATGTTCGTATGCATTTTGATAAGAAATTTTAAATTCATCCATGCCGATTCCTCCATATCAATTATTATTGTTCCTTTTCCAATAACTCCTTCAGTTTAGCCCTTGCCCTCGTCAAATGCGTCCGCACGGTCGAAGGTTTCATTTTTAAAATATCCGAAATCTCTTTTATAGAAAATTCCTCATAATAGAATAAATGAATGACCGTTCTATACTTAAACGGAAGCGTCCTCACCACGTCAATAATCCCATAAGCTTTCGGCTCTGCTGCCATTTCAATATTTTCCTCTAAGTCCTCATCCAAGCTGACAACCTTCCGCCTCCATGCGGTTTTCCAGAGATTTTTGCATAAATTGACAGTTACCCGCATGAACCATGCCCTTTCATGTTCGGAATTTTCAAACTTCGGTCTTTTAACAATATAGATAGCGAAGACTTCCTGATGTATATCATCTGCGTCATACTTATTCCTGACCAATGAGTAAGCCATGCGGTACACCGCATTGGAATATTTTTCAATTACTTCTAAGTCATCTGCGCGCAATAACTTCTCCACCTTTTAGTACCCATGCTCCTTTCTCAATCTGCGAATTTGTGCAGCGCTATAAGCGCTTTAGCACCAAATTTGCGTGTGAACAATTTATTTTTCACACTATCACCGCTCTCTCATTGACATTACAATTTAAGTCGGGAAAAAGCTACAAAAAACCTCCAGATAAGAAATATCTGAAGGACATAAAAATTTTCAATTGTTCATATAGTTCCTATTATTTACCGCAGCTTAAAGCTCCTGTTTTTTTCTCAAAATATCCAAACTATGATTCGTAGCTCCTATCAGATCCTGACGCTCACATATTGTAAAATGATATTTCATCCACATTTCAAACGTGGCGTCATCCATTTCATCAATGCACTCTCTCATATAATTGGCAGCACCGTCAGCAGCAATTAATTTCACTCTTTCAATAGTATCAAATTTTGAATTCAGCTCATTGATTTCTTCAAGTCTTACCATTTCAAATAGGTCTTTTTCCTCTGATAAGCATCTGAAATCCTCGGTCAGCATATGGTTGTTTATACATTCCCATATCTTTCCGGCTTTGAAGGTAAACTGAATCATGGTTGCCTCATTCATGCAATACGCTGCAAATATATGTCCGCCCTTTTTTGTAACCCTTATTGCTTCTTCCAAAACTTTTTCCTTATCCTCTTTCGTATATATATGGTACATTGGGCCTAATACCAATGTCATATCAAATGTTTCATCTGCAAATCCGGACAGGTCAAGCGCCGTTCCCTGATGAGTTCTTATATTATCTATTCCGGCTATTTTGGAATTCATAATTTCTAAGTTATGAGTTATTAATTCCAATGCATCTACAACATGTCCCTCTTTTGCAAGCGCTATGCTGTATCTTCCGGTTCCCGCACCTACTTCCAGTATTTTTTTCTTTTCAGCGTCACCCATAATTTCATGAATGTATTTCATCGTAGTAAGATATTCTACCTGCCCATGCCTGCTTAAAAGTCTTCCTTCTTCATCATAATTTGAGTAGTAATTTTCTAAATAATTCATATTTTTTCGGCCTCACTGTTAAATATAATGTCACTGTAATTTCTTTTCCATGATTTCATAGACCAGTATAACGCCTCCTGCACATTCCAACATACCATGGTCTATTGTCTTATATCCCAGATTATTATACAATCTGCATGCCGGCAATGAGGCATCTAATTCCGCCATGTCGTATTGCTTTACAATTTTCTCTTCCAGCTTTTTCATGATAAAAGTACCAAATCCTTTTCCCTGAAACTCCGGCAATACATATACTCTTGTAATATTATTTTCTTTTATGGTTCCTGTTCCTATTATTTTGTTATTTTCCAAAAGGACATAGACATTCCCATTTTCAATGTCTGCTCCTATATTATCTTCATTATGAAGTTCACAAAACATATTTACAATTTCAGGGAGATAATATTTCGGATATACTTTTTTTATTGTATCCTGTACCACTTCGTATATCTTCTTTGAATCTTCAGGATTTGCCAATCTGTATTCCATATTCATTATTCTTCCTCTTTCACAATATAACACTCATCCTGACAGCATCTTCCCTCATTTTTAAGCAAGAATTGAAACTCATCATATTCAGTCATCTGATTCGCTTTCAAAATCTGTCCTATATTCTGCCGTTCCGACGGTATGACTCTTTGGCTTACCCAACGGGAACTCCATTCTTTCCCAATTTTATACTGATTTTTTTAATAAAATCCGAGATGATAGGCGGTGCTTCATAGCTTTTCACTGTTTCAGGTATTACAATTTCATATTCGTGCTTTTGCTCGTCATAATACAAATATCCAACCGTTTTTCCATTATAATATGCATTTTTAATTGCAAACTTCAACATATCGCTTCCACCTTTCCCAAATCATCTCCCATATTTTTTCCAGATATTCTTTAGACAAAACCTGTTCCATCCCTTCCGTTAATATCTCTTTATGTTCTTCCTTTAATTCTCCCGTGAAAAATTTCTGACCTTTCGGAAGTAACTGTAAGTTATACTCTAAAGATTTCGAGCCAATAAAATTATTCACAGCTCTATCTTCTAATATATCAAATTTTCTCACATTTTCCAAATTATCATAGCATGAAAATAAAAGAGACAATCCATGATCGAATAATGGAGCAAGACGCGGCTCTTCCTTTTCATCTATCAGTACTTCTATATTTGCCCCATGCCTGTCCCGATTGCAAATTAAATAATCTACGACAAACAAATCCTGAAGTTCTTTTATAAAATCGTTCATTTTTGTTTCACCCAAACTTTCTGTGTTTCATCAGGAAATCTCTGAAAAGAACCTTGCAAGACCAACTCCGACAAGGTTCTGAAATCAACTTTATTATTTTTAACTCAAGGCGCCAGCCGGTTAGGACTGCGGAACAGGAACATCGCATCTTTGATAGCGAGATTAAAGATCAGCATTGTAAGTCTGTCTATACCAAGCCCGAATCCGCCATGGGGAGGACAGCCGTACTTAAAGAATTCAAGGTAGAACTTAACATCCTCGGTAAGTCCTTTTTCGTCAGCCTGTTTCCTAAGTACATCATATCTGTGCTCACGCTGGGCGCCTGTGGTAATCTCCACGCCCTTCCATATAAGGTCATACCCCAACGGAACTCCTGCCTCGTCTCTCATGTGATAGAACGCTCTGTTTTCGGCATTAAATCCGATAACAAATAAAAATTCATGGTCGTAATGCTTCTTCACCCATTCATAGCTAAGCTTCTCCGCTTCCGTAGTCATGTCGCCTTTTTCAGAGTCGTCAATCTTATATCCGAACTCTTCCTCCAACGCTTCATAAAGCTTGCTAAGCTCTATAACCGGGAACGGTGCGGTAGGAACTACCACATCAACACCATACAACTCTTTTATCTGTTCTCCGTAACGCTCTTTAATGGCAGTAAGTCCGGCAATCAAAACTTCTTCTTCAAGCTTCATAACATCTTCAACGCCGTTGATATAGCTTACCTCAAGATCAAAACAGGAAAATTCTGTGGCATGTTTGCTGGTAAAAGATTTTTCTGCCCTGAATACCGGTCCCACTTCAAATATGCGCTCGAAACCCGAAGCCATCGCCATCTGCTTATAAAACTGCGGGCTTTGCGCGAGATATGCGGTAGTATCAAAATACTTTACTTCAAACACATCGGAACCGCTTTCGCTTGCCGCTCCGATAAGCTTAGGCGTATGGATTTCTATAAACTCTTTATCAAGAAGATAATTTCTTATAGCGGCAACAAAAGCAGTCTGTACTTTATACATTAACTGGTTTTCATCTGTTCTTAAGTCTATCCAACGGTAGTCTATTCTCTGATCTATACTTGAACGCTCCACCGCAGCCTGTTTTTTGGTTGCCGGAATATAGCTGCGCGAAATCGGAAGAGGGGAAGCAATACTCTCAATTTTAATTTCATCAGGAATAAGCTCCACTCCGCCCATTTTAACATACTCATTTTCCACTACTTTACCAATCACGGTTATAACCGAGTCAGCAGTAAGCTTTTCAAAATCTTCCACCAGCTCCGGATGCGCATCTTTTTCCAGAGTTACCTGCAGTTTTCCGGTAATATCCTTGATAACAACGAAAAGCATAGCCTTTCCATTGCGGACATTCTCAACAAATCCCTGAACTTTTACGGTTTTGCCGTTTTCACTTTTTATATCGCATATTTTAGTTCTTTCCATCTGTCTGTTCCTTCCAATTGTATTCTTAAAGCTTCTTCATATTATAACATAGCCATAAAAGCGATAAAAGTACATCATTCCAATAAGAATTACGAAGTAATTCTTGTAACACAAGTCTTGCTTGTGTTTTCTCAAGCTGCTGAGCTTGCGTTTATTATATCATAGCCACTAAAGCCATAAAAGTAAATCATTCCAGCAAGAATTGCATCGCAATTCTTGTAACGCAAGCTGCTGAGCTTGCGTTTATTATATCATAGCCACTAAAG
>CAZRKN010000110.1:0-6694 GCA_964600805.1 uncultured Bacteroides sp. | reverse complement strand
TTCTTGTAAGCATATCTGCAATAGGATCGCTCATTGTCATTTGAATTGCCTCCTTTTCCTCAATTTTACCAGCTTGCTTTACGAACGCCAGGAATCTGGCCTTTATATGCTAACTCACGGAAGCAAATTCTGCAAATTCCGTATTTTCTTAAATAAGCATGTGGACGACCACAAATTCTGCAGCGGGTGTACTCTCTTGTAGAGAATTTCGGTTTGCGCTGCTGTTTTACTTTCATTGCTGTCTTAGCCATGAATTTACCTCCTTTTATTTAGCGAATGGCATATTGAACAATCTTAATAATTCACGAGCTTCTTCATCGGTTTTGGCAGTTGTTACTATAATAACATCCATACCTCTTACCTTATCAATCTTATCATACTCTATTTCAGGGAAAATCAGCTGCTCTTTAATTCCCAAAGCGTAATTTCCTCTGCCGTCAAAAGAGTTAGGATTTACACCTCTGAAGTCACGCACACGGGGAAGTGCAAGATTTACCAAACGGTCAAGGAACTCATACATCTTATCGCCACGAAGAGTTGTCTTGCATCCGATTGCCTGACCTTCTCTTATTTTAAAGTTAGCGATAGAATTCTTAGCCTTGGTAATGATTGCTTTCTGTCCTGTGATTGTTTCCATATCGCTTACTGCCGATTCCAAAACTTTTGCATTTTCTTTCGCCTCACCAACGCCCATGTTGATTACGATCTTTTCAAGTTTCGGAACTTCCATGACATTTTTATATCCAAACTTTTTGATCATGGCATCCATGATCTCGTCTTTATACATATCCTTAAGCCTACTCAACTTTTTAGACCTCCTTCCTTAGAATCAATCAACAACGTCGCCTGTAGATTTTGCAAAACGGACTTTTTTACCGTTTTCAATCTTGAAACCAATCCTGGTCGGCTTTCCTTTGTGTACATACATAACATTGGAAATATCAATTGGAGCTTCTTTCTGGACAATACCGCCATTCTGATTAGCCGCCGAAGGTTTTTCATGCTTTGTAATCTTATTGATTCCCTCAACTAAGACTCTTCCGTTTTTCCTGTCTATGGAAACTACCTTACCTTCTTTGTCTTTGTCTTTACCGGCAATTACCTTAACGGTATCGCCTTTTTTAATCTTCAATGTTGACATACCGGCACCTCCTATAATACTTCCGGAGCCAGTGAAACAATTTTCATAAACTGTTTATCACGAAGCTCTCTTGCTACTGGTCCAAAAATACGGGTTCCTCTCGGAGTCTTGTCATCTTTGATGATAACAGCAGCATTTTCGTCAAATCTGATATATGAACCGTCTTTACGGCGTGCACCTTTTACAGTGCGCACAACTACGGCTTTCACAACATCGCCTTTTTTTACAACACCGCCTGGTGTTGCATCTTTAACAGTAGCAATGATAATATCACCAATGCGTGCATATCTTCTTGTAGATCCACCCATGACCCTGATACACAGAAGCTCTTTAGCACCGGTATTGTCAGCTACTTTAAGTCTGCTTTCCTGTTGAATCATACTACCTTTCTCCTTCTCTTTATTGCTATTTTACCTTCTCGACAATCTCAACAAGTCTCCATCTCTTATCCTTAGATAAAGGTCTTGTTTCCATTACTTTAACGGTATCGCCAATGCTGCACTCATTTTTCTCGTCATGCGCTTTCAGCTTGTAGGTCCTTTTTACGATTTTGCCGTAAAGTGGATGCTTAACATGGTCTTCAATCGCTACAACAATCGTCTTATCCATCTTATTACTGGTTACTTTGCCAGTACGTGTTTTTCTCAAATTTCTTTCCACGACTCATTCTCCTTTCAGTTAGCTGCTTTTGCTTTTTGCGTAATTACTGTCTGAATTCTCGCAATGTTTCTTCTTACTTCTTTAATTCTTGCCGTATTGTCTAACTGATTTGTTGCGTTCTGGAATCTCAAATTGAAAAGTTCTTTCTTAGCATCTACCAGTTCCTGTGCTAATTCTGCATCTGATTTCTGCCGTAAATCTTCTACATACTTATTAGTTTTCATTTGATACACCGCCTTCCAAGTCTGCTTTAGAAACTATTTTACATTTACATGGAAGCTTATGTGTTGCAAGACGTAATGCCTCTTTTGCAACTTCTTCATTCACTCCTGCTAATTCAAACATTACACGTCCCGGCTTAACAACTGCTACCCAATACTCCAAAGTACCTTTTCCGGAACCCATACGTGTTTCTGCCGGCTTCGCTGTTACGGGCTTATCCGGGAAAATCTTAATCCAGACTTTACCTCCACGCTTAACATAACGTGTAATTGCAATACGTGCTGCTTCTATCTGGTTAGATTTAATCCAACATGGCTCCATTGCCACAATACCCCACTCTCCGTAGGTAATTGTGTTGCCGCGGGAAGCTTTTCCTCTCATAGAACCACGGAATTGTTTACGACGTTTTACTCTTTTTGGCATTAACATTATTTATCGCTCCCTTCCTTATTTGATTTCGTAGGAAGTACCTCGCCTTTGTAAATCCATACCTTGACGCCGACTTTACCATAAGTTGTATCTGCCTCTGCAAAGCCGTAATCAATATCAGCTCTTAAAGTCTGAAGCGGAATAGTACCGTCACTGTAGAACTCTGTACGAGCCATATCAGCTCCGCCAAGACGTCCTGAGCATGCAGTCTTAATACCAAGCGCACCCGCTTTCATCGTTCTTCCCATACAGGATTTCATAGCACGTCTGAACGATACACGGTTCTCCAGCTGCTGTGCAATATTTTCCGCAACAAGCTGTGCGTCTCTGTCTGGTCTCTTGATTTCCTTAATATCTACCAAAACTTTCTTACTTGTAACCTTGGAAAGTTCTTTTTTGGTAACCTCAATCTCATTACCGCCCTTACCGATAACTACACCCGGTTTAGCAGTATGAATGATCACTTTCACTCTGTCCGATGCTCTTTCTATTTCTATTTTGGATACACCGGCATTGTATAATTTTTTCTTCAGGTATTTTCTGATGTTGTAATCTTCTACCAAGAAGTCAGAAAATTCCGCATCTGCATACCATTTGGAATCCCAATCTTTAATTACACCTACTCTGAGGCCGTGAGGATTAACTTTCTGTCCCATGTTTTTCTCCTTCCTATATCATTCCTATCTCTCATCAAGCACAATTGTAATATGGCTCATTCTCTTCTCGATTCTGTAAGCCCTGCCCTGCGCTCTTGGTTTGATTCTCTTCATGGTAGGCCCTTTGTTTGCATAACATTCTGCAATATAAAGGTTCTCCGCATTCATTCCATTATTGTTTTCAGCGTTTGCAACAGCTGATTCCAACAACTTCTTGATAATGCCGGATGCATACCTTGGATTGTACTCCAAAATACCCAATGCCGTAGTTACATCCTTGCCTCTGATGGCATCTAATACGAAACAAGCTTTCTGAACAGACACTCTGGCATAGGATAACTTTGCGGAAGGTCTGGTATCCTTATTCGCATTTCTTTCTCTTTTTATCTGGGATCTATGTCCTTTAGCCATAGATAAAACCTCCTTTCAATTTATCGAACTCTTAACGGACCTTAGACTTCTTTTCGTCCTTATCATGTCCCCTGTAAGTTCTGGTTGCAACGAACTCGCCGAGCTTATGTCCAACCATATCTTCCGTAACATATACAGGCACATGCTTCCTGCCATCATGAACAGCAAATGTATGCCCAACAAAAGATGGAAAAATAGTAGAACGGCGCGACCAGGTCTTAATGACCTGTTTCTGGCCTGACGCATTCATAGCATCTACTTTTTTCAGTAAGCTCGCATCTGCAAATGGTCCTTTTTTCAGTGATCTAGCCATGATTTTTCCTCCTAAATTTTTATATAACTCACTTATGGAAGAATCGCTCTGCGATTCTTTCAGCCGAAGCTTTAGAATTTCTTAGGCGGCGTCTTCTGGCGCCTTAGAAATTCTCTTCGGCTTATTTAATAGCTCTGCCGTCTCGTCTTCTTACAATCAACTTGTTAGACGCTTTCTTCTTCTTACGCGTCTTTAAGCCAAGTGCAGGCTTGCCCCATGGTGTACATGGTCCCGGACGTCCGATTGGTGCCCTTCCTTCACCACCGCCGTGCGGATGGTCGTTGGGGTTCATGACTGAACCGCGGACTGTCGGGCGGATACCCATATGACGCTTACGTCCTGCTTTACCAATCTTAATCAGGTTATGATCTGCATTGCCTACATTACCTATTGTTGCCCTGCAGACAATCGGAACCATTCTCATTTCACCTGAAGGCAGTCTCAAAGTCGCATATTTTCCTTCTTTTGCCATCAGCTGCGCTCCATTACCAGCGGAACGAACCAGCTGTCCGCCTTTGCCCGGATATAATTCGATGTTATGAATAACTGTACCAACCGGAATCTCAGATAACGGCAGGCAGTTTCCGACTCTTACTTCCGCCTGTGGTCCATTCATGACTTTCATTCCGTCTGTCAATCCTTCCGGTGCGAGAATATATGACTTCTCACCGTCTTCATAGCAGATTAATGCGATATTTGCAGACCTGTTAGGATCATATTCAATACCTATTACCGTTGCAGTAATTCCATCTTTCTTTCTCTTAAAATCTACATCTCTATACAGTCTTCTGCTTCCGCCGCCGCGGTGTCTGACTGTTATCTTACCTTGGTTGTTACGACCGGAATTCTTTTTGAGTGAAGTACAAAGCGCCTTTTCAGGTGTTTTCTTTGTAATCTCAGAGAAATCAGAACCGGTCATATTACGTCTGGAAGGTGTATACGGGTTATATTTCTTAATTCCCATGATCTTTCTCCTTTACACAATTGTTGTTAATCTGTTCGACTTATTATAATCCTGCAAAAATTTCTATATCTTTGCTGTCAGCTGTTAATTGAACAATAGCCTTCTTGGTTTTGGATGTCTTTCCATATACCATACCGCGTCTTTTGGTCTTACCGTCAAGGTTCATGGTATTTACCTTTGCTACCTTCGTTCCCTCGAACATCTTCTCAACAGCCTCTTTGATTTGAGTCTTGTTTGCTTCCGGATGAACCAGAAAAGTGTATTTCTTATCGCTCATGCCTGCCATACTTTTTTCTGTAATAACCGGTTTGAGGATTACATCATAATACTCGATTGCTGCCATTATGCATACACCTCCTCAATATTAGCTACCGCATCCTTGGTTATGACTACGGTATCGTATTTCATGATATCATATACGTTAATCGTACTCTTTACTTCTTTCGCTTCACCTGCTGCCTCAATCATAACGTAGGAAGTGTGAACCGTAGGGATGTTTCTTGCAGAGCAGATTACGTTATTATCAATAGATGCTGTTATTACTAAAGCCTTGCTTATATTTAGGTTATCAAGAACCTTCTTGAAGTCTTTTGTCTTAATTGCATCAAGTTTTAGTTCGTCAAGTACAATTAATTTATTTTCCTGTACTCTGCTTGTTAATGCGGATTTAATAGCCGCTCTCTTTTCCTTCTTATTCAGTTTAAAAGAATAATCTCTCGGAACAGGAGCAAATACTATGCCGCCGCCTTTCCACTGTGGAGCTCTGATAGAACCCTGTCTTGCATGACCGGTTCCTTTTTGTCTCCACGGCTTTCTTCCGCCGCCGGATACTTCCGAACGGGTCTTTGCTTTCTGCGTTCCCTGGCGGTTATTTGCAAGCTGCTGAACAACTGCCATATGCACTAAGTGTTCATTGACTTTAACACCGAAGACCGCATCGTTTAAATCAATCTTGCCAACTTCTTTACCTTCCATATTAAAAACAGATACGTTTGCCATCTGAATGGTCCTCCTTTCATCTGTGACGCAGCGTCACTACCTCGCCTCGACCTTAGTTGTTTCTTTGATTGTTACCAAGCCTTTACGAGGTCCCGGTACAGCGCCTTTTACAAGGAGCAGATTCTTTTCTGCATCAACTCTTACTATCGTAAGGTTCTGAACCGTTACCCTTACGCAGCCCATATGTCCGGGCATTCCTTTTCCTTTAAATACTCTGCTCGGTGAAGAACATGCACCATTGGAACCCTGATGACGATGGAATTTGGAACCGTGAGTCATGGGACCTCTGTGCTGGCCGTGTCTCTTAATTGCGCCCTGAAATCCTTTTCCTTTGGAAATCGCAGTTGCGTCAACTCTGTCGCCGGCTTCAAAAATATCCGCTTTAATCTCGCTTCCAAGCGTATACTCTTCTGCATTCTCAAGCTTCAACTCTCTTACGAATCTCTTGCTTGAAACTCCCGCCTTATCGAAATGTCCTTTCTCCGCCTTATTAACGCCATGTCTGTGGATAACTTCTTTTTTACCGCTTTTGTCTTTGTTGACAATTCTTTCCTTCTTGTCCACAAAGCCAACCTGTACTGCACTGTAACCATCATTTTCAACTGTCTTGATCTGTGTTACCGCACATGGACCTGCCTGAAGTACTGTTACAGGCGTTAAGCTTCCGTCTTCATTGAAGATTTGAGTCATTCCGACTTTTGTTGCTAAAATTGCTTTTTTCATTTCTTTACCTCCTGTGATTCTACAGCGGACCCACGAGTAAATCTGCATAATTTACTTAAAGTTAATTCCGGAGGAATTTACTTTTGGTCATCCTAGTAGGGGTGTTATTTTGTTTTCATTTTGATATCGATATACACGCCGACCGGCATTTCCAGTCTCTGCAGTGCATCAACAGT
>CAZRKN010000109.1:0-6741 GCA_964600805.1 uncultured Bacteroides sp. | reverse complement strand
AAAGCCATGCCGAAATATCCCTTGTCATTTAAAAGCGCGCCTATATTGGTATGCGTTCCGTTCTGCGTTATCTCCTTAATAGAGCTTCCGCCGGAAGTCGGAATCAAACCAAATAAAAGCTGATATTCACCTCCGGTTGTTCCGGCAATTGACTGCTGGTAATAATCATTAAAGTTAATTCCCTTTGCGGAAAGCCTGTAAAGTGTCGGTGTGAGCTCCGGGTCAATGAGAAAGCCGGAAAATGCTTCCGCACAGATCAAAATCAGATTTTTCCCCGCAAAAGAGCCTGTATAGGCATTTTGGCTTGACGGTGTGAGCGTGGAAACATAAGCATCAATATCGGCACAGTTCCCACCTGCGGCAGCGAGAGCCGCAAAATCAACAGAAACCACACTCTGACCGTATACAACCGGTGTTACCGATTCATCTTCCTGTGCAGTTTCCGTCTTTTGGGAGGAAGTCTCTTCTCTAAGTGTGACCATCTCCTGAGTGTCGGCTGCTTCTTTTGCCAATACGACAGCCTTACTGCTGAATATGGTTTTCTCCTTGCTGTTTACAAGAGTGTCCTCCGCAGATGTATAAGCCGTGTCCTGCACGAGTTCAACCTCCATGCTCTCAAAGACAGGAGCGGACGTTTTGGATGAAGCAAGATTCCGGATATCCAGACACACCCCCTCACCCAGACCAAACTGCATTACTGCCGATTCAAAATTATATTGATTTGTATAAATGTCCTTATGTAGACCGCAGCATAAGATAAGGAACAAAGCCGCTCCATAACAGGCAGCTCCTCCGGCCAAATGTGCCAGCAAAGAATAAACAGCCTGTCTTGTACATCTTCTGCTAATACCCTTTTCGGGTAACTGCCCTATTATCTTTGTTCTTAGTACAAACCACAAGATAAGCGGCAGCAAAAAGAGCGCAATATGACTGATTCCGTCAAAGCAGAAGATCAGCCGCCTGATGTCAGCGCCAAATCCGCCCAGTGCGTCAGTTGCGGCATTAAATATGGTATTTAAGTCATACGCTACCTTAAACTGTCTATATACCAGAAATTCCACAATAAAAATTTGGAATAAAAGCCCCAGATAGAATGGTATCAGAATCTGTACTGCTTTTTTCGGCAACAGCGAAATAATGCCTGAAATAACCAGCCCCGCACAGAATGAAAATAAAGCCAGAAATATAAAAGAACTTCCGGTGTGCAATGTTTCGACTGACAGCTTGAAAACAATCTCCGTGTACAAATGCGAAAGAGACAAAAAAACAGCCAGCCATATAGAGCCTTGTGGCAAAAAATCTTTAGCCTTTGCCGTAGAATATTTCTTTTTTCTTTTCTTCTTTTGTCTACTCATAATTTCCTTTTTCCATTTCCCGTAATCTTATTTTATGTTGCCATTATACATGCCCCATGCATCATTCTTGCATAATTTTTGCATCATTTTTGCATCATTTTTCTTTTCTGTGTCAGTCCGTAAATGTGTTGGCTGCTACATGTATATCTCATACACTTCAAATTGAAACATTGACGGGAGAACTGGAATGAAACACTGTTAAACTATCGGCTCATAACCACATAAATTCAAAAATAGGAAGCCTCTTCGACTCCCTATCAACGCTCCATTACCATCATAACAATAATTCTTCCGGTTTCCATACTTTTATTTTTGCCTCTTTATAGTCACTGGGATTGCGCGTGACGATTCCATCCATTTCCTGCAAATATGCCACTGAATATTGCACGGAATCTTCAAAATCATTCCACTCTAAAGATAAAGCATTTTCTATCTCCTGCTCAGATACGCTTGCAACAGATACCACAGTAAGCAGCTCCTTCATCAATTTTTTAACCATCCCTTTATCTCTAAGCTGTCGATATGCAAGATAATAAATATCTGTAATTGCAGGAGCAGATACATATTCCTCTACATCATCCTTTTTAGCCAAGCCGAGAATTTCCAGCGACAATTTATAAAATGGTTCTCTTTTCAACATAACACCTATCACGATGTTTGTGTCAATCAATATTTTCATACTTTTTAAGCCGTTCCTCTATCAATTCTTCTAAAGATATATCTGTATAAGGAATTGCTCCAACTAATGACTGTAATGCCTGATCAATATCTACTGCCTTCTTAGATGATTTCTCCTGTTCCTCTGCTGGAAGTATGATCACCTCCAACTTACGATTCCTAAATTTTTCAGGCAATCTCATTACTGTCATCAAACTATCTGCATCAATATATTTTCGTACTACTTCCATCTTTACCTCTTTATAAATCTACTCAAATGTACTACATTGATAACTCATAACTGTTTCAGAAGCAAGGTCTTTTCCGCATCTGATATCTGCATAGCTGTCATAGCCTGTTCTGCGGACCATTTCATAGATTCCATTAAATTTTTTATCAGTTCTATCTGCTTATCCAATGCCTTTCTATCTGCATACTTCTCAACCGCTTCACACATAATCTTTCGACCTCCTTCTTCTTTAAAATGCCGCACTCCTTTAGCCAACTCAGGGTAATACATGTCTTTTGATTCTTTGCAACCAAAGTCATGTAACAACTTCCCTATCTCGTCATTTCCTTTATAATCTCCATTTACATATATAATATGAGAACCATCATCAAATAAATCATCTATTTCCTCAAAATGGCGATTTATAGTATATATCGGTATTCCATATCCAAATATATCCGTCTGGGTGATAAACACCATATAAGAATCCTGCAGTTCTGAAAATTCCTGCCCCTCTTTCAGCATCCGGGAATCCATCATACTACTATTGAATCTGGCTCTGCGTATATGTGCTCCTTCTGGTTTCTTCTGCACCTCAACATTATAATGTTTTCCCATACTGTCTTTTGCCAAAATGTCTAAACGAATATTCCGACCACCCACAACCGGACTCTGGAATTCCCGTTGTCCGACAACACTTACAACTATAATATCGTTCTTTTTCAGTATAATCTTTAACAAAAGTTCTGTAGCTTCTATATTACCATCAAATACCATAGACATCAGATCATCATCGAATAAATCCATATCATCGACAATCTGTTCTACAGTTTTGGTATCTTGCTGAATTTCTTCCTCAGTCATTAATTCACCACCTTTTGACTGTACCTTTATATTATTGGGCTATTATTATTATATCCTAACATTCACAGACTCACAATCTGAATTTTGTTGAAAATACATAATTCCGAAATGAAAGATTATATACATAAAATAATTTCAAATCCATTATATTATACCTTAAATTAGTAACCTATTATCTTAACTTTCGTTTTCCTTCATATAAGTAATATCATGGCAAAAATCTTTAAAATATAGCGAAACGCAAAAACACTTACCAGTAGCACCTGGATACACAATATTTACAAAATCGCAAAACCCAGTTCTTTCAATACTACAAAATATAGACTTAATCACTTCATTTGGTAAACCAAATTCTTCTTTTGCATTATTTACAAAAATATCCCATATGTTTTTTGTACTTTCTATATATTTACTGCTATCTAACATATTAGGATTATTTTTATAATACTCCTCTTGACATTTTTTTAATAATAAAAGCATCTCTATCTCTCGATAAGATAAACTACATAAACGTTCTATAGATTCTTGAAATGTATTACTATCTCTGTCGGAATTATGTACTGTATTCTTTAATAAATTTGCAAAATAAATAATTTTTTCATTTTGTAATAAATGCATAACTACACTATAAGTCATTGCAAACTCAAAAACGAAATCCTCATTAATATCATCCAACGTAATGCTTCCATCTAAAAAAACAGCCTCTAACAATGTTTTTTCTTTATCTTTTTGTCTCTTTTGCAACATTTTTTCAATCCCATTCTCAACGAGAGTTCCTACAATGTTTAAATCTCCAGATATTATTCCAAGTAAAGTTTTTACAACAGGATTATCATAAATATCTAGTACATTATTAGCATTTTCTAAATTAAGTTTTGCAATTACTGTTTCTTCTTTCATTTTCTTTCTCCTACTAAATTTATTTAATTACAACACAGTATATAGTTCCAGCTTAATGCGACCAAGAATAATTTGTACAAAATTCATTACTGCCATAATTTATACACATTCATTACTCGAATCTAAAATATGTGTTTTCATCACAGTACTCCCAGCATACATTTTATATTCCACACCACTGGCAACCGCCATCTCTCTAGCCGCTACAGCCTTTGCCCTAACTACTAAATCATCTATCTTATTGTCTCCTTTTACCTCTATCAACTGATAAGAACCATCTGCCATTTTAACAAAAAAGTCAGGATAATACTGACGAACACGCCCTGATTCCGGATCATAATAATGTACGGAGAGGTCACCCTGATTAGAGGTAAACATTCCAGTAAAATAAATCTCCTGAACCTTTCGACTGGTAATATACTGCATAAAGCACTCTTTCTCTGGTAAAGAATCGAAGCAATAAGTATCTGCGTGAAAACTCTTTGCAATTTGCTCTGGTGTAAAACCGGGATATTGGTTACTAATAACCAATCCCTCCTTCGCTGAGAACTCATAATATCCTGCGTCTTTTGGTCCACGCAGTAAGACCAATTCTCTATCCTCCGTTTTTTGTTCCGATTCGACATCATATAGCGAATGGAAGATATGAGGAATCAGAATATCATTTATGACCTCATTGTATTTATTTACAGCCTCCAATATCTTATCTATCCCATCTACGGCCTCCCGTAAGATCCTTGCAGAAAGAATGCAAGATATATTTAAATAACGGGAAATCTCTCCTACAAGAGAAAATTCGCTATAACGCATATTTTCTTTTAAGTGATTAATATTCTTTTCTTTCACAGATGCATCACGGGCAATACTATCCCGTTCATACATTACACTGGCATATTTGGAAAAGTCAACCTCATTCAAGCCAAAATCAATAGGCTCTGAATATTCTTTCTCCATCAAAGTATATTCATGCCATACGCGCTTTAAGGTAATGCTCCTCGGCGGTGGTACTACTCTTACCTGATAGGATCTCTTTGCAGAAGCAGATGGATTTTTTAAGTCCTTAATCTGCATATTAAAATTCTTATGTAATTCATCATCTAAAGTATCATAATTTTCCTTAGAGAGAAACACTGTTGCCTGAAGTCTTTCTCCATGATAGAAGCTGAATGTTTAGTATGGGCTGCGATTATTCAGCTTTTTTCTTTTATAAGAGTTAATGTGGTTCATCATCAGAAAAATATCTTTCTGTGTTAAATGGTCAAAGCTTGTACCTTTTGGTAAAATACGTCTTACCAGCTCATGATTGACTTCAATTGCACCTTTCTGGTAAGGGCTTCCGGAATCACAGTAAAATACGTTAGTTCTGTGGCACGAGAAACCTTTTGGAGCCTTTTCGCGGTATTCTATTGCTTTTGGATTTGAGAATTCACTCCCATTATCCGTCAGTATAACCGGAAAAAGTTTTTCAAAAAGCTCAGGTCCCAGAATCCTGTCCATGGCATTGAAAATATCAATCACTGTCTGGGAGGTATTCGCATCACGCAAAAATGCGAGCATAAAACTTGACTCAACGAAATGAATTGTAAGTAAACATTTACCACCAACAGTTCCGATTACTGAATCCATTTGAACAACGGGTATATCCGGATTTTTTTCAATGAAGTGTTCAAACTCTTTATAACTTCGTCCAATAAGGCAGCCTTTATCAACCTTGAACTCAGGCTTTTTATAACGCTCACGGAAACGTACTTTTCTTGGGAGGTCAATGTTTCTGACATCAAAAAGGCAGGCATCAATGTAGTTATAAATTGTTTTTTCACTGCACATTAATTCATCCTCATGTTCAATATAAATATGATGAACTGACTGACCCTGCCTCACAAGCGGGCTGATGACCGCGTTTAATCTGGCAATCTCTTTTTCTGAAACACACAGACCGCTTTTTGATCCAGAAATCGTATTATGCGCTGCTATATGGGCATGCTCTGCATCAAAGATTGTCTTCATTAAGGTACACTTGCCAATGGCAGTACACCTATTACAAACGTATGGCGGTCTGGATCTGGCGGCACAGACCTCCAGCACAAAGTCGTTGCAGTGCTCATTACATTCTTTGCACAGCTTACAGTATTGAACAGATTTACGGGTACAGTCTTTTCCACAGATATCCTTTTTTCTGCAGTTCATTCGGTTTTTACATGCATTATACGGATATCCGGGATAACCTGTTGCAACTTCAGAAGAATACTTTTTTATTTCTCTTGAAATGGTAGTTGGGTTTTTATCTAATTCTGTTGCAATAGACTTCAAAGATTTATTATCCCGTAGATTCTTTTGAAGGGTAAGGCGTTCTTCATAGGTAAAAAATTTTGACATGATGTCCTCCTTATCCGTCGCCAACAGCTATATGATAAGTGAAAACATCATATAAACACAACAATCTTTTGTAAGCCGGAATGCAACCATCTGGCAGATATAACTTATTAACAAAGATTTATGTTGGATTGAAATCGAAAGGGTTGCATTTCGATTTACAATTCACGTAACTTAAATAATTTTGTTACGAATGCTCCTCATCACCTTACATTAAGTTACTACGCTATTTACTATACCAAATTTATCGAAAGCTACGCTCTCCGACGAACCCAGATAAATAATAGAATATGCCGCAAAGCCTGTAATTGGTGTGCTACCCGTCAAGTAGACAATTAAAAAAACAAAAAGTTTTTCTGCCCG
>CAZRKN010000108.1:0-7277 GCA_964600805.1 uncultured Bacteroides sp. | reverse complement strand
ACTCCCGGTTCGTACAGATGCAGGAAGCCGTAGGTCCTAACTATTGTACATGGGTCGCGGAAGGTGGCAAAGGCTATACATGGTTCGAAGAAAAAGCAATTCCGCGAATAGACGGCTGTGTAGGCAATGGCACCAGGATAATAATCAATCTTGGTGTCAACGATACGAGAAACCTTCAGAAATACATTACGCTTGTGAATGCAAAAGCCGCTGAATGGACAGCTCTGGGCGCAACCGTTTACTATGCTTCCGTGAATCCGGTCTGGGAAAATCCATATGTTACAAAAGAACAGGTAGTATATTTTAACACTCAGTTACATAACAGTTTAGCCCCCTATGTTCACTGGATAGACAGCCACAGCTATCTTACTTCTGTAGGATACAAACTGGTGGACGGACTGCATTATAGTAAAGAAACTTCTCAGGTTATATATGCTTATCTGTTGAGCAATATATAAAAAATCGAGTACTTGCGTAATTTCCTATAATAAAATTAAGGGCATCCCGTTTTTGGGGTGCCCTCTCTTTTTTCAATGAAAACTACTAATTTAGTTCAGTTCATTTACCAGTTTCTGCAGTGCTGCAAGCGCTTCATCGGGAAGTTTATCATATCCCTCTTTCTTGGTAGCAAAATCATTAACTGCATTTACACGGGTCTGCATAGCTGCTTTTAACTGTGCCTTGTAATCAGCATCATTAATATCAGCCTTGAAGTCCTTAAAGCCTTCTGTCTGACCATCCCATGTATTCATGATTTCGATATCTTCAAAAGGTCCCCACTGCTCGAATTTAGCTTTGCCTTCTACAATTGTCTCAAGGATTCCGAGAGTATCAGCAGGTTTAACCTTCTCACCCATGAAATCACCTGTGTTTACAATGTAGCAAGCAACATTCTTCTCTTCTACCAGTTTCTTGAACTTCTCATAGTCGTTTACTAACGGATAAGTTCTGAATGGGTTAGCATAAGGTACGATACGGATTGCATTAAGGTCTGTACCTGCAGCAACACGCTCTGCGGTAGAAGTCTTTGTAGCAAGTGTAGCGCCCATAACTGAAGCCAGCGCAGAGCCTTTCAGTTTAACTACCGGCGGAATTGTAGGGTCTTTCATAATCCAGAAGATTGCATTAACAGGAGCGTCAATCTTATCTACACGGTTAGGTGACCATAACTTAGACTTGATAGCACGTCCGTTACCATTTCTGATATCTTCTGTTACCAGCTGAATCTTGCCTTCGCTGTCCATAGTACATGAGCAGTTCTGAGCTGATAATAAATACTCATTATCAGGGCATCCTGTCGGGTAATCTGCTGTCTTATCGAAATAAGTAGGCTCAAGAGCGATGGATGCACAGGTATCGGAGTTAATGATGAATGCATCGTCATGAAGAACCTTAATCTGATATTTTCCGCCATGTTTTGCATGAGTCAGAGTAGATTTACCTGAACCTGACAGACCATATACAGAAGCAACGAACTTAGAACCGTCATTCAGGATATATTCTTTCTGTCCGCCGTGACATGAAGCATAACCGTTTCTGTTAGCCAGAGCCCATGCCATAGTCAGTGTACCCTTCTTGTGCTCACCGAAATATTTCATACCAAGAATAGCCGCACAGTTCTCGTTGGTATCAAAATAGCAAAGAGTAAGCGGATCGCTTAAGCAGCTGTAATCAACATCCGGAGCCTCATGAGGAGCCCACTGTGGATCTGAGAAAATATAGATATCAGGCTCTTTGCCGTCTCCTACCGGTTTAGACTCTTTATACATCTTTACATATTCGTCAGACATATACTGGAAGTTAATCATCCAGTTGTAAAGAAGATTCTCTTCGCCTTCCGGAATCAAAAGGTGAGCTTTTACCATAAATTCAGGATCAAGTCCTACGAAACACTCAGCATGATACATTGTTTTCCAACGTGTCTCATAAATTGCATCCATAACTACTTTGTCAAGCTTTGTTTCATCAACGCCTGGTTCGCCTTTAATACGGCGTGCTGCAGCATAACGACCTGTTACTGCGCCATCGTTGAATAACAGAACTTTTGCATCATCAGGAAGTCCGAATGTCTCACCGTCCTTAACAGGCATATCGGTAACAATTGTTCCCGGTGAGTTCTTTGCTAAATTGTAAGCCTCTTTCAATGTGTTTACTTTCACTACGTTGTTTCCGTAGAAAGCAGCTTCGATAATAGAGCGGGTCTTGGAAAATCCGACTTTGCCCTTACCGATTTCGTCAATCTTGTAATTAGCTTTTGTTGACATGACATATCCTCCTTAAAATTTATTATACGGAAAACCTTCCAGTTCTCCGCTATTTGCATTATATGCGTTGTTTATAACAACACACCGCTTATATTATCTCAAAAGCACTTATAAAAGTCAATATTCTTAATGGGTATTTTTTCTAACTGCTTTTAATTTTATGCTTGCAATCCTTTCCATTTTCTGATATTATATTAACGTTGTGTAAGCGGAATAAGAATTAACCGTATCGTTAGGAGGTGCAAAGATGGCAAAATGTGATATTTGTGGTAAGGGAGCTCATTTCGGAAACAATGTAAGCCATTCACATAGAAGGTCCAACAGAATCTGGCATTCTAATGTAAAAAGAGTTAAATGCAAAGTAAATGGTGCAGCTAAGAGATTGCATGTATGTACTCAGTGCCTGAAATCCGGAAAAGTTGAAAGAGCTTAAATTTAGATGTATCAGCTAATCGAAAAAGACCAATCTTCGCGATCGGTCTTTTTTTGCGTGTAAAAATTTATTTTTACGAGTGAAAAATTTATTTTCACCCTATGCGCGTTTTTCGGTATCAAACCTGCGTTTCAGATTCTCATATTCGCTGTTTATCATCTGAATGATTTCCTTATCTCCTGCAACATTATCCGGATGGAAAATCTTAATCAGATCCTTATACCGCTTTTTTAATGCAAGCAGGCTGTTTACCCCCTTAAAAAATACGGATACTTCGTCATAACTCACATCATAGGAAGCCTGATTCATAATCTCCTTATGTGCCTCAAGTTTCGCTCTCTCCTTCTCAAGGCGCCTGCGGTCAATGTCAAGCTGCTCAAAGCCGTCCTTTAGAATCTGCATCTTCTTCTCAAAGAATTCCTTATTCTGTTCCAATCTCTTTTTTTCACCGGACAGCTTACGGTTCAAAGCCTTCATTTCACTTTGAAATTGTTCTTTTTCCTGTAAAAACTGCTCCTGCATATTCTCTAAATCCTTGGAGGCAGTAATAATCCTTACATTTTCACGAAAAAGCCATGACTTAAGTTTATTTAAGTCCTCCATGGAACCATGTTCAAGTGTTTCATCAAAATTTACTTCCATACCAATACTCCAATTACACTACTGTACATCACAGGCATGCCCACATTTCCAAAATCCGGCTACCTTGCAAACAATTTCTTAATCACAGCAAAAAAAATTATACCCTATAAGCAGTAACAGCACAATCAAAATCAGTCCGATAAAACGATTCGTCATAAAAAGCATAAACAGCATTCCTATTGCGACACAAAGAGCTACAAGTCCAATCAGTTTTTTCATATAGTTTTCCTGCCTATGCTTTTTATATATAATATGCAATTTTTTCCGGTTAGTGCTAAATTTTAAATGCTAAAATCCAATAACTACGCTGTCAAAACCATAACTTCTACTGTCCATCCTTATTTTCATCAGGAAATGCAATATCTACCGCATCATCATCTGCAATCATTTCCTCTTTAGGCGCGGTAAATTTATCTACAATATCAGGTATCATATCAATTACCTTGGTAATTGTATCCTGATTCTTGATATTTACAAGCTTCGTTGAACCGTTTTTGATAACAAGCACCGCACTGGGACTCATTTTAGCGGAAAAACCGCCCCCGCCGCCGTTCTTTTTATCTGAACTGCTGGCGCCTGCTCCAACACCAAAAGTAACATCCACAAGTGGAAGTATAATGGTATCTCCAATCTGCGTTGCCTCTCCTACCACTGTTTTTGTTGATAAAACAGCATTCATTCCCTTCATCAATGATTCAATTACGCTGGCGAAATTGTTATCTGCCATTTATGCCTCCTCCTTCTTAAACAGCTTAAGTAATTTTCTGATATCCTTACTGAAATAAATGCGAATGACCGCTTTCAAAAAGGTAAAGAGCTTTATCCTTCCTTTGAAAAAAACAGAACCTTCTATTCTCTTCCTGTCAAAATCACCCGTGACAATAACATTGTTACCTATCAACGGATATAGTATTCCGCAGTAAGAAAGAATCTGCCCTGTAGCAGCCGGGTCGTCCATACCTATTATTAAATCGGCAATAAACTTTCTCGGCTTAACATAATTGAGAATAGAGACCAATTCATCTTTACACAATGAAAATGCCTGGCTAAACGTATCACTCTTGATAATATCAAGATAATACTCTATATTCTCCAGTATTTCTTTTATTTTATCACATATTCCTTTTATTGTGTACCAGATATTTTTAAATAAATTCCATATTTTAATTAATTTACCCTTTAATGATAATTTAGGATTTGTATCTTGAGTTTCTTCATCAGCATTGTCAGGTGACGTGGACTCAGCTGATTCATCCTCCGTATCTTTTGCATTTTGCTCTGTCTTAACGTTTTCTGCCTTTATACTGACATCGCTTTGTCCGCGTTCCTGAGCTTCCTTCACCTTCTCATTCTCTTTTTTATTACTTTTTCCTTTAGAATCTTTGTTTTTCTTCTTGCCTCTCTTTTTTTTAGGTGGCAGTCTGAATAAAGTAATAAATAAAATCCGTACTTTTAGATATATATCGGAAGGATAAAGAATATTTATATTGATAAAATGCAGAAGCCACGTAATCTTCGCCTTTACCTCTATGGGCGGGCTGCTCTCGGATTCTGTACGTTTTAACTCTACCCTGTAATGCACGGGTACAAAAAGCGCAAGGCATAAAGCTAAGAGTATGCACCCAATCAATACCGCCAGAATGATTCCTATTATTTTTAAAATCAGCAACAATATATGTAACATTTAATACTTTGCCTTTCTATTAAGCTTAAGCTTGCGGAAACAGATAATGCTTTAAATCAGCGTTTCCGTTTTGGGCGACCGCCTCCCCGGCAATCCTGCACACTATTTCGACAGCTTCCTCATAATTTCCTGCAATACCGATTATATACGGTTCATTCTCTTTCTTTTTATAAAAAGGCTGTCTAAGGAGCATACTATGGCAGATTTCAAGCTGTCCATCACCTGATGCAAGCATGATAGTAAAAACTTTCAGTTGTCCCGCATGATATTTAATTTTTCTCTTTACTCGGTTCGGGTTTTTTATAGTATCTCCGATATACAGGTTTTTATAAAATTTCATATATCCCTCAATGTACAATTACAATTCAATAATTCACTAAACAATCTGAGATATGGCTCTGGTCGCCTCTTTAAGCCATCTGCTTTCATCTTCTGTCAGATATGGGCTTATTTTCTCATAAACAGCCTTATGATAAGCATTCAGTCTTTCTATGTCTGCTTTCTGCATATATTCGGGCAATATTGCGTCCAGGTCAATCGGAACATACGTAAGCGTATCAAAATACATAAACTGGCCGTCATCATTCTTTACTCCATTTCTGGCAACTATTACATTTTCAGTACGGATTCCGTGACTGCCTGCCTTATATACTCCCGGCTCGTTGGACATAACCATGCCTGCCTCTATTACAGCTTCCTTAACACTCTCTAAATAACGCCATCTTATACTCTGCGGTCCCTCATGCACATTCAGCATATAGCCGATTCCGTGGCCTGTTCCGCACTTATAATCAATATCCATGTTCCATAACGGCGCTCTTGCCAGTATATCAAGGTTTCTTCCCGTACAACCGTATAAGAATCTCGCGGCACTCAGAGACAGCATACCTACAGCAACTGCCGTAAAGTGCTTCTTTATCTCATCATCAATTTCTCCCAGAACGATCGTTCTTGTCACATCGGTCGTACCGCCAAGATACTGTCCTCCGGAATCAACTAAAAGCATTCCGTCAGGCGCAAGCTCGCTGTTCTCGGTTTCTGTCGCTTCATAATGCATCATTGCCGCATTCTCTTTGTAACCGCTGATTGTCGGGAATGACAAATCCATAAAGCCGTCAACTTCTCTCCGAAGGTTGTCCAAATACATCGCTGCGGAATACTCGGTAATCGGAATCTTTCCGATATTGCTTTTCAGCCAGTAAATAAATTTGGTTAAAGCAACACTGTCCTGTATATACACCTTCTCCATATATTCTAACTCAACAGGATTCTTTACTGCCTTCATTTTCTCGCTCGGATTTGTATCAGGTACAATTTCCGCCTTATTTTGAAGGATACGATACAGTCTGTAATTTATATTCTTATCATCTATCAGAACTTTTCCCTCTGCCGTTCCTTCCAGAAAAGCCTCTATCTCATCATATGCTTTCAGCGTAATGCCATTCTCTGCTGCATACTGCCGCAATTCTTCGCTGACAGCCTTTTCCTGTATGAAAAGATAAAAGTCCGTCATAGTAAGATATCCATAGGAAAGCGCCACAGGGTTACATTCCACATCTGCACCCCTGATATTAAGAAGCCACATTAAATCATCCAGTTTGGCAAGCAGATGAGCGCTGCAATTTTTCTCCTGCATCACATTCCTTATCTTTTTAACCTTATCATCCACGCTCTCCCCACTTATTTTTTCAGGCAGTATAGTAACAGCCGCACAGGGCATGTCCGGTCTGTCTGTCCAAAGCTTTCCCGCCACATCATCTTCATAATGAAATGAGGTTTTGATATGCTGCAAATTCTCTTCCAGCTCCCTGCCATAAGAAGCGTCTACGACTCTGCCGTCAAAGCCCAGGACCTCTCCTTCTTTCATATTCTTTTTCAAATACTCTTTAATTGTCGGTACGCCCTCTTCCTGCATACGAAAGAGCGTTATACCGCTTCCGTCAAGTTCTTTTTCGGCTTGCACAAAATATCGTCCGTCTGTCCAGAGTCCGGCATCGTTACGGCTGACCACAAGAGTTCCGTTTGAACCGGTGAAACCGGAAAAATATTCCCTGACTTTAAAATAATCGCTGACATACTCCGAATTATGATAATCTGCCGTGGGAATCAAAAAAAAGTCAATATTTTCATTTTTCATCTTTTCCTGAAGCAGCCTTAGCCGGTCTTTTATTTCCATGTAAATAACCTTCCTTTCTTCTCTGGTAGTGTCAAATCTACTACCTATTTTTTTGATAAAAACCTTTATTTTCGGGAG
>CAZRKN010000107.1:0-7349 GCA_964600805.1 uncultured Bacteroides sp. | reverse complement strand
ACAACATAAAAAACAATAGAGCGAAGCAGAGAGAGGAAGAAATTTAATGAAAATGTGATAGAAATATGAGTGTGATTGTGGTACTCTGGTAGTGATATAAAACGGAATTTTGAGAGGTAAATAGGATGTATGAAATACGAAAAATACATAGCAATGAAGTAATGGAAGCACTTGCTTTGGCATTAGAAGTCTTTTTGCAGTTTGAAGCCCCAGACTATAAGCCAGAGGGGATTGATACATTCAAGCGAGATATAGTTGAAAATGATGAATTTATTTCAAAATGTCAACAAGGTATCTGTCCAATATATGCAGCATTTGATAAAGGTAAAATAATTGGAATTATAGGTATGCGTTCAAATCGAACGCATATCAATTTAGTATTCACCAAGAAAGAATATCATCGCCAAGGTGTAGCTACTTCGATTTTTCAGTATCTTTTGGCAGATATTTTAAAAGATAACCCAGTACCACAAGAGATTACTTTAAATTCGTCACCATATGGTAAGCCATTTTATCTTCATATGGGATTTAAACCACAATCTGATGAGCAAGAAATAGACGGAATAAGGTTTACCCCTATGAAGTACACAATTTAACAATTTCATGTTTGTTAAGTAGAAAAATCGGAATTTTTTGGGGGGGAGAAATGAGATGTGTAAGATATTGTTAGTCAGACCGTCTAAACAATATGCAGAACAAGTTATGTCATATAAAGAAGAAATGTTACAAAATGGAGATAGTTTTGACGGTTGTGCAGGTCTTGAAGATGTTCATTCATTTGATGAATGGGTAGATTTTGAAAATAGATTAAGAAAGAAATATGGTGCAGGATATGTCCCGTCAGAAGTATTTTTAGCAGTAAGGGAAAATGATAATTTTGTTGTTGGTATAATTGATTTTCGACATCCGCTGTCGGATTTTCTTGTAAGTTTTGGAGGTAATATTGGGTATAGTATTCGTCCGTCAGAAAGGCGAAAAGGTTATGCGTCTGAAATGCTCAAGTTGATTTTGCCTATCTGTTATGAATTTGGAGAAAGCAAGGTTTTATTAACTTGCGATAAAGAAAATATAGCTTCGAGAAGAACGATAATTAAAAATGGTGGATTGTTAGAAAATGAAGTTGTTGATACAGTAGGATTAAGTAAAAGTGGTATTATTGAAAGGTACTGGATTTCGATATAGTGTCTTTCGACTTCAAAATTGTTATACAATCGTTAACAGAATACTTACACAGCGTCAGAGCGTATAGAAAGTTGTGATCAAGTTTATGCGCTCTATTTTTATGTAAAGGAGCAGGGAATAAAGAAAGTAGGCACCGTCAAGAGGGCGCAGGGAATACGCAAAGGATTTAGTAGAAAATAGGCAACATCACCTATGTCGCAGCATTCCATTATAGCTGACAAAGCAAAGAAAGTATGAATGATAAAATTATCCGCCTGATAGGAAACGATATGCAGGGCTTTTCTTATTTGTACTTTTAGATAAAATGAATGGAGGGGTTTCGCCGTAATCGGCATTGTGGAAATGTCGTATAACTGGCTGTCTTATGGAGTTATCCATGACGTAATAGCCAGTTATGCACATTTCCATGATGCTGGTTTTAAAAACTTGAAATTATTCGGTTGGACGCATATAATTGTAAGCGGTTAGAGTTTGAGGAAGGGTGAATGAAAATGTTAGAGTTTATTTCTGCACCAGAAGCGGCAAAGAAATGGGGTATTTCGGAAAGACGGGTACAGAAACTATGTGAAGAAAAACGTATTCCCGGCGTGGCAAAGTTCAGTCGTATGTGGCTGATACCAAAAGATGCTGAAAAGCCTGCCGACGGTCGATTAAGAAATAAGAAAAACAACAAATTGCAGGAGGAAAAAATTTCATGAATGAATATAGGATAATGATTGTTGATGATGAGCCGGATATTTTAAGCCTACTTGAAAAAGCACTTAACATAGAGGGATTTTATAATATCATCAAAACTGATAATGGGATTACCGCTGTAAACATTTGCGAACAGAACCAGCCGGACATCATTATTTTAGATATTATGCTACCGGGAATTGATGGGTATGAAGTATGTAAGCAAATCAGACAGTTTTCCCATTGTCCTATTCTGTTCCTATCGTCAAAAAATGATGAATTGGATAAATTGCTTGGCTTGGCAGTAGGTGGTGACGATTATGTAACAAAACCTTTTAGTCCCAAAGAGGTAGCATACAGAGTAAAGGCACAGTTGCGACGGGCAGAATATAAGAATACTCCAATGAAAAATCGGTCTGTGAAAATAGGGGAGTTGATGATTGATGCGCAAGGCTGCCAAGTGATGAAAGGTGAAAAAGAAATTGAATTGACTGCCCGTGAGTTTGAAATTTTGAATTATATGGCAGAAAATATAGGGCGTGTTATCAGCAGGGAACGTCTGTATGAAACTATTTGGGGTGAAGACAGTTTTGGATGTGACAATACAATCATGGTGCATATCCGGCACCTGCGTGAAAAGATAGAGGATAATCCTGCTATTCCCGAATATATCATAACAATGAAAGGTTTAGGCTATAAACTGGTGAATCCTTATGAAAAGTAAACAGAAATTCAATCCGTTCTTATGCTCATTTGCTTTTTTTTCCATTTTTGTTCTGATGATGGCATCTATTACAATCGGTTTGTTTTATTATATATTTTCCATTCCGGAGCCAGAGGGGTTGAGTATCGCTTCATGGGCGCAGATGTTTACGGATAATTTTTCTGTTTGGATGGATTACAAAGACGGAAACCTGGAAGTAGAAAAAATAGGGCTTGACCGTTTGGATGAATATGGATTATGGATTCAGGTAATTGATGAATCCGGGCAGGAGATTTTTTCTTATAACAAGCCGGAAAGCTATCCCACAAGCTATCCCGCTTCTGCGCTGCTTGCTTTTAGTACAAGTGCTTATGAGAATGAAAATACTGTTTTTGTAAGCTGTTTAGAAGATTCGAAAGAAACTTGCAGCTATATCATAGGTTTTCCCTATGCAATAGGAAAATATATGCTGTATTATAATGGTGAAAGATTTACCCGGTTACTGCCTGTTGTGAAAAAAATCGTTCTTTCCGCTTTATTCATTTTTGCCGTTTTAGTTTTCGGATATGTTTGTTGGATTTCAAGAAAATTATCAAACATTACAGGGGGTATCCGTAATGTATCACTGCGTACCTATATTCCATTAAAAGAAAAGGGTATGTTCCGTGACATTTATGCGGCTTTGAATAAAATGGATATGGAAATCAGACAAAGTGACAGGATGAAAGAAGAAACGGAGAATGCACGCACAGACTGGATTGCAAATATTACCCATGATTTAAAAACGCCACTTTCCCCAATAAAAGGTTATGCGGAACTGCTTGCTGACAACCAAATAACGGGTAGGGAGGAAGCACAGGAATATGGGAAGATAATTTTAAAGAATATTTCCCATGTGGAAAAACTGTTAAATGATCTGAAACTGACATATCAGATTGATTCCGGTGCAGTGCCCTATAATCCGCAGGAGGTACTCATCACAAGGTATGTCAAAGAGGTGGTAATTGATATTATAAATGACCCTGCATTTTCTAACCGCAATATAGAGTTTGAGAGTGACAGACAGGAACTTATTGTTTCCCTTGATCCTGATTTGTTTCGGCGTGCGATTCAAAATATTATTATTAACGCCCTGATACACAATCCGCCCGACACAAAGATAAAAATATCTATTGGTAAAAGTGCGGCAAATGTTGTTTTCATTTCCATTCGTGATAATGGGAGCGGGATGGATGAAGCAGAGCAAGCCAGATTATTCAACCGATATTATAGGGGAACAAATACCAGAGAGAAGCCGGAGGGAAGTGGTCTTGGTCTTGCTATAGCAAAACAGATTGTAGTGCTTCATGGTGGAGATATCAGCGTTAAGAGCAATATAGGCAGTGGGACAGAATTTATTATAACTCTTGATTCCCAAACTTAAGGTCAACTTAAGATACAGAAAAGCCACGCCTAAGATGGATGGTTTATGCTTAACAGCATAGACCATTTATTTTTTTGGTCTAAATAAAAGGATTAGGAGGATTCCTATGGAATTGCAATTACAACATTTATGCAAGCAGTATGGGGAGAAACGTGCTGTTAATGATGTGACCGCTGCTCTCTCTCCGGGGGTGTATGGCTTATTGGGGGCGAACGGGGCAGGAAAGTCAACCTTAATGCGGATGATTTGTGGTGTTCTAAAACCGACTTCCGGCTATATCCGGCTGAATGGAAAAACAATAGAGGATTTGGGTGAACGCTATTATGCCCAGTTGGGTTATATGCCGCAGGATTTTGGCTTTTACCCTGACTTTACCGCAAGGGAGTTTATGCGGTACATGGCGGCGGTAAAAGGAATTGATAAAAGAAAAGTAAGATCCCGCACAGAGGAACTTTTACACATGGTAAACCTGACAGAAGTGGCGGATAAAAAAGTCAAGTCATATTCCGGCGGTATGAAGCAGCGCTTAGGAATTGCACAGGCAGAACTAAATAACCCGTCTATCCTGATATTGGATGAACCAACCGCGGGGCTTGATCCGAAAGAACGGGTACGTTTCCGTAACCTTATTTCAGATTTTGCAAAAGAGAAAATAGTTATTTTGTCTACACATATCGTTTCGGACGTTTCCTACATTGCGGATACGATTCTAATGATGAAACAGGGACAGTTTTTGCTGCAGGAGCCTATGGATACAGTAACGGACAGTATTCGTGGCAAGGTGTGGGAGTTTTTAGCTGATAATCGGAAAGCTGCAGAATATAGTAGGACATTTTCCGTTGTTAATCTGCACCACGAAAACAATATGGTGCGTTTGCGGATTGTTGCTGAAACTGCACCTACAACAGACGCTTATACCGTTGAGCCGAGTCTGGAGGATTTGTTTTTGTATCATTTTGGCGAAGATACACAGTTAGAAAGGGGCGAAACAGATGAAAACATTGATTAAGTATGAGTTTTTAAAAATCCTGCGTAAAAAATCAACGCTTATTGTAATGGCGGTAAGCCTTTTGCTGACAGCATTTCTTTTTGGTCTGCCAATCTTGCAATATCAAACATACAATCAGGAGGGAGTTATTAAAGGAAGTAAAGGGATTGCTTATGCCAAAGGGCAATATTCAGATTTGGCAGTGCCTTTGACAGAAGAATATATTGCAGAAATGATTCGTGAATACCAAAATCTTTTTGAGAATCCCGATAATGTAGGATACAACGGAAATGAAAAGTTTTTAATTGGTGATGCCTATTGGAATTTTGTTGCCCCGAGAGAGAAACTGTTGAATACAATAGCCGCAAATTATGATGCGCCGGGCGAAAACACGGGTTTAGAAAAATTGCCTGATTTGGATATAACAGACGGAGCAGACTTTTATCAGACAAGGGAAGAAAAAATAGAAGCATTGTTAAATATGCCGTCCCGCAAATTATCTGATGCTCAAAAGACGTATTGGAGCAATATGAACAGTAAAGTAGATACACCCTTACAATATGGCTATTACGGAGGATGGGAAATCATTATAAGCAGCTTTGAGCTTTTCATGTTTGCGCTGCTCTGTGTCTGCATTGTGATTGCCCCTGTCTTTTCCGGAGAATATCAAGCTGGTACAGATGCAGTTATTTTGGCGGGCAAATATGGAAAAACAAAGCTGATAACAGCAAAAATCATATCCTCATTCCTGTTTGGTGTGATTGCGTTTACGCTTCATGTCATTATTGCCTGTGGGCTGCCTCTTGCCGCCTTTGGCATGGACGGGTGGAATCTTCCCTTGCAGATTGCAGGGACAACAATACCTTATCCGTTTACATTTATGCAGGCTGTTCTTATCAATTTGGGAGTAATCTATCTGATTTTGTTTGCAATGATTGGGCTGACGCTGGTTCTCTCTGCAAATATGAAAAGTCCATATGTAGTGCTGATTGTGCTTGTACCTGTACTTTTTATCCCCATGTTCTTAACACCCAATGGAACAACTGGATTATACAACTTAATATTGTTCTTACTGCCTTATCGTGCAACTATGCCTGAAATCAGTAAATACATTTCTTATCAATTTGGTGGTTTCGTTATGGATGCGCTTGCTGTAAGAGCAATCGTGTACACAATATTAACGGCGGCGTTCATACCGCTTTCCAGACTTGGTTTCAAAAAACATCAGGTTTCAGCGTAAGGAGGTTAAGAATGAAAAAGAAAAAACTGATGATTGTAGTTATGGCTATTTTAATTATAGTTGTTGCTGTTTTGGTGGTTGTTACCCAATCGCCCAAATGGTCAAGAAAATCTTTTGAAGCTGTTATTCAAGAAACCATTATACAGCCGGATGGAGAAATTCGTTTAATCATTGAACGTACAACAGAAATCTATTCTAATTCCCTCAATTCGCTCCATATAAGCGAAGAAACAGAATTAGTTGGGACGGATGGAAAAGAAATACAAATTGAAGATTTACAGCCGGGAAATACCGTTGAAGTTATTTTGAAAGATTCCTTTGTTGAAGAAACACCTTTTTATTATCCAACAGTTTATAAAATCAAGGTGATTAAAAATTGATATTTTAAAAGTATTTGCCGCACGACATTATTGCCACATAGCGGCAGAAGAAAAAACGGTTGTTGAGTAGAGTTGCTTTTGGATGTTTATGGAACGGTGGCTTTGTAAAAATCAAAGCTGCCGTTTTTTGAACTAAGTACAAAACGAGTTATTGCAGGAGATAAATTATGCGAAAAAGAAAACTTAAAATATCGAAGCAAAGAATTAAGAGAAACAAAAGAATCATTGATAACTTTACACATCAAGGTGTATCGCAAGGAAGAATGAAACTTACCTGCGGTACACCTTTTTTTAATGGTGCGAAATTTGTCTGATTATAGATTTTATTGCAGTTTTGCTTTTGGAGATTTGGCTGATGCAGTTTTAGTTAATTTATTGCTTCATGTATGGCTGTTTTGAGAGCATGGATTTTTGAGTATCCCACACCTGTTTCATCAACTCTTTTATCTGCTTTACATCGGCAGCGTACACGTTGCCTGTGGCGTTCATACGTTTTGCGATTTGGTTTAGATTGTTGCTGATTTTGGAAAGCGTTGTGTTGTATTCCCGTAAGTCTGAATAGTCAATATCGTAAACGTAACCATATAAAATCTGATGCCGTAGAAAAGAGGATTTACTTCTCATGCCGGAAAGTTTTACTTTCTGTTCAAGGATATACTGCTCGTCATCACTTAGATAGATTTTTAACTCGTTTTTGCGTTCCCTGTTTGCCATTTTTTACGTCCTTTCTGTAATGGGTTGATGAAAGAATTTTACAC
>CAZRKN010000106.1:0-7741 GCA_964600805.1 uncultured Bacteroides sp. | reverse complement strand
GTACAGGCAAAATTTGAAGAGCGTTTGAAAGAACTCTTAAATATTGCTAAGAAGAGAAAAAATGTTTTGGAATATCATGAGATTAACGATTTTTTTCATGATTTGCCGTTGGAAGAAGAACAGTTTGACAGAATTCTGGAAACACTGGAACAAAATGGCGTGGACATTCTGCGTATCACGGAAGGTGACGACGTGGATGTGGATGACGAGGAAATCATTCTGACAGAAGAAGATGAAGTTGACGTAGAGAACATTGATCTGTCAGTACCGGATGGAGTCAGTATTGAAGACCCGGTCAGGATGTATCTGAAAGAAATCGGTAAGGTGCCGCTGCTTAGCGCGGAAGACGAAATCGAACTCGCCAAAAGGATGGAGATGGGAGACGAGGATGCAAAAAAACGCCTCGCAGAGGCTAATCTTCGTCTGGTTGTCAGCATCGCCAAAAGATATGTAGGCCGTGGTATGCTTTTTCTGGACCTGATTCAGGAGGGAAACTTAGGTCTTATTAAGGCTGTCGAGAAGTTTGATTACAGAAAAGGCTATAAATTCTCTACCTATGCGACATGGTGGATACGTCAGGCAATCACAAGAGCAATTGCGGATCAGGCGAGAACCATACGTATTCCAGTGCACATGGTAGAGACGATTAATAAACTGATCCGTGCAAGCAGGCAATTGCTGCAGGAGCTGGGAAGGGAACCAACCCCGGAAGAGATTGCAGAGGAAATGAATATGCCGGTGGAAAGAGTCAGGGAGATTTTGAAGATTTCCCAGGAACCGGTTTCTTTAGAGACCCCGATCGGTGAAGAGGAAGACAGCCATTTAGGGGATTTCATTCAGGATGACAATGTGCCCGTTCCGGCGGATGCAGCTGCTTTTACCCTGTTAAAGGAACAACTTGTTGAGGTGCTTGGAACATTGACGGAAAGAGAACAGAAAGTCCTGAGGCTGCGTTTCGGTCTGGACGACGGACGTGCCAGAACATTGGAAGAGGTTGGTAAAGAATTCAGCGTTACCCGTGAACGTATCCGTCAGATTGAAGCCAAGGCTTTAAGAAAACTGCGCCATCCCAGCAGAAGCCGTAAATTAAAGGATTATCTGGATTAATGAAAAAAAATATAGTGCTTTCTGACAGACTGCAGGCGGTTGCCGATATGATAACGATAGGGAATAGAGTCTGCGACGTAGGGTGCGACCATGGTTTTGTACCGATTTATCTGGTTAAGGAGAGAATAAGCACGAGAGTAATCGCGACGGATGTAAATGAAGGTCCCCTTAAACGTGCAAGGGAGCATATAGAAGAATACGGAGTGGGAGCATACATAGAGACCAGACTTTCGGACGGTCTGCGCTCATTTATGGCGGGAGAAGCTGATACCCTCGTATGTGCCGGAATGGGCGGAAGGCTAATGATGCGCATTTTGGAGGAAGATGAAGCCAAGACAGCCTCTTTTAAAGAACTGATTCTGCAGCCGCAGTCTGAACTGCCGCGGTTTCGTGGCTTTTTACGCAGTCATGGATATATGATTGTGGAAGAGAATATGATAGAAGAGGATGGAAAATTCTATCCGATGATGAAGGCTGTCAAGGTTGAAAAGGATAGCGTGATACAACACGATAGTCTGATGCAAAATGAAAATTTGTCTCAGGCTGAGCGGGATGAGCTGATTTGGTGGCAGCAGATGGAAGACAGATACGGAGCTTTACTGCTGCAAAAGAAATCCATTGTGCTGTATCGCTATTTAGAGAGGGAGAAACACACCTATGAGGAGATTTTGAAAAGGCTGAATGGATATGTGAACGATGAAGATAGAAAGAATAGCAGGTATGAAGAAGTGAAAACTAAATTACGGAATTGTGTACGTGTTATGGGATATATGAAAGATGGCAGCTGCATGCCGTGAAGGAATATTCCGTAAATAATTTGAATAAGTCCAAGACTTGCCGGGAGGATGGATATGGTAAAAATCAGGATTAACGGGGAAGAGAAATTATATGAAGAAGGTATTAAATATGAAATCATAGCTAAGGAGTATCAGAGCTTATATAAGGACTCTATTGCGCTGGTAATTGTCAACGGGAAGATTCGTGAGCTGATGAAGAGGGTTGACAAAGATTGTGAACTGAGCTTTGCCACGTATGGAGATTCCATTGGTCATAAGACTTATGTGCGTTCGGCTATTATGCTGCTTATGAAAGCTATTGCGGATGTAGCGGGTGTAGAGGCGGCAGCAGCTGCTAAGATTGAATTTACCATTGGGGCAGGATATTACTGCCGGTTTAGGAATGGTATTTCTCTTGATGATACACAGGTTGTTAAAGTGAAGGAAAGAATGAACGAACTGGTTGATGCGGATATTCCTGTTACCAAAAAAGCATATCAGGCGGAAGAAGCCATAAAATTGTTTGAAAAATACGGAATGTCAGATAAAGTGAAGCTTTTCCGTTACCGGAGAAGCTCTACTATTAACGTGTACTGTCTGGGAGATTATTTTGATTATTATTATGGTTATATGCTGCCAAGCACAGGGTATGTCAGTTGCTTTGACCTGATGAGCTATGAAGGCGGTATGATTTTGCTGCTTCCGGAACAGGGCTCACCGAATGAACTGCCCAAATTTGAACCCAGAAATAAGCTGTTCCAGACTCTTATGCAGTCATGCAGATGGGGTGAACAGATAGGGATAGATACTGTAGGGGATTTGAACGACCAAATCTGTCAGGATAATATCGCGGATATGATTCTGGTGCAGGAGGCTCTGCAGGAGAGAAGAATCGGTGAAATCGCCAGAGACATTGCAAGGCGTGACGGAGTTAAGTTTGTCATGATAGCGGGTCCTTCGTCTTCCGGAAAGACTACTTTTTCACACCGACTGTCAATACAGCTTTGCACTTATGGCCTGAAGCCACATCCGATAGGGCTTGATAATTACTATCTGAATCATGGGGATACGCCTTTAGATGAAGATGGCAATCCTGATTTTGAATGTCTTGAAGCGCTGGATGTGGAGCAGTTCAACAAAGATATGGGAAGACTTCTGGCAGGAGAGAGTGTGGAACTGCCGACATTTAATTTCAAAACCGGGAGAAGAGAATATAACGGTAAAGTTATGAAGCTTGGAGAAGACGATATTCTGGTAATTGAAGGAATACACGGACTGAATGAGAAAATGTCCTATTCACTGCCGGCGGAAAGTAAGTACAAAATATATATCAGTGCACTGACTTCATTAAATATAGATGAGCACAACAGGATTCCAACCACGGACGGCAGACTGCTGCGGCGTATGGTCAGGGATGCCAGAACCAGAGGAGCAAGTGCAAAGAGGACCATAGATATGTGGGCATCCGTAAGACGCGGAGAGGAAAAATATATTTTCCCATATCAGGAACAGGCGGACGCAATGTTCAACTCTGCGCTTATCTATGAGCTGGCAGTATTGAAACAGTATGCGGAACCGCTGTTGTTCAGTATTAAAAAAGATGAACCGGAATACCATGAAGCAAAGCGGCTGCTAAAGTTTCTGGAATATTTTCTGGGCGTCAGCAGCGAGAAACTGCCAACCAATTCACTATGCAGGGAATTCGTAGGCGGAAGCTGTTTTGAGGTATAGAACGAGAAAAGTTATGTAAACCGATATGAAGATCAATTTGTAATCATCATTTCAATTATTGAGTGAACTAAGTGGAATAAATGATCGCGCCTGCCGAAAAGCGGGTGAGGAAAGTCCGGGCTTCACAGGGCAGGATGCCGGATAACATCCGGTGGAGGCGACTCCAAGGATAGTGCAACAGAAAAGAAACCGCCGTAGTTTATATCTCATAGCGTACGTATGAAATATAAACCGCGGTAAGGGTGGAATGGCAGTGTAAGAGACTACCGCTTCTATGGTAACATAGAAGGCTGTGTAAACCCCATCCGAAGCAAGACCAAATAGAGAGCCATAGGTCTGCCCGGCTTGCTCTCAGGTAGGTCGCTGGAGGTTGTCGGTAACGACAATCCAAGATAGATGATCATTCACGACATAACCCGGCTTATCGTTCTGCTTAGTTTGCATCAATAATATATTTATTCAAGGGCAAGAGGATATATCCTTTAAAGGGCAAACCTATTTATCCTTTTTGGGGCAATAAAAAAGACATAAGATATTGTCTTATGTCCCTATAAATATCATTTATCTCTTATTTCAAATAAATCTCCTACTTCACAGTTAAAGTGTTCACATAGTTTTAATAGTAAATTTGCATCAATCCTTTGAAATTCGTCTCTATAATACCGATTAAAATTAGTTCGTTCGATATCTAACTCGCTGCACACTTTCTTTTTTGAGAGCCCTCTCTCATTAAGTAGTTCCTCTAGTCTCATATGTAGGTATTTCATAGCTTACAATCTCCTTTTCAAGTATTTTATACAATATCTCTTTAAAAAGTAACTCTTTATACAGACATCTTTATATAGACATCTCTATACAAACACCCTATAATAATAATATAAGTATATGAACAGGGGATATTTTACTTGGAACAATTTGAATTAATTCATATCATCAATGATAAAGTCTTAGAAGATAGATTAGAAGATTTAGAAAGAAGATGCAAAGATTTAAATGGTTGGAGTAAAAAAGAGCTGCTTCAATATGCAGTTGCTTCCGTTCCTCTGGAGAGAATCTATCTCAATTATCTGGAAGATATGGTTTTAGAACTGGAAAGCGAAAAAAAGCAGGATTCCTTTTTTAAAGATATCGCTATTAGATTTAAGGGAAAAAAATAGACTCCCCGATTATGAGAAGTCTATTTTCTTTATAATTGTCAATGCATGGATGGCAATCGAAGCGATTCTTATTGGAAAGCAAAAAAATAGTTTATTTTCTGCCTTCAATTTTTTTATAGACACGGTATATTTTCTGTACTTCACATAAAATTGACTGTCAAAAAGATATGAAGCTGTCAAAAGTGTGAGAAAAAGATAAAATAGTATAAAAAAATAATAAAATTAAATAAAAACTAAAAAAACATAGAAAAAATTAAAAAAAATCAAAAAATGTGTTGACAAATTAAAAACACATGCTATAATTAAATCATAAACAAACACTTCACATAGATATCACAATAGAAGCGATTCAATATATCATATTCACTTGAATCGGTATCTATGGAAAGAGAGGTATGGACCATTGAAAACATAACCTGAGACTTTAAATCACAACTGAATAGGGAGCTGAAGACAATTGGTAGTAGAGATGATTTTGAAAGAAATCAAATCTGAGTTCGTAATCGAGTACAGAGAATAAGTAACGAAGAGCCAATATAAAAGATAAGGACCGTTACAGTATACTAATACAAACAGGGAATGGAAAGAATGCGAAGGGAAATAAAGCGGAGGTATGGACCAGTGGACAGTATAGTTTAGAGGCGGATATTAATCGGTAAGATTGATATCCGCTTCGTCGTATTGAATTATTGGATAGGTTAATAGGATAGGTAAATATAAAAATTATGTGGTAAAATGTCATAAAATAGGTTATCATATACTATATGTCAAACAGTAAAAGTTTGACTCGGAGGTGTATATGGGAAAGATGTTTAATCGTAAAAACCGCCTTTTTTTAAATAAAGAAGAAAATAATGAAATAAAAGATGATGAAATAGATGACGACGAATTAGAATCTGCTGAACCGGAAGAAGATGTTAAATCAGAATCTGTTGAACCGGAAGGCGATGAAGAAAATGATGACGAACCGGAATCTGCTGAACCGGAAGGCGATGAAGAAAATGATGACGAACCGGAATCTGTTGAACCGGAAGACGATGAAGAAAATGATGACGAACCGGAATCTGATGAGCCGGAAGGCGATGAAGAAAATGATGACGAATCGGAATCTGCTGAGCCGGAAGGCGATGAAGTAGAAGATGATGGATCAAAATCTGAAGAAGCTGAAGGCGATGAGGCAGAAGAAGATAAACTGATAGAAGTTGAAGAGAATGAAGCAGAAAATGACGAGACAGAAGGTGACGAAACAGAAGTCGGTGAATCGGAAAGTGACGAAGAAATGTCTCTGACGGATGATGATTCCGGAGCAGAAGACCGACGCTCTTATAGACGTAAACGGCGTATCAAGAATCAGATTATCGCATATGGAGTCGCGTCAGTTATTCTTGCAGTTCTGATTGTTGTGGGGGTTATTGCCGGAAATAAGATTTCCGATTACGTTAAAGAGAAGATGCAGACGAAAGAAGCGGAGGCACAGCTTGAGAATGAGCAGGAAGAGCTGGAACAGCAGGAGCAACAGGAACAGGAAGAGAAGCCCGCTGAATTGATGATTGAGACGCCGCTCGTTGATGATATCATAGAAGTGCCTACTTATGAAGAGCAATTGGACGAATATGTAAATAAGTGCATTTCGGAAATGCCGCTTGAAGACAGGATCGCTTCACTTTTTATCGTGACGCCGGAGGCTCTTACAGGGGTGAACACTGTTACGCAGGCGGGCGATGCTACTAAGGAAGCGCTCAGTAAGTACTCGGTGGGCGGTTTGGTTTATTTTTCAAAAAATATTCAAAGCAGAGAGCAGTTGACAGAGATGTTATCTACGACTGCTTCAAACAGCAAATATCCAATTTTCTTTGCAGTTGATGAGGAAGGCGGTTCTGTAAGCCGCATAGCGAACAGCAGTATTGATGTTGTAAAAGTAGATGAAATGTCGGTAATTGGCACAAGTCAGGATGCAATGGCAGCTCGTGAAGCGGGAACCACTATAGGCACATATTTAAAGGAACTTGGATTTAATCTTGATTTTGCACCGGTAGCGGATGTTGTTACTGATACGAAGAACTCAGTGTTGGGAAGCAGATCCTTTGGTACGGATGCGGCTGTTGCTGCCGATATGGTATCAAATGTGGTAGAAGGCATGCAGGCGGCCGGAGTTAATGCGTGTCTGAAACATTTTCCCGGATTGGGTTCTGCCGAAGAAGATACACATGAAGGAAGAGTTGAGACAACTAGGACGTTAGAAGAAATGAGAAGTTCTGATTTTCTTCCATTTCAGGCAGGTATTGAGGCTGGAGCCAATATAGTTATGGTGAGTCATGTCACGGCGTCTTCTGTAGATACGGAAAGCCTGCCAAGCTCGCTGTCAAAAGTCATAATTACGGATGTACTTCGAGGCGAATTGGGATTTGAAGGTGTTGTTATTACAGATGCTCTTAATATGGTTGCAATATCCGATTATTACACAGCCGAGGAAGCGGCGGTAATGGCAATAAAGGCCGGCGCTGATATGCTATTAATGCCGGAGGACTTCGAGGCAGCATATAACGGATTGCTGTTAGCAGTGCAGGAAGGAAGGATGTCCGAAGAGAGAATTAATGAATCCCTGAGACGGATTTATCGTATCAAATATGCAGATAGGATACAGTAAAAGCAAGCTTCAACCTGCTCAAATAAATCGGAAGAATTAAAAAAAAATAAACCAAAAAAATAAATCCAAAAATAAATTAAAAAATCCGTTGACAAAAGATATTAAGTGTAGTATTCTATTATTTGTCTGAAAGAGATTGCAGTAATAATCTCTATCAGATGAGTGATATGCGCGAGTGGCTCAGTTGGTGGAGCGCGACCTTGCCAAGGTCGAGGCCGCGGGTTCGAGTCCCGTCTCGCGCTCTTTTTAATGAAGCGGGAACGTTGATAAATGATATGCTCCCCATATGGTAGACAATGGAAATATTCAAAACCTATCATATG
>CAZRKN010000105.1:0-7822 GCA_964600805.1 uncultured Bacteroides sp. | reverse complement strand
TCCTTGACCATGAGTTCATTGCATCTTGCCGATATCTTCCAATGGATATCTCTGATACGATCTCCCGGAACATATTCGCGTATACCGCTCACTTCACTGAAATCACTGCCTTTATATGCGCTCTCCTGAGCTTCTGCCGCCCCTGCCATGAAGTGTGTGACATCAGGCAATACGTCAGTTGCTGAATCCGGCAGCACATATATTTCTCCTGAAATTTTTACCGGCTTTTTTACGAAAATAAGTCCCATTATATCCTGAAGGGAAAAAGTATCGGCTTCTATGGTAAAACGCCCCAGATTTATGAAACGAAACGACAGCCCGAGCGTACTCTCCCCATGCGCCTTAACAGGCATCTCCAGAACCCGCTCTACTGTATTTTCCAGAAAAGTATTGGATAAAAAGACTTTAATGCTGCTGTGAAGAGCCGGAAACCATACATGATTTTTCAGCCTTATTTCCATAAATACCTCTTCGCCGTACTTAAGCGTACTTTTACCTACTCCAAGTTCTGCCTCAAGATTTTTACATGTATAAAAGGCGCCTGCGATAGATATTATCGGCATGGTTGACATAACTATGGCAATAAGCAGTAGAAAATAACTGTGAAGAACATAGTAAAGAAAAATATCTAAACCAATAGAAATCAGATAATTTATTATCCTTATCGGACGCAGCCTGAAACTAATTTTTTGCATTCGGCACCTCGCTTAACTTCGCGGACTTTTTACACTATATAAAAGCGCCTGCATACATGACGGCATGTTTTTCCCTTCGGCACGCGCCCTTGAACTTAACTTCACGCGGTGTCCAAGCACATCCATAAGCACACACTGTACATCCTGCGCAGTCACGAAATCCCTGCCCTCAAGCAAAGCCATCGCCCTTGACATACGAAGCAGAGCGATTCCTGCGCGGGGACTTGCTCCAGACGTAAAAAGCTCATTTGTTCTGGTAGCCTCCACTAATGACACTATGTATTCATAAATAGAATCATGTACAAATATTTTTTCAGTACTGTCACGAAGCAGCATGAATTCCTCTGCCGAAATAACCTGCTTAACAGCCGAAAGCCGCTTCCAGACCTCGTCTTTAAGCATTGAAACCTCTGCCGCATGTCCGGGATAGCCCATAGATAAACTGATAAGAAACCTGTCCAGCTGGGAATCCGGCAGCATCTGGGTTCCGGACGAACCTGTGGGATTTTGAGTAGCGATGACAATAAAAGGCTCATCTAACTTTCTGGTCTCCCCTTCAACACTCACCTGTCTTTCCTCCATTACCTCAAGCAGCGCCGACTGCGTTTTGGGTGAAGTACGGTTTATCTCATCAGCAAGAAACAGATTGCAAAAAACAGGACCCTCATGAAATTCAAATTCCCCGCTCTTGTTATTATACATGGAAAAGCCCAGGATATCGCTCGGAAGCACATCGGGTGTAAACTGCACCCTTCGATAGTCCAAAGAAAGCGCCTTGGCAAACGTAGTGGCAAGAGTAGTCTTTCCGACTCCCGGAATATCTTCCATTAAAATGTGCCCGCCGCCAATCATTGCCGCCAGTACTTTACGCACTATATCTTCCTTGCCGCGCAGTACAATATTTACTTCATCCTGAATTGTTTGCAGCTTGTCCTGATACATTTTGTCTTTTCCTCCGTAATATAAATAACATTACATATATCATACACTTTATTGTAGAAAAATGACATACTATTTTTAAAGATGTGCATTAAAAAAATTTGCTGTTACCTAAATGTTTTAAGATTGTGAATATCCATAATAAGTGCTATAATGAGTCATCAGGAGGCGAAGAAATTTATGTTCAATTTTTTTAAAGCAGCATCTGGCAATAAACAGCTTGATGCCATCATTCAGCGAATCGAAATGAATGTTTCCAATAATTATAAAGACGCCGCCCAGCTCAATTTAAAAGAACTTGAAACCGAAATGAAGAAACTTGAAGAAGCGGGCAAACTAAATCCTAAGCAGAAGGAATATTATGAAAGCAGGCTGTCGTCGTTCAGGGAGCGTATGAAGAATTTTACGCACAAGGACCAAAAACCCACATGGGTATAAGATTATTAGATTGGTAATTGCCAAAAAACTATAGAGAATACGAGGATTAAAAAATGAGTTTTGATTTGAAAAAAGACGGTAAGAGAATCATTGTAATCTGTTTCGCATCGGTCGTAATGGCTATAAATACGAAAACATTTGTCAGGACTGGCGGCCTGTATCCGGGCGGAGTTATGGGACTGACGCTGCTGATACAGGGAATATTTGAAAAATTTCTGCAGATATCCATTCCGTACACTGCGGTTAACTTATTGTTGAATATGCTCCCTATTTATATAGGATTTCGCTATATCGGCAAAAAATTCACACTGTATTCCTGCCTGATGATAGTCTTAAACGGTATTCTGACGGATATCATTCCGGGAGTTATTATCACATATGATACCCTGCTCATAAGTGTTTTCGGCGGCATGATAAGCGGATTCTGCATCAGCTTATGTCTGCTTGTGAATGCTACTACAGGAGGAACGGATTTTCTGGCTATTTACCTCTCGGAGAAAAAAGGAGTGGATTCATGGAATCTCGTTCTGGGAATAAATATCGTCATTCTCTCTTTTGCCGGTATTTTGTTCGGCTGGGACAAGGCTTTGTATTCCATTATATTCCAGTATGTTTCCACACAGGTTCTGCATATGCTTTATACCAAATATCAGAAGCAGACGCTGTTTATTGTCACGAACAAGGCGAAGGAAGTATGCGAAGCAATTGATGTTGTGAGCAAGCACGGTTCTACGATTCTGGAAGGGGAAGGCTCTTACGCTCATCAGGAAAGGGATATCGTATATTCAATAGTATCTAAAGAAGAGAGCAAAGCGGTAATACATGCGGTCAAGGAAGCTGACCCGGCGGCTTTTATTAATGCTATAAGGACTGAAGAATTATCCGGACGTTTTTATCAGAAGCCGACTGAATAATTGAGAAGCCTGAATTTATTCGCAGGTTGAGAAGGAAACATGTGTATTTTATGGAAAAAGTAACGAACGAAAAAATAGAGGCGCTCTGGAAAGTATATTATAAAGCGTTTCTGGAGATACCTTATTCCAAAAAGAAAAGGTACATAAGAAGCTGCGAGCATAATATTGTACAATTAGAACGCCGTATTGCAAGGAAGAAGAGTATGGAAGCTCACCAGATTCTAAATGATATGGGAGAGCTTCACAAGCGGGCTGCCGATATTGGATATACGGTTTCTAATAAAGACAGTCATCTGCATAAAAAATATATGCATGTCATGCGAAGGCTTATACAGCTTGATGTCGCCTTTTTACAAATGATGGCGCCTTCTGCCTCCGCAGAGGAAATTGTCAGGATGGACGGCGCATGCGAGCTGCTGCGTGAGAAATCTTTGTATGAGATATACAAGGACGATTATATGCAGTTCATGGTGGGTAAGAGAATCGAAGAACTGGTGGAAGCGGAACCCGAAAAACAATATCCGGAGGCACGCGGTATGCGCAGGCATTTCATCCTGCATATCGGACCGACTAACAGCGGCAAGACATATCAGGCTCTGCAGCGGCTGAAACAGGCTTATCAGGGAATTTATTTAGGTCCTTTACGTCTTCTGGCTTTGGAAGTTTATGATACGATGACTGCGGCGGGGATTCCCTGCAGCATGATTACGGGTGAGGAAAAAATTCTGACGCGCGGCGCTTTCTGTCAGGCTTCCACAATTGAGGTTCTGGATTTAAAGGAAATTTATGATATCGCTGTCATAGACGAAGCCCAGATGTTGAGTGATGAGAATAGAGGCGGTTTCTGGACGAGGGCTATTCTTGGAATCCGAGCACAGGAGATTCATATCTGTGCGTCTCCGGTTGCTGCGAAACTTCTAATTAAAATGATTGAGCGCTGCAATGATACTTACGACACGGTTTATCATGAACGAAATACAGAACTTAAGTTCATGCAGGAACGGTATGATATGAATAAGGATGTGGAAAAAGGAGATGCGCTTATAACTTTTTCCAAGAAAAATGTACTTGCAATTGCCGCTGCGCTGGAGGCAAAGGGCATAAGGGCAAGCGTTATCTATGGAAATCTGCCGCCCAAGACCAGAAGGGAGCAGGTGCAGCTTTTTGCCGAGGGTATCAATGAAGTCGTAGTGGCTACGGATGCAATAGGCATGGGGATAAATCTCCCGATACGGAGAATCGTATTTATGAATACGGTTAAATTTGACGGCACTGCCAAACGCCGCATCAACGCGGAAGAGATTAGACAGATCGCGGGAAGGGCAGGGCGTTACGGATATTATGATACCGGATATGTGCAGTCCACGATAGATATGGGATATGTCGATAAGAAGCTGAAGGAACCGTTTTATCCTCTGAAAAAGGCAAGAATCGGATTTCCGGAGGTTCTTCTGGATATCAATATGGAACTGGATGAGATTATCAGTGTCTGGGAAAATGCGGGCGGTACGCAGTTGTACGATAAGATATCCATGGCGGAAAGCATTAATAAGTACCGCTGGCTGAGAAATTACAAGAAAGCGCAGGAATGCATGAAAGATAAAAAGCTGCTGCTTTCTTTGATTACCTGTCCGTTTGATGCCGGTGATAAAGAAGTAGTGCGGTTATGGCTTAAATACTGCGAGGATCCTGATGAAGAACAGGAATGCCCGATTTATCCGGGTGAGGCGGAACTGGAAGAACTGGAGACTTATTATAAAAAGCTGGATTTATACAGCCAGTTTGCCGGAAGAATGGGCTGGTTTGTGGACAGGGAGGCGCTGGACGCCAATCGCGAGGCGGCTCAGCGTGCAATTGGTCTGCTGTTGAAAGAAGATAAGAAGCAGTTCGAGAAAAAATGCAGAATCTGTGGGAAAACTCTGTCATGGAATTATCCGTATCAGTTGTGTGAGGATTGTTTTATGTTAGAGGATTAGGAGATTCATGGTTAAAAACGGCAAAACAGCATGGGTATTAAAAGGAAAATATGATTAAAACCTACATTATAAATATAAGACAATTGGAAGACGAAGCTATTTTTAAAAAGATGCTGGAATCGGTTTCGGTTTATCGCAGACAAAAAATCGCTCTGCTTAAAAATGATAATGATAAAAGGCGCAGTCTGGGCGCTGCAGTTGCGTTAAATAAAGCGCTTGGCAGCTATGGGCTGGAAGAGCGGGCTATGGAGTATGAGCTGGGAAGTCATGGAAAACCATTCTTGCGCTTTTATCCTGAGATTCATTTTTCTCTTTCGCATTCCAAGGATTATGCTATTTGCAGCATCGGAAGCGAGGATATAGGTAACGATATTGAGTGGGTGCGCGGCGGTAAAGATAATGTAGCTCAGCGTTTTTTTGCAGCAGAAGAGCTTGCGTGGATTGAAAATGCGGCGGATTCAAAAGAAAGAGACGGAAGAATGTTTCAAATTTGGACCGTGAAGGAGAGCTTCCTGAAGGTGACAGGGTTTGGAATGTCTCTTTCACTAAAAGATTTTTCTGTAATTTTTGAAAAAAATGAAAATATAAAAATACGGCAAAACATAAACGGTAAAACATATCATGCGAAAGAATATGCTTTACCGCTGATTTTTAATGAGCAGGCGGAATATAAAATAGCTGTCTGCAGTCCGGACCCGGATTTTGCACCGGATCCGGAACATATTGTTTTAATGTTTTAGATTTAATGTTTAGCTTTATATGCTTTAGTTTTTATGCTATTGAGCTTTTTTATCTTATAGGAAATGACGCCGCAGCATAAATCATTCCAATGAGAATGCGAAGCATTCTCTTAATCGAGTGCGCCGGCACTCGATTTTTTACTATCTCTTGATATCATAGTTCATATTCATCAGATTGCGTATACTCTCTACGTCGTCAGTTATGTTTGCGTCTCCGCGGATCGTATGTTTAATTGCGCTGCTGGCAACTGCAAAATTGACGATATCCATCGGCTTATAGCCATGCATGATGGCATAGATAAGCCCGCTTGCGAAGGCATCTCCGCCGCCTACACGGTCTAAAATATTGAAGGTAAACAGCTTGCTTTCGAATGTATGATTTTCATACCACAAAAAAGCCTTGAGACTGTTTTCGCTGCCGCTGTGGGCATAACGGACATGACGGGCTATACATTTGATATTAGGATACCTTGCAATAAATGCCTGGAAAATCTCGTCTTCCTGCTCATAGCTTGGCTGCAGGGGGATGCCGTCTTTGACGTCTCCTTTGCTGTGGTCATTTTCGTCTTTCCAGAGATGGTATGGCTCGATTCCAAGCAGTATATCTACATATGGCAGGCATTCGGTGCAGAAATCCCTTGCTTCTTCCCATGTCCAGAGTTTGCTTCTGAAATTGCCGTCAAAACTTACGGTGATTCCTTTTTCCTTGGCAGTCTTCAGACAGTCGAGCGTCAACTGGCGGCAGTTCGGTGAAAGAGCCGGTGTGATGCCGCTTAAGTGAAGCCATGTAAACCCATCCAGAAGTTTATTCAAATCTACCGTACTGTAATCGAATTCTGCAATTGCACTGTTTTTTCTGTCATAGATGACTTTGCTGGCTCTGATTCCGTATCCGGTTTCCAGATAATAGCTTCCAAGACGATGTGTAGGCGTCTGCTCGGGCGTGCTTAAGATGACAGGTGTGCAGTGTACGTCATTACTGCGGAGCATCCGCACAGCGCTTTTTCCCAGACTGTTATTCGGCACGACGCTGAAAAAAGTGCTGTCAACTCCAAGATTTGCCAGCGCCAGCGCGATGTTTGCCTCGCTGCCGCCATAGCTTGCCTCAAAACTTGAAGCCATTCTGATTTTTTCATAATTGGGAGGTGTCAGGCGAAGCATGATTTCACCTATGGTTATGAATTTGTTCGTAGTGTCTCCGTCAACTAATAATGGATTTGAATGCTGCATATGAATCCTCCTTCTATATTTATATTTTGTATATTTGTGGTAAATCCTCTTATCTACAATTTTATTCTACTTGCGGAAATATTTCAATAACCAGAACTTAGGTAAACAGCTTTGTAATTGGATATGTACAAACTATCATCGTTATAACAGTGATATCCGCATTCTCCCTGCGTTGTACGTTCTGCTCTATAAAAGAGGCACAATGATGTATTGGGCAGAGTAGAGATTTCTATATACATTCCGTTTGACAGGAAAACGCTGTGTATGGTATATTGAATGCAAGTTAAAAATATCAAAAGAAAAGAGGACAATTTATGGCAGTCATTGTTTACGGAACACACGTTTTTACAAAGCTTGCAGGCTATTTCGGACCAAGAGAGGAGTGTCCTGTCTGCCACAGAGTATACAAAAAAGGATATGTCAGCTGTACTCGTTGGGCGCATTTAGAATACATACCGCTTTTTCCTTATAAGAAAACATATTTCAAGATGTGTCCGGTATGCGGAATGGGCGTAGAGCTAAAGAACAAGGAAGCAAAGGCGGAAATGGCAGTTGCTGATGACGGATACCGTCAGGATTTTGAAGCTTATGCAAAGCATGTTATAGCGAAAAAACCCACAGGATTTTTTGCTGCGGACAACAGCTATGAATTCTGGATAAAGGATTTGATGACAGGAGAAGAGATTCGCGTAGAATCCGATATCACCAAGGATCAGGTGAAACGAATCAAGAAGAACAGAGGATATAAAAAAGTTCCGATTGTGAATGCATAATGTAAACAAGTCTTATCAGTATCGAGTGCGCCGGCACTCGATTTTTTAAATTATAGGAAATGACGCCGCAGCATAAATCATTCCATTGAGAATGCGAAGCATTCTCTGAATCGAGTG
>CAZRKN010000104.1:0-8104 GCA_964600805.1 uncultured Bacteroides sp. | reverse complement strand
TCTTGAATTTTCAGGGTTGCATTACTGTTTGTTTGTCAAGGTACTGGTCTGCTGCGTTATCTTTCCGACACACAGCTTGAATATAATATCACACCCGCCATGCCGCGTCAAGGGGTTTTTTAAAATTTTTTCCATTTTAGAAAATATTTATTCCGGACCCTCACGCTCAATAGGCGGTGGAATTTTATTGTATCACCTGATTATACTGCTTGTCAAGGAATTTCAGAGATTTATATAAATACCGAAATAATCCATAATACGATAGATAAACCATGAACAGATAAGGGCTTCTCCCAATCCCAGAATTGCGCCTGCCACCTTATCCAGTCCATTAATAATTGAAATATTTACAATTGCAGAAATCGGAGCAAAAATAAGCTTACATAGTTTAAAAATAATGCCTATTCCAATAAGGCATATTACACAAACGGTAAGTGTGCTGAATGTCTTCGCCATGACACTGCTTATTGCCAGGAATAAAAGTACAATACTTACACAGGAAACAGCCGTAGATAAAATATTAACTACTTCCTTCATCATGCCGTTATGGAACCCTTTTTTCATTCTCCATGCCGCTATTATAAAAGAAATCAGAAAAAAAGCAAACTTCAATTCAATATCCAACACCTTTCCCAAATCCGTACATTACACGCTTCCGGATGCGGCTGACTTCGCAGACACTTCTGCTATTTCAGCTCAATCGTATCTATAGAATCATCTGTAACTAATATATATTTATATGAAGACGACGCAGGAATCAATAAATGCACATTCTTTTCAAAACGCCCTGAATATTTTTCCAGTCCTTCCATATTGTAAATCTTACATTCTGATTCATTATAAATAATAATCTGGTCATCAGCAAAGACTATATCCAAATATTCCATATCAAAATCAATAGACCGACTTAACTGACCTGATTTATTATACACATCCAAGCGATATCTGTTACTGCTGTCTGTGCTGATAAATACCAATCCTACATATTCTTTTCCATAATAAATACAATGCACTTCTTCGCTAAGCAGACGCTCCGCAGTGCTAACAGGTATCTCAGCTCCGCTGAAAAACATTATTCTGTCATCCGCCACGGCAAACAGGTTTTTATCATCAATGAAATGGGTATACCCGACAACGGAGTTGAGATAATCATAGCCATTGACAAAATTGTATGTGTAATTCTGACCTACTAGGCCGAAATTATAAAACGCGACACTGGATTTTACCTCACCGCTGTCTGTAAAAAGATAAGCTACGCTTACCAGCTTACCGGTGGGAGAAATTGCAACACTGAAAGGATATCCGCTGTCTTTCATTGTTGTTCTGAAATAAACCAGTTCTTTTCCCTGAGTATCATAAAGATAAATCCATGTAACATTGGAATCATCCAAAACAGCTTCCACCACGCCATTTGCAGCTACACAAAAGCTTCTGATAGGTTTGTTTGTTACAATCTCCCCCAATATGTTGTTTGTATCCATTATGTAAATATTTCTTCCGTTATAGTCACCGATCGCTACCACATTCTGGCATATATCAATCATTGGATTTTGCATCTCAAAGGTTTCATTCCAGATGACATTACCTTTTGTATCTAAGCAGCTTGCCCCATCCTTGCTGTATGTCAGTATACACCCGGAAAAAGGAATTATCTTCCCGTTTTGGGGAATTGCTGTTTCTATAGAGGATACGACCACGCTTTCAGTATAAATCTTATTCTTCCATTGAATCACCAACGCTGCCGTTGTAGCTGCTGCAAGAAGAAAAATTAGTACGGTGCGGTAAAAAATCATAAACTTGTGGCTTTTTATTTTTTCCCTGTAACTGACACCTTGTACTTTCTCGTCACGTTTTTCCCTTTTTTTAAAGTAATCCCTAACGTTTGCCATACGTTGTTCCTCTTTATTACAAATATTTTTCAATCTATGGCAGCAATATTTTTTGGCCGTATTCGATATGGTCAGGATTTGTAATCTGATTCAGTTCACAAATTTCAGCCACCTTGGAGGAATCTCCATATATTTTTATACTAATGGTATATAGTGTATCACCTTTTTCAATTCGATAGTATTCTGTAATATTTCTGGAAAATGCCTGTTCGCTCGATGACGTTCCTTCTGTATCCGATTCCTTGTTCCCATCATCTGTTCCGTCGGTATTTTGTACGCTATCGCCTTCTTTAATTTCTGTTTCCGATGCATCTGCATCTTTCTCTTCTTCAGCCTTGGCAGCGTTATTTTCTTCAGCAAATTTTTCATCCAAATCTGTAAGCCGCAAAACAGTTTCCTTCGACGTTTCATCATTTCCTTCTGTCTTAACAACGTCTTCGCCGTTTTCTGATGCCTCCTGATTCTCCAACACAAAGAAAACTTCTACGGCCGACTGCCCCAGTTCTTTCAGTTTATCATAGCTATTGGTCGAGTTAATAGCAATTGCAGCTATAACAATAAAAATTGCTGATAACTGTAATGTCATCAGTCCATGCCCCATTTTCCCCTCTTCGCTCCGCTCATTGTTACCCATTCTGCTTTTACCTGCGTTTTGGGGTTTAGTCTTCTTTTGTATATACGGTTTCTTTTGAAATTGGTCCCTGCCTTTTATGTCTTCTATATTTTGGGGTCTGCTTTTTATGTATGCTCTGTTTTTATCTTCTTCTTTTCTCTCAGATTCTGCATTTTTTCTCTGCTCTACCATATAGCTCTGCATGGCATCATTGCTCTGATAGAAAATATAGTAACCCGACAATTCATATGTTCCCGAATTTTCTCTTATAGAAAATACCGGCATGTCCATAACATAACGGCAAGTGATTTCATCTAAAAGTTCATATTTTTCAAAATATGAGATCTGCCTCTGCCGTCCCGCCCCATAAATGTAATATTTCTTTTCCTTTGGTTTCCTTTCCCCATAGAAAAAATTTCCTCTATCCGTAGTTCTGTAATTTTTCAGATAGGACATAACATAGTCTTCTACATACAGTTGATACTTTTCTTCCTTCTCCCCTTTGTGAATCAAAATATCCGATGCTTCCATTATTAATCTCACCCTCTCTGCGCCATATACACATGCATACTTTTTCTATAGTTAACGACATCAGAAATTGCCATTTCGGACTTGCAAAAGCTTGCGTATATGGATTTTGCAAGAGCAGAAAAGAGCAATTTGTTATGCTGTTTACTATTAATATAGCACAGAGAGACGGCGAAATTTATCAAATCCCGCGCATAAGAACAAATATTATATAAACTGATACACGGTTACCGCATCATAATCCCTGTCCGGTCCGAAAACTGCCGACGGAAACTGCGGTTTATTAATTGTATCAGGATAGTACTGCGTTTCCAGACACATTCCCATTCTCGGTCCATAAGACGCATCTTCTTTTCCTGTTTCTTTTCCTATACAGTTTCCGGCATAAAATTGTACGCCCGGAAGAGTGGAAAAGGCTTTCATTTTTCTGCCGCTTTTCGGGTCTTCTACTATGGCGATTTCCCGAAGCGTACCGTCAGCGCCGTCAATCACATAGTTATGGTCATAACCCAGTGTCAGCTTCAATTGCTCAAAATCAGCGTTAATATCCTGTCCAATCGGCTTCGGACCCGTAAAATCCATAGGAGTTCCTGCAACAGGCGCAATTTCACCTGTCGGTATAGCTCCCGGAACGACAGGCGTATAGCAGCTTGCATGAATAGTTAAAATATGATCCTCTATTTTCCCGGCTTTATGTCCGCTCAGATTGAAATATGTGTGATTCGTCATATTGATCAGGGTGTCCGTATCGGAAGAGCCATGATATGCCAGTTTCAACTGATTATCATCAGAAAGGCTGTAACTCATGGTAATCTTCTTATTTCCCGGGAAACCCATATCTCCGTCCGGAGCCTCAAGTGAAAAGGTTACGCTGTCCTCTCCCGCTTCAGCAATATCCCACACGCGCTTATGATATCCCAGTTCTATGTTGCTATGTAAATTGTTCGGTCCGTCATTGACATCAAGCTGATAGGTCTTACCGTTAATCTGAAAACTTGCATTTCCGATCCTGTTTGCACTCGGTCCGATAGTAGCTCCAAGAAAACTTCCGTTTTTATAATAGTCTTCCAGCTTATCAAAGCCCAATACGACATCTTCCACATTTCCGTTGGCATCCGGCACGTATAAATTTATCAAAATAGCGCCAAAATTAGTTACCCTTGCTTTCATGCCGTTAGCATTCTCTAATGTAAAGGCATATACTTCCCTGCCATCTGAGGCTGTTCCAAATACTTCCTTCGTCATACCCATAATCCTGTCCCTCTCTATTACTATGTTTCAGTTAAATTAATTATTATAGCTCAGTACGCCCTTCCAGAGCCCGCAGCAACGTCACCTCATCTATGTATTCCAAATCTCCGCCTACCGGTACGCCACTTGCGATTCTGGTTACTTTCACTCCTGTCGGTTTAATCAGCTTGCTGATATACATAGCCGTAGTTTCGCCTTCCAGACTGGAATTAGTTGCAATTATAACCTCATTCACATCCGACTGCAGACGCTGCATCAATTCCTTTAGCTTGATATCATTTGGACCGATTCCAAGCATCGGTGAAATCGCTCCATGCAGAACATGATAGATTCCTGTGTACCTTCCCGTTTTCTCATAAGCGGCCAAATCCCGCGTATTCTCAACTACCATTATAGTCTTATGGTCTCTTCCCGAGTTGGCACAGATAGGACATACTTCCTGCTCAGTCAGAGTAAAGCACTCCTTGCAATATCTGACATTATTCCTCGCTTCCGTCATAGCCAACGCAAGCCTGTCTACCCTCTCCTTAGGCATATTGATTATAAAAAAGGCAAGCCGCTGCGCCGATTTGGTTCCGATGCCCGGCAGTCCTGACAGTTCTTCAATTAGCTTATTGATAAGTCCGCTGTATAAATCCATCAGAATGGAAACCCTCCGCCAAATCCGCCTGTCATTTTGTTCATAATCTCCGCATTTGCATCTTCCGCCATACGAAGCGCTTCATTAGCCGCCGCCATAACAAGATCCTCCAGCATTTCAACATCATCAGGATCCACTACTTCCTGTGACAGCTTCACTTTGGTAATTTCCTTTTTGCCGGTCACAGTGACTTCCACTGCACCGCCGCCGGATTTAGCCGTAAACTCCTTCTCTTCCAATTCCTTCTGGCTTTCCTCCATCTGACGCTGCATCCTCTGTGCCTGCTTCATTAAATTATTCATGTTTCCCGGCATTCCTCCACCCGGAAATCCTCCACGTTTAGCCATATCGGTACCCCTTTCTTACTCTTCTTCTATTTCCATATTAATAATCTTGCTCAAATCCACATAGTCCTGTTCGAAGTCCTGCTCGCTCCGTATACTTTGAATAGTCACTTCAACTTCCTTACCGGCAATATCAGATATCGTCTTCTCAAGCAAGTCTTTATGCCCTTCCTGTTTCAGGAAATAATCCGATGCGACTCCATCCTCTACCACTATCATCAACTTATTATCACCGCCCAGACTCAAACGGGCATTCTTTAAATACTGTTTCATAGGCATGGAAGTCTCGCCCACTACCGCCTGCCATTTATTTACAATCATTTTAACATCTTCCGGAATTGCCTTGGGCAGCTTAGGCCGGTCTGCTAAGGCTGATGCTGACGCTACATTGCCCTGAGCCGGTGCCGCATATACCGCTGCCGGCATTGCCGCTACACCTTTTTCCAGCTTATCTTCCATTGTACGAACTCTTTCAAGCAGGGATGCCGTATCGGTTTCCATACTTGGGCGGCATAGCTTAATCAATGCAATTTCAATAATAATACGCTTCTGCGCGGCATATTTGACTTGCCCCGAAAGTTCCGAAAAAATGCGAATATATCTCATTATCGTATCGGAATCAACTTCCTGTGCCTCACATTTTAGCCGTGCAAGGTTATCAGAAGATACATCTATAATATCTTCTACCGCAGACGCATCGGAAGTGTTTACAAGCAAAAGATTGCGCAGATACCATGTAAAATCCGTGACGAACTGAGTCAGTTCTCTTCCCTGCATTACGATTTCTTCAAGCAGGGCAATACAGCCCGGTACATCTTTTGCAAGTACATGTTGGAACAGTCTGCTAAATACCTCGGTATCTACCGCTCCCAATACATCCAGAACTTTATCATAAGTAAGATTTTTTCCAAAATGAAATGCAATGCACTGGTCCAGCAGACTCAGCGCATCGCGGAAAGAACCGTCTGCGGTCTTGGAGATATAGCGGAGCGCCTTATCTTCTACCTCTATCTGCTCCACTTCCATAAGTTCATGCAGTCTATTTGTAATTGTGTCTATTGTTATTCTTTTAAAATCGTAGCGCTGACAGCGTGACAGAATCGTAATCGGAATCTTATGAACCTCTGTCGTTGCCAAAATAAAAATGACATATGAAGGGGGCTCCTCCAATGTTTTCAGAAGTGCATTAAAGGCTCCTATGGAAAGCATATGAACTTCATCAATAATATAAACCTTATATTTTCCTTCTGCCGGAGAATAGGATACTTCGTCTACGATTTCTCTGATATTGTCTACGCCATTATTAGACGCGGCGTCAATTTCAATGACATTCATACTGGCGCCCGCTGCAATCGCCCTGCATGCAGCACATTCACCGCAGGGGCTTCCGTCCACCGGATGCTCGCAATTCACAGCCTTGGCAAAAATTTTCGCAACAGAAGTCTTTCCTGTCCCCCTGGTTCCGCAGAAAAGATAAGCATGCCCGATACGCTCTGCCTTAATCTGATTTTTCAAAGTTGTTACAATATGCTCCTGCCCTTTGACATCCTCAAAGCAGTCCGGACGGAACTTACGGTAAAGCGCTGTATATGACATTTACAACCAACCTCCATGCCATCTTGCTCGGCATATTTTCTCAAAGGAAAGCATTAATCTCCGAAGCTGATGCCTGTCATTTTCGCTTCCTGCACAATCGTTGCATCAGGTGACACCATCTTAAGTTTTCCTGCAACCTCTTCGAGTGGAACCTTAACTACTTCCCTATTCTTATAGCCCACCATAAAGCCATACTCTCCATTCAGAATCAGCTTTCCGGCTTCCGCTCCCAGACGCGTTGCAAATACACGGTCATAAGGACATGGGCTGCCGCCCCGCTGTGTATGTCCCGGAACCGTCACACGTACATCCAACCCTGTTTTCTTCTGAATCTTGTCAGCGATTTCATAAGATACTGAAGGATACTGGTAATTCTTCATTTTCTCTTTATAATCTTTTTTAGACAATTTGGCGTCCTCTTTGGAAATTGCGCCCTCAGCAACCGCCATAATCGTAAACTTAGAACCACGCGCGGCGCGTGCGTTAATTGCATCAACTATTTTATCAATGTCATAAGGAATCTCAGGAATCAGAATAATATCCGCTCCGCCTGCCATTCCTGCATTCAATGTAAGCCAGCCTACTTTATGTCCCATGACTTCTACAATAAAAATACGTCCATGTGAAGCTGCGGTAGTGTGTATGCAGTCGATGCAGTCTGTCGCTATATCAACAGCGCTCTGGAAACCGAATGTCATATCTGTTCCCCACAAATCATTATCTATAGTCTTCGGAAGAGTTACTACATTAAGTCCTTCTTCCCTTAAAAGATTGGCAGTTTTATGCGTGCCGTTCCCTCCTAAGATAACAAGGCAGTCCAGCTTAAGTTTATAATAATTCTGTTTCATTGCTTCAACTTTATCAAGTCCGTTCTCATCCGGTTCACGCATCAGCTTAAACGGCGTTCTGGAACTTCCAAGAATCGTTCCGCCTTTCGTCAGGATACCGGAAAAATCAGCTCCCGTAAGCATACGAAAATCCCCATAAATCAATCCTTTGTAGCCTTCCAGAAATCCGTAGATTTCTACGTCTTCTTTGCTGCATGACAAGCATTTGACAACACCGCGCATTGCGGCATTCAACGCCTGACAATCCCCACCACTGGTCAACATTCCGATTCTCTTCATCCTTCTGCCTCCTTCAAAAATATATGATTCCCTATGATAGAAAAAACGGAGACGGCGGGATTCGAACCCGCGTGCCCCGAAAGGCAAACTGATTTCGAGTCAGCCCCGTTATGACC
>CAZRKN010000103.1:0-8253 GCA_964600805.1 uncultured Bacteroides sp. | reverse complement strand
GAAAATACGGAATTTGCAGAATTTGCTTCCGTGAGTTAGCATATAAAGGCCAGATACCTGGCGTTCGTAAAGCTAGTTGGTAAAAGTTGAAAGAATAAATTCTTTCAACTGCAAGTTTGCACTTGAGGTGCAAACTCGCGGGTATAGGAGCAGATATATTATAGAAGGAGGCAATTCAAATGACAATGAGCGATCCTATTGCAGATATGCTTACAAGAATCCGTAATGCAATTACTGCAAAACATGATACAGTAGATGTACCGTCATCCAAAATGAAATTAGCAATCGCACAGATTCTGCTGGATGAAGGTTATATTAAAAAATTTGATATGATTGAAGACGGAAGCTTCAAAACAATCCATATTACATTAAAGTATGGTGAGGATAAGAATGACAGAATTATTTCCGGTCTTAAGAGAATTTCCAAACCGGGTCTTCGTTTATACGTTGGTAAGGAAGATTTACCCAAGGTTCTGGGCGGTCTTGGTATTGCAATCATCTCTACAAACAAAGGTGTTATGACAGATAAGAAAGCAAGAGAACTTCAGGTTGGCGGGGAAGTTTTGGCCTTTGTATGGTAAAAGCTAAAAAGTTTTACTAAGGTGCGAAAGAACCGCACCTAAGAAAAACTAAATTTTAGCTGCAAGAATTGCAGGCAATTCTTGCGGGCTGAGAAGTGATATAATTAGCACATTAATAAAAATAGGAGGTACGGGCATGTCACGTATAGGAAGAATGCCAATCGCGATTCCTGCAGGAGTAACTGTAGAAGTTGCAGAAAATAATAAAGTGACTGTAAAAGGTCCTAAGGGAACTCTTGAAAGAGTGTTTCCGGCTGAGATGGAAATCAAAGCAGAAGGTGCAGAAGTAGTTGTTTCAAGACCGAATGATTTGAAGAGAATGAAATCTTTTCACGGCTTGACAAGATCATTGCTCCACAATATGGTGGTTGGTGTTACCGAAGGATTTGAAAAGAAACTGGAAGTTAACGGTGTTGGTTACAGGGCATCCAAATCCGGAAAGGTTCTGACTTTAAATCTGGGTTATTCTCATCCGGTAGAGATGACTGATCCTGAGGGTGTTGAGACTGTTGTAGAAGGACAGAATGTAATCATCGTTAAAGGCATTGATAAAGAAAAAGTTGGCCAATTCGCTGCTGATATCAGAGATAAGAGAAGACCGGAGCCGTATAAAGGTAAAGGTATTAAGTATGCTGATGAAACAATCAGACGTAAAGTTGGTAAGACTGGTAAGAAATAACAGATAAGGAGAGTATGAAAATGGTTAGAAAAGAATCAAGACAAAAAATCCGTGTTAAGAAACACAGAAGAATGCGTAACCATTTGAGTGGAAATACGCAGAGACCACGTTTGGCTGTATTCAGAAGTAATAATCATATGTATGCTCAAATTATTGACGATACAGTTGGAAAAACATTAGTTGCAGCGTCTACACTTGAAAAAGATGTAAAGGCTGAAATTGAAAAAACCAATAACGTTGATGCAGCAGCATATGTAGGAACGGTAATTGCCAAGAGAGCAGTTGAAAAAGGCATTAAGGCAGTTGTTTTTGATAGAGGCGGCTATATATACCATGGTAAAATCAAAGCATTAGCAGATGCAGCCAGAGAAGCCGGATTAGAATTTTAGGAGGGGAGACATAATCACATGAGACGTACAATCATAGATGCCAGTCAGTTGGAATTGACTGAAAAAGTTGTAACTATTAAGCGCGTTACCAAGGTTGTAAAAGGTGGTCGTAACTTCCGTTTCACTGCTTTGGTAGTTGTAGGCGATAACAATGGGCATGTAGGCGCAGGTCTGGGAAAAGCAACTGAAATTCCGGAAGCGATTCGTAAGGGAAAAGAAGATGCAATTAAGCATCTGGTATCTGTTGCACTGGATGATAATCATAGTATTACACATGATTTTATCGGTAAATTCGGTTCAGCTTCCGTATTGCTGAAAAGAGCTCCGGAAGGTACAGGTATCATCGCCGGAGGCCCCGCGCGTGTTGTATGCGAACTTGCAGGTATTTCAAATATCCGTACGAAATCTCTGGGTTCTAACAATAAGCAGAACGTAGTTCTTGCGACAATCGCAGGACTGAGCCAGTTAAAGACTCCTGAAGAGGTAGCTAAGAACCGTGGCAAATCTGTAGAAGAAGTTAGGTCATAGAGCACGATTGGAAAGGAGAAAAAAGATGGCAGAGAAAACAGCGAAAGCAGCTACAACAGAAAAGAAATCTGAAGCAGCAAAAACGGCTAAAACAGAAAAAGCCGCTAAGACAGTAAAAGCGTCTGCAGCCGAGAAAGAAGCTAAGACAGAAAAAGCAGCTAAAGCTGAAAAGGCAGTTAAAACCGTGAAAGCGACTAAGGCTGAGAAAACCGCTAAAACTGCAAATACAGGTAAACTTAAAATAACTTTGATTAAATCTACTATTGGTCAGATTCCAAAGGCGAGAGCAACGATAACAGCCATGGGCCTTAGAAAAATCGGTCAGACTGTTGAATTGCCTGATAATGGAGCTACAAGAGGTCAGATTCAACGTGTAAGACATATGGTCAAGGTTGAGGAAGCATAACATTCGTTGAGAATTTGTGAAGATATCCATGGCAGCATGGATATGGAATTGTCAACAGAGAAAGGAGCATAGCTAATAAGATGGAATTATCAAATTTAAGACCTGCAGAAGGTTCCAAACACAGTGATAATTTTAGAAGAGGTCGTGGACACGCATCAGGAAACGGAAAGACAGCCGGTAAGGGTCACAAAGGACAGAAAGCTCGTTCAGGAGCTCCCAGAGTAGGTTTTGAAGGTGGTCAGATGCCTTTGTACAGACGTCTTCCTAAGAGAGGATTTAAGTGCAGGAACTCTAAGGAAATTGTTGCAATCAATCTGAGTGCGCTGGAAGTATTTGACAATGGCGCTACGGTTGATGTGGATGCATTGATAGAGAAGAGGATAATTAAAAATCCCCGTGACGGAGTTAAAATACTCGGAAATGGAGAACTGACCAAGAAGCTTGATGTCAAGGTTAATGCCTTTAGCGCTTCTGCAAAGGAAAAAATCGAGGCGCTTGGTGGAACAGCAGAGGTGATGTAATGTTTACTACCCTAAAAAATGCTTTCAAGATTAAAGAGATAAGGATTAAAATTTTCTTTACGTTTATGATGCTGGTTGTGATTCGTTTCGGATCGCAGCTGCCGGTTCCCGGTGTTGACAGAACTTATTTTGCAAAATGGTTCGCGGCACAGACCGGTGATGCATTTAATTTCTTCGATGCTTTTACAGGCGGCTCTTTTTTAAATATGTCTGTCCTGGCATTGAATATTACTCCATATATTACATCTTCAATTATCATGCAGCTGCTTACAATTGCAATTCCAAAATTGGAAGAAATACAGCGCGATGGAGAAGACGGAAGAAAGAAAATAGCTTCGATTACACGTTATGTAACTGTCGGACTTGCTCTGCTTGAATCGTCAGCTATGGCAATCGGTTTCGGTCGTCAGGGACTGCTTGAAGTTTATAATGTATTCAATATCATTACAGTGGTTGCTGCGATGACGGCAGGAAGTGCATTCCTTATGTGGATTGGTGAAAGAATTACGGAAAAAGGCGTTGGAAACGGTATTTCCATAGTGCTGACAATTAACATTCTTTCCCGTATGCCACAGGATATCGCTACATTGTTTGAACAGTTCGTTCTGAACAAACCGATTGCAAAGGCAGTTGTAGCTGCTGTGATTATTTTGGCGGTTATTGTCGGAATGGTTGTCCTTGTAATAATCTTAAATGATGGAGTAAGGAAAATTCCGGTGCAGTATGCAAAGAAGATGCAGGGAAGAAAGATGGTCGGCGGTTCTGCTTCCAACATTCCGCTTAAGATTAATACTTCAGGTGTTATTCCTGTTATTTTTGCATCTTCGATTATGCAGCTTCCGGTTTTTATCTGTACTTTGGCAAATGTCAGCGGAACAGGAATATGGGCTGAGATTTTACATGGATTAAATTCAAATTATTGGTGTAATCCCAAACAGCCGATTTATTCAATTGGATTGGTAGTATATATTGTATTGGTAATACTTTTTGCATATTTTTATACGTCAATTACTTTCAATCCGCTTGAAGTAGCAGAAAACATGAAAAAACAGGGAGGTTTTATTCCGGGTATCCGTCCCGGTAAGCCTACCAGCGATTATCTGACTAAGATATTGAATTATATAATATTTATCGGCGCTGTCGGACTTACAATCGTATGCGTACTGCCATACTTCTTTAACGGTATCTTTAAGGCAAGCGTATCTTTTGGCGGAACGAGCCTGATAATTATTGTGAGTGTTGTCTTAGAGACTATAAAGCAGATTGAATCTCAGATGCTGGTACGTAATTACAAGGGCTTTTTGAATGACTAAATTGTTAGACAGTTAGAACTTCTACGGAGAATCGCTTAGGCGATTCTTCGAGTGTCTTAGACACAAACTTGCAGGCGTGGAGAGGAGACGGTTATAGTGTGAAAAATAAATTTTTCACACACATGCTTGCATGTGTTATGCTTTGCATGTGTTATGCAATATTTGTGCTTGAGAAATGTGTGCAAAACACACATGCAAATTCGCAGGCTGAGGAAGGAGCATAGGTATTAGTATGAAAATTATTATGTTGGGCGCGCCCGGAGCAGGAAAGGGCACCCAGGCGCAGATGATTGCCGATAAGTATGATATACCTCATATTTCAACAGGTGATATTTTTAGGGAAAATGTAAAAAAGGGTACTGAACTTGGATTGGAAGCTAAGAAATATATGGATCAGGGATTACTGGTTCCCGACGAGCTGACAGTTAAGATTTTGTTAGACCGTGTTGCACAGGATGATTGCAAAAACGGTTATGTTCTGGATGGTTTTCCTAGGACGATTCCACAGGCGGAAGTTTTGGATAAAGCTATATCAGAACTTGGTGAAAAAATTGATTATGCAATCAACGTAGACGTACCGGACGAAAACATCATCAGAAGAATGTCAGGAAGACGCGCATGTCTTGCATGCGGCGCAACATTTCATATAGAGCATATTCCGCCGAAGCAGGAAGGAATCTGTGATAAATGTGGTAAAGAGCTGGTTCAGCGTGATGATGATAAGGAAGAAACGGTAAAGAACCGTCTTGATGTGTATCATAAGCAGACACAGCCTTTAATTGATTTTTACACAAAACAGGGAGTACTCAGAACGGTTGACGGAACAGCGGATATGAAAGACGTATTTACCGCAATCACTACGCTCTTGGCGTAAGAATAGCCTAAGGAGCTTCTTTCAACAGAAAGGTGGTAAGATGTCGAGATGGCTGTTACAATTAAATCCGGCAGAGAGATAGATTTGATGCGGGAAGCTGGAAGGCTTCTTGAAATCGTGCATGACGAACTGGGCAGGGCTATTCGCCCGGGAATATCCACTAAGGATATTGACAGGCTTGCCGAGCGACTGATTCGAAGCCGTGGCTGTATCCCAAATTTCCTTAATTATCAGGGGTTTCCGGCTTCGGTATGTGTCTCTGTAAATGAAGAGGTCGTACACGGAATACCCCGTGAAGATCATATTTTAAAAGAGGGAGACATTGTCAGCTTAGACGCAGGGCTTATTTATAAAGGATATCATTCGGATGCTGCCAGAACATATGCAGTAGGAAATATCAGTCCGGAGGCCGAGAAGCTGATTACCGTGACGAGGCAGAGCTTTTTCGAAGGGATTAAAATGGCAAAAGCCGGGAATCATCTTTATGATATTTCCAATACCATAGCAGCTTATGTTACTGCTCATGGTTATGGGATAGTAAGAGATTTGGTGGGGCATGGAATCGGAACTAAGCTTCACGAGGATCCGCAGGTACCAAACTTTGCGCAGAAGCGCAAGGGATTGCTGCTGCAGCCGGGTATGACATTAGCGATAGAGCCGATGATCAATATGGGTACAGGAGACGTAAGGTGGCTGGATGACGAGTGGACTGTCGTAACGGCAGACGGCGCTTATTCAGCACATTATGAGAATACGATTCTGATTACCGAGGGTGAACCGGAAATCCTGACGCTTCATGCATAGAATGAATCCGATGTATATAGAGGGTTACAGATATGATAGGAATGCTTGCCGGATCTAAGGCCGGTCATGACAAGGGTATGATTTATGTCATTATAAATGAAGATACGGAATATGTATATTTAGTTGATGGAGAAATCAGAAAATTATCCAAACCAAAGAGAAAGAATAAGAAACATATTCAAATTATTAAAAAGTGTCCGGAAGCGGATTTTGCGAAGCGAATCAAAGAAGGTCTGGCAGATGATGCACAAATCCGGAAGATTATCAGACAATATAAGGCAGATAGTATAGTTGAGGAAAAATTGGAGGTAGCAGATGTCAAAGGCCGATGTGATTGAAATTGAAGGAACAGTTATTGAAAAGTTACCCAATACAATGTTTCAGGTAGAATTGGAGAATGGGCATGTAGTATTGGCACATATAAGCGGTAAGCTGCGTCAGAATTTTATTCGTATCTTACCGGGCGATAAAGTGACTTTAGAGTTATCGCCTTATGACCTTTCCAAAGGCAGAATTATCTGGCGTGATAAATAGATTGAAAAATCAAAGATTTTTCAATCGGCAAATTTGGTGCTAAAGCGCTTACAGCGCTGCCCAAATTCGCAGGCTGTTGGCAGCATGGATGAATAGTGTGAAAAATAAGCATGTGTGTTAGGAAGAAAATGTAAAAAATAATGGTAAATTATAAAAGAAATACTTGAAAGAGTGATACCTCCGTGATATAATATAAAGCGGTCTTTTTTGAAAGGAGGGTTTAACGTGAAGGTTAGATCATCAGTAAAACCGATTTGCGAAAAGTGCAAAGTCATTAAAAGAAAAGGAAAGATCAGAGTAATCTGTGAAAATCCAAAACACAAACAGGTACAAGGTTAATCCCTATCGTTTTTATCAGATGTGAATTTTGATGAAAAGGGGTTCTTGTCCAGCTGATTTTTATATAGATGGAAGAGCCTATAGGAGATTACTTTTTGATACCACATGTTTGGAAAGGTTGGGTTAATTCCCGGCTGGGCAAAAATTGCCCCAATCAATTAGTAACAAAAGTACAGTATGTCTGTACAGAAAATGGAGGAAACGTAAATGGCTCGTATTGCAGGTGTTGACTTACCCAGAGAGAAACGTGTAGAGATTGGTCTGACATATATCTATGGTATTGGCAGAGTAAGCTCGAACAAGATTCTGGCAGCAGCAAATGTTAATCCTGACACTCGTGTCAGAGAATTGACGGATGATGAAGTGAAGAGAATTTCTGAGGTGATTGATAAGGATTACATGGTAGAAGGTGATTTGAGAAGAGAAGTTGCCTTAAATATCAAGAGACTTCAGGAAATCGGATGCTATAGAGGAATCCGTCACAGAAAAGGACTTCCTGTTCGTGGTCAGAAGACTAAGACCAATGCCAGAACAAGAAAAGGTCCGAAGCGTACAGTTGCAAATAAGAAGAAATAATTTTATGAGAAAGTAGGTTAGTTTATTATGGCTAAAAAAGTTGCAAAAAAAGTAACAAAAAAGCGTGTAAAGAAAAACGTTGAACATGGACAGGCACATATTCAGTCCTCTTTTAACAATACAATCGTTACTTTGACAGATAACGAAGGTAATGCTTTAAGCTGGGCAAGTGCAGGCGGTCTTGGTTTTAGAGGTTCAAGGAAATCTACTCCATATGCAGCACAGATGGCGGCTGAGACAGCTGCAAAAGCTGCTTTAGTTCATGGTTTAAAGACAGTTGACGTTATGGTAAAAGGCCCGGGTTCAGGTCGTGAAGCTGCTATTCGTGCACTTCAGGCATGCGGACTTGAAGTAACAAGTATCCGCGACGTAACGCCGGTACCGCATAATGGATGCCGTCCGCCTAAACGCCGTCGTGTATAGTGACAGAGTAACGTTGATAAGAGTTGGATGAAAGTATCGTCTGTTTAGGCAGAATGATGCTGTAAACAACAGAATTCTGCAATAGAAGCAGAATCTGAGGGAGAGGTAACCCCTCTCGGAAAGGAGCCGGATATGGCAGTAAACAGAGTACCTGTATTAAAAAGATGCAGATCCCTTGACTTGGATCCTACTTATTTAGGATATGATAAGAAATCAAAAAGAACATCAGCGAGAGCTGGTAAGAAAGTAAGTGAATACGGTCTTCAGCTGCGTGAAAAGCAGAAAG
>CAZRKN010000102.1:0-8307 GCA_964600805.1 uncultured Bacteroides sp. | reverse complement strand
AAGGAACTATGTCCATTTGATATTGAATTTGTGGATATTGATTTATTCCCATCTAATGTATTAGGCGGAGTTGAATCCGGATGTATGAGCTTACGAGTAAAAGAAACACCGCAGCTTGTGGATGCACAGGAAAGGTTAAACGAAGAATTATATAAAATATTTGGATCATGTCCGGCAGAACATGACAATGACTATATTTTTCATATGACGTTTGCTATTGGTGGTTTAGACTATGAATCATATCAAAGGGCTTATGATGAATTGATAAAGAGTGATTATAATTAGACATTTAGGTTTAGTAAACTGGGTTTACTATATTATGAAGATGATAATATTACTCCGGGAACATATTTTTGCTATAAGGTTTGTGATATATAGTTTTACTGCTTTCAGTAGTTGCAGGCGCTATTATGGGTATTGTTCTTCTTGCGATAAGTATTTTTATAAGTGGAGGGAAAAGATTGTCAGGGATTCTCTTTGCAACATCGGTGCAAATTGCGATGGATGTATGGAGGGGTTTGCCGATATGTATCAGGATTACATTGACGGCAAAAGAGAGTTAAGACAGATTAATATGGAATTTCATGCTAGGTATATCAAAGATGATGACAGACTTGGCAGAAACGCATACATAGATAAATAGAAATTTAAAGAGGAAAAATAATGTCTAATCCATGGGAAGAAATACCATTATCTGATTACGAAAACCATATGAAATTAGATTCAGTTATGCAATTACAGACCATGAGCCACATGATGAAAGGTCAGCTTAATGCATATCCGGTAAGCTCTGTTATAATTCTGGGAATTGCCGGTGGCAATGGTCTCGAACACATTGATAAGAACAAATATCAAAAAGTTTATGGCATTGATATCAACAGTAAGTATCTAAAGACAGTCAGGGAAAGATATTCTGATATTTCTGATATATTGGAATGTATGCGAATAGATTTGATTAATCAATCGAATAAACTTCCAAAAGCAGAATTACTGATTGCCAATTTGTTAATTGAGTACATTGGATATGAGTGTTTCAGAAAAGCAGTTGAGCAAATACAGCCGAAATATATTTCATGTATTATTCAGATAAATGTGGATAATAGCTGGGTATCTGATTCACCATATATTCATTCATTTGACGACCTTGCCAAAGTACATCGTCAAATGGAAGAAAATCTATTGATTCAGACTTTGAAAAGTATTGAATATAAACTGCTGGGACAAATGGAAAGTCTGTTGCCGAATGGAAAGAAATTAGTTCAACTGGATTTTGTTCATATAGGAATTTAAGTGGGAGGTTTCGTAAGATGGCATTGTTTTATCTTGTCAGGCATGGAGAAGCAAATTATGATCATATGCTTGAAAATGGATTTTGGGGATTTGGCAGTTATTTTCAGAAAGGAGAATACAATGGAAAAGAATCGGCTGGAGAAACAAATTGATTTTATTTTAGAAGCGGATAAAGAAAAAAATATTTTTCGTCAAACACATCTGAGTGGAAACGGGAGACGCGAAAACGACGCCGAACATGCCTGGCATATGGCAATGATGGTTTATTTGTTAAAAGAGTATGCTAATGAAGAATTTGATGTAGCCAAAGCGATGTTTATGGCTTTAATTCATGATATTGTGGAGATTGATGCCGGAGATACATATGCCTACGATGTAAAAGGGCATGAGACTAAAAAAATGCGGGAAGATGCGGCGGCAGAACGTATTTTCAGCCTGCTACCGGAGGAGCAGGGAGAAGAGTTGAAAAGTCTGTTTAAAGAATATGAAGCAGCTGAAACTCCGGAAGCCAGATTTGTTCGTGCAATGGATAACTTCCAGCCGCTGCTTTTGAATAATTCAAATAATGGCAGGGATTGGAAGGAACATGAAATTGGGAAAAAACAGGTAATGAATAGACATATTCATACCAAGTTGGGTTCAAATATAATCTGGGAGCGTACAGAGAAAATAATTGAAGAGAATGTCAGAAATGGTAATCTTAAAGATGATTGAGGCGGCATTTAGTTTGTTGATATATTTGTATGAGTGAGGTAAATTATGAAATCATAAATTTATAAACACCTATTGTATATTATACCGCTATAGCGGTATAATATACAATAGGTGATTTCTTATGTTAAAGACATATTTATCTACACATAATATTTCCATATATAGTATTTCAAAGAGAAGTGGAATTTCTTACAGTACATTAAATGATATTGTAAATTGTAAGGTTGAGATTGCAAATGTGAAAGCAGGGATAGTATGCGCTCTTGCAGAAGCATTGGGAATCTCTATGGACGTATTGTATGAGTTATGCAGGGATGATATCATTGTCAGCTCAGCACGTTACAATATTGATGGTTTTGTCAGTAAAAAGAACAAAAAATTCTACCTGCGTTTTAAATATGCCCATCAGGAGTATGAATATGAATTATGTCCTGTAAAGAGGGAGGCGTCAATGTTTATAAATAGTATTGCTTTATGGGAGATGGAAAAACATCTGTCAGACATGGAAATGGAGGAAGCATATGCTTTATGTATTAAAACGAAAGGATGAAATTATAACGCTTGTAGATTTTCTTGAGGATGGAAGCGTGTATAAATTTCATCAGGATCTGGTCAATCCGGAACTTGCTCCTTTGCATAATCCTGATGATCATGATTGGCTGAAACAATGGTGGAAAAGGCGGTCTGTGCCGATTAGTCAGGGGCATATAAAAAATATGCTTGAAAAGAAGGGGCTTTTGGGACCGGAAGATTTCCTGTTGAAAAATCTTGGATTATCATTAACGGATTATTATTGGATATCGCCGATGGATTCCGGGCTTACATGGAAAGATGTGAATTTATTTGATAATAAATTTCATGGAGATATATTAATAGGTGCAGATAAAAATGAAAAAGAAAATGAAATATCGCACTATACTCCCAATGGTTCCTTACAGGGCAGTCTGGAAAAGAGTTGGATAATATTGGATGGGGAAAGGGGAATGCTCAAGGGAAACCGGGATCAGTTTTCAGTGGAGAGCATTAATGAAGTGATTGCTTCTAAGCTACATAAGATGCAGGGCTTTGAAGCCTATACGGAATATAAATTGATTAAGATCAATGGACGGGAATATGATTATGGCTGCTACTCAAAACTCTTTACTTCACAGGAAAAAGAACTGATATCAGCATATGATGTTGTTATGTCGGAAAAACAACCTAACCATATCTCTGCGTATGAACACTTTATTAATGTTTGTGGTAAACATGGAATAGATACAGATAAACTCAGGCAGTTTATGGATTATATGATTCTGTCTGACTTTGTTTTGTCCGGGAGAGACAGGCATTTGGGAAACATATCAATATTAAGAAATGCAGAAAGCTTACAGTTTATTACTCCGGCACCCATTTATGACAGCGGTAAATGTTTATTTGTTCAGGATATTGTTCCGGTGAATGACAGAGAACTGCTTGACATAAGAACAGAGAGTTTTGCCGGTAATGAAATGAAAATGCTTAAGCTTGTAAAAGACAGGAGCTGTCTTGACGTGACAAAACTTCCGGCAAGATCATATATTGAGGGATTGTATGAGTTGGATTCTAAGATGGATAATCATAGAATCACATTGATTGGGGAAGGATACGAGCGAAAAGTAGATTTATTTAGAAGATTTCAGCTTGGAGAAGATTTAAATAAGATTAAAATATCCGTTCCCCAAAGGCATCCGGCAATAATAGATACGAATGATATTATTGCTTCTGGCGGAGAAGATATATAAAGTAAATCTAATCAGGGCTTTATAAAGAATTTGTATACAGAATTTGTATACAGAATTCCATAATTTCCCTTATGAGGGTTCAGTAACTTAGTGGTATTTATTCATGGTGGATTTGAAAAGTAGTGAATATAAGCTAATTGGACGAATAGAAAGGCTGTTGCCGAATGGAAAGAAATTAGTTCAATTGGATTTTGTTCAAAGGGGTACATATGGAAAAATACAAAATACTTTGCGAGTTGAACCGTAAGGAACAATTCGGAGAAAAAATCACAGAAGAAGAAAAAACTGCGGCTGTTTTGTGTTTTTTGAACGGAAGAAATGATTCGGAGGAGATTATCCGATACAAAAAGATGATGAAGGTTAATCCTAATGTGGACTGTGTATATCCGAATTACTATCTTCCCCCGTACAATGAAGGTAAGAAACTTCGTCTTGTTCAGGGCTATCTGCCGAAAACGAATATTTTATATGCGAACCATTACGAAGCAGAGATACTTCGGCTGCTTGTAAAGTTTGCACCGGATAATGGAACAGTAAAAGATATGGTGTATCATACACTTGAGCGGTTTGGCAAGACATGCTTTGGAAACTCCTGTACGAAAGGGGAATGCATTACTACCGGAATATGTGTTTTGCGTCTTCTGGCAGCAGTCCGGCCGGCAGATGAAATTTGGATTAACAAGCTGCTGGAGCCTTTGGGAGAGGAATTTATTTCTTTTGGACCCAGTCAGGCGGCATCACAAAAGAAAATTCCGCTTTCGTATTTACTAATGGTATTTACAGATATCAACAATGATAAGACAAGAAATCTTCTAAGGCAAAAAAAAGAATGGTTAGTGGGTATTTTAAGGAGAGGATGGCTTACCGGAAGACTATCAAACGGAAAGATTTCTGAAGGCGATACTTATAATCTGTTGTGTAAATATATCATTCGAAACGCAGTCTGTACGTTGCCTGAGTATCCTAAAAAAGAGGATTACAGGATTTATATAAATGATGCAGATGAAAGGTGCTACTGCGAAATACAGGAGTGAATTCACAATCAAAATCAGAGGAGGAAAAATAGTGCCTAATCCATGGGAAGAAATTAGTTCAATTAGAAAAACTAACTGCAACCGATGCTTTTCATTTTGCAACCTATAGTTGGTATAAAAATAAAGCGCTGTGTTCTAAAATGATTTTATCAATTACAAGGAGGTTGCATCACATGACAGTAGGAGAAAAAATAACTAAGCTGCGTAAGGAGCAAAATTTAACACAAGAACAGTTCGCAGAGATTTTAAAAGTGTCAAGACAATCTGTATCAAAATGGGAATGCGATAGTGCATATCCGGATACAGAGAAATTGATCAGAATTGGTAAAATATTTAACTGTTCACTGGATTATCTTCTGAAAGAAGAGATAGAGCAAATGGATGTAAATCTGACAGCGGCAAAAGAGGATGCGGGATATGACAAAATGCGTGCGGGAATGTTAACATATTTATCCTTTCCGCCGATTTTCGGATGGGTTGTGGGAATTGTTTCTCTTAGATTCCAAATAAGTCACATGAAAAATAAATGTCAGATTATTTTAACAATTGTAGGAATGTTGTTTTCACTAATATGTACATCTTTAATGATTGCAGGGGCATTATTGGGGCTATAGCCGGTACTACAAAATTTTCTTATCAGAATTTAGATTGGCGAAGGTATGCTTATGAGTAAACTAGAAGTAAGATATAACGAATTGACAGCGCAGCAATTTATCGAGTTATGGGAAACTGTATGGGGAGATGGTCCGTCGCCGGAGCAGACTGAACTGGCTATGAAACATACATTATTCCGTATTTCTGTATGGGATGGTGATAAGATTGTAGCTATGGCGCGTATGAATGGAGATATGGGACTCGATTATTACATTAAAGACGTGGTAGTGCGCCCGGAATATCAGCACAAAGGAATTGGTCGAATGATGATAAATGAATTATTAAAGTTCATTAACGACAATGGTGTAAAAGGAACAGATATTTTTGTTGAATTATGTGCGTTTCCGGATAAGATTCCATTTTATGAAAGGTTTGGCTTTGAGGCAAATGAAGCTCAAAGGTTAAAAATATTTCATCATGTAGAGTGATTTTCAATCTTTCGCAAAGATTTAATATTGATTATTTTAGAACAGATGGAGAGATAGAATGAAAGCAACAATAGTTTTAATTGCAGATAATGATGCAGAGAATTATGGTAGAAAATTGATGTTGGAAGCACATAGGTATGGAAGGATGGGGTTTGAAATGGCAAGACTGCCACAGCATGTTTCCTTAAAGCAGCCATTTGAGATTCCCAGTTTAGAGGATATGGAAGTATTCTTTGATGGATTCGCAAAGGAACTATGTCCATTTGATATAGAATTTGTGGATATTGATATATTCCCATCTAATGTATTAGGTGGAGTTTCATCTGGATGTATGAGTTTGCGAGTAAAAGAAACGCCGCAACTTGTAGATGCACAGAAGAGGTTAAACGAAGAATTATATAAAATATTTGGACCGTGTCCGGCAGAACATGACAATGACTATATTTTTCATATGACGTTTGCTATTGGCGGTGCAGACTTTGAATCATATCAAAGGGCTTATGATGAATTGATAAAGAGTGATTTTAATAAGACATTTAGGTTTAGTAAACTGGGTTTACTATATTATGACGATGACAATATTACTCTGGGAACATATTTTTGCTATAAGGTTTGTGATATATAATACTACAGCAGGCAGTTATGTACCAGCCTGTTCCAATAGCGATTCGAGAAGATAATATCCCATTGTCTACGCTCCGTTATGGCCTGCACAGAACAGATGTCTACAGAAATTATAAAGAAAATAGCTGGAAGGAGTGAAGTAAAAATTCGTACAGATTTTTCCAAAAAAATTTATCATGGATATATATTCATGGATGACCTGCTTGGTGCAAATAACTATGTGAAGCAATTTTCAGAACAATCAGCGCTACTACCGAGATGTGTTTTATCTCTGCCTTGGAAAAGAGAATGCAGCCAATCAGTTGAGGGTAAGGCTAAGTGATTTTTTTGGTATAGATGATGAAAGTATAGAACTGGACGATATAGAGCAAAACCAGATTGCAGAGGCGTTTCAGAGCCGAGGACTATATTTTCTGGGTGGGATAACAAGCGGTTTTTATGGTCCCTATATTTGGCGGACAATGGAAACTAAGACATATCAGGTCGAATTACCGAATGGGATTCAACCATATACCATAAAGTTGTTGGCTGGGTTTATTTTCAGAAGCTGGATGGACTATCTTACTCTTGGTGAAATTGGAACCGGTGGCTGGACCGATCAGAAGGGGATAATCCATTGTGTAAAATCTTCCTATGATCTTGAAAGTGAAGATTTCAAAATATCTCTGCTCAAGCATGAGGCACAGCACGCCAATGATTTGATAAACAACCCTAATATGACATCTGAGGAACTGGAGTATCGAGCTAAATTGGTAGAGTTAATTTATTCTAACAAGCGAAACCTGCTGGAGTGTTTCATTCGGGAAGCAGATAGTACAGATCAGCACAATGGACATGCATTTGCTTCAAGCAGAATTCTTGATGATATTATAAAAAAGCTGAATATAAGCCTTGCAGAAATTGAAAAGATTTCTATCGATCAGATACAGACTGTTGCAATGACGCTATATAAAGAAATTCAAATGCCATAGCAGCATTTGAAAAATCGTTCCACCGCCTCCATCAGACAGCCGCTTCTCAACGGACGCCCGCCGAATACAGAAAGTCAGCAGGCGTCTACAGTCAGCGGGAATGCATCAACACGAAATAATTATCCTCCCGCTCCAGCCGGGCTGCCACCCGCTGCGCCAGCTCCTCAGCCTTCCGGATTCCGTTTTCCCGAATCTCATGCTCGATTCCCTCGATAATCCGGGGCAGATAACGGGGTGCGTCACCACGACGGATCAGTTCCCTGACCACGTCCAGCAGCAGCCCGTAAGAGATTATCTCCGGCACGATCCCTGTTATCAGCGCAGGGTACTCTACCCGGAGATTATCTGTCAGCTGCTTCAGAATATCCACGTTCAGGATCTCGTCATACCGGCTTCTGACAGTCTCTTCCAGCCGCCCCATAATATAATCCGGCTTTTCTCCGTCAAGATCTTCCAGTATTTCATGATAGAGCACATTATCGTAAGACACAATCATAAACTCTTTCGGATTCAACTGCAGATGATCCATAATTCTCAGGACCGGCATCAGAATACCCTCCGCCGCCAGTGCCTGACGCTTCTCCGCAGTCTTTTCCGCGAACCTGTTATCTTGAAACAGTGGGACAAACAGTGGGACAAGCTCCACTCCGATCAATAGCTGCAGCGGATCCAGACTTTTACGCAATGCTTTTAAAATCTCGCTCTGTACCTTTCTGTTCCCATCCTCCGTAATTCTTCCTCCGGCAACCCCCAGCATATAGTCCGCGCTGGTTTCCAGCTGCTCGCAGATTTCCGTCAGCATGACAAGGTCGGGAAAACTGCTGCCCCT
>CAZRKN010000101.1:0-9241 GCA_964600805.1 uncultured Bacteroides sp. | reverse complement strand
ATGATCCATGAATTTAAGACCAGAAGAGATTAGTTCAGTCATTAAGGATCAAATTAAGAGATATGCTTCTGCGCTTGAAATATCGGATGTCGGAACGGTCATTCAGGTAGCAGACGGTATTGCTCGCGTACACGGACTTGAAAATGCAATGCAGGGTGAATTGTTGGAATTCCCCGGCGAAGTATACGGTATGGTACTTAACCTTGAGGAAGACAATGTTGGAGCTGTACTTCTTGGAAGTCATCACAATATTAACGAAGGCGATATTGTTAAAACAACAGGAAGGGTTGTAGAAGTACCGGTTGGAGACTGTATGCTGGGCCGTGTCGTAAATGCCCTTGGAATGCCGATTGACGGTAAAGGGCCGATCCAGACGGACAAATATCGTAAAATTGAAAGAGTGGCATCCGGTGTTATCACAAGGAAGTCAGTTGATACGCCTTTACAGACAGGTATCAAAGCGATTGACTCTATGGTGCCCATCGGAAGAGGACAGAGAGAGTTGATTATCGGCGACAGACAGACCGGTAAGACTGCAATTGTAATCGATACCATTATTAACCAGAAGGGACAAGGGGTAAAATGTATTTATGTGGCAATCGGTCAGAAAGCCTCAACTGTTGCATCTATTGTCAAGACATTGACCGAATACGGCGCAATGAGCTACACTACCGTAGTAGCAGCTTCAGCAAGTGAGCTTGCGCCATTGCAGTATATTGCACCATATTCCGGATGTGCAATCGGAGAGGAATGGATGGAGAATGGTGAAGATGTTCTCGTTGTGTATGATGATTTGAGTAAGCATGCTGTTGCGTATCGTACACTTTCCCTGCTGCTCAAGAGACCGCCGGGCCGTGAGGCTTATCCCGGAGATGTTTTCTATCTGCATTCCAGATTGTTGGAGCGTGCAGCGAGAATGAGCGAAGAATATGGCGGCGGTTCGCTGACTGCGCTTCCTATCATTGAAACACAGGCAGGCGATGTATCCGCTTATATTCCGACCAATGTTATTTCCATTACAGACGGTCAGATCTATCTGGAGACCGAAATGTTTAATTCCGGATTCAGACCTGCTGTAAATGCGGGTCTTTCAGTATCCCGTGTAGGTGGTGCGGCACAGATTAAGGCGATGAAGAAAATTGCAGCGCCTATCCGTGTAGAGCTTGCACAGTACCGTGAGCTTGCAGCTTTCTCACAGTTTGGTTCGGAACTGGATGCAGACACTAAGGAGAAGCTTGCGCAGGGTGAAAGAATTAAGGAAATTCTTAAACAGCCGCAGTATAAGCCTATGCCGGTGCAGTATCAGGTAATCATTATCTATGTTGCGACCAATAAATATCTGTTGGATGTTCCGGTAGAGGATATCACCAGATTTGAAACGGAATTCTTTGAATTTCTGGATACCAAGTATTCTGAGATTCCAAGTGCGATTGCAGCTGAGAAGGTGATTTCCGATGAAACGGAAGAAAAGCTGAAAAAAGCTATTAATGAGTTTAAATCGCAGTTTTAAACAGAGTTTAGAAAATCTAAACATCGTTTAGAAATCTAAACATTGTTTAGATAAACAAAGCTTAGATATAGAAAGTAGAAGGTGATGCTATGGCCTCAATGAGAGATATTAAAAGGCGTAAGGGCAGTATCCAAAGTACTCAGCAGATTACCAAAGCAATGAAGCTTGTTTCTACTGTTAAACTGCAGAAGGCAAAACATCGTGCAGAGCAGTCAAAAGCGTACTTTAATTGTATGTATGAGACAGTGAGCTCTATACTGGCAAAAACGGAAAATTTAAACCATCCTTATCTTCGGGGAGGAGAATCCGCCAAAAAAGCAGTTATCGTTATAACCTCTAACAGAGGACTTGCAGGCGGATATAACTCCAATATTGTGAAGCTGATTATGCAGAGCGGTTTGAAGAAGGAAGACCTGCGTGTTTATGCGATAGGCAAGAAAGGCAGGGATTCATTGTATCGTAAGGGTTATGAGATTGTGGAAGAGGATTCTGATATTATTGAAGAACCGCTTTATGTCGATGCAATGGCGCTCAGTTCCAGAGTTTTGGATTCCTATGTAAAAGGAGAAATCGGAGAAATCTATCTTGCATATACGGGATTTAAGAACACTGTGGTGCATGAACCTACTCTGTTAAAACTTCTTCCGATAGAACCCGAAAAGAAAGATGATAATGGGCAGGAAAAAGGCAGTAAAGCGCTTATGAATTTTGAACCGGAAGATGATGAAGCGCTGGAGCTGATTATTCCGAAGTATATTACCAGCCTGATATATGGAGGTCTGATAGAAGCGGTTGCCAGTGAAAATGGTGCGAGAATGCAGGCTATGGATTCCGCAACAAGTAATGCTGAAGAAATGATAGATCACTTATCGCTGATGTATAACAGGGCAAGACAAGGCTCTATTACACAGGAATTAACAGAAATTATTGCAGGAGCAAATGCTATTTCATAAGTATTTAATGGCAAGTTTGAAAAAGACGAAAAGATTTTCTAAGGCGTCAAAGGACGCCGCCTAAGAAAATCTAAGTTTCGTCTTGAAGAATCGCCTTCGGACGATTCTTCAGAAATGGTGCAGACATCGTTGATGTCTGATGCACAAATTCACAGATTCATTAAAAAAACATGGAAAGGAAAAAAAGATGGCAGAAGTGAAAAGTGGCGAAAGCCGTGGAAAACTCACTCAGATTATCGGCGCTGTACTTGATATTAAATTCGTTGAAGGAAACTTACCTGAAATCAACGATGCAATCAGAATTCCGTTGAAAGATGGCAATGAATTGATTGTAGAAGTATCTCAGCATCTGGGTGATGATACCGTTAGATGTATTGCCATGGGTTCTACTGACGGTCTTGTAAGAGGAATGGAAGCAATTTCAACCGGCGCTCCGATTACAGTTCCCGTTGGTGAGAATACTTTGGGTCGTATATTTAATGTTTTGGGTCAGCCGATTGACAATATACCTGCTCCGACAGAGGTAGAGTACGAACCGATTCACCGAGCTGCTCCAAAATTTGAAGAACAGGCGACAGAAACAGAGATACTTGAGACCGGTATCAAGGTCGTAGACTTGCTGTGCCCTTATCAGAAGGGTGGTAAGATCGGACTGTTTGGCGGCGCCGGAGTCGGCAAGACGGTATTGATTCAGGAGTTAATCAGAAATATAGCTACAGAGCACGGTGGATATTCCGTATTTACCGGTGTAGGTGAGCGTACAAGAGAAGGTAACGACCTGTATTATGAAATGAAAGAATCAGGAGTTATTGATAAAACTACAATGGTATTCGGGCAGATGAATGAGCCGCCGGGAGCCAGAATGAGAGTAGGTTTAACCGGTCTTACAATGGCGGAATATTTTCGTGATAAGGGTGGAAAGGATGTATTGTTATTTATTGATAATATTTTCCGATTCACTCAGGCAGGTTCGGAAGTATCCGCATTGCTTGGGCGTATGCCTTCTGCTGTAGGTTATCAGCCTACATTGCAGACAGAGATGGGCGCTCTGCAGGAGAGAATTACTTCTACTAAGAACGGTTCCATAACATCTGTTCAGGCGGTATACGTACCTGCGGATGACTTGACTGACCCCGCGCCTGCAACTACATTTGCGCACTTGGATGCAACAACGGTATTGTCGAGATCAATTGTTGAGCTTGGTATTTATCCTGCGGTTGATCCTCTTGAATCCACCTCAAGAATTCTGGATCCGAGAGTTGTAGGAGATGAGCATTACCGGACGGCAAGAGGTGTGCAGGAAATTCTACAAAGATACAAAGAACTTCAGGATATCATTGCAATTCTCGGTATGGATGAGCTTTCGGAGGAAGATAAGCTGGTTGTTTCCCGTGCAAGAAAGATTCAGAGATTCTTATCGCAGCCGTTCTTCGTAGCAGGACAGTTTACCGGACTGGAAGGAAAATATGTGCCGATTGCAGAAACCATAAGAGGATTTAAGGAAATATTGGAAGGTAAGCATGACGAAATTCCTGAAAGCTATTTCCTGAATGCAGGAAGCATTGATGACGTACTTGCCCGTGTGAAGTAGGGGGTGGGTATAGGTATGGCTGAGAATGATAATAAGTTTACATTAAAAGTTATTACACCGGACAGGGTATTCTATGAGAATCAGGTATCTATGGTGGAATTCAATACTATAGAGGGTGAAGTCGGTATATATAAGCAGCATATTCCTATGACAATGGTTATCTCACCCGGTATTTTGACAATCACACAGGATGATGGTGTAAAAGAAGCCGCATTGCATGCAGGATTTGCAGAGGTTTTACCCGATAAGGTGACAATACTGGCAGAGATTATTGAGTGGCCGGCGGAAATTGATTTGGAGCGCGCACAGAACGCCAAGGGACGTGCAGAAGAACGAATCAGGGAGAAATCTCCGGGCACTGACATGAAACGCGCTGAGATGTCGCTTAGACGTGCGATTGCCAGAATCGATGCAGTAAAATAGTATAAGTTAAAGTAAAGGGACGGACAGAATCATTTGTCTGTCCTTTTTATCACTAATCTGTATTAACAAACTTTCCTGCTTTGCATATGATAGAATAAAAATAGCAATATTGCAGAATAGGAAAGGAGTATGGTTAAAAAATGAATCAGTCAAGAATTCTTCCTTTCTATATGGCATATCCGCTTCCTCTATACTATCAGGAGGAAGATACCGTAACACGTGACTTGGAATATTTACAGCAGATGTATCCGTCCGAAGCCAAGCGCTATCAGAAAATAATATCAGATATATTGAATCAGATGGACTACGAGGGCAGCGTCATATACGATGAATATCCCGACAAATGGCAGTTATACAGACTGACGAAGATTGTAATGGACAAAATCAGGCGTACGGAGTGTATAAACAATACGAATACAGATATTGGGAGTTCCGGAACAGAAAACATGGAAACAGATATTTCTTCAACAAATGAAAAGCAGTGTGAGTGTAATGAAGAATTTGTTCAAGTGCTGCTTTATTACGAAATATATAAAAAACGACACACAAATCATAAGGGGATTTTAAAATTTTAGTTGAGCTTTTGATGCAATCTGATTAAAATATAATCATGGGAAACTGCCTATATGTAAAGAGCCAAAGAGTTGGCCATAAGACCAACTCTTTTGACTGAGTGTGTCTCCGATTGGAGACACTTCTATTGTTCTTTTAATATTAAATTGGACATACTGATTATTGAAAGGAGCATAGCCGTTAATATGAGAAAAGCAATATTAAAGGGCGTATATTTGCTCGTGGTTTTTATAGCGGCGTTGTTTTTTATCAGCGAGGCTATGAACAAAGGAAATACGGATATGACGACAGAGATGGGAGAGGCTGCATTCCCAATTGTTACTATGCATATAGATGAGTATCAGGTGAACAGGCTGCATGGTTATGCGCGTGTTATGGACACGCGTTACCTGAGGGATACATTGCTGCCAATCGGAGAAGACAGAAACGTGTCTTTTACGATAGATACTTACGGAACACCGATTGATACAATTGCTTTTGAGGTAAGAAGTATTAATGGGGAACGTTTGGTAGAAAGTACACAGATTGAAAATTATAATAAAGTGAAAGATGCAATTCAATGTAAAGTTACTTTGAAGGATTTGATCAGTGCGGATGAAGAATATATGTTTGTACTGCTGTTGACTCCTTCCGATGGAGATACAATTCGCTATTATACGAGAATTGTTCAGACTCAGTCGATGTTTATCCGGGAAAAGCTGGAATATATACTGGACTTCCACAACCGTACATTTGACAGGGATGCAGCAGCAGAATTGACGAAATATCTGGAATCCAATTCTGACGGAGATAATTCGACTTTTCATAAAGTAACGATACACAGCAGCTTTAAACAGGTGACGTGGGGCGATTTGAAAGTAGAGCGGATAACGGAGCCGGTAGTGGATATCAAGGAACTGGAAGAGAGGACAGGCTCTTTTAGTTTGGAATATGTTGCGCTTGCACGAAATGGCGGAAAGAAGACATATTATCAGGTCAGGGAATTCTATCGCATTCGTTATACACCTGACCGAATGTACCTTCTGGATTTTGAAAGGGAAATGACGCAGATTTTCGATGAGGAGGCGGACGTTTTTGCTAATGATAAGATTATGCTGGGTATTGTGGACAATGATGTGGAGATGAAAGAAAGCGACGGCGGAAATGTTTTTGCTTTTGTCAGTTCAAATAAGTTATACAGTTATAATGTGTCGGACAAGAAACTGGCGATTCTTTTTTCTTTTTATGAAAAGGGCGGGGATATTACGGACTACAGGAACAATTACGACCGCCATAAAATTAAGATATTGAATGTAGATGAAGTCGGAAATGTGGAATTTATGGTATACGGATACATGAACAGGGGCAGGCACGAAGGTGAAGTGGGTGTTTCCGTGTATTTCTATAACAGCATGAGTAATATGATTGAAGAACTGGTATATATTCCTTATGACAGGTCATATGAATTGCTGAGAAGCGATGTGGAAAAGCTGGCATATGTCAGCAAATCAGATATATTCTACATTATGCTGGAGGGAAGCGTTTATGCAATTGATTTGAATGACAGGGATTATTCTATTGTCGTTTCAGGACTGACAGAAGATAATTTTAAAGTATCCAAATCGAATAAGATGCTGGTATGGCAGGAGGGTGGAAATAAATACAGCAGTACTGTTTTAAAACTGATGAATCTGAGTACGGAAACTGCGACGGAGATAAAAGCCGGAAGCGGAGAATACATTACGCTGATTGGTTTTATGGAAGAAGATTTGATTTATGGGCTTGTAAAGCAGCAGGATATTGAAAACGGCTATATGGGTATTAATACATTCCCGATGTATTGCCTGAAAATACAGGGAGACACTGGTGAGGTTTTAAAAACTTATAGTGTAAAAGATATTTTTGTTGTAGACAGTTCTATTGAAGACAATCAGATTGTTTTATCAAGGGTAATGTGGGATGAAGAAACAGAAGAATATATTCCCACAGTAAACGATCAGATTGTTAGTACAGAGAAAGCATCTACGGAAAGAAATCGCATAATAAGCGTGGCAGTGGATATATATGAAACTATATTGGAAATTGTCGTGAAAGAGGAAGTAGATGCAAAATCAATGATAATGCTTACCCCCAAGGAGGTGCTTTTCGAGGGAAATCGTGATATTTCCATTCAGAATAGCGAGGCAGCAGAGGGGGCGTTCTATGTATATGGGAAAAACGGGATTGAAGGAACTTTCTCAGGCGCGGGAAAGGCTGTAATATATGCCTATGCGAATGCCGGAGTAGTAGTTAATGACGAGGGCGAATATATATGGAAGAGGGGTACGCGGAGCAGCCGCAATCAGATTATGGCTATAGAAGGCGAACAGGTAACGGAGTATAATACAAGCCTGTCTGTCTGTCTGGATACAATCCTTAAATTTGAAGGAGTATCAAAGCGAACGAAGTATCTTCTGGAACAGGGTGAAACAGTTTCTTCTATTTTGGAAGCAAGCTTAAATGATATACAGATTCTGGACTTATCGGGCTGTAGTCTGGACGCAATCCTATATTATGTGAATATGGATATTCCGGTACTTGCCATGCTTCAGGACGGCAATGCAGTGTTGATTGTAGGGTTCAATGAATACAATATCGTTGTAATGGATCCGATTACGGGAACTGTCTATAAAAAAGGCATGAATGATTCTACGGAGTGGCTTGCGGAAAACGGAAATCATTTTATTACTTATATTAGAAATAAGCAGAATTAGTTTATATGAAAATGTATTTACTAAGGTGAAAGGAAGGCTTTTCGATGGAGCATCATAATATACCTCCTCTATATGATGAAAGGTCAAAGATATTGATATTAGGTTCTTTTCCAAGTGTGAAATCCAGAGAAGGGCAGTTTTTCTATCATCATCCGCAGAACCGCTACTGGAAGGTAACAGCAGCAGTTTTTGGATGCCGTATTCCGGAGACGATAGAAGAGAAAAAACAGATGATATTGTCTAATCATGCAGCTATGTGGGATGTAATCGCAAGCTGCGATATTACCGGCTCAAGTGACAGCAGCATTAAAAATGTAGTACCTAATGATATAGAAGGGCTGCTTAAAGAAACCGAAATAAGTAAAATCTATACGAACGGCGGTACGGCACATAAATATTATCAAAAATATATAAAAAAGAAATTAGGATTGGAAGATATTCCGCTCCCATCCACAAGTCCGGCCAATGCGGCATGGACACTTGACAGATTGATTGAGGTATGGAAAGAGAAAATCGGAAACTTAATGTCAGATACAGCAGATTCAGACGATATGGAACTGTTGTGATGATAAAGTCGGCAGAAGGGTAAGGTTGTCGGTATGGAAAGGATAGTCGCATATTTTAAGAAAATCGGTTGGAAAAGACTTGTATCTATGGTACTTGGTAACACCTTCCTTGGAATGGGAATCAGTATTTTCAAATTTTCCGGATTAGGCAATGATCCGTTCAGCGCTATGGTAATGGCGCTTTCAGATAATTTGGGGATTCGGTATGCAATTTTCCTAATGTTTTTGAATATTTTTATATTTGTTCTTGAATTTATTTTCGGAAAAGAATTTATTGGCGCAGGGACAATATTCAATGCGTTGTTTTTGGGATATATAACGACATTTTTTTATGAATTGTGGCTATTTTTATTTGATGTACCGAAAATATTTATGGTCCGGATACTCATTATGATTATAGGAACTGTTGTTACCGGACTTGGTGTTTCCATGTATCAGACACCCAATGTAGGGATTTCACCATATGACAGCCTGTCTGTTATTATGTCAAAGCGAATAAAGAAGATTTCCTATTTCCGGCATCGTATTTTTACAGATTCAATATGCGCGCTTGTATGTTTTTTCGCAGGAGGTATAGCAGGAGGTGAAATCGGACTTGGAACACTTGTGTCAGCTTTTGGATTAGGACCTGTCATTAGCTTTTTTGACGTGCATTTCACCCGAAAGCTGTTTGATAATGATGCGGATATATTGTAAAAAACATAAAAGAGCCTGTTTTTGTTATCAGTTATTGGCGATGTTTGTCTTTCTCTTTGCAGGTTTGGTGCATAACGCATGGCATCTGATGTGGGTTGTATTTTTGACAATACCGGTTTATTATGAATTATTTTTTATCTTGTAGGAAATTACGCCGCAGCATAAATCATTCCAATGAGAATGCGAAGCATTCTCTT
>CAZRKN010000100.1:0-9879 GCA_964600805.1 uncultured Bacteroides sp. | reverse complement strand
CCCGAAAATAAAGGTTTTTATCAAAAAAATAGGTAGTAGATTTGACACTACCACATGGTAATGGGAGGAAAAGTACATGAGAAAAATGGCTGGAATACTTATATTGTCGATGATAATGCAGCTTCTGATGCCGATATCGGCATGGGCAGCAGAAACGGATATGGGTGATATTATTTCGTCAATGGAGATTAAAGAAGAAAACGAGTATGAAGAACCGCTAAAAGAAGGCGAGTATTTCGTACAAACTAATGATATGGATATCGGCAGTGCTAGTTATATAAACACAGAGAATGCTACAGAGATAGAAGGGTTTATTCAAGAAAAATACTATAGGCGTGACAAAGGTTACGCTTTATTCATAGGTGCAGCAATGCCGGAATGGGATGCAGGGACAACACAGCTTACTGATGTGGCATATCAGTTGGATGGTGGGAGTATGATAGTGTTGGGAACAGTGTCGTCGGATAAGTTTGCGTATAAAAAGTATACGTGGTCTGACAATTATGGTGGTTGTCTGACATTGTCGTTAGATAGTAAACTTACGAATGCATCTGAGGGAGTTCATTCTTTGACTGTTTATTTTACTGTTGGAGAAATTAGCTATAAAGTAGCAGGTAGTACAGAAATGGTAGATGAATTGTCAAAAACAGAGATTACAGTCGATATGAGTGCAGAAACGGAATATTTTTCATCAAGAGCTGGGCAATCAATAGAGCAGTTACATGAACATGTTTATACATTTCAAAAGAATGAGAGAGTGACTAAGCTGCAATTTGTTCCAACAGGAACATCTGATGTTGTATTTACAACATCAGTTATGGATTTTATTTTAGATAGTTCTGATAGATATTCTATGAGTTACACTGGAGAAGATGGATTACGGTATTATCTCGATAGTAATGTGATTCCAGAAGAATATAGAATGTATTGTAGCTTTAAAGATATAATATTGACAAATGATATCGCGGATGGATATTATGATACACTTACTTATACATCTGAGGGAAGAATCTATAGAAGTAAAAAAGCTTATTACGCATCCAGTAAACCAATTATTTATGATGTAGGTCGCAAATACTATCGCGAGTGGTATAAAGATGAAGAAGAACAGACTATTTTTTCCGATGATACCGGAAATTATGTTTCTGTTTTTGTATATGGATTAAATCTGGAGAAAAATAATATTCCGACATTTTATAATGCTGATGGAAGCAAAGTTTTAGCAAAATATGTCGAAGAAGACTCCAAGTGTGGATATGAGCGTGGTAATAAATGGGGAAACTTTTATTGTTTAAAAAAAGTAAGTACAGATATGGGATTGGAGAACTATGTAGAAGGTCGTGTGATAGTAGATGGAGATGTGCTTTATGCAGGCGGGGCAGGACATTGTGAGACGCGGATAGGAAACGAAGGTATTTATTTTACGGAGTATTTGGAAAATGGACAGTTGTACGATAGTTCACCAGGTAGAGTCAGATTATATATTGGAGAAGGTGTTAATTGTAATGAGGGTAACCTGGTTACATATGAAATGTTAGCTTTTTTATCAGTTTTTGACATGCCAACTTACAGGGATACAGCAGTTGTTCAAAGAAATCAAAATGGAAAATACATTGAATTTAGTGAGGAATCAATTATTTATAAGAATTGGCATAAAGAATGGAGCTTTAAATTGATGAAAGATAATACCATATTATCTTCACACGAAGCGGAGCAGTCGCCATGGTATACAAATATTAATTCTGCAGACTCTCTGCTCGTCCCAGCAGGCTGTTCATGGGAAGTTCATGCAATTGGAGAGATTACAAAAACTCTTTATAGTGGTACAAATACGAGCAACAATACTGTTTCTGTACTAACCAATGCGCAATTATCTAAGCTTGCGCAAATGGGTACGGTTAGAGTATGTATATATAATGCAGACGGGACAGCTAAGGAACGAAAGTTAGTATATTTCCTGTATGATGGATCGGAAATTACTTTTCCCATCAGTGTAGAAACCCTCTCCGACTGGCAGGTCAAAGTCGTAGATTGCAAAGGACAGCCTATTCAGGACGCTGAAGTGACTTACCGCAGACAAACGAAACTGACGTCAGACGAAGGAATCGTAACATTGACAGATTATGTGCCGGGCAGTTCCCTTAGCATTAATAAATCGGGTTACATTACATACACGGTTGATTCTTTTGTCAAAGACCCAACAGGCTGTACCACATACAGGCTGTTGAACGCAGGCGGCACATTCGAGTATGCCTATATGACATTAAACGGGACGGTAACGGATCTGTTAACCAAAGAAGCGACGATCAATACATATTATAAGACCACTGATTTTACAATAGATTATAAAGTATATGGTGCATATGAGATTTGTGAATTATATTCTGGAAAAAAGAAGATTGCCGAGAGCAGCAATGGTATGTTTTCTAATCTGTGCTTTAAATCTTTTCAGGTTGGTGAACCTGTTTATTTGTATGTGAAAAGGAAACAGGCACAGTCAGATAAGATTAAAGTTGGCATTCAAGTGATCAAATTAGATCCGAAAGTGCTTGAATTTTCCATAGGTGAGGATATTTCTGTCAAGGCACCTGATCAAATTCCTATCATTGGAGGAAAAGAGTTACAGATTAATTTAGGAGCACTGCCGGTACAGGCGAAGATATCTGCAGATGATAAGATTCAGATCGGAATTAACGTCACAGAATTGGCGAATAAGGACAAAGACTGGTTTTCTACACTGAAAAAAATGAATAAGAACAACTGTTCGAAATATTTGACTGAAGCATACGAGGATGATGCGGATGATGAAATTAAACCAAAATTCAAGGTGATGGGATATTTAGAAGGACCTATTACCAATTCAGATTATCTAAAGGGAAAGCTTTTGGTAGAGTTTTCGCTAAAGTACAATAGAGAAAACCAATATAGCATAGCAGGAGTACCTGTCGTTGTTGAAGTTTCAATTTCAGGTAAAGTAAATACTGATGGAAGTATTACATTTACTGCGGAACAGGGATTTTCAGGTGGAACATTAAAAGTCGGCGGAGAAATTGGTGCAGGGTTATATGGCGGTGTGGGATTAGCTAAAGTTGCTTCGGCAGGTGTTTATGGAGAAGCGGCAATAGGACTTAAATATGATATATTCCCAGTTGAGGTCAGAGGGGTTAATGAGTTTTATGTAAAAGGCAACGCTGGAATTAAAGTAAAGGTTTTGGGCAAAGATGTTGCGAAATATACATTAGTAGACGGCACATGGTATATTATAAACAATGATACGAGTGTGACCGCATTGTCAGATGATTGGTCAGAGTCAAGTATTTATAATATTAACAACGATGCAATCTATGAAAATCTTAGTCGTGCTTATCTTAGGGAAGATGGAACTATGCCAGATTGGACAGCGAATAGCCAGACCTATGTGGACGGAAGCATTAATGAAACAACTCTGCAAGAAGCAGCTTGTTTAGATATAGTTCCGCAGGTGATCCGCATGAGCGATACGGTTATGCTGTTCTATCTGACAGATGCAGGCGCAAGGCGCAATGCGGCGGATAGAAGCATGTTAGTCTATTCAATCTGGGATAGCACAACAGAGAACTGGAGCGAGCCGAAAGCTGTACTGGACGACGGCACGGCAGACTATGAGCCGGATCTCTATACAGATGGCACAAAGATATATGCGGTATGGCAGAATGCGAAGGAAAGCCTTGCGGATAATCTTACATTGAATGAAATTACTGATCGTCTGGTACTTCACACAGCTGTTTACGATGAAGAGCAGGATAAGTTTGTGAGTTTGGGCGACATCAGTAGCGAGAATGGTCTGTTTCAGCAGAACCCGCAGATTGTTGCAGATGGGGATAACATATTTGTTTACTGGTATGAGAACGAACAGGATAATGTGCTGGGAATTACGGGGACGAATAAAATTTATCAGGCAGTATTGCAGGATGTAAATGCTGTTTCTGATAAGTCGGAAATATATAGTGTAGCGGAAGAACCTGATATAGAAGAAACAGAAATGGAAGATATAGGTGCCGATGATTTGGATGTGGAAGAGTCTGATGCAGAGGATGTTGATGTAGAAAACTTTGGCACGGAAGGAACCGGATACAGCGGTATATTCAGAAAGTATGTGGTTGTCGAACCTGACACAGAGGAAGTTATGTCGGAAAAAGATGAGACGGTTTCTGGGAATATGATACCGGAGAAAACTGAATCGGAAGAAACCGAACCAGAAGAAGCCAAGCCGGAGAAAACTGTTTCAGAGAACACGATATCGAAGAAAACTATCTCAGAAAACTCTATCTCAGAAAATACGATACAGAATGCACCATATGGAGCAGAAGACAGAGCGGAAAGACCGTGGACAGTTATCTTTTTGCAGGATGAAAAAGATTGTATTGTCTCTGCAGATGCGGGGAGGTCAAACGGCAAAATTGGTTATGCGTATGCAGCTGGAAAGCTGGACAACAGATATGATGTATCACAGGGGAAAACTGTGTTACTTGCGCAAGATGCAGATGCAGTGACACTGGACAGAGGCACCCTTGGAAATATAGAGTTTGCTACAGTATATGCAGGAGAGACGTTGACATGGTATCTGGACGGTGATATCCGATATATAGATGCGAGCGGTAATATCGTATCGCTGTTTGGCGAGAACAGGCTTCCATCACCGACTTATGCACTGCTGACAGATGAAGCAGGATATCCGGAGATTCTTTATCCGCTGAACTTGGATGGGAAATCGAACCTGTACCTTATCAGTTATGAGAATGGGGGATTTTTGCCGACACTTCAAGTAACAGATCAGAAGGATTACATCCAGTATGCAGACGGATTTATAGACGATGGCAAGATGATTCTTGTATATAATAAGATGGAAGTAAACGATGCCTTGGAAGAAGTGAATAACAGTCTGTGTATAGGAATGCTTGAACGCAGCTACCGAGATATTGTTATACAGAATGTGGGAAGCATGATTCGAAAGGATACAGAGACAGGAAAAGATGTTTTGGAGATTACCGCACAGTTATATAACAACGGAACAGTTAAAGTGGAGGGATTAAGTCTGTCACTTGCTAAGTCTGACGGAACGGCTCTGGAGACTATAGCAATTGATACACTTTTTGATCCGGGAAAGGTAGGATACTGTACAGCAGTTTTTTCTTTAGATAATGTCAAGGAAGAGGCGGTATATATGGTCACGGTGTCTGGTGTTACTGAAACAAATTTGGGGAATAACAGCTGTTACCTTGTGTTGGGAGATGCTTCGTTACAGATCAATGCAGAATTGATTGCAGTGGCAGATACAAGAGAGATACATGTTGGTATCCAGAATACCGGGGTAACACCGTGCAGCGGCACTGTGAGCGTTCGGGATGCAGAGACAGGAGCAGAGTATTGCAGTAGTGCTTTCGAACCGATTTCTGCTGGACAGACTGCATTTGCACAGATTGATATTGATACATCAATTTTTACACAGAAAGATATAGTTACATTGGAAGTGGTTGTGATACCTGATTCAGAGGGATTAGATGCGGTATGTGATTTTGTGACTGCGTATGCACCAACTTTTGCGGTAACCTTTGTGAAAGATAAAGAGGAATCTACGGTTTATGTTGACTATGGAAAGACAGTGGAGTTTCCATCAAACCCTGCGAAAGACGGTGCTTACTTTGCAGGTTGGTATGATACTCAAGATACGGTGGGCGGAACACTTTACACTGAGGAGACACCGATTGAGTTGGATGTGACATTGTATGCGCGTTTTGTGAAGGAACAGATCGGTATTTCGCTGGAGGACTGTTCTGTTTCTGAGATTCCTACACAGCTTTACACTGGAAGGGCTTTGAAGCCTGCCGTGACTGTGAAGTGGGGAAGTGAGATACTAAAAGCTAAAAAAGATTATACAGTGACCTATCAAAACAATAAGGAGCAGGGGATCGCCACGGTGACAATCATAGGTAAGGGCAAGTACAGTGGGACGATTACAAGAAATTTTTCAATCATGTACTCAATAAGTAAAGCCTCAGTCAAGGCGATTCCGGCAGTGAACTTTACCGGAGAGAATCATACGCCGGATGTAACGGTCGTTTACAACAAAAAGACCCTTGTTAAAAATAAGGACTATACGGTGAATTACACTAATAATCGCAATGCAGGTACGGCAGGCGTAACCATCACAGGTAAAGGGAAATATACCGGAACCAAGACGGTGACCTTTCAGATCAAGGGAACTGCCATTACGGGGATGGTATTTGAAAAGATTCCGGATATTCCTTACAATGGCAGTGCTACCAGACCCATTGTCACTATCAAGACCAAGGACGGCACACAGCTTCAGGCGGGATCCGATTACAGAGTGATCTATGAAAATACGGTCAATAAAGGGACAGCTACCGTGACCGTGGTTGGCAACGGCAACTATACCGGGACGAAGAAGCTCACCTACAAGGTGGTGGCAAAGCCGCTCACGGAGGCGATGATTTCCGGGGTGGAAGACGCAGTATATACGGGAAACCCGATTAAGCTGACCGTTTCGGTCAAAGATGGCGGTGCAGAGCTGGCAGCTGGTAAAGATTATACCGTTTCCTACAGCAAGAACAAGGCGGTCGGCACAGCTACAGTGACGGTGAAGGGCAAAGGAAACTACAGCGGCACAGTAAAGCTGCCTTTCGCAATCCAGAAGTGCAGTCTGGAAAATAATGCACAAATCAGCGTTCAGGTGAGTGATATGGCATACACAGGCAAAGCCTTGAAGCCGAAGGTTCAGGTATTTGAGGGCAGCAAGAAACTTGCTGCCGGCGGTTATACCCTTTCCTATGCCGATAATATCGAGATGGGGACCGGCACGGTGACGGTCACCGGAAAAGGCGGCTATACAGGGACGGTAACAGCACAGTTTAGGATTGTAGAGAAGGCGAAGCTTATCACATCCCTGAAGGTTGAGAAGATAGCGGATGCGATATATACAGGAACAGCGATAGAACCGGATGTGAAGGTCACTGACGGCACATATACGCTGGTCAAGGGCACGGATTATGAGCTTTCTTACAAGAACCAGTATAATGCGGGCAAGGCCACGGTCACGATAAAAGGTATCGGCAGCTACGCAGGAAGTAAGGATGTGAACTACAAGATAGGCAAACGCGCTGTCGGAAATAAGACGTTACTTGGAGAGGGATTTGAGATTGGGCAGATTCCGGACGAGAAATATACCGGATATGCGTTGAAGCCGGATGTAGTCGTTAAGGATCAGGGGAAGACGCTCGTACTTGGAACTGACTACAAGCTTTCCTATAAGAATAATACAAAGATCGGAACTGCATCGGTCACTCTGACCGGCATAGGAAACTACAGCGGCAGTTATAATACGATCCGTTTCAATATTGTATCCTGGGATTACAATGATCTGCAGGCACGTATCGAAGAACAGGTATATACGGGCAAGGCCATCAAACCGCAGGTTGCTTTCTATACAGGCGGGGAAGCTGTCACGCTGAAATCGGGAACAGCGGTAAAGATTGAATATAAAGACAATAAGAACGCAGGCACTGCTACTGCTACGATCACCGGAAAAGGGGAGTTAAAGAATATGACTCCGATCACGGTCAGCTTTGAGATCGAACCGGCGGACGTAACGGATGCAGTCGTTGGAAAGATATCGAACCAGACGCTGAAAGGGGTCGCAGTCACTCCCATTCCGAAAGTAAAAGTCGGGAAGAATACGCTGAAGGCAGAACGTGATTTCACGGTAAGTTATTTAAGAAACGGTGTCAAGGGAGAAGCCGAGGTGATCATCACCGGAACCGGGAACTATACCGGGGAATGCCGTAAGAGTTTTATTGTACAGTAAATGCAGTTAGACAATTTCCTCATACCGGAATATCAATTATTGATATATTGGTATGAGGAAAATTTGTAAAACTTGACATCTTAATTTGGCACTGTTCTAATTCACAAAACGAAGAAAAAATAACGTTATAACGTTGCTTGTTTTGCGTACAATTGTGAATTTCAATATTAGCTTAGAAAAAGAGTGCGGGAGGTTGGTGTATTCAATGAAGGCGTATCAACAAACATAAGCAAGATATTCACAGGTAAATTTATTTGATAGGTTGATTTTTTCTCGTGCATCCATAAAACCAGCGTAAGGTTGTTTAATGAGGTATACAATTAAAGGTATTAGAAGTATATCTTTAAAATATTCAAAATATTCTATATAATAACAAAACGTACATTATTGACATTACGTACGTTTTAGCGATAAGGTAGGTTAACAGGGAGATGATTTGTATTTCTGATAAATCATATAAAAGGGAGTAAAATACTGTGGGAGAAAAGAAATACGCAATAGCAAATCTTTATGGGTATGGAGTGTATAAATATTACTCTAGTGAAAATTGTAGCCCGTGTTATTCTTTTGAAGAGTCTAATGATTTGTTTTTTTTAAGGAGTTTAATTGCTCTGTAACGGTAGAGCCACCTTATAAAAAGATAAAATTAACCGAAAGGGATAGGTTTGGGTACTCTCATGCAGTTGATGTTCCCTTATATCTTGTAGAAGAAGGTGGGATATGGAGAGAATATTTTTCTGGAACTACAATCAAATTTTTTAACTTTAACGCGGAAAAACGTAATGTGATTATAAGAGAACTGGTTTTTGGTAATTCTTCCGGCGGCACTCTTACATATACGGAACCTAAAGCGTTTGCAAATATGATTTCACAATATAGCGAAAAACAAATTAAAGATATGGTTAGCCAATTCTATCAATTACGTGATAATGCCACTGAGTGGAGCAAAAATTATGATAAGGCACCAGAAACGTATAGTCAGATGGAATTGAAGAAGAAGCAGGAAAATATACTTGCCACTAAGTCCCTTGAATGTGGTATAGGAAAATATTCCAATGCTTCATCGGCTAGAACTACTCTACATTCTGAGAAATCTCAAAAGTCGAGTAGTGATTGGTGGATTGGAATAATTATAGTGTTGCTATTAATACTTTTAATATGGTGGTTACGTTAATGAGGCCAATAAAAGAATAACACAGTAATTAAGCTTTAAGTCGTTATTATAAGAATATTGATAAGGAAGGAATAAGGCTAAATGGACGAAAGCGATTTTATAAAGAGCAGCCTCATAGTTATTTTCATTGCATGGAGCCGCTCTTTTTATGAGAAGTAATTACTTATCAGTAATTCTTAGGTGGTCTTTTGACCATTGCAGTCAAACCCCGGATTAAACGCATAGAAGTTCTTATCATTCAAGCGGTCCTGTACGATTCTGAGAGCTTCACCAAAACGGGAAGATTGAAGTAAAAACTTCTCATAAAAATTTCCTCATAAATAGCGTGTTCTAGGCTTTCATGGTGTGTGATGTTAAATGTTCCATGTGATTTCAATATTGCCGTCTGCAATCCGAATGACTTTGATTAACGTGTCAACTACCGCCTGTCTGTCCTCGAAAGAGAGCGTTTCCCATGCTTTTACATGGTTGGTTATCTGCTTTAATCTACCCTCTGTGTCTGTGACATTTGCCGTAACAATTTCTTCCTGCAAGGCTTTTCGTTCCGTATCCAGTTCTGATACCTTTTCGTCTATGTACTTCATCAGAACACCACTTGCACTGGACACTTTGGAAAGAAGTTCTTCGATTTCTTCCTCAATTTGTGTCAGACGGATTTTCTTAGTCATATTCTTTTGTTCTTCCCCTGTGTCAACAATACAGGAGAGTTTTTGGAACTCCGACAGTCTTTCCTTGATTGCACCAAGCATATATTCTTCCAAAACGTCAGCATAAATGGTACAGCCCGCGCCTTTACAGTTCCCATGATTTCCCGACTGGCTGCATACAAAGTAGCGTCCCCATT
>CAZRKN010000099.1:0-10138 GCA_964600805.1 uncultured Bacteroides sp. | reverse complement strand
GGGGGACACGCCGCTACATGAACATGGATCATCTCACCAAACCGGAAGATGAGCTACTGTCTGATATCATAGCCGACTGATCACCGGATACCAAACGGCTGGAATTATATTTGCGAAAAAATCTTGACACTATCGAGGGAATCTATTATGCCATGAATGGCAGGCTCTTCGGAGTCTGTTTTTCTGTCCTTAGGCACAAAAAGAGAGCCATTGTTCCAGTAGATTATTTATCTACTGGAACAATGGCTCCTTTCATAAAACCAAATAGTGTTGCTTCCAATTAAATCACATGCTCTATCGCTTGTGCGGGTCCCCGTCAATTCCTTTGAGTTTCATTCTTGCGAACGTATTCCGCAGGTGAATTGCTTGTATTGTCGTCTACGCTCTCTTTACACCCAGTAAATCCGGATAACGTTTGCTCTCTACGTATTACTGCGGTTGCTGCCTCCCGTAGAACCTCACCACATGTTGCAATTCAAATACGGTCACTTGCATTGCGTTTCGATTTGCATGTGTTAAACATGTCTGCATACGTAGTCTATTTCTGAGAATGAACTTTTGAGAATTCCTTAACCCAGTAATTGTCATAAATTATATGTATACTGGGTTAAGGCTCATACTTACCATACTACTTGTTTAAAACAGTAAAGGATAATGATAAAGAAAACAAGTTTTACTATCCCTCTTACTATTTCATCAAAAAAACCATTCTGTTTTAGAAATTCATATATGGAATGATTTCTTTGTCGCAAGAATATGGTGATCCTACTTAAAACATTTCTCATAGGAGCCTCCATTCTCTTCAATGTGAAGAACACTATTTGGTTGTCAAGTTGCATTTATGAGATGATTATAACACGCTTTCTTTGAAATTACAATATTAAAGGCATATTTAATATCTATGTACATATCTTGTTAATTGATTATTTTTTATCAAAATAAGAATATTATAGAAAAAATATACAAATAATCGTTCTGATTTTTTGAAGTGCCATGTGGAATATCATGGTTATTTTTGTGTTGTTTCATATAGAGGGATTACTACCATTCTCTAATCTTGTTTGACTGTTGTAGCAATCGCTTGATATGAGACAACAAAGCGTTATCTGTAGATCTTTTATATAGTTTTTAATATAATTCTTAATCTATAATTATTAGAATAATTGATAGCAAAAATAAACATAAAAAAAGTATAAGGCATACTGTGAAAAATAGACTTAAAGTAAATAATTTTCCGAATTTAAAGCTTTCAATTTCTTTTCTGCGATATTCTTCTGGTAATTTATCTATTATAGTTTGATATATTTCGCTGATGGCTTTAAAGCGTAATGCATTTCCTAAATTAAAATAAAGAAACATAACGGAAAATAACAAGCCGGTTAGTCTAAAAATAGACCTTGGGAGATCGGGTAAATCTACTTGAAAATAATTAATTAGATTTGGAGCAAGGATAATAATGAGTATGGAATAAAAAAATTTAAACATTTGTGCATACATCATTTGATCTCGATGACTCCATTCTGCAAAATATAGGTTGAGTAATGAAATAGAAGTATCATATTCTGAAGATAGAGGCTTATTTACATTAATTTGATTATTGTTTTTACTCATGATAATTTCTCCTATGTTTTATTTTAAACATTTATATATCTAATCGAAATGGAAATCAAGCAATAGTGCCTTTAAATAATATAACTAATAGTTATGCTGTTATAATGTTTGTTTTAGTAAATTTGCGTTTATTAATAAACACTTGTAAGAAATAATCTGCCAATGAAATTACTCTTTCAACAGTTGGCTGAACAGAGTGTATATTAGGTGCTGATTATAACGTGGATAAATGTTTTTTGTGTCAATTTGGGACTTTAGGAGTGGGGATGGGGAATTGGTAGGGGGGAAATTGCGTTTTATTAAAGAAGATTATACTATAGTTTGATAATTGAATATTGATGGACATCATGGTATGATTATTTTATAAAAATATGAAAGAAGATAAGACTATGGATAATAATATTATTGAAATTTTAAATAAAATAATTGGTATTTTAGGATATGATACCTATGATTCGTTTATAAAAGTTTATTTTGATGCAAGAAAGAAAAGAATAGAATATAAAGTGGATAATGAGATAGCTATTAAAAGGGTAATTATGGATAATGATAGATTAACATTAGGGCAAAAAGTAGAGCTTAATGCTGCTTTGGGAAACAACTTAAAGAATTTTCAACGGCAAATAGAAGTTTTAGGAATTGCAGTCGATAATATGGATGATGATGCAAAAGCAGAAAATTTAAACAACGATTGGCTTCTTGATTTTTTTGATAAGGCTTCTTTAATTATGGAAAAAGAAACAAAATTAATTTGGGGGAAATTACTTTCTTATGCATCATCGGATAAACATATTTGCTCAAAAACATTATTAAACACTTTGTTTCTTATGGGGACTGAGGACATATCGTCTTTTTTGAATATATGTAGATTTACGTTATCTGAAATGCACATAAATAAAGAAGATGAACATATATGGGCATACCCAATAATCTTTTTTTCTGATTATGTGGAGAAGTATAATGTATATATGTTGTCTTCGTTTAAGCTAAATAAATTGCAAAGGCTCGGATTAATTGAAGTGGATTACAAATCAGAATATGTTTTTGCTAAGAAAAGTATGGAGTTGATATATGGTAATCAATTGGTAAAAGTGGAAAATAAAAAGAAAATAAAGATTGGTAATGTAAGGTTTACATATGATGGATTTTTACTATATCAAATAACTGAAAAATTATATAATAATAGTTTGTTAAATGAAATAATCGAAATTTGGAGGAACAGAGGTTATGCTATCTATATCAATGGACGTATAGTAACCCCCAAAGGAAATTAGGTGCCTTTTTACTAGCCATCAAAGATATTGTGGCTGGTATTTTTGTTCTATGATGTGATAATTAAAAAAGGAAATAGAGAATATAAACTTAGAGCAGTTTTTAATAGGATTGCTTTAAGTTTTATTGTTATGAATATGTCAAGGAAATTTGTGATAGTGTCAAATAGATAATGTATAATAATAGATTTCGTCAAATGATAGTGTCCAAGATTATTGTAAAATACGAAAATACTAGAAAGCTCAGGGAGGAAAATCCTACGATTTACTTTTGAGCCTTGATATGCTATACTACCATAGGTGTCAGGGCTCTTTATGGAAAAGGAGCTTTTACTAAGGGAAGAGACCTAAGTAGAAAGGCAACACCAGTCAAAAAAGCACATTTCAAAGGAGATTAAGATAAAATGAAACTAGGCATAGTTATTTACGGGGCTGTTTCATGAAAATCTATATATCTCTATAAAGTAGCTTAAAGGTTGATAAATACTAGGGTTAAGGGTAATTTGATTTCTATGTAATTCTTTATATCTTCATAAAGTTTTATGGGAAATTGGTACGTAATCGGTACATGGAAGTGAAATTAGAAACGATAGGTTGAGCCTTAATACCGAGAGTAAAAAACGGTCAAGTCATATGAAATGGCTTGATCGTTTTAGTAGAAAATGATTTTTCCTTTTGTTTGATTGTGTTAGTGGATACACAAAAATGGTACAAATATTTTGTTAAGTTATGCTAAAATATTTATAAAGTACAAATATAAATTATGCAGGGAGGTATTGCAGTGAGTGATATGTTTTTCATGGGGTATAAGATTCATAAGGATATACAATATTTTACCCCCAGTACAGTTTTGTTTAGTAATGCGACAAACAGTATTACGGTTGCAATGGCAAATGATGTTTTGGACTATGTTTTGAGTATTATTGCAAGAAAAAATCCTTTGATTGATGCTTACAATAAAACGAGAAAGGTTATGGTTTCGTTAAAGAAAAGGTTAGCAAATCAACAACCACTACGTTGTACTAAAAAAGAGTGGAAAACAGCTATTGAGGTTTTGGAAGAAGTTTTGAATGAAAATGCAAAGACTGAAGAGGAAAAGGAAAATAATACAAGGGGGGCATTAATCTGTAAGTTGTTGATAAGTGGGTTTGGAGGGTAATTAAAACCGCTATAGAATTTGTGTATCACAGTAGTATCTAGATAAGTTCCTAAAAAGCCAGTAAAACTAATTGTTTCATGGAAAAGTGAGGCGCTTACTATACCATTAATACACCATTTTTGAAAGAGCCTTGAAACGATAAAAATAAGATGGTAACAGAGGGATAGTATAATCAATCAAGAAAAGCGAAGTAATACTACGCAAAGTTGTGCGTTGTTTTTGATGAAAGTTGTCCTTTAAATTTAAATGCATCAGGTATAACATGTATTTTAGCTGTGGATGTGAAGCAGTATACAAAGAAGATAGGATTGTAGTATAATAAAAATATATTTTGAAATAGTCAAATAATCGTCTGTTTTTCTACAAAAGATCTGAAATGTACATAATATAATTATTGTTATAAAAATAAGATACACAGTAAATTTTGTGGTTTGTTAGATGAGAACATTAGAAGAGGAAGATAACTATGAGTTTTTATCAAGATAGTATGGCGAATTTGCTGGAGATTAGTAAATCGCTTAATGGTAATTTTGATATTAAACAATTACAAAAATCGGGAGAGGTATTACAGCAATATGTTTCACTCTTAAAAAAAGTAGTAGGAAATATATCCCTTGATTTTTTAACCGAGGAATTAAAGAATTATATTGTGAAAGTAAAAGAAAGTGAGAACTTGTCACAATCTGAATTTGAGGCAAAATACTCATATGAAATGGAAATATGTAAACAGTTAGGTAATGCAGGGTGGGTTATTTCGGAATATTCAAATACAGTAGAAGCTAAAGAATGGTATGAGTTGCTACTTAATCAAGAACAGGAGAAAATAATTACTTATTTTGAAGGAGAAAATGGATACATTTTAGCAGATATCTTTGATGGGTTGAAATGTATATATGTTATTGATCCGAATCAAAGATATTTTTCAAAAGCAAAATTTTTTTTTGAACAGGAAGATTATATGACATCTGCAATATATTTAGTGGCACTGATAGAAGCGAGGACAAATCAATTGATGAATTATCCAAGAGGAACTCGATATAAGCAAAAGTACTCTGAAGAGGGATTTGAAAGCCATTTGAAAACGGAATTTAAAAAATCAAATTCTTATTTTACTAAACGATTTCTTTTTTTGGAAATGTATCCTTCCATTATTGCATTTTTGAAAAGATTATTTGTTGATGGTATCTATACTTTTGAAAATAATGTGGAGCCGTCATATATTAATCGAAATTGGCTTTTGCATGGAAGATGTTGTAGAAAAATCGAACGTTATGAATGTGTGCAGTTATTTAATGCATTAAGCGTTATAGAATTTGTTTTTTCGCTTTGTTAATAACTTTAGGAATGGTATTGCATAAGGTTGTGATAGGTGTATGTTTGCAGATTATCAAAAGGAAAATGAATATGCTATATGGATTCAGCTGAAAATAAGAATATTTGAAGATAGCATAAGATTAAAAAATATCATTTGAAGGTAAGACAAGAAAAACTATATATTTTAAGCTAAAGAAGAAAGGGAAAAAACGATGGCGAAAAACGACTTGATATTAATTGACAGTATTATTGACAAAAGGGTTGCTGATAAATTTCCTTCTGAAAAGAAAGATGAAGTATTTGAGTATCTTGCATATGAGCAAGTATTGAAAGAATATGATTTATCGGTAGATGAAATAAAAGCTGGGTCGGTTGACGGTTGTAATGATGGGGGAATAGATGCAATTTTTATTTTAGTTAATGGACATTTGATTACAGATATTAAAAGTGCTTTATATCCAAAATCAAATGCAAGTTTAGAAGTGTATTTCTTTACTTGTAAACATAAAGATTCATTTAAACAAGATCCGATAAATAGTATATTTACTAGTTTAGAAGAATTATTAGATTTTTCTAAAAAGAATGCTGATTTAGATGGTGAGTATAATGAAGATGTGTTCGAAAAACGAGATATATTTATGTCATCATATAAAAGAGTAGCAACAATATTAGAAAAATTTTCAATAAGAGTTATTTTTGCATGTAGGGGTGATTCAGTAAATGAATTAGGAGAAAATGTTGAAGCTCGTGGAAAGCAAATTGAAACATTGTGCAGGGAATATTTTAGTGGATGTGAATCTATTTTTGAATTTTGGGGAGCTGAAAAATTACTTGCTGCATATAGGAAAAAAGCTGATTATTCATTGACATTAGATGTAAAGGAATGTTTAACACACGGTAAACAAATGGTAGTTCTGACTAATTTAAGTGATTACTTTAACTTTATCACATATGAAGATAAGAAAATTAGGAAATACTTATTCGATTCGAATGTTAGAGATTTTATGGGTATTAATGCAGTAAATGGGGATATACTTGATAGTCTGAACAACCGAAAAGAAAATGAGGATTTTTGGTGGTTGAATAATGGCATAACTATATTGTGTTCTTCCGCAGTTGCAATAGGAAAAAGTATTACCATTGAGAATGTACAGATAGTAAATGGGTTACAGACATCAGAATGTATTTATAGATATTTTATAGAAAATGAGTGTCCGAAAGAAGAAAGAGTAGTATTAATCAAAATTTTACCATGTGATAATACTGAAATAGCTGATGATATTACTAGATCGACTAATAATCAAACTGCGGTTATGAGTAGTTCATTAAGAGCAACAGATAAAATTCAAGAGGATATAGAGGATATTCTAAGAAAAGAGGATCTTTATTATGAAAGGCGTATAAATTTTTATTCAAATCAGGGGATTCCGACAACTCAAATATTTAGTCCATTATATTTGGCGAGAGGATATATGGCACTTGTATTAAAAAGACCATATGATGCTGTTGCATTAAAACAAAGATTTATGCGTAAGCAGGCATCGTATGAAGAAATTTTTTCAGAAAATGGAGATTTAAGGGTTTGGCCACAAATAGCAAAACTTATGCAAAAAACAGATGAATATATGAGCATATTAAGAGGAAAGAATTGTGGAGAAAGATTTTTACGTAATGTCAGATATCAAGTTTCTTTTTTGACAGTTGCTAGGCTATTTGGAACATTTACTTTTTCGCAAAGTTCACTAATAAGTTTAAATTTAGCAATATATTCATTTGAAGAAGTAAAAAAGACATGGGAAGATATTTTAAGTGTTACAGGAGGTGTTGATAAATGTAATACATGGCGAGGAAAAAGCACTTCACTGTCTATTTCTAAATCGGTGGCGGATATTGAAAGAATAAAAAATTTTGTAGCTATAGATAATAAGAAGTCAAAATTAAAAAAAGATAAATTTTCACAGGAATTTTTAGAAGAAGTAAAAAAAGTATTGCCAGAACAACCATGGCCTAGAGGTATTCATTTTATTGTATCAGAAAAGATAGGTGTTTCGCCAAAGACAGCGGCCATAGCAATTGGCGAACTTATGAATAAAAATATGGTTAAAAGACAAAAAGATGGGAAGATAATTGAATAAAGCTGTTTACATAGACCGTATGTTTTGAAGAGGACTGCGGTCTATTTTTATGCCTGAATGTAGGTGTGCGTTCGTAAGCGGTTTTACGTTTGCGTATGTTCTATGGAATATGTATTGTCTAAAGCTGTCCGATAGTGTCAATATTTTTTCGCAAATATAATTTCAGCCGTTTGGTATCCGATGATCAGCCGGCTATGATATCAGACAGCAGCTCATCTTCCGGTTTGGTGAGATGATCCATGTTCATGTAGCGGCGTGTCCCCCATTGGGTCCCAGCCACATGACGCAGTCTGGCACATACCAGCATCAGGGCGCTCTGCCCATCGGGAAAGGCTCCGATCGCCTTTGTCCGGCGTTTGATCTCACGGTTAAGCCGTTCGATGGTGTTGTTTGTCCTGATACGGCTCCAGTGCTGTGTGGGAAAGTCCATATAGGTAAGGGTCTCTTCAATACCATCCTGAAGTTTCTTTGCTGCGGAACCGAGTTTCATCTCCTTTAGTTTTTCCGTTACCTGTATGGCTTTCTCACGGGCAGCTTCTTTGTTCTCCTGGGCATGAATGGCTTTCAGCATCATGGCAACTGACTTCATTTTATTACGCGGTGTAACAGAGAAGATGTTCCGGTAAAAATGGACCGTACAGCGCTGATAGCGGGCATCCGGGAATACCTCCGGTATGGTCTCAAGCATCCCAAGGTTCTTGTCACCGATGATGAGCCGGACACCGGTGAGCCCGCGTTCCCTGAGCCATACAAAAAAGGAACGCCAGCTTTCTTTATCCTCTTTCATACCCTCCGCTGCACCGATGATCTCCCGGAATCCGTCACTGCTGACACCAATGGCAACAAGGATGGAGACATTCTGAACCTCCCCGCCCCAGCTGCGCTTTAGGTAAACACCGTCTACATAGACATAAGGATAGTCACCGGACAGTGGACGGCTGCGCCAGTTCTCGATGTGTTCATAAGCTTTTTTGTTGAGATTGCTTATGGTTGAGGGAGACACCTTTGTACCCCACAATGCTTCCGTGATATCTTCTACACGGCGTACGGATACCCCTGCCAGATACATCTCGATCAGGGCTTCTTCCACGGAAGATTCTCTGCGGCGGTAACGCTCAATGATGGCAGTTTCAAAAGGAACGCCTTTGAGCTTGGGGACTTTCAGTTCCACCTCTCCGGCAGTGGTCTGGAAATTTCTTTTATAATGACCGGAACGGTAGCCCTGACGGTCACTGGAACGTTCATATTTCTGAGCATTTACAAGTTCATCCGCTTCCTTATCGAGCAGGGCATTGAGAGTCTCTTCGACACTGGAACGAACAAGGTCTTTCAGATCGTGCTTTATTAAGTCTTCGTTTAGTTGTATAATGTTATCAGACATGGTTTATGCCTCCTTTAGTAGGTTTTGTTGTGGTGACTTAATTCTACCAAACGGCATAGACCATGTCTATTTTTTATGAAACTACATTTTGCGAAATCTATTATACGTTATCGTAGCGTCATATGCTTATCCTCCAACTGCGAATATTAAAACATAAATTTTTGATAATATATCAACTCTGTGTCAAATCCTACAATAAATATTCCCTCTTAATTTCATACAAAACTCTATTCAGATTTATTTTAGCATACCCTATAAAAAAATAAGATATGAATAAACTATGTTTTAGCATAGCTTTATCCTATATCTTAACATAATTCACTATATTCATAATATATATCTGCTGATTTTGCAAATCATATTTTTTCGATTAAATTCTTCCATCTTTTCTTTCGGCAGCTTGTCGCACTATTCCGCAAAGTTTGTATTCTCCAGCAGCGCATAATTAGCAAGTTACATCATGGAAATGCCTGCGGAATCTATCTCATTCATTCTGTCTTTCTATTCAAGGCTCTTTCAAAAATGGTGTAGTAAGCGCTATCTTGATCCGTAAAATCATTTATTTTGCAGACTTTTTCGAGATATTCTAAGCTACTGCCGTGACATATTAATAATATAATCCAAAAGGTCAAGCCATTTCTAAATGACTCAACCTTTTCTTAATCGGCATTAAGGCTCAACCCATAGTTTCTAATTTCAATTCTACGTACCAATCACGTACCAATTTCACATGAAACCTTATAAAAACATAAAGACTTATATGGAAATCAAATTGTCCTCAACCCTAGTATTCATCAACCTTTAAGCATTTTTATAGAGAAATATAGATTTACATGAAACAGCCCCGTAAATAACGATTCCTAATTTCATTTTATCTTAATCTCCTTTGAAATGTGCTGTTTTTGACTTATGTTTCTTTCCTTTTAAGTCTTTTTCATAGTAAAAGTTCCTTTTAAAAAAGAGACTTAATATCTACGGTAGTATAGCATATCAAGGGTCAAAAGTAAATCATTGGATTTCTATATTTCCAATGTGTGACTTAGAATAAGCTCAAATTCTCTGTGTTTTGCCTCCTTAATAAACACGCAATGGACAGCCCAGACTTTTCCCATAAATCCGTGACTGCCCTTGCGCTGTGTTAATGATAGATAATTCAAAATCCTTTGAAAACTTGTATGGAACGGAGACCTAGCGTGCCAATAGGCTAAAGCGTAGTGGCTTCATCAGGCAATCCGACATAACCGCAGGCTTCTATCATAGCCTGCCC
>CAZRKN010000098.1:0-10296 GCA_964600805.1 uncultured Bacteroides sp. | reverse complement strand
TCTCAACTTCCTCTATTGGCACGGGTTTCTTCGCATAATTGAAATCCATCAGCCCTCTCAGGGTCTTAATACTGTCTTCATTATTGACCGCTTTGGTATATTGCTTGAACATCTCATAGTCACCGCGTTTAGCAGATTCCTGAAGCAGATGAATGGTTTCAGGATTGTAAAGATGTTCATCCGCACCGCTTCTCATCTGGTGATGCCCGGGGCTGTCCAGCGCCAGGTCAGTAGCCAGACCAAGCGGGTCAAAAGCCATGGAATGCAAAGTATCTACTTCTTTTTCAATATCTTTTAATGTAATTCCGCCTACGCGGCATACCGTATTGGTAAAATACTTATTAATCACTTCCTTATCAATGCCAATCGCTTCAAAAATCTTAGAACCCTGATAAGACTGGATAGTAGAAATACCCATCTTGGAAGCAATTTTGACTATTCCATGCAGAATCGCATCATTATAATCATTAACTGCCGCATAGTAATCCTTATCCAGCATATGATTATCAATAAGCTCACGTATGCTCTCCTGCGCCAGATACGGGTTAATCGCAGAAGCGCCGAAACCTAAGAGCGTCGCAAAATGATGCACTTCTCTTGGCTCTGCCGACTCTAATACGATTGCCACACTGGTTCTCTTCTTCGTATTGACTAAATGCTGCTGAAGCGCAGATACTGCCAGCAGCGAAGGAATAGCCACACGGTTTTCGTCCACTCCCCTGTCAGAAAGAATCAGTATATTGACCCCGCCGCGGAAAGCCCTGTCCACTTCAACGAAAAGTCTGTCGATTGCCTTTTCAAGGCTCGTATTTTTATAATAAGTAATCGGGACGACCTCCACTTTGAAGCCTTCTGATTTCATATTTTTGATTTTTAATAAATCCGTATTTGTCAGAATCGGATTATGTACCCTAAGCATATTGCAGTTTTCCGGCTTTTCTTCCAGCAAGTTACCATCCGTACCCAGATAAACAGTGGTAGACGTAACAACTTCCTCACGAATCGCATCAATCGGCGGATTCGTAACCTGTGCAAAAAGCTGTTTAAAGTAATGGAAAAGCGGATGATGCGCTTTGGAAAGCACCGGCAGCGGAGTGTCAACGCCCATTGCCGCAATCGCCTCCGAACCGTTCTTTGCCATAGGAAGAATACTGGTCTTTAATTCCTCATAGCTATATCCGAAAGCCTTCTGCATACGCTGTCTTTCTTCATAAGTAAGCTCAGGCACTCTCTGATTCGGTATCTTTAATTCTTTCAGGGCTACCATATTATTATCCAGCCACTCTCCATAAGGCTGGGCAGAAGCATAGGTTTCTTTCAACTCATCATCATCAATAACCCTGCCCTGCACCATATCTACCAGGAGCATTTTTCCCGGATGCAGCCTTTCTTTTATCACTATTTTAGAAGGGTCGATATCCAGAACGCCTACCTCTGAGGAAAGAATCAGAGTATCGTCATCCGTAATCATGTATCTGGAAGGGCGCAGACCGTTTCTGTCAAGCACCGCTCCCATTATATCACCGTCAGAAAACAAAATGGATGCAGGACCGTCCCATGGTTCCATCATCGTTGCATAATACTGATAAAAATCCTTCTTTGTCTGGCTCATGGTCTTGTTGTTCTCCCACGGCTCGGGAATAGTAATCATGACAGCCAGTGGCAGCGGCATTCCGCTCATTACCAAGAATTCCAATGTATTATCTAACATCGCCGAATCCGAACCGGATGCGCTGATTGCCGGCAGAACCTTATGCAGCTGCCCTGCCAGATGCTCTGATTCCATCGTTTCCTCGCGTGCCAGCATCTTATCCGCATTGCCGCGAATGGTATTAATCTCACCGTTATGTACGATAAACCGGTTAGGATGAGCACGTTCCCAGCTTGGATTTGTATTCGTTGAAAAACGGGAATGCACTATGGCAATAGCCGACTCAAAATCCTTATCCTGTAAATCCGAAAAGAAGGTACGAAGCTGTCCCACCAGAAACATTCCTTTGTATACAATCGTCCTGCTGGACAAAGACACAACGTAGGTTACATCCGTTGACTGCTCGAATGTCCTTCTCAAAATATACAGCTTTCTGTCAAAATCAAGTCCTTTGGCGATACCTGCGGGCTTTTTGATAAACGCCTGCATGATACAGGGCATACATTCCACCGCCTTGTGTCCAAGTACTGACGGATTAGTCGGCACACTTCTCCATCCAAGGAACTGAAGTCCTTCCTTCTCTACAATAATCTCAAACATTTTCTTTGCCTGATTCCGCTGAAGCTCATCCTGTGGGAAGAAAAATGCGCCTATACCGTATTCCCTTTCTTCGCCAATCTGTATACCCAGCTCCTTTGTTACCTTAACCATGAATTTATGCGGAATCTGAGTCAGTATACCTACGCCGTCACCCGTCTTGCCTTCCGCATCCTTACCTGCCCTATGCTCCAGATTTTCAACAATCTTCAAGGCATTCTCAACAGTGGTACGGCTTTTCTGACCTTTGATATTGACACATGCGCCAATACCGCAGTTATCATGCTCGAATTCCATTCTATGAAGCGGCGCCTCCGGAACAGCCATTTTTGCATCAAACATTCTTTTATCTCCTTCCGTTACAATAATCAAAAACTGTTTCGCAATTCCTGTTTTCATAAAAAAAGAATCGCAAAGAAGCCATTAAGCGGCGCACCTTTGCGACTCAAAACTATAACTACTATACACCAGTTTGCACAGGTTGTAAATAACAAATATTTATGGAGTTGTCAGATAATTTGGCAATTCTTGCTTTTTATAATTTTTATCTGACTATTTTAAAATTTTATATAACTCCTCCATTACCTTATCCCCATCACATACAATATCCGGTATTACCAGTTCATCCGCGCAGCTTCTGTCGGCTCTGTAAAAACGTTTCGTTGAAATCTGCATGAATAATTTAGAATTAGGCAATTGGAAAAATGCCACTTCCCCATATCCGTTAGGAGCGTTGCCGGGAGCTTCCCCTATTATGGTTCCTATTTCATTATCCTTCACATATTCCGCAAACTCCATAGCAGAGCTGAAAGTACCTGCCGAAGTCAGCAAATATAATTCACCATCGAAAAGCAATTCATTATACTTGTCATTTTGTTTGATGCCGCTGCCTAAATTAATATATATGAAGCCCAGTCTCCAACTCATCGATACAATCTTATAGCTGTCGATATCCAGATACCTGAAAAATTCCGAAACAACCAAATCACTGCCGCCGCCATTATTCCTTATGTCAACCGCTACATTTTGGATATCCAGGGCTTTTACTTCTTCAAACATCTTACGTACACATTCTGTATATTCATTATTATAAGTACATTCATCAAGATAAAGTATTGCAAGGCTGTTCTCACTGTCAATTGTATATCTCACAAAGCTTTCATCATTATTTTCTGAGTCACTGATATTATTAAACTCGGCGTACTCATCCCAGATAAGATAATCTTCCAAAAAGCATATTTCAGTACGTACCTGCCCGTTTTCTGATGTCAATGTATATTCTATGCCATTTTTTACATCAAATCCCAGATAATCAAGACCTGCCACTGTAACTATGTTATCTGAAAGCCATTCATATTCCCATTGCTCAACTTCAAAGCTATAGTATGCGCTGTTTTGAGCAAGAAGCTGCTCTATGGAGATACCGTTTATTCCGGTAATAGTGTATCCTTCATTTATCCATTGTCGGTAGTATTTCATAATACGTCTGTCTTCATAATAACCCTGGACATATGTATGGCCGTCTCCGAGAATCGAGAAAATTGATTCTATCTTTCGTCCGAGTTCATTAACACTTATGCTGCCGCATTGTTCCAGTTCTTCTTTTACATTTGCATATTGCATGTTTATTTCATCAGGAATATCACTGTATAAGGCAGGATGAAGCTTTTTCAGATATTTCATTGCATATTCAAGATCCTCTTCTGCTTCATCTGCGCTAATCTTATAGTCGTATGGTTTGGAATGATAATCAGCATTTATGCGAAACACGATACTATTCCAATACGGAAGGCAGCAGCTCCCCAGCATGGATAACGCTGCAGCAATTACAGAACAGGTACATACCATCACTTTTGGCAGTTTTCTTGAATTACTTTTTAGTATAAACAGGATTGCAGCCACAATTACCGGCAGAGTAAACACTATGCCCACATATTCAGGGATACTGAACAGAAATAAATTTATTGGGATTAGCGCGATAGCTGCAATATCAAGCAGTATGCAAAATAGCAGATATTTTTTTCTCATATTGTATTCTCCAAATAAATTTCCGATAATATTAAAAAGTTTATGTTAAGCCAAAATTAATTACAGCTAAATACTCTGCAATACCATCTTCATCGTTACTTCCAATTACCAAATCAGCCTTTTCCCTAACTTCATTTATGGCATTTCCCATAGCAACACCTTTTCCACATAGCTCAAGCATTCCGATATCTGCATAATCATCACCAAAAGCTATAATTTCTTCTGTCTTTATTCCACATGCAGCACATACTTCGATGATAGCGTTCTCTTTTGTGGCTGTCTTTTTGGTGAATTTATACCAGTATCCATCCGAAAAGCGTATACAGTTACATTCGTCCAGCAATTCCTGAAGCCGCTTTGCCTGACTGTCTTCAAAAATCTCTACGCACATTTTTAATGAGCTTTCTTCAAAATCTTTATAATCTGTATAAATGCTATCACCCCAGCTATGATCCTGTTTTTTAGGCTCAATCCTGTAATTCCAGTAATGAGATTCAATAGTATCAATCGTTATCTCACAGTCAATGCCGCACACCTCTCTGGCAGTTTCAATCATTCGGCTCGTTTCTTCCTTGGAAAACTCGGCTCTGTATATGTATTCTCCATTATATTTTACCAAAGCTCCTCCACTCGCAATCAATACATCAGGCTGCAATTCCTCTATAAAAGATAATGCATTCTGCTCCCCTCTGGATGTAGACACACCGATTAATATGCCATTTTCCCTACATTTCTGTAGAGCTTTTAGCGTTGTCTGTGAAATGGTTTTGTCACTGCGGAGCAATGTCCCGTCCAAATCAAACAAAAGTAATTTGCAATTTTCCATTCTTTATTTCACCCCAGAGTTTCATATATAGATTGTGCTGCTTTTAGAAAGCAAACTACACTTATTTAATCCGCCCAATACAGTTCTATCTTTTCGTTGGCTTCATTCTCTTTCAAGGCGTACTGCTGAATAAGCTGCTCACATGCTGCCATTTTTGAAGCTCCAAGCATTTTAGCTCCTTTTATAAATTTTTCTATGCCGGCCGATATTTCGGTTGCTATTCCCTCTGCTATACCCGCTTCATATCCTTCCAGTCTCATATCTTCAAACGCTTTACACATATCGTATCTCTCCTTCCCTTCTTCTATTGTTTTAAATTATTCCGGTATCCTTATATTCGCTACTGCTTCAAGCATATCCTTTGTTTCGCTGTCTATGCTGCTGTATGTTTCACGGTTCCGGTTCTTCCGGTTTTATAACCTGTTTTCCATTGAATAATGCTCCGTTTATCTGGTCTGCAAACCTTGCGTTATCGTCCAGATAATCAAACTGATAATCGTCTTTTGTCCCCATCAGTCTTCCTCCCTTATTTTATTTTTCATATTAGGGATTCAGATTCTATGACGTGAAAAAAGATTTTCCAGAATTTAAGACTCCCAGATATGTTTTTTTAATCATAACATAATTGATGTGATTTTGTAAAGTGAAAAAGATTTTAAAGCGCGTTCCCGTCTCATTCCTAATTGCCTTTCCTAATCACCATATGACACCTGCTCCACAGTTCGTTTTTATACGTAAAAGCATTTTTCGATACACTTTCCTCAATAAAACCTACTTTCTCATAACAACGCCTTGCTGCAGCATTTTCTTCAAATACATTTATCTGAACTAAATCCACGCCCGTTATATTGAAAGCATATTGTAGAGCCAATTTCAGCATTTCTTTACCACAGCCTGTTCCCCGCATTTGAGTGTCAACTATAACAAATTTAAGAAATCCCGTATTATCTTCAACATTGACTGAATAGCAGAAGAAACCAATTATCTTTCCATCGCTTTCTGTTGCCACATATGCACTGTCTGTCCAATCCATCGCATTTTTTTCTAAAAACTCATGAAGACTTTCCTTTGTGATTGGATACGGAATAAGGTTGGCGCACCACAATGCATGGATTTTTTCATCATCAATCCATTTTGCTAAATACTCATAATCTTTACTCTCTATGTATGGTCTTATTCTCATGTATTGCTCCCCCTATCATGCTTAATACCTGTTATAAACATTATCCGTTCGACTTAAGCTGCAAGTCCGGATTCCGATAATTTCCCGTATTAACTTCGTATTCTACGGTTCCCGTGACTGCTTCATCTCCATATGGTGCTCCGTTCCAATAAACTTCCAAAAGCAGTGTATCATCTGACAGCCATTTCAGGGGACGCACCGCCGTAATCCCGTTTTCATAGATATCGGGAAAATCCTGTGTAAGCGCACAAATTGACCCAATATCCGGCGCATCCAGTTCCTGCCATGAAACGGCATCAACAACCCTGCACTCCGTCCATTTGCGTCCGGAAGCCTGAATTACCAGATAATTTCCATCCGCCGACCAGAAAAACGCAGGTTCCATATAAGCTGTATCCGACCAGACAATCTCACCGTTTGACAAATCACGCACCTGCACCGTCTCCGGATAAGTCCAACCGCCAATTGATTCCTCTCCTACAGTCTCTGCCCGATAACTTCCGTCCGGTGAATCGACATATGTATATACTTCCGATTCGCTCTGTGATATTTCCGCATCTGCTGCAGAAAAGCCCACAATCCATATAAATGTCGCCGTCAGGCACAGAACGATTCCCGCCCCAACTAATCTTCGTTTCATTGTGTACCCCCGCCCTTTTCATATTTTACTTTATATATATCGTACACGCCGTACATCAGATGTCAATAGTATTTCAGAAATATATTGACAATTTAACTCCCCGCCACCGGAGCATCTACGGTGATGGGGAGCCCTTTTATAAACGTCCCTATTTTATTTCGGCAGGCACCTTACCATACCAGCATTGCAGTTTGCCCTGCGAGATACCGATTATGCAATGACTGCATTCGAGGCACTTGGCTTGCTGTGCCTTCTGCTGTTTGTATTTTCCGATAAGACCCGGTTCAAGCACAAGCGGTCTTGCCATCGAAACAAAATCTATCCCATCCTCAACGATGGTTTGTTCAATTTCAGATAGGTCATGGATTCCACCTACGGCAATCACAGGGATATTCACCGCAGCCTTAATAGCTTTTGCCTCCGGAACATTGTACCTGCGGGGAGCAGGAGATATTTCCTTCATGTATTTTGGCAAAATCGGCCTCATCGCCTTTTTGACAAAACCGGGGAGCCCCATCATCTGCGGATACCACGAGAGAATCATATCCGATGGAATTTTTCCATACAAAGGTCCCATACTGTTCATAATATTTAAACCGCAGGAAACCTCGATTGCAGATATGCCTGCCTGTTCCATCCGCTTAGCAATCCGAACCGATTCCTCCGTATGGATTCCGTTCTTTACCCTGTCATCTCCGTGCATCTTAACCAGAAGCGGGTAATCGGCAAGTTCCTTCCGAATGCCGCTTATGATGCGGTCAGCGATATAAAACCGTTTCTCCTCACTTCCACCCCATTTGTCCTTTCGGTGATTAGCAGCAGGAGAAATCACTTCGCTCAGAAAGTACCCATGCGCGAAGTGGAGCTGCACACCATCAAATCCTGCCTTCTCAGCCCGAAGAGCTGCTGAGATAAACTGCGACACAATCTCCTCCAGTTGCATATCGTTCAGTTTATTTATGTCAAAAGCCTTGCCATTGACGCTATTCCTGCCGCAATGTGCAATCTGGGCGATAATCGGCACACCGGCGTCATGAACGGCCTCAACCATCCTGCACAGCGGCTCTATCTTGGCATCCTCGTTCAGCAGTACCATGCCCGGCTGCTCGGCTTTTCCTTCTGAAGAGACTCCAATAAAACCAGTAATAATACCGCCAATTCCGCCCTTAGCAAGAGACAGATAACGTTTTGTCAGCGCTTCTGTGGGGAAGCCATTCTCGTCTGCACCGCCTTCCATCGTTGCTGAACGCAGCACGCGATTTGCTAATTTGATTCCTGCCAGATCAGCTGGCGCAAAAATATCAATCATTTCCGTCACTCCAATTTCTGATTATTTCAGTCCGGCTTCTTTACGCAGTTCATCTATGCAATCAGTCAGCGTTGTGTTCTTCAGTTTTTCTTCCGTTTCATCCTCTATACTGCGGAATGTCCGCGTGAGGACGGGTTTAATATGTCTTCCAACGATGCACTCATCACTTGTATTTTGATGAATATCAAACAATTCCACCCAATCCGTTTCATAGACTGCCTGATAAATTTTCATCAGCGTAAGCTTCTCCGGTTTTATGCAAAGTGAAAAACCGCTCCGCCCCTGATGGCTCTCAATAATTCCTGATTTCTTTAACAGAACGGTCAACTTGCGGATATAGCTGGAATTAGTGCCGACACTGACTGCAATTTCCTCGGAAGACATCGGTGTATCTGCCTCGGAAATCAGGACTAATGTGTGAATTGCTGCTGAAAATCTCGTGTCCATTAATTCTTTACCTCATATGATATGATGTACTCTAACTTATCGCCTACCGGAAATGTTGGCTGTAATTTTACAAAATGACCGGACACTTCCTTTTCCTGCATCGTCAAGTCAAAATGGCATAACCCAATCCCAATATCGACCTTCTGGATATCACCAAGCTGATTCTCCGGCATGGAATGGTATTCAAAGAAATGAACCGTATCACCTTGTACGACTGCACGCCAGGGCTGTTTGTTTCCCGCTGACGGTGCGAGCCTCATCATTTCAAAAGCATCTGAAAAGATACCGGCTTCTCCTTCCGTCAGCTTTGTATCAAATGAGTCACGGAAATAAAGTGTCTCAAAAGGAATGCGCTGATCCGCTTTTAAGCCCTTCCTCATAAGCGATTCCCGGATAGACATTTTCGAAGCGGGATATCCGACAGGACTTGCGCAGGGAAGCACCTCGTCGGCTTCCACCTGCATTGCCGTTTCAAAAGAAGCCCTGCTTAATGATGCAGCTAACATGACTGTTCCTATTCCAAGCGACTGTGCATAAAGACATGTTTCTTCAAAACTATATCCGAATGCGATCTCGCAGTTTGGAATGCGTTTTACCTTCGCGGCAAGGTATAAATTCTCTCCAACAATGACCGGACTTGAAAGATTGTTTTCTTTTGCATCAAGAATACGCATATCTACGGAAACGCCAAATGGATTCCCTACGTTTTCGATATGTTCTTGCAGCAGTTTCCTATGATCCAAACCAAGCTGCCGCCCATCAAATGTCCGGACGCTCCTGCGAGCCTTGATTAACTCGGAAATAGTGTTCATATAATCACCTCATACTTGTATTTAATACAAGTACAATTATATTCCTTTTACACCCCCTTGTCAATCCCCGGCAAAATACGACTCTCCCTCAGTGTTCCGGCAGAATCATAATCATATTCCGATTCCTAAATCGTATGCCTCAAGAAGATTTCCTATGGCAGCAACACCGTCAGGAACTTCTTTATTTGACCTATTCAACCATACAGCATTTATGCCTATTGCACTTGCACCCTTTACATCGCTGCTCAGAGAATCTCCAATATGAACTACTTCATTACCTTTTAACCCTGCCGACTGAAGAGCCAACTGAAATAACTCTTTCCTTGGTTTATATGATTTTGCATCTTCACTTGTAAATACTCCGGCAGGTTTGAGTCCGTGATATTCCAGTGCACTTAATATATCGTCCGTATCTATATTGGAAACAATATACATCGGTACATGGCATGATTCAAAAAATTCTTTTGACTCATCAAAAATCGGTGGTTTTATCCAATGTGCAAACATCATCTCGCTTAACTCTGCGGGATTTGCAGTTGATTTAAATTCGTTTAATGTTTTTTCCAAAGATTTATATTCCAACACTCTCTGCGTTTCAAATGCCTCCCCATAAGCATTCATATACATTGTTTGAAATTCATTCCACCAAAAAGCACCTATTTTATTTTCATTATCAACATGGCCTGTATCCATAATAATTTTAGTGATTTTTTTAATGATTTCTCCATCCTCATGTACTACTGTACCGTAAAAATCTAAAAAAACAGCCTTTACCATTTGCAAATCCTCCGCATAATCCTTAA
>CAZRKN010000097.1:0-10626 GCA_964600805.1 uncultured Bacteroides sp. | reverse complement strand
AACTAGCCAAAAGGATAGACTTTTATCAACAGCTTTAATCATAATAAAGATAAATTAACACGAAAAAGGACACCCACTTCCGAATGTCCTTTTAACCGACAAATTACAATCTGTATTTCGTTTAATATTAAGCTAACCCATCAAGCAGCTTATACAAAAGCCGGTATAACTGTTGCGCCTCCTGCGGTTCCACATTAACACAGGCACCCAGACTCGCAGGTATCCGGACCGCCTGCTCTTTTAAGTCCTCACCTTCCTGTGTAATCGAAACAATCAGATTACGCTCATCTTCTTTAGAGCGGTTCCGTATCACATATTTTTTTTCTTCCAGTTTCTTCAGCACAGGTGTAAGCGTACCCGAATCCAGATAAAGGTATTTTCCAAGTTCCTTGACAGTTACCTCTTTTTTCTCCCACATTACCATCATTGCAATATACTGCGTATATGTCAGGTCAAGCTTGTCAAGATAGGGTTTATATCTTCTTATTACTTCTTTGGAACAAGCATAAAGCGGAAAGCATAACTGATTTTCAAGTTTTAAGCAGTCGTATTTTTTATCCATATTTATAACTATGCTCCCTTCTCAATCTGCGAATTTGTATGTGTGCTTTGCACACAATTCCCAAGGCATCAATTATGCCTGCGCAAATATTGCGTAACACATGCAAAGCATAACACATACAAGTATGTGGGTGAAAAATTTATTTTTCACCCTTTTCACCCTATAATTTATCACAATATGACTTTTTTTGCAAAATCCGCAGCCGCCTTGCAATCATTTTCATCCGGTTTTCCCTTGTGTATGGAACCAAAAGAACCTTTACAGTAAAATTCTTCTTCTGCCTGCGCAATTCCTTTTTTCGCAAGTAGCTTACCTACCTGTTTATATGTAGATTTTATTAATGCGGCTGTACTGAAATTTACTACTTTACCTACCTGCACGTCTATATTTGAAATAAACTTTTTAATATTTTCATCTACTCCATACGCATAGACCGAACTGCCAAGAAACAATATGTCAACATCTTCTTTCAGAGGTTCATCAACCGTCTTTGCCTCTACTCCGACTGCTTTCGCAATTGCCTCTGCCAGCTTTTTTGTATTACCTGATCTTGTATAATACCTTACTTCTACTTTCATGCCTATACCTCCTGTGCGCTTTAGCGCACATATCAATTAATAGTTCTTGACAATAGAATCCTTCCTTGGATTCTATTGTATTAAAGTTTACTTTCAAACTTGCATCCTCTCTTTCTGTTTTTCATATGCTTCCCTGCAGGCCTTAGCAAGCTGGTCTGCACAGGAAGTCGGCCTGCGTCCGCAAATTACGCCTGACAACTTTTTCTCAATTTCTTCCACCGTCCAGCCATCTACAAGACGCGGTATCGCTTTAAGGTTTCCATTGCATCCACCTGTAAAAGAAATGTTTGTTACCACATTTCCTTCAATATTGAGTTTTATTTCACTGGAGCAGGTATCATGGGTTTTATAAATATATTCCATAATATTATTATCATTCTTCGGCCTTAACAGCCCTACAATCTCTTCTTCCACTATAGATATATCTGCAGTAGGCTCAAAACGTTCTATAACATTCCCCTGTCTGTCAATCAGAAATTTGGTAAAGTTCCATTTAATATCACTGCTTTTGGCATAATCCGGGTCTGTTCTTTCCAAAGAACTTTCAAGAATCGGTGTTAAAGGGTGTTCCGGATCAAATCCCACAAAACCTTTTTGTGACTTTAAATAGGCGTAGAGCGGACTCTCGTTACTGCCGTTCACTTCTATCTTAGAGAAAATCGGAAATGTAATTCCATAAGTTGAATCGCAAAAACTTACAATTTCTTCATCGCTTCCCGGTGCCTGATGTCCGAACTGGTTACATGGAAAATCCAAAATCACAAATCCCTCGCCGCCGTATTTTTCAAAAAGCTCCTGTAAACTATCATATTGCGGTGTAAAACCACACTCTGTTGCAGAATTTATTATCAAAATAACTTTTCCGGCATAGTCTTTTAAAGATATTTCAGCGCCTTCTGTATTTCTTACGTTAAAATCATAAATATTCATAGAAATCCTCCATTCTTACTCAACCTGCGAGTTTTGGCAGCGCTATAAGCGCTTTTGCACTAAACTTGCGTGTGAAAAATTTATTTTTCGCACTATTCATCCATGCTGCCAACAGCCTGCGAATTTGGGCGTCAGCACAAATTTGCCGATTGAAAAATCTTTGATTTTTCAATCTATCATCCTCTCACTTTCTTAAACTCTATAACAGTCCCTTTATTTGTTCGTCTATCTTTTCAGGTGTAACTGCAGGAGCAAAACGCTCAATTACATTCCCTTTTCGGTCAACTAAGAACTTAGTAAAATTCCATTTAATATTATTGCCCATAACGCCTTTCTTCTGTGATTTCAGGAAAGTGTACAACGGTTCTTCGCCCTCACCGTTTACCTCGATTTTTTTAAACTGCCGAAATGTTACACCATATCGTGACTGACAGAAGTCCGTGATTTCTTCATCGCTTCCCGGTGCCTGATGTCCAAACTGGTTACATGGAAAATCAAGAATCTCCAACCCCTGTGACTGATACTTCTCATACAAGTCCTGTAATCCTTCATATTGCGGTGTAAAACCACAGCCTGTTGCCGTGTTTACAATCAAAAGAATCTTGCCTTTGTAATCTGCAAGAGAAACTTCGCTGCCGTCCTGCGCCCTTACAGAATAATCATAAATATTCATATCTTGCCTCCCTTTTTATTGTGCGCTTCTAAATTGTGTGTATTTTAATTGTGTACAACCTTTATAATTAAATTGTACACAATCAATTCTGCTTTGTCAACAACTTTTTCCATTTTTTTCTTTTTCCTGCAAGACAATAAAAAAGCGGAGGTTTTTCCTCCGCCTTTTATTTTAGAGATTAATCAACCTTATACAGATAAAAGTCATCCAGCGTTCCCCAGCCTTTTGCCGCACAGGTGATGGATGCACCAATGGTAAGCGTTCCGTCCTCACCTACGGTAATGTCAGAAATTACCGGATTCTGCCAGTTGCACCAGCCGCTTACGCCGGTTGCTGCCGTCAGATTTTCACTTCCGTTATCCGCGTATATATACATTTCTGCGTTGCTTCCTGCATCGCCGCCCTGCAAATACAGTCCGAACTCATAAGTACCCGGCGTAAGCCCCGTTATCTTCTGTTCAGCCGTAAAAGACACCTCCGACTCCGACCAGAAATGCAATGACATAACGCCGCTGTATGCATCGGATTCTTTCTCCTGAAAATCCGTTGTACCACTGGCTTTGCTCGTAATCTCCCACATGGAAGTATCCGCATCTTCAAAGCCGGGATTCAGTACATAGTTAAAATTATCCACATTTACGATGCAGCAAATCTCAGTCATCTCATCGGTAGTTTCCGTACCGTCGAGGATTCTGCCCCATATCTCATAACTTCCCGCCTGGGAAGTGTCAATATTTAATACCTGCTCTTCATACCACTCGACCGGCACCTCGTCTATGCTTCTGTCATTATATAAAATTGTAGCATTTTCGGGCATTTCGACTTCTTTACCAATCAAGATATTAACATCGTCTACTGATATCTTTTCCACTACCTGTTCTACAATCGTACCGCAGTGCAGATACTTAAATACCTTCAAAGATTCCAGCGGATGTCCCTCAAAATCAAACATAGCCTGATTATCCCATGAACTTCCGCCATAGTATTTTCCTGCATCCTTCGGGTCATATTCCGATGCATAGCTGGATGCCCAGCCGGAACCAAAACCTTCCCATTTTTCCTGATTGCTCTTAAGCACATCGGCAGAACTTCCGTCATAAACTCCTACCGGTATCCATGCAGGCTCCCAATAGAAAACTCCAAGTCCTGCTTCTCCGACACCTGCAATTGCCGCGCATACATCACGGACAGCATTTACCTGTCCCTGCTGCGTCGCCGGATATCCCGCTGTCAAATCGCCCTCGCTGACACTGTTTCCTGAACCGTCTCCGTCCTCAACAGTGTATGGGTAAGAAGTTTCTGCTATGAGCACTTTTTTACCAAAATCTTTTGAAACCGTATTCAGCACTTCCGTCAGGTTTTCCAGACTGCCATGCCAGAATGTATAATAAGAAACCGCGAAAATATCATAATCTATTTCTTTATCCACTAACTTCTGCGCATTGGCAAGTATTCCGCTTTTATCGGAAACATCGGTAAAATGGACTGCAATCCGGATGTCCATACCCATTTCCTGACTTATCTCCCTAATCGCTCTGGAACCTGCCTGCAAAAGCTGCCGTCTCTTGCCCCAGTCAACTTCGCCGGACATACCGTTGTTGATTTCATTTCCAATCTGCACCATACCTACTTCGGCGCCTGCATTAATGATTTCTGTCAGACTTTCTCTGGTGAACCGGTAAAGCGCCTCAGACTTATCTTCTATCGCCATACCTTCCCACGCTTTCGGGCACATCTGCTTGCTTGGGTCCGCCCAGAAATCGGAATAATGATAGTCCACGCACAGCTTCATTCCATACTTCGCTGCCCTCGCGCCAATCACGGACGCCGTCGCCGTATCGTTATTGCCGCCACCGTATCCGTTGCCGTTCTCATCATAAGGATTGTTCCACACACGCACGCGGATATAATTTACGCCATTCTGTGCCAGCGTCTGAAAAATATCCTGTTCGGCGCCTTCTTCATTATAGAAAACAACACCGCTGTTTTCTTCCACTATAATACTGGAAATATCTACTCCCCTGATAAAATCATCTGGGAGATTCTCAATCGGGTCTACGTAAACTCCGGCTTCTTCCGCCTCAGCAGGCAGATCATAGGTAATCGCTTCAATCTTGGTTCTTTCATTTACCGAAGTCTGCTGTTCTTCTGAAACATTGTCAGACTCGGACTCCACATTCTCCGAAGCCGGCTGTTCTCCGGTATTTCCACAGCCGCTAATCCCAATCATTGAGCATATCATTACCATTGATAAAAAGTGATTCAGCTTCTTTCTCATAACCATGCTCCTCTCCTAATTTAATAATTCCAGTCTATCATAAATGAGATTATAAAAAAAGGGGAATTTTAAAAGCCTCTCCGTCCATACAACAGAGAGGCTTATTCTTAATTTTGTTTAATCAGAAATCCTATTCAACGTAAAGTCATCTACTGTCCCCCAGCTTTTGGCGTTGCACTTCATGCGGACACCGATTGTCAGAGTTCCGTCAGTAACTTTGATTTCAGGAATCGTGGGATTCTGCCAATTCGCCCAAGTGGTTACCATGAATGAAACCGTCTGTTCTTCTCCTCCGACAATTGCATATAATTCCATTTCGGCATCTTCCGACACATCGCCGCCCTGAGCATATGCCATAAGCTGATAAGTTCCGGGCTCTAAATCCGTTAATTCCTGCTCGATTGAGAATTCCATATCGGAGTCCGCCGACCAGAAATGGAAAGCCACTTCTCCGGTATAAGCGTCGTCTGCTTTTCTCTGGAAATCCGTCGGATTATTGTCTCCTGCATATGTAACCTTCCACATTGAAGTATCGGATTCTTCAAAGCCCGGATTCTTGGCATGGTTAATCATCTTGACTTCCACATTACAGGATACTTCCGTACCGTCATTAAGAGAGCCTTTAATCACGTATGTACCGCCGACATTCGTGTCTATAGCGGCAATCTGTGCCTCATCCCATGCAACATCCGCCATTTCATTTGCCGAACGGTCATTATAAATGATATCAATCTTCTCAGGAAGACTTAAATCAGTTCCTACATCGCTTGTTACATAAACCGATGGAATTACGTCAATAGCCAAAGGTGCGGTTGAACCGTATTTTAAATACTTGAACACATTTAAAGAAGCAAGCGGGTAACCGTCAAAATCAAACATTGCCTGATTATCCCACGAACAGCCGCCGTAATATAATCCGGCGTCTTCCGGGTCGTAGTCACCGGCATAACTGCTTGCCCATCCGCTTCCGAATTCTTCCCATACAGGTGAATTGTCAACATTTGCTTTACCGACCGGAATCCATGCTCCTTCCCAATAAAATACGCCAAGTACGCCTACTTCATTTGCTGCTGCGCAGACATCGCGGATCATGGTCGCCTGGCTCTGTACCGTTGCGCCATATCCGTCAACCAGATCGCCTATACCTACGAAGCTGTTGCCGCAGCCGTCACCGTCTTCTGAGGTATAGCAATATGATGTTTCTGCAATAACCACCTTTTTACCGTATTTTTCCTGAATAAGTTTTGCAACATTCTGCATATTTTCATTTGTACCATCCCAGAACGGATAATATGACAAACCGAAAATATCATAATCCACGCCGAAGTTTTTTAAGTTTGTGGCAATACGATCTATTGCGTCATTATCTTCAATATTGGTATAATGTACAACAATCTGAATATCTTTTCCGTATGTATCGGATATTTCACGTACCGCACGGCTTCCTGCGCTCAAAAGAGTCGTAACCATGGGAACAAGCGTCTCACCGGACATACCGTTGTTGATTTCATTACCGATCTGTACCATTCCTACATCTACACCGGCGTCAAGAAGTTCCGTAAGACTTGCTTTTGTATAATCATATAGCGCGTTGCTTTTTTGCTCGCAGTCCATTCCTTCCCATGCTTTTGGAGCATGCTGTCTCTTAGGGTCAGCCCAGAAATCCGAATAATGGAAATCAATGCATACCTTCATTCCATACCTGGTAGCACGCTTGCCAAGTTCAATGGCAGTAGCCAGATCATTATTACCTCCGCCATATCCGTTGCCGTTCTCATCATACGGGTCATTCCATACGCGCAGACGTATGTAATTAACGCCTGACTGCGCCATTGTCATGAAGACGTCCTGCTCTTCGCCTTCATAGTTGTAATATTTGACGCCGCTCTTTTCTTCGACGAGCACTATAGATGCGTCCATACCGCGTATAAAGTCATCTGAAATATTTGCAATAGGCTCCACATAAATTTCAGATTCTACCGGACCATCCGGCAGCGGAAATACGGTGACTTCCATATCAGTCCCTCCCGACGTATTTTCCGCTTGTCCGGAATCCTGCGTTTGAGTCAGATCCTGCGTTTGTGCTAAATCCTGTGTCTGATTATCTGCGTCCTGCTTATCACTGCTTGTTCCGCAGCCTGCCAAAGCAGTGAAGCAAAGACTTGTGCTTACACACAAAGCAAGTAATTTTGCGTGAAAACGCTTCATAAATATGTTCCTCCCTTTCTGTTTTTGGTACACCTTTTGATTTTTCTTGATACCTTGATGCATCGCCGTATTGCTTTACTTTTTTGATAATTTTATCTATAATTGTCTTAGTCAAGACCCTCGCGGCATTCGTCAAGATATCCAAAACGAACAAGTTCGCTTGTAAGCATGGCTATTTTCCTCATTGCTCGCGGGAATAACGGCGGTTTTATAAGAATATTATAGACAATCAGTGCATAACCCATCAATATCGCAAAACGATTTTAAAGTTTCAGTTTGTATCATATTCGGGATTCATCAAAAAAAGCGCTGATTCATAATAATACCAAACACCTGTAAGAAATAGGGAAAAGGTTGAAAAAGGCTGGGAAAGGAGCATGTTTAAAATCATGGCAAAAGATAATATACTGAATATGCTGGAGGCATTAGATAGTATTAACTCCTCTATTAAAGTACAGAATGGAGAAAGTGATTTCAGCCGCTTTTACAGCATGAATGTTCCTTTTCAGGTTACGCTGGAATACTGCAACGGCTCTGACCCCGGGGACTATGTGAATGTAGTCACTTTATCATTCGATAAATCTGTTTTATATCAGGAATCCGCAGCCCAGAAAAACTACTCTTACCATAAAGACGCACCGCATTTCCACGATTTTTTTGAGTTCGTAATTGTTCTGGAGGGAAGCATTGTTCAGAAGATAGAAGGAAAAGAGTATCTGTATACTGCCGGCTCCTGCTGCCTTATCAATCGCAGTCTGCGCCATCTGGAGCATTATAATTCCAAAAGTAAGGTTCTGTATATCGGTCTGTCGTCTGACTTTATCACCGGGCTGTTTGATTCTGCACAGAATTCATTTTTTACAAACGAAAAAGAGATTTGCAACAGTGCTGTTTACAACTTTATTATGGATGACTTGAAAAATTCCGGTAAACGCGCATACCTTGATTTTATTCCGACTTATCGCAACTATCAGAATACGTCCCGTCTGCATTCATTGGCAGATGCGATGGTACAGACACTGCTTTATCCCGAATTTGGCGCTTTCTACCGGATATGCGGGCTGCTTTGTTCATTCTTGTCTTACCTTTCCTCACCGCAATACTATCACTGTACCAATATCCGACTTGATACAAACAGCGATTTTCTGCTTTTTTCACGTATTACAAGGCTCTTTGAGGAAAGCAACGGCCGCATGACACGCACGGAAATGGAACAATTTCTTAATTACAGCGGTGATTATCTCAACCGCATCGTAAATAAATACACCGGTCTGTGCCTTTTCGACTACGGCATGACCTTCTGTCTGAAAAAGGTCGCACAATGCCTGACTGAAACCAACGAACCTATCAGCGCAATTGCCGCGCGGCTTAAATTCACGAACCGTACGCATTTTTATACCCTTTTTAAAGAAAAATACGGCGTTACACCGAAGGAATACCGGAAAATGCACTAAACAAAGTTATGTTCCATGTTGTACACTTCAATGTACACCCGCTTACGGTTTTCTTCAAGAAACTGTTTTGTCTCTTCATAAAAGTCGGGGGCGTCGAACAATCTCACAATTTCGGGAGCATACATGGTGTTCTTTCCGGACTGCAGTTCTCCCACCAGCTTTTCATAGTCTTTGGCGGCAGCGTAGCAGCGTCCAATGTTATCCGTTCCGGCATCCAGCGCGTCCACCACAGTAACAATATCAGCAATCAGGCGATCGCGGACAGGACAGTCTTCATCAGAGTTCGGATAGCCTCTTCTTCCGTCATATGAGCGATGATGGCAATAGGCTATCTTCGCCATATCATCCATTTGGAGAGCTTTCAACAGATTACAGCCCAAAAAAGGATGCAATTTGATACAGGCGAATTCCTCATCCAACAACTTGCGGCTGTAACACCCCACATAATTGAGCAGCATGCACTTTCCAAGGTCATGATACAGTCCGCTCTCATAAGCCAGCTCCAACAACTGTTCCAGATTACCTGACGGCTCATCGACTTCATCAAAACCAAAGGTACCTGACAGCAGCTCGGGATTCACCTGCACCAGCCGGGCACAGAACCATCTGGTCAGCAATGCGACCATTCTGGAATGAACAAATGTTGGAGGATGGCAGGCCAGAATGTAATCCAGCAGCCGATGGGAAAACGTTATATCCTGGCGGGATAAATACATTGCAATACGTTGAACCGCCTGGGAAACCTGAAGTCCGTATTCATTATTGGGAAGCAAAAACAAATATTCCTTCTGCTTTTCCATGGCGCGATTGAGCCGGGACTGTATTGCCTGATGTTCTTCTTCGGAAAGATATCCGGCATAGCTCGTCAGGTATTCAGGAGTACTTAAGAGTGTCCAGATGTTATCCCCTGAAAAATCATTAACATCGGCAGATTCGCAGAGTTCGAACAAGGTATCCATCAATTCCTGTATCGCAGCCAGACCCATATGATATTTAGCCGCCATATCTACATACAGGGTACGAGCGCCCACACTTCTACCGCTGGTTTGGGAAATCTGTTCCTGATGACGATAAATATAGTCCGCAGAAACCATTACTTCCCGCGCTATGTCAGGATCATTCTTATCCCTGAGAACGGACAGGAACTTCGTCCTGTCATAATGCATTGTATAGACATAAGTATCCCATGGAACTTCAGGATTCATCTGTCTATAGTGCGGTGACTCAAAAACTTCCATGGCACTGTTGAAACATTTCATATAAGCCGTCCAATAGGCCGAAACATCGTCCGGTTGTTTGGACAACCCATACTTAATATTACCCAGGCAGCGCAGAATATAATTTCGTGTCTGGGGGTTCTTCAATTCTTCATACCGTTCCAGATAGGAAGCGCCCATTCTGAAATATTCGCCAATCTGCTTATGAAACAAATCCACGTTTTGGCTCTCATCCTTGATATTCAGATAAAATAAGGTTATTCCCTGATAGTACAGCTCGCGTATCATCAGATCAATATCCTCGTGATACTGTGCATATGTATATAACAGCTGATGAATCCGATAGGCAATACCGGTGTCCAAACTACGGTTAAAATGAAAAAGCACCTCAGCCAGTTCGCTCAGGCTTGAAACCTCTTCCTCTGTAAGAATATCCGCTTTTTTAGAAAAAAGAACCTCGTCCAGGATTTGGCTGTTATCCGTATGAATCTCATACATGCGCGTCGCGTTTTCACGAATTGCCTGCAGAAACTGTTCCGCAGTCATATTCGGTTCAAATCCGGGTTTGATCAGACCATGTGCCTCGATTAGGTTATCCACATATCTCTGATATAAGTGCTCCATTTATTCCGCCGCCCCCCTTTGAGAATACTACGATAATTTCATGTCGATATTTTATACTATACATTATCTTCCGGAAACTTTCAAGTCATCTGCTTAAATCAA
>CAZRKN010000096.1:0-10977 GCA_964600805.1 uncultured Bacteroides sp. | reverse complement strand
GGCAATTCATTCTAAAAATTTCATTTTAGGCTTGACTTTTAATAGTTAGTCTTTACTTTTAACTCTCATTATGATTTTCATTGTTATCGCACAAGCGCAGGGTGCGGAGTAAGCGCCATCAATCCTCCGGACGAAACACGGTTTCTGAAAAATGGAAATATCTTAATACTTTTATATGTCATTCCGGAATATCCGGATTAACAACATAGTTTTCATTCGACCCTGTTCTTAAATTCTCTATCGCTAAACAGATATTTTTCCATTGTAATCTGCTCATTCAGTAATCTCCGTAATGCCTTTAGCGGATTGCTATTCTGTTTTTCTGTATAAAAATTATGTATCTTTTCATATAATTGTGTGCAATCTTTTGCTTTTCTTCTTGTTTTACGGCTCTGCTGCAGTCTTGTTGCGATTTTATTTCTTTCACTCTTATTTGGTGCAAATTCCATATCATGGAGAAATGTCTGTAGTTTATTGTCTTCTTTTCCTACATCCTCATATGCGGTTTCATATTTCTGCTCTGATATTTCAAGGAAGTTTAGAAATTCTGTGATTATTTCACTTGGCTTTCTGTCCATATTCCTACCTCTTCATCTTCGTATCGGTCAACATATTGTTTTAACACCTGAACCGTTTTCTTAATATCTCGAGACATATAATGTTCTATCTCCCATGCTAATTGTTCTGTAAAAGACCACGTAACCCCATCTGTAATACATCCTAAATATAGTAATTTATTGTCAATATCAATTCCCAGAGATTCCTCAATCGTTCCATAATCCGCTTCATATTGAATCACATATTCTTTAAGCATCTGAACTGTTTTTTCACTATCAAAAAACATTTTGGATTCAATCATTCCTGACAGCCGTTATGCAAGAAATGGATCAGGTTTTAAAATTGGATTAGTTTCTAAAATATCAGGTTCTAAAAATTTCTCCATCGTCTTCCTCTCTAATCTTGTTAAGTCAACAGGCATCCAATATCACATTCAAACAATGGAAATATTCTGTTTAGTTTACTTTTGAAACCCGAAACGATAAAACAAAAATGGCGTTTTGCCATCAAAGTTCCAAAAATTCTTAAAAACACTTTAGTGCCTTTTTTATATGCGGCACTAACAGTGCTTTTTGCTTAAATTAAAAGCACTATTAGTGCCTTTTATTTAAATATATAGCACTATTTGTGCCTTGTCAATATTTTTTTATTTATAAATGGTAATATTAATTGAGGTGATTTTCTTGTCATTGGGAGAACAGATTAGAAAACAACGTATTTTAAAAAAATTGACTCAAAAAGATTTAGCAATTAAACTAGGGCTTACAGCTAGAATGATATCTTTTTATGAGAATAATCAACGTATACCACCTATTGATATTCTTATTAAATTATCCAATATTTTTTCCGTTTCAACTGATTATTTATTAGGCTTAACAACTGAAAGTAATTCCATAGTAAATTATCCTCAGTCAGAATTATCTGAAGAGGAAAATACAATTCTTAACATTTTCAGAAGATTAAACCGGGATTATAAAGATATTGCCTTAGGTGAATTAAAAAAATACGAAAAATTACAGGAATATGAGAAAAATATAGAAAATCAAAATACAAAAAGGGAAGCTTAATTCCATTTACAAAATTTTAGTAAATATCAAAAGCCATAAATCAACAATCACACACACCAGCTATAAACTAATGTGTGTGATTTTTATATTAATATGTCATTTCCTTATAAGTATATTGATCATTTTTCTCAGTTATAAGTTCTCTAAACATGTCATCAATCGTCTCATATGTATCAGTAGTAATATAGGGTTCTATAGTATCAACATCAATTCCTTCACTTTGCATAATAAGATTTTTAAATCCAACGGGAACATATACCGTTTTACCTTCAGGATTCTTTTCGTCCATTGCCGTAACTTTAAAAATCAGATAAGTATAATTTGCTGCTGAAAATGTGTCTTTACCCAATTCTTTCAACACCAGCAAATATGCACTTGTTAATTCAATATTGCTGACCTCTCCTTTTTCCAGACTCACTCCAATAAAGTCGTCCGGATACATTATTTTTTTATATTGATAATTATATTCCAGCTCCGACTCTATCCTATCTATCGCCTTTGACTCCATCTTTTTAAATGTTTCTTCATCTATGTCAGCACAATCCGTAATGTAATAATCTATTCCTTCAGCAATAAAAGTTTTCTCTGTTTCTGTTACTATATATCCCTGTGATTCCAATAAATCAGCATTATAATATGCAGTTACTTTTATTTCGTCACCATTCGTAATATAATAATCCGTATAAATATCACCTTCATTTTCCATTTTATATGATATAGCATTGGGCAGAGCACATAAATCTTCATTAATTCTGGCTTTAGCATATGGCGCCGTTCCACTATATTCAATCACAATACCCTGAAATGGGTCTATCACCTCTCCCTCTTCTATATCAGCAGCCTCAATTGCTATCTCCGCCCCCATAAACTTCACACCTATGTTATTTGCAAGTTCATCATTCCATGTTATGGATACATTAATTGTATCACCATTTGATATGCTTTCCGTTTTGTCAGTCTCAAGTTTAATTGACTTTTCCAAAGTAGCAAGCTGCATCACTGAAATGTCTTCACTGTCTACTTTGGCTATGATCGCTTCTTCAAAGCTTGGGAAATCAAACTTAACATAGGCTTCTGCTTTTCCGTTTATCCCTGTATAGCTGATCTGGACAAACTCCGTAATATCAATTTCAACTTCACGCTTTCCGCAGCCTGCTAACAATATCATTGTTAGAATAAAAATTAGTATTTTGAACTTTTTCATAATCAGTTTTTTGTGTAATTATACACTTTCCTCCTTTATAATCTTCTGACTTAAACCAGTAAAGGAAGTATATCAAGTTTTCATTATTAAGTTAATGCCAAAAAAACCTATTTTTGTGCAAATATTTCATTGAAATTAAAAGTGTCCCAACTTAGGACGCGTTTTAGAATGGCGGACTTTGTCAAATTGTGACCAATATTAAAGAATGTTTATTACTATGAGTAAATTAGAAAAAAGAATATTCAGAATTCTAACTGTATGCATAATGTGCATGAGTGTGATAGCTTGTGGCATAAAGTATGACCCTATGGAGAGAATTAAGAATTTAAAGTTAAGTGTAATTGCGGAGGATAATCTGCCTGAGAAATTGCTTTCAATGATTGAGGAGAAAAAGACAAAGCCTTTTTATCTGACATTTCAGGATCAGGGCTTTCTGTATATTTGTATTGGATATGGGGAGCAGGAGATTACAGCATTGCTGTCAATGTCTTATATGAAACCGAAAATGCGATCTACATAGATACGAACCTGATAGATCCGGACCGGATGAGAAAAGGTGGCTCGTCCCGTCGTTGTAGAAAAACTGAATTTTAGATAAGCCTGTGGCGTTTGATTGAAAATTGGATGACATTGTAGTATACTATTTTTGGTTACCGCCCCTAGACTGGTGCAGAAAGGGGGTGCCAGTATGGAAGTATTCATAACATTTTTAGTCGCTGTTGCGGCTGGTGTAGCTTGCCACTACATCATCAAATGGTTAGACAGCGGCAAGAAATAGTCGGTAACTAGCCTATGGCTCTAATCCCTGCCATTGCCAAAATTGGGAATAGAAAAGCCTCAGTGCTGGAACACTGGGGCTTTTCGTCATCCAGTATGGACTATCCATAACATTTTGCCTACTGGCATTATAGCATATGCAATTTATATTTGCAATATACGCTTTTTTCTCATTCATAGTATACAAAATATATTATTGTATTCAATATGTTTATATCAAAAGCGTCCCAACTTGGGACATTTCTTATATAGCAGTTCTGCCTAGAAAATAGTTGTTGAATTTCCTTGCTCATTATGATATATTTGACACGGGAAAAGCACCCACTTCAAAGTGGATGCTCCCAAAACGATTTAGATTGTCCTTACGGACACCGCCTCATCTGTTTGCAGACAGGTGAGGCATTTTTATTTATTCTTGTTATCCTCATCTCTTGAGAGAAAGGCAAGAAACGTAACAATCAAGCTGCCAAAGGTTACTAACAGTGTTAGTATTCCAATGAAAATTGATATAATCTCAAATGCTGTCATATCACGCACCTCCCTTCCTATGTACTCCTAGCGTTCTAGGGCAATTGGCTCGGGAGGTTACCACCCTGTCATGGATGCTCTCCTCGAAAAAGTTTCCTTTTCCGTTGGTTTGTGACCACACTCATAATATAACAACAATGTCATTAAATTTCAATATATTTTTAAATATTACTTTATTCATATTACTTTATGTCACATTTCTGCCATTACTGCAAAAACTTTACATTTATCCCAGATGAGCTATTTATAGCCACAGTGCTGAAATAATGTGATTTTCAGCCATCTGGTATGGATTATTCGTAATATTCTACCTACTGGCATTATAGCAGCATATATAATCTTATTTTTAAGCTTAAAATACATTCATAATATTTTATCCATATGCTTATATGCCTATAAATTCAGCAACTTCCGCAATCTCTAATATCTTAATTACCTAACTTGCCAATATGCGACAATTGCATATGTCCAAAATCATGCAACAACCCCGCAACAAGATAATACTTTTATTCTTTAAAATTTAGTCTTTAAAAATTTAATAAAAAACACTTGACAACGTTCACGGATTCAACCATCCTACACTCACTTAAAAAAATAAACCATTTTTAATATGAAAGGAGTCTGTGATTTATGGACACTGCTATTGTCTTACCGGAACAGAATTATCAAATTTTAAAAGAAAAATATAACCGTCTGGTTGACCTTTATTCTTCTTTGAATAAAGAAAATGAAAATAAAGACTTAAATGTAAGTTCCGGATTAGTAGGACTATGGGAAACTAATAAAAGAATTCCTTCTTTAGAATACTTTATTTTGCTCATAGATTATTTTTCTGTAAGTGCAGACTTACTCTTAGAAAAAGATAGAAAATTAACTCCAAATCAATATCTAAATAATACTACTGCATTATCATCTGGAGCCAAAAAAGTTTTAGATACTTTTAATCTGCTTAATGAAGATAATCAAGATATTCTAGTTGGTGAAGCAAAAAAAATGTTAAGAGCTCAATATTTAGAAGAAAAAAGTCAGGCTATTCCAAAAGCAAAATAGTATTTTTCAATGAATACATGAAGTGATATTTACTGAGGTGATTTTTTGTCATTAGGAGAACAAAATTGTAGCAATATGAGAAAAATATAGAAAAGAATAGTACAAAAAAGAAAGCATAATTTCGTTTATAAATTTTAGTTAAAAAGTAACAAACTAAGAAATATCAAAACTTACGCACATCAATTTACTAATGTGCGTAAGTTCTATAATTCAATTTATTTATAGAAATCATTATGTAGTTCTTCCGAAAAAGCAGAAAGATCAACATCTTCAAAAGAAGTGTTTGTCACCCTTAGCACATACCAGCTCGGACTTCCATCCCATTCGTCATAAGTAACCATTGCCGGCTGATACATAAATATTGCCTCTGTTACTATATAGCTTTTGCCCTCAGGGTCTATTATCCTCATCGGAAATTTTACTTCTGTACTTCCCCAAGATGCACTTTTATGTTCGGTTAAATATTCTATTTGTAGTTCATCAGAATTAAGTTCATAAATATTTTTACTCCAAGCCCTCTCCAAGCATACGGTAAGATTCATTTCTTCTATCATACCAAGTTCAAACGGAACTACCGGACATAAAGGGGTATCTATCAAGTTTAGCAAATTGTCCTCATCTTCCCATTCCACAATTTCATTTTCCTCTAATTTGCAGGTTATTTTCACCGGTCTATTAGTTATAAAGTATTCATTGCTCAAAATCCCGGTAGCAACAAGACTATTTTCTGTAATTTCATTTATTTCTATCTGGCTCATATTGCACTTATAGTTATCATCTTTCAGTATAGACAAATCAAATATATATGAGCTTAATAATTCAATTGCATCTTCTTCACTGAGCACTGTATTTTGTTCTATTTCCGTTTCAATTTCAGGCTCATTTTGAAATGTTTGTTCAGGTACACTTGTACTACTTCCGCAACCGGATAAAATCAGCAGCATTGATACTAAAATTAATATTTTATATTTTTTCATACCAGTTATTTGTGTAATTATACACTTTCCTCCTTTATAATCTTCTATCGAAAACAAGTAATAGAAGTATATCAAGTTTTAAGTATTAAGTTAATGCTAAAAAAACCTATTTTTGTGCAAATATTGCCTTAAAAAATAAAAGTGTCCCAAGTTGGGACGCTTTGCAATTCTGTTTTAAAATATAAACTTGAACTTTCCAATGTTTTGTGCTATTCTTTAGATACAGAAGGACACCTGCTCTAACAGGTGCCCCACAGGAGTTACCGATAGACGGTCAACCCGATTAGTTAAACTACTACAAAATAGCCGTTATCCTAGGTCAGGGGCGGCTATTTTTGTGTCTTGTCATTATCTTTGCTGCCGATGGCGTATCCAAGACCGAAACAGGTCAGGCATAAGCCAAGCACTGAAATCAATCCTTCAATCGTCAACATTCGCTTCAGCCCTCCTTTTCCATATTCCCTTGTGGGTTTCTATGTAAACAGAGGGTCACAGTCCCTCCGGAGAGGGCTAACCGCCTACCATCTTGGTATTCCCAAGGAAATAGTAACACAATTCGACAGGAATTTCAATCAGAACCCCTTTCTTGTTTATTTGTGCCAAATTACAATGTGAATTTGGTAATGCCTCTTTGTTTTTATTCTATATGTGTCCCAACTTGGGACGCTTTTTTAATTTATTTATTGTATCTGATTCTTCATTGTAAAACAATAAAAATTTTTAAAAAAACACTTGACAACGTTCACGGATTCAACCATCCTACACTCACTCAAAAAATAAATCATTTTTAATACGAAAGGAGTCTGTGATTTATGGGCACTGCTATTGCCTTACCGGAACAGGATCATCAAATTTTAAAAGAAAAATATAACCGTCTGGTTGACCTCTATTCTTCTTTAAATAAAGAAAATGAGAATTTAAAGCATCAAATTTCTTTACTTAAAGCATCAGAAAAAAAGACAGAAAATCCGCAAAGCTACACAACGGAGCTATCTGAAGATACCTTCCATGTTTTTTTTGCATCTTATATTGCAATCATCAGGAAAGCATTGGATATCGGCGCATTTATTCAATACACCTACGCCTCCAAAAATTCCAAGAATTATCTGAAGATAGAAAAGAGTACATTTGAGCAGCTAATAGCTGATAATACTACGATTCCGCTCAAAAATTTCAAGGAATTTTGCGGCGCTTTCATGCTAATTAAATCGGAAAATAATAAGTATACCTTCACGAATGACAGGCAAACCGTGTACTACATAAATAAATCTATATTAAGCTGCATTACTACAGATCAAACAGCCCCGGTCATTAAGGAGAATGCTTGATGCTTTACCGCTATATCAAGGAATTTATCGCTATCTGTGTATACTTGGAAGGAATCAACACACCATACCGCAAAGGTTATTTAATCATCAAGAGGGAATCACTGGAGAAGCTGCTAAACAAAAACGCTTATGAGACGGCCAATAATAAATTAAAGACCTGGAAAGCATTACACTGGATTGACGCCGAGGATCGGCGTCTGACACGCCGAGTTTGCGAAAAAGATTCTAACGAGCGGCGCCCTTATGTCTGGATTGATATAAAAACGTATCAGATGCTCAAACAACTTGACTCATCCTGATACGTATATATATCTGTCTCAAAATACTTTTGAGACAGATGATGATATGTGTCCACTCCCTCCCCATTCCATACATCATACTGTCCTGCTATAATACGCAGCCGGACAGCATGACGCACCGGAACGGCTCGTGCGTGTACACATATCATCATGCTAGATTACTACGTAATCTAGCCTATTATCGTGGAGTACCATAAATAGCAGTTATTTAAGTAGTTATCAGTGTTTACAATGGTACCAATTTAACATATTGTTTTCTGTTTTCGGCACACATCAAAATGAGGTATTAATTGCTATGAAATATGACTTATTAGAGCCATACAAAGAATATCTGAATACAATCTACAGTAAGAATACGGCACGTAAATATTACTCTGCTGTTGTAAAACTTTTTCGTGATCAGCAGTTCAATAGCATTGCAGATATCAATCCGGATTTTATTAAGTCAGAGCTGCCGGAACGGTTCAAGACTCGCAATGAGTTCAGTGCTGCCAAAAACGGACTAATTCATCTAAGAGATTTATACCCGGAGCTTAAGCTGCCGAATGAAGAATATTTTCACTCAATCAGCATCCGGAAACGTAACAGAAGCAAAAAGCCTAAAAAGTATCTTTATCTTGATCCAATACAACGCACTGTAAACCAGATCAGCAACCCTAAACTGAAATACGCGTACCGTCTGGCACTTGTATCAGGGTTACGTGTATCCGAACTCAGCGCGTTAAATGCCTCAGATTTGCATTTTGACGATTCGGACGGGAAAATCATCCATGTGGATGTAAAACACGGAAAAGGAGGCAGTAACGGACGCGTTGAATGCCTTCCTGACGCTTACCTGTATGAGCACCTGCAGAAATATGCAGCCGAACATCCTGAAGGTAATCTTTTCTATTCCGAAGCCCACATGCGCAAAGAAGCAGAACGTCTGAATCTGGAATGCCACGACTTCCGGCGTATCTTCTCCCAGCAACTCCGCAATAAGCTGAAATCTGAAACAGACATGGAGCAAAAGGAAATTAACACCGCCGTTCAGGAACGGATGCGCCATCAGCGCTTTTCAACCACTAAGCGGTACTTATACAACCGCAAATTATGCATAAAGCAAGAAAGAGGGTAATGTATCATGAGCAATATTGATAAGGAAATGGAGAATTTCTTAGGTGTTTTCTTTTCTGCATTATTTGGTATAGTAAAATCACTTTTTCTGAACTGTTTCAAAGGCATTAAATGCTTAAATAAAAGAATTACTATGGTAGTATTTCTGCTTACACTTTATTTATCTGCCATTATTTATGTTTTCCGTGATAAGTATGTGCTTTTACCATTTGCTCCGGTGGCAAATAAAGCAATTTTTATCGCACTGTTTTTTCTACCCATTTTTTATCTTTTTATTCTCGGTTGCTTTACCGGAAATAGCGCCGGAGAATATGATGAAAAATTTGCTACAATCCGTTTTAAAAGCCGTGACGGGAAATATCCGCAATTTTGCGGCACAAAAACTGAAGGCAAAAAACAGCACCTTACATTTAAAAGTACCATTCCTATAAGTGAATGGAAGAAAAATAAGGAATACTTAGAATCTGCTTTTGACTGTAATATTTTGAAGATTAAAAGTTCTTCTTCCAAAAATTTAATAACTCTTACTACCGTCCCCAGCGACTGCATTATCCCGGAATATATTGCATGGAGAGATACCTTCCATTCCGACAAAGACGGCGTAATTAATATCGGAATAAGCGCTTTATCAACTATATCCTTCGACTTAAATAAAAATCCGCATATTTTAATTGCCGGTGAAACCGGATCCGGTAAATCCGTAATACTTCGCTGCTGTCTATGGCAGATGGCATTACAGGGCGCACAGGTGATTATGATTGATTTCAAGGGAGGCGTTGAATTTGGCAAACAATACCGGCAATTCGGAGAAGTCATTACAAAAAGAGAACGTGCCGTAGAAGTTTTGGAACTGCTGACACGCGAAAATGAAGCCCGGCTGGAAGTATTTAATGAAATGGACGTAAAAAACATTCAGGAATATAACCGTTCATCAGGCGATAAACTTTGCCGGATTGGAGTTTTCTGTGATGAAATTGCTGAAATGCTGGATAAAAAAGGCGTTTCAAAAAATGACAGGGTAATTTATGAAAAGCTGGAAGCGCACCTTTCCACCCTTGCCAGACTTTCCAGAGCAACCGGAATCAACTTATTTTTAGGGACGCAGCGTCCGGATGCAAATATCATCACCGGTCAGATTAAAACAAATATTCCACTGCGTGTATCCGGACGTTTCGCAGATAAAGCTGCTTCTGAAATTGTATTAGGCGCCACAGATGCTACGGATCTTCCTGATATTAAAGGACGTTTTATGTTTAAGCAAGGAGCTGACATTACAGAATTTCAATCCTACTATTTTGATGATAATACTGCTCTCCGCTCTTTGGATATTGATACCGGGAAGATTCTTACTCCCGGTTTGGGTAACAGCAGTACATCAGCAACAGCTAAGAATAAAGCTACACAGCCAAGAGCCAAGCCTACAGACAAGACTTCCAAAAAAGTCTCCACATTTCAGCCTTCCACTGGTTCTATGGATATAGATTCAGACTCAGAAGATTGGGAAGCAATGATGCGTGAAATGGATGCTTATGATTTAAATTTGGACTTTGGAAAAGAGGAGGAATCATGAAAAAAAAGTCAAATAAATCCAATGATAAAATTTTAGATGTACGAAAACCAAAAGAAAAGGATTATGTTTTACAGAGAAACGGCTATCTCAGAGTTCTACGCGCTTTTATATGGGCATTTGTTATCTTCTTTTTCGTAAAAGGTATTTTGGTTACGGCGCAGCCTACCGATGAAGAGCAGATTAATAAGACTATCGACAATTTCAAACAGGAATTTGCCACCTTTAAAGGTGAAAATGAAGAGATTATGAGCTTCGCACAGAACTTTGCTAAGGAATACCTCACGTATTCCGTAAAAGACGAGGAAGGCTACCGGAACCGACTGCAGCCATATGTCAGCGATAGATTTCTAAAAACAGCTGATATTACAGACTTTTCTGCAGATGCAGAGGCTACATATGTACAAGCCTACCGAATGGATAAGTATAATAAGGATTAAGGGAAGCGCGCACCCTCAAAGAAAGGAGGTTACACACCATGAAGAAACAGGCAGAGAAAGACAAAT
>CAZRKN010000095.1:0-11486 GCA_964600805.1 uncultured Bacteroides sp. | reverse complement strand
CTGGCGGTCTATCTCTTGTTTTCGGTTGCTTGCTTCTTTACCGTACATGAGCATTTGTTAGGCTTTTTAAGCAAATCGGAAATAGCTGTGCTGTCCTCTACGACCTTGCGATTCAGTGATGAAGCATAATATCCAGGAACATCGGCTATACCGTCGCCATTTGTATCCTCCAGTGATTCCAGATACGTTGCGATTGCGACCCATGCTTTTATTTCCTGTCCATTGCTTGTAATTATGGCATCTTCAATGTTTTCAATCGGGGTGCCGTCTGCAAATTTGGGCTGGATAGAAAGTATACCGTATGATACATCCGTTACTGCTCCAAGCATCTGTCCGCTGTAGAGGTCGCATACCACGCGGTAAAGTTTATCATCCTGAATTTCCACGCGATTTCCTTCATCATCAGTCAGATAGCAGTCAGTGACTTTATTTAGAATCAGTCTGTGAGGGTTATATGAAAAGTTTATTCCGTTCATGTAGAGTCTTGCGCTTCTCATAAAGTCCGATACGGACGCGTCTATTTCCGCGCCTATTTTTAGTTCTGCGCCTGTCAGATACATACTTATCAGCGGATATCCCGGAATACCGTCTAATCCTATACCAAGGGAATAGGAATTGAATACATCTTCTACCGTAATGTCGCCTATGGCATAGGTGTCACGGACACAGCCGGAAGGAACGATAGCGACATCTACAGGATGTCCGTCGAAATCATCGGCATTTTCTACCGCATAGTTGAAGGAATCGGCTAAAATATTTCCAAGATTATGTTCCGTATGGATATAATACAAATCTGATGACGGGGAAAAAGTAACCGTATTTTGTGCCAGCACATGGTTTCTGGTATAGCCGAACTGTGAAAGGTAAGTGGAATCTACCACATCCATAAAGCTGTCAATCTTATCCTGCGTATCGGCGTCGGATGGAATATCTTCCGTAATGGGAATAAGCGCATAGCTGTTCATAGTCCATCTGCCGTCTGACAGCTGTGTCATATTCAGCGTGCCCAGGTTTTTCCCGTATTCACCACAGGATACAATGTAGGTGTTGCCATGCACAATAGGCTGCAGCAGGGTGGTGTGGGTATGTCCGCTGATAATGAGGTCAATCTCGGGTACCGCTTTTGCCAGAATTTCATCTTCGGATTTGCTTATCTTTTCATTGGTTCCGCTGTGGGAAACACAGACAATCATATCGACGTCTTCTTTTTCCTTAATTTCCTTTACCGTAGCTGCAGCTGCCACAGACGCATCCTTGAATTTCAGGACGCAGGTAGGCGCGCAGGAGAGGGAATCTTCACCGAAGATGCCAAGTACTGCTATCTTAACGTCGCCTTTGGTCAGTACGACATAATCCTTCATACCATATATCTCAAAAGCATCTTTTAAGAGCTGTTGTTCTTCAGTAAGCCCTTCTGCTTCCATTGTTTCCCAATCAATATTGCAAAGCACCATAGCAGGAACAGGGTCGCTGCTTGCAGCGGCGGATTTCAGTGCTGAAGCGAGCCCGCCTGAACGATAGTCAAATTCGTGGTTACCAAGCGTCGTAACTTCACATTCCAAAGCTCCCAGCATACGCAGTTCCGGAGCTTCCGTATCAAAAATAGTCTGTACAAGCGTGCCCATGGAAAAATCTCCCGCATCAATATACAGGGTATCCGGGTTATTTTCTTTAGCCTGATTGATAAGAGCCTTGATATGAGCGAAGCCTCCTAATGTCACAGACTGCTCATCTTTGACCGTAAGGAAACTGTTCAGATGGGAGTGCGTATCGTGGGTGAAAAGGATATCTACCTGCTTACCGCTGTTATCGACTGCCGGCGAATCGGCGCTGCTTATAATAAGTGACACGGGCGTCATAAAAAGTGCTGTTATCATGCAAATAACCGCTAATTTCATTATATGCTTCTTCATTATGAAATCTCCTTACTATAATATATATGTGTAAAAGCAAAATGTTGTGTAAACTCAATATATTGACTAAATATTCACCTATCAAATTATAATAGCATAGGAGAAAAAATGCAAGGAAAAGGGTGCATTGTATATTTCCTGCTCCTTTATCTTGACCTATCCGGTTACGTGCCATACAATAAGAATGCTTATATTTTATCTTTTACGGAGGCAGAAAAATGAACAGTAATATACTTAAGAGGCTGCTCGTGTATTTTGCAGGGCTTTTTGTTATGACAATCGGAATAGCTTTATCTGTAAAATCTGACTTAGGCGTATCCCCTGTTAGTTCCATTCCATATACAATGACCTGCATATGGGGAATTGAAATGGGAAAAGCTACCATCATGTTTCATTGCTTTTTGGTATTGCTGCAGATAATATTGCTTAGAAAAAACTATAAACTCAAAAATCTTTTGCAGGTTGTTGTGGGTATTGTGTTCGGATACTTTACCACTTTCTGTAATTGGGGCGTAGGTTTTCTGCCCAGTCCTCAGAATATAGTTATCAGAATAGGTATGTTGTTAATCAGTACAATATTTATTGCTTTTGGAATTTTTCTGTATTTGCCGTCTGATATTATGCCATTGGCGGGAGAAGGGGTCATACAGGCTGTATCTGAGGTGAGCGGTATTGCGCTTTCAAAAATTAAGGTGGGCTTTGATGTCAGTATGGTAGTTACTTCTCTGGTTACCTGTCTTATTTTTATAAAGAGTCTTGGAAGCGTGGGGATAGGAACGGTTATTGCGGCTGTTCTGGTTGGTATAGAGCTGGGGTTCATATCTAAGCGGTTTGGAGGAAAAATGTAATTAATGTAATTGACCAAAATGCATTTCAGGCGGAAAATTAGTCTATTGCAGCCCCTTGCTTTTTGTGCTAAAGTACTATAGGTGATTATACAGGTTATTTATGGCTTTTAGAGAATATGGGGGAGTGTAAATGCAGAAAAAACTGGCAGTAATCAACGATATATCAGGTTTCGGAAGATGCTCTATTACGGTGTCGCTGCCTATTGTATCTTACCTTGGAGTGCAGTGCTGTCCGGTTCCCACGTCTGTTTTTTCCAATCATACCGGATACCCGCAATTCTTTTTTGATGACTATACGGACAGAATGCCGGAATATATAGACAACTGGAAAAAGCTGGGGCTTACCTTTGAAGGGATTGCAACAGGTTTCCTTGGTTCGGCGAGGCAGATTCAGATTGTTAAAAAATTTATAAAAGAATTTTCCAAAGAGAATACACAGATTATAATAGACCCTGTTATGGGAGACTATGGAAAGCTTTACCCTACATATACTGAAGAATTGTGTCAGGAAATGAAAAAGCTGGTATCGCTTGCCGATATTGTCACGCCGAATCTGACTGAATGCTGCAAGTTGACAGATGTGTCATATAAGGACGCCGGCTGGAAAAAAAAGGAATTATATAACATGGCTGAGCAGCTTTCCGGGCAGGGACCGGAGAAGGTCGTCATTACCGGAATAAGGCAGGGAGAGTTTATAGCTAACTATATATATGAAAAAGGAAAAGAACCTAAGCTGATACGCACTCACAGGGTTGGAACAGAGCGTTCCGGCACGGGTGACGTCTTTGCAGCTGTTATAGCTGCGGACAGTATCAACGGAGTTCCTTTTGATAAATCGGTGAAAAAAGCTTCAGGTTTTGTGAAAAAGTGCATATTAAAATCTATTGAATTGGATATTCCGAGAACTGATGGAGTGTGCTTTGAGGAGATTTTGTATCAGTTGAAGAGGGATTGAAAATTGCTGAACTAGCTTTTTTCAAACAGTCCGTTGTACAATATATACAAATCAACGCAGGCACGCTTTCGCTGCGTTGCCGCCAGTAGCGGTACATAAGGTGCCAAAATACGGCACCTAAAATACAAGACCACTTTCAGTGGTCTACGGCGGCAGAGCACCTGCTTATGTTTTGTATATATTGTACAACTACATTTTGGAAATAGAGAGTTTCGCAATCACCAAACTAAAATTGGATATACGAGAGGAGTATGAAAAAATGGTAATTTTATATGAGGTACATGAAAATCTGTATGTAAATATGACAAACCGCTGCCCGTGCGCCTGTACTTTCTGCCTGCGCCAGACGAAGGATGAGATGAATCATTCGGGAAGCCTGTGGCTGGAACGTGAGCCGAGTGTGGATGAGGTAATTGCGGAATTTGATAAATTCGATATGGCGAAGTATAAGGAATTGGTTTTCTGCGGCTTCGGTGAGCCGACAGAGCGGTTGGAAGATCTTTTGAAGGTAGCAGCATATGCTAAGGAACAGTTTCATATTATGATACGTATTAATACAAACGGACTTTCCGATTTGATTTATGACAAAGATACCGCGCCTATGTTTAAAGGGCTTGTAGATACCATTTCCATCAGTCTGAATACTCCGGACAGTGAAGAATATCTGAAACTGACACGAAGCAAATTTGGAATTCAGTCACATGAGGCAATGCTGCGTTTCGCGGGAAATGTGCGTAAATATGTACCAAACGTTATCCTCTCTACTGTGGAGACCACAATTTCCGGGGAAGAGGAGCAGCAGTGCCGTGAAATCTGTGATAAGATAGGTGTGACCTATAGAATCAGGCCGTTTGAGTAATATGGACTGATATCATTCCTGTTTTGTATAGTACTGTAGTTCAAAAGGATATCCGTCCTTTTTATTCTGTTCTGAGGTGGCGTCTGTTTCGATAATATAGAATGAATCGCCATGCAGAACCTCTTTCATCTCTTCCTGCACAGACACTGATAAATGGTTAGAGATTTTGCGATAAATATAGTCTCCGGCAGGAAGAGTGCGTACTGATTCTTTAGCTTTCTTTACAGAATTGCTTTCCACAGAATCTGCATTGATTGTCAGAAACATATATCGTGTCAGTTCACCGTTATTATATTCATGAATAATACCGGAAGGATAGGCTACGCCTATTTTCATCTGTTGTGCGGTTACGAACAGTTTCAGTATGTATTGGCCGTAATATTTCGGAGTATCAATGTCCTCCAATGGAACAGTCAGAACTACACGGGTGTCAATTGTATTCTGATAAAAACCATCGGGCAGCATAATACCCGACTTGCTCTCGGGAATCTTAGCCATACCATTGAATGAACCGGAAAGCTGCTGCAGGGTATCCTGAAGCGCTTCAAGGCAGTTGTGGATTTCCATAATTTTTTCTTCCGCAAGAATCTTTCCGTCATAAAGGAGCTTCTGCAGATTAATTGAACTGTTTTCTACATATCCGTTCAAGTCTTTCAGCGGAATTCCGAGCTTGATGCAAAGCGTAATAGCATCGAGGAGATATAGCTGCTCCTGTGTATAGTAGCGGTAATTAGTCTGTTCATTGACAAAGGCGGGCTTTAAGATGCCGATTCGGTCATAATACCGCAGGGACTTGATGCTGACATTTTTTAGCTTGGAAACTTTTCCGATGGATAAATACTTGCTCATTGTGTGCTCCTCTTATATAGGTATATTTAGGATTCGGATGTCAGAAAGTGCGTTTTGTATACGAAGATAGCAGATTGCATCCGAATACGGATTTATATTATGTACAAAGCCCTGCAAAACTCTGCCATAATGTTATGGTTAATAAATACTATGACATATTTCTCAGAGTTTTGCAATATTTTTAATAAAATTAGCTCTTTTTCGGAAAAGTGTTTCAATTGTCTGTTTAAGCAGCACATCCCTGATATCCTCATTATATGAGAACAGGCAAATCAAAATCCAATCTGCCAAACTTCCTCAGTATGTCCAAATCGCGTGTTATATAATGACTGCTCCAATAATAATTTCCAATCGTCTGTTCCGGTACACACCATCGCTTGCCATCCGGATGAGGATTGCTTTGCTCATATGCGTCAATATCCTCGGCAGAGGGAAATTGAAACTCATGTGTGCTGAGCAGCTTGTCAACGATTGTATCCAGATTCATATCCACAGTATGTCGGCACTCCGGATAAAAACTGCTTTCCGGAGAATCTATGAAATAAACCGGTAACGGCAGCCATGATGGATATGTTGCAGGGTCATATGATTTAATATTCAGCGCTGATGGATCATAATCGGGATAACCATGAAGAAGAACCTGCCCGCACTGCCTATATCGCTCTTTCAGATCTTTTGCCTTACAGTAGATGTCGCTGCCCTCGTCTGCGTGTTTGAGAATGAAATCCGCAAGACGTTTGGTCACCCCAATATCGGCGTATGGTTCTTTATCGGAATCAAAATGAAACCATGGCATATGCGAAAAATCATTATTGCTGGGGATTCCCTGCATTCCCACCCAGCCGTCATCCAATAAATATGCTTCAGAACTAAGGTATTTTATGATACCTGCAATGATTTTATTTTTTATCCTGCTTTCGTAATTCCCTATTGTATCCAGATAATCCAACGCAATGCATACCGTATAGGGAGAGGAGTTGGGGTTCCAGTTGTTGCACTCAATGTTGTGTCCAAAACCTCCGTTGTCATTTTGGTAACTGGACAAAACTGACAGAAAATCATCGCAACTGCCATTTTCAAAAAGGCATTTCCATTTCGTATAGTCAAGGGGTCGTGCGTTGCGGTGAACAAGCTTTCTTAATCTCAAAAATTCATCAAGGGATATTTTTTTCAATGTCATTACCTCAACTTTCTTTTCATTTGATATGGATTTATTATACTATAGTAATACCACATCAAAGGTGACAATTGCCTGTCACCTTTCATATTTTTTCTGCATTTTTTTCAGAAACTGTGCAAAATTCTGCCGATACTCCATTTTACTGAATTATCGAATTTCACTACAACCTCAAATCCGCTTATATTATCCCATTGCTTCTTACAGATGTATTCCGGAACAATCCTATCGGTTAGTTTCTCTTACGCTGTCAGGAAATAAATTATAACACATAATAAATTGGGCGAAAAGAACTGATTGAAATGCTTTGGCAATAGATGAACCACTTCATACCCAAATAGGTGTAACAAAAATATGATTGGCAAAACAACAGGAAATACCGCCACCTTCGTTTTATGTGTCGTTCAGACCTTATCTTCCGACCATCTCACTTAGTATAGATTTTAGGCTGTGCCAAAAACTGATTGTACGCCCTTCGCTGACAGTAATTGTTGCTCCATCCAGATTATCGCAGGTTATTTGATAACGATTGGACGATGAAAGGCCTGTAAATGTGCAACTTACCGCTTTTTTGTTTACATCGTGAACCTGAATAAAGCCGTTGCTGTCTGCTGCGTTCCAAAGCATAATCCTTCCTTGAAAACTGTCATTTCCCCGCACTATTAATTCGATTTGCTCGTAGTTCGTATAAAAGACATATTGCCCGATTTCCTCCGCTGTCGTTTCGAGATCGTTAGCCGTGAGGTTATGGATTCCCGGCTCCACCTCAAAAATAACGGGAGAGGACTGCGCATACATATCCCTGACCGTTAAATAACCCAGCGCAAGGACGGCAGATGCAATGATGGTAATAAAAACAACAGATATGACCATACGGATTCGGTGGTTCCTGACTTTTTTTGCATATTTCGCCAATTCGGGTGCTGATGTTTCCACATGGATGCTTTCAGTAATGTCACTTTGCATCCTTGACATTTTAGCACGGCAGGATGGACACTCTTTCAGATGCTGTTCCAATGCGGCTCGGCTGTCCTCTGAACAACTGTCATCCAGATAGAGTGGTAGCAGATCTTCTGCAATTTTACAACTTATTTTCATTTTCTTCCTCCATAAGTTCAATCAATTTGTCTTTGGCACGATAAAACGTGACCTTTGCCCAGGACTCTGACTTTCCAAATATGCTCGCAATTTCTTTGAATTTCAACTCACCCAACACCCGCAGTGTGAAAACATCTTTATAAGGATCGCTGAGGTGGTGCAGCTTCCTATGGATTTTCAGCGCCTGTTCTTTGTTAGACAACCTTTCTAAAATATCCTCATTTGTTTCAACCGTTTCAAGGTACTCCCACGGGACAGTCCGCCTTGTTCGTTTAGTTTCCTGATATAAAGCATTTTTTGCAATTTGGCATAACCAAGTTTCCGGTTTGCACTCACCTTTGAATTTATCAATGTGCAAATAAGCCTGATAAAAGGTTTCGGCAGTCAGTTCTTCTGCTAAATCCTCATTTCTGCACATTGAAAGCAAAAAGCGATATACAATAGAAGCACAGTCCTGCCTCATTTTTTCAAATTCATTCGTTGCAATCACCTGACCTTCTGTATGTTAGAGTAACAAACTTGCAAAAAGGCACAAACAATTTCATTCTTTTTTTGTAATTGCTATTTTAATGTTTAATACAATTAGATACAAGTGGGAATCTGACATTGTCTCAAAAGCGGTGGCGGCGCTTAATGCCGCCGCCTGCACGATCTGCTCCAAGAGGACCTTGCGTTCCTTGCTCTTAAAGATACTGTCGGCGGGGAGTAAAAAACTTTCCCTTGTTTCAGCCGTAAGAAAAAAAACAAGGGAAAGTACATAAGGTTTGAACATTCAGTTGGCGGGAAACCTTGAAATATCAGGGGTTTGAGGGGATTTAACAGATAAACCGGAATTCATTAAAACCATTTGACCTTCATTACAAAGTTTTTCGCATTTTGGTAGCCAGCCTTTCCGTAATATCGCTCATGCATATCATCATTTACTGCTTGAAGCTCAACACAAGATGCACCTTTCTCTTTTACGCGCTGTTCAAGTTCCCTCAAAAGCATACTTCCAATCCCTTTGTTTTGGTACTCATAGGCAATGACTATTTCATCAAGTGTGTAACCAATAATATCGTCATACTGTTTGAAGTATCCCATTACAAAACCGAGTACACTATTTTCGTTCTCTACTATCAGTCCGTAGGAATTTTCCATACTCAATACCTGATGAATCCGCTTTCTCGCCGTATTTTCGTTCCAACAGCTATCCTCATGCTCGTTGTAATAAGAAATATAAAGAGGTAAGACAGCTACAATATCTTTCAATTCTATCTCTCTAATAAGCATAGATTTCAACCTCCTACGCAAATTCCGATTCTTCAATATGAATTATAAGCTATTTCCGGTAGTTAAACAATCCCGAACAAGCTTACCAGAGTTCTTTATTTTGTAGGAAAAAATGACTGATTGAATGATGCGGAAGATTTCCCAGAATTTTGATAAATAATGCGGTTGTAATCTTGCATGTTGTGTTTTTCTGATTTTGAGATATAATATATAAAAGTCAATATTGCTATCTGTTATGTGTTATGAGGAGGTATCTCATATGTCGGAAAAAGAGAAAATAGTGCAGTTATTGGATCAGGTGCCTGAGTATAAGCTGGGATATATTCTTGCCTATGTGCAGGGGCTTACTGCTTATGAGGAAGATGAAATGTATTGTCAGAAATTGTATCAAGATTATTTGGAGGACACGGATTCTGACAAAGATGAAACTTATACGTTAGATGAGTGTAAGAAGGAATGGGGGCTTACCTGATGTATCAAATACTTATTAAGAAAAGGGCAAAGAAATTTATTGACAAGCTCCCTGCTACAGAAAAGGCTCGAGTAGTAAAGGCTATTGAAAGACTTCCGGAAGGGGAGGATATTAAGAGTTTGAAAGGATATGAAGGAATACTGCGTCTTAGGGTTGGAACATATCGCATTATTTATGAAGTAGATAATAATAAGCTCATTGTAACTGTTATTGATGCAGGAAATAGAGGTCAGATATAAGGGCTTATAGAGATTTTCATTTAAGTGGGGAAGTTACCTTCTTGAACAAATAATAATATTCGCAAATTCTGTTTCAAATCTGTTAGAGATGTGCATATTTGCTAAATTAATATATTCTTCTATATCATCAATTTTATCAGGATAAATTTTTAGTTTGTAATTACCCATATCAATGTTGTCGCTGGAATTTTTATCAATGGCCAAACAAAAAAGACCATTTCTGTTTAGTAATTCACTCACCTTAAATATAAATTGCCGTTTGTTTTCAAAATGCATCAATGTCAGTGATGAATAAATGACATCAAATGTTTCTCCGAAAAAATAGTCCGAAAAGTCAGCACAGATAAATTCAATATTTTTAAAGTTGGAAAGGTTTTCTTTTGCCCTATGGATTGTTTTGGGAGAAATATCTATTCCTGTTAGCTTGAGGCAAAAAGGCGCTGCCTTTGCTGCAATTCTTCCTGTACCAATACCTATGTCAAGAACTCTTTTTGTATGGGTTAAGTGCATGGAATCTACGAATAATTGTCCGTCCCATTTGTCCATATATTCTCTCAATTGCGGAGGATCACGAAATGGGTCGTTATTATCATCAATAAGTTTATTATAGTGAGTTATAATATCCATATCTATACCCCCTGTGCGCTTTAGCGCACATACCAATCAATAGTTCTTGACAATAGAATCCTTCATTGGATTCTATTGTATAAAAGTTTACTTTCAAACTTCTCATCTGTTATGATTATTCTCATTTTCTTTTCGTCACATATCTGCCAAACAGAGAACCGTCCTCCGGGAAAATACTATCCTCAGAAACATATATAGGAAATTTTCCTACATGTTCTGCTGTCTGACCGTTTAACATTCCCGTATGAAAAGAAAGATGCCTAAATTGTCTTAATACCAATTCTAATCTTGTATATGGACAATTCTCGGGTTTTTCATAAAGCATATCATCTGTAAGAGTATCTAAGTAATCACAAGTCTTTTTTCTGATTTTCATAAGATACTCTAATAACTGCTCATTGGAAAGAACAACTGAGCATGTATTATCTGGATTGTCCATTCCAGTTTGATGAAAATCAGGTTCATCATATTCAAATGGATTAAAAAACCATTTATCTGCCGAATGTAATGCATGATAAACAAATCTCCAGGCAGGTGCTCCGCAGCAATCGGCATTTCTATTATAAGTTTTTATTGATGTTTCCATATTGATAAAATTGGGAATTACCATATTTTTTATAATCTGACACAGTTCATTCATTGAAAAGCCTCCTTTATTAAATTCCACTTCTCAATATGATTATAATCTATTTTTTGTAGTTACACAATTCCGAGCAGGATTACTTATTTTCTTTCTGTGACCGTTGACACGTTATTGACTGGCTCTCAATTATTCTGATAAAATCAAGTCTAAGGGAGTGTAGATTGAAAAATCTTTGATTTTCCAATCGCAAATTTGTACAGGCATCAATGATGCCTTAGAAATTGTGTGCATAGCACACATACAAATTCGCAGGCTGAAAAAGGAGCATTGTTATTAATATGACTTTAGAAACAATGATATCAGGACTGTATTATACAAACGATATTGAGCGGGTAATTCTACGGAAAATTCACAATGATGAAAAGTTAATTGATGAAATTGCGGAAACTGCATATCAAGGGGAAGATTTTAACTTTGCATTATGTAAGCGTATGCCATTAACACGTTTATCTGTTGCTACATATCTTTTGCTGCGTAAGTATGACGATTACAAGGCTAAAGGGATTTCTGAAAATATTATTTTTGATACCTTTA
>CAZRKN010000094.1:0-11552 GCA_964600805.1 uncultured Bacteroides sp. | reverse complement strand
GTGAATTTATAACGGAGGAACTTGAATTTCTGAGTCATCTTAAATTAGATGATTGTACCTACTTTGCGGCACATATGTTAAATCCCGTTCAACTGGTGGGTTCTCTGCCAAATGATAAAGAACGGATGCTTGGTGAATTGCAGGATAGTTTGAGATATTACCGCAAAAAAGGAATGCTTTCGTATCAGATGAATTTTTGATGCCTTTATTCATAATAAGTGGCAATGCTTGTGTGTCTTTTTAAGCTTGCCACCTATGGATTTTTTTGGTATAATTTCATGAGAAATTAAAAATCAAAGACATAAAGGAGATATGGTAATGAAAGGAAATATTGTTGTTGGTCAGTCAGGCGGCCCTACAGCCGTTATTAACTCTTCTGTAGCAGGCGTTTATGCAGCTGCTAAGAAGCTGGGAGTGAAGAAAATTTATGGTATGGTGCATGGTATTGAAGGCTTCTTACAGGATAAGATGATCGATCTTGGCGAGTACCTTGATGATGAGACAGGCATTGAATTATTGAAGAGAACTCCTTCGGCTTTCTTAGGCTCATGCCGTTTTAAAATGCCTAAGATTGAGGGACATGAAGATGTATATGAGAAAGTTTTTGAGATTATGGAGAAGCATGACATCGAGTGTCTGTTCTATGCAGGCGGTAATGACTCCATGGATACCGTGAAGATGTTATCCGATTATGCGGCTGCTCATAACAAACCGCAGAGATTCATGGGAGTTCCCAAAACAATTGATAATGATCTTCCTATTACGGATCACTGCCCCGGCTACGGTTCAGCGGCAAAATATATTGCAACCAGCATGAAAGAAATTATCCGTGATAATGAGTCTTTCGGCGTACAGAAGCCTACCGTATGTATCGTAGAGATCATGGGACGTAACGCAGGATGGCTTACGGCAGCAGCGGCTTTGTCCAAGGGTGATGACTGCAGCGGTCCGGATGCGATTTATCTGCCTGAAAGGGTATTTGATATGGACAAGTTCATGGAGGATGTCAAGAAACTGGCAGAGGAGAAGTCTTCTGTTGTGATTGCAGTATCTGAAGGCGTGCATATTGCAGACGGACGCTATGTATGCGAGCTTGGAAAGGAAGTAGCGGTAGACGCTTTCGGACACAAGCAGATGTCCGGTACCGCAGCTATGCTGGCTAACAAGGTTGCAGCAGAAACCGGTTTGAAGGCGCGTGCCATTGAATTCTCCACATTACAGCGTGCGGCTACACATTTAGCTTCCTTAACGGATATCAACGAAGCGTTCCAGGTTGGTTTTGACGCGGTCAATGCTGCTGAAGAAGGCAAGACCGGCATGATGATTACGCTTGACAGAAACGGAGATTGTCCTTATCAGTGCGGAACAAGCGCATATGATATCCATGCAATTGCAAATGTAGAGAGAAAAGTTCCCGACGAGTGGATAACAGAGGATGGCAAGAACCTGAACGATGGCTACGAGAAATATGCAAGGCCGCTCATTATGGGCGAATTACAGCCGTTATATGTAAGCGGTCTGCCGCGCCATCTGGTACGCAAGGGCTGATTTAAATTAACGGAACTTTAAGTTCGTTATTTGTAATAAAATTGAGTGAAAGGCTGAATCAATTCAGGTTCAGCCTTTTTTGGAAGGTATAAGATGCAGGCAAAACATTCTTGAAGGGAGATGAAACATGGCACAGGAAAACAGCGTAAATGAAGCGGTAAAGATTCTTATTGTAGATGATGTTTCTGCCAACAGGTTTGTGTTGAGGGACATAATTCAGGAGATGGGATATCAGCCTATATTGGCGGAAAACGGCGTGCAGGCTCTGAAAATTGTAAACAGACTTAATCCGCAGCTGATCATTCTGGATATAGCTATGCCTGAAATGGATGGATATGAATTCTGCAAAATAGTGAAGGAAAATCCGGCGACCAGAGATATTCAGATTATATTTATTTCTGCATTTGACGACCCTTCGGACGTGGTAAGGGGATTTGACCTCGGAGGCGAAGATTATATTACGAAACCATTCATTCCCAAGGTAGTAAAAGCCAGACTGAAGCTGCATCTTAAACTTTATGAAGCCAACGCTGAGATGATGGAAATGAACAGACGGCTGCAGATTTCCGTTAATGAGCAGCTGCATCAGCTTGAAATGGAGAAGAAGAATGTTCTGTATGCACTTATCCGTGTGGCAAGAGAAAACGCCTGTTATGATAAGGACCATATGGAACGGCTGAGTTATAACTGCCGGATACTGGCGGAAGCAATGCAGTTATCGGAGAAATATGGACATTTAATATCCGAATCATACATAGATACAATTGAATTGGCAGCGCCGATTTGCGATTTGGGTAATGTAGCGATACCTACAGAGCTTTTACAAAAGAAGGAGGCTCTCTCACCGGAGGATGTTGCAGTAATAAGAACCCATACCGCGATTGGAGCCAGAATTCTGGAAGACATACGGGATACGGGAGACTTCAACGATTTTCTGCAGATGTCTATAGATATTGCTCATTATCATCATGAGAACTGGGATGGCAGCGGTTATCCCTGCGGAAAGAAAGGAAATGAGATTCCGCTGTCGGCACAGATTATATCTGTGGTGAGCGCTTACTGTGCCATGACGGAAAATCGTGTTTACAGGGATTCCTATCATATTGAAGAAGCATTGGCCATGATGGAGTCGGATGCAGGAAAGAAGTTCAATGCGGATATTTTTGGGATCCTAAGAAAGATATACAGGCAGCTGCATTAGGAGGAGAGCATTTTGGAATTTCTCAATCAGAATAAGAAGGGTCAAAGAGGTAATGAAATCTTTGTAAATATCATATATGGTATATATACCGCAAATCTGTGCTTTGCCGTTGTTAATAAAGGCGGAAATGTTTGGATGGCGGGATTTATGCTGATGGCTTTTTTTGTCAGTTTTTCCGCAATAATAAGTAAATACAGGAATGGAAAGGTCAGGGCATTGATTACATGTATCATGATACAGATAATGTTTATTCTGTATGCTGTATCTGTGGATGATTTATCTGTGCTCGTGCCGACATTCATGGTTTTATTGTTGCTTGTGGCGCTTTATGGGAGAACGGAATTTTTATGGATTACATGGGCGTCATTATTTTTCATTGTTTTTTATCATGGTATTATCACGGATAATTTAAAACAGCTTCCTTCAGAAACGCTTAATTATTTACGCTATCAGTTTGGAAATGTTCTGTGTATGGAGGTTGTGCTTTATGTCTGGTTGAAACATCGAAATGAAGCAAGCAGCCAAATGTATAAAATAGTAGAAGCGCTTATGGAAGCAGAACAGAGCAAGGACGACTTTCTGGCAAATATCAGTCACGAGATACGAACACCCGTCAATACAATCTGCGGAATGAGTGAGATGGCTTTGCATGAGCATGAGCCGGAAAAAATGCGCGAAGAGATTTTTGATATCAGGGATGCAGGACACAATCTGATGTCCTTAGTCAGTGACATTCTGGACTTTTCCCAACTGCAGCAGGGAAAAATGAATCTTGAGGAGGAAGCATATAATATCACCTCCACAATCAATGACATTATTAATATGGCTATGGCACGCAGAGGGGATAAGCAGATTGAACTAATTGTAGACTGCGCCGCTGATATACCCAATGTACTTTTTGGAGACGAGAAAAAGATACGAAGGGTAATAATAAATCTGGTGAACAATGCCATCAAATTTACCAATGAAGGCGGCGTTATAATTCAGATTAAAGTAAGAAGAGAAAATTACGGAGTGAATCTCTGCATATCGGTGAAGGATACGGGAATCGGCATAGAGGCGTCAAACTTGGAAAAGCTGTTTGAAAGTTTTACGCAGGTAGATACAAGAAGAAACCGTCAAAGCGGCGGAGTAGGGTTGGGACTTGCTATTTCCAAGGAGCTTGTTCACTGTATGGGAGGAACGATTACCGTCAGGAGCCGTCCGGGGAAAGGCAGTGTATTTTCCTTTGTCGTACCGCAGAAAGTACTTGAGGATAAGCCGATTGGACAGGTCAAAGACAGGGAAAAGTTAAATATAGCTACATATTTCGATATGGAACAGTTTGATATGATGGCAATTCGGGATGAATATACCGCAATCATTGTCAATATGGTTAAAAATCTTCAGGTAAGATGCCATGCATGCCGTAATCTGGCGGAGCTGAAACGAAGAGAGAGCATTGAAGCGTTTACGCATATCTTTATCAGCCTGGAGGAATATCAGGAGGATGAGGCATATTTTGATGAACTGTCCGGGAATGCTAAAATAATAATTGTGACTGACAGACCCAGGGAGAAATATATTCCCAATCCCGATATAGTCAGGCTTTATAAGCCGTTTTACATATTGCCTGTAGTTTCCATACTGAATGGAAGCAGAGGCTCTGAGGGAGGCAAACAGATGGTGCGTCCTGGTAAATTCACGGCTCCTGATGCACATGTTCTGGTAGTAGACGATAATCGGATGAATATCCGTGTGGTCGAAGGTCTGCTGAAAGAATATAAGATAAAAGTGACTTATGCTACCAGCGGAATGGAAGCATTGGATTTAATTGAAGACATGACATATGATTTTGTATTTATGGACCACATGATGCCGGAGATGGATGGAATAGAGACTATGCACCGTATCCGTGATAAGGTAGGGCACTACTATAAGAGAGTGCCTATTATCGCATTGACGGCGAATGCAGCTCCGGGCAGCCGTGAGATGTTTCTGGATGAAGGATTTAATGACTTCGTGGAAAAACCTATAGAAACATCTGTATTGGAGAGAGTTCTGAAACGGAATCTGCCGGAGGAAAAACTTATTTTCCAGACGCATGAGAAAAAAGAGGCGGAAAAATCAGTTGATGATATAAAAGAGAAAGGAAAAGCGGCGGCTGCAGTTATGGAAAGTGAAGAAAAAATAACTAGTGATATTGAAACAAAAGAAGAGACTCCGGACAATACTAGCGACGGTTTTGCAGTCGGAGATCTGAACGTGGAGATGGGCATGTTATATTGCGGTGGGAAAGAACTGTATCTGGATGTTCTGGAGGCATGCTGTGAGGAAGCGCCGGAAGAACTCGGAGTTCTTAACGAGCTCTTTGAGAAGGAGGACTGGAAGAACTATACTATCAGGGTGCATGCCGTAAAAAGCGGCATGAAGAATATCGGAGCGGAGATTCTTTCCGAGAAGGCCAAAGCTTTGGAGCAGGCGGGAAAGAAAGACGACATCGGCTTTATTATAGAGAATCATGAGGATTTGCTTACGGAGTACCGTCGTGTGATTAGCGAAGTGGAGCAGTATTTTTCGACAGGGCAGCAGGAGCTTAGTGAAGATAAATTCGATGAATTTCTGACGAAACTTGAAGATGCAGTGTATACACTCGACGGAGAGCATATGCTTGCAATATTATCGGAAATGCAGGAATATCAATATCATCAGACTGAACTTGCACCAAAACTGGCGCCTGTCAGGAAAAAGGTGGAAATGTCTGATTATATGTCAGCGGCAGAAGCCGTATCACGGATTCGGGAAAGCCTGAAAAACGGAAAGTAAGGGGGAATCTTACACGTATGAAGAAGCTGTATGATAAATTGGTCGGAATAATATATAGAAGAGATTATGAGCTTAGAGAGCGGATTTTCAGAATGATCATTCTGATTGGCTGTTTTATGGTTATGCTTGGAATCATAGAATGTATTATTCTTATGGATTTAAATATCATAGTAATGCCTCTTGTGGTTCTGCTTGCAGTGATGATAGGAGAGCTTTTGATTACATTTAAATACCGCAGGATTGATATTGCCGCGATTATTGTAGGGTTTCTTGTTATCCTTTTGGTATTTCCCGCTATGTTTTTTTTAAGCGGAGGGCTTGAAGGAGGAGCTACTCTTTGGTTTGCTATGGGGCTGTTTTATGTTTTTCTCATGTTTTCAGGTAAAAAACTGGCATTCTTTCTTATTTTATCTATTGTCGTAGATGTTTTCACCTATGCTTACGGTTATTATCATCCGGAATTGATTGAGCCGATGGCTTCCAGGGCAGCAGCATATACGGATTCTGTTTTTGCGGTGTTTGTAGTGGGAATATTCGGCGGCTCCATTCTTAAGATTCAAATGAAGATGTTTGCAATTGAAAGGGATGTAGCACGCAGGCAGCAGGAGGAATTGGAAAAGGCGAGTGGTGAAAAAAACAGTTTTTTTGCCAGTATGAGCCATGAAATCCGTACGCCTATCAATACGATAATCGGACTTAATGAAATGATTCTCAGGGAAAGCAGCGAGAGCGGGACTAAAGAGTACGCGCAGAATATCCAGAGCGCCAGCAGAATGCTGTTGAATCTGGTTAATGACATATTAGATCTGTCTCAGGTTGAAATGAAAAGAATGGAGATTGTCCCGCTGCAATATAAAACCGTCGATTTGTTTGACGGTCTGATCGATATGATTCAGGTGCGTCTTAAGGAAAAGAAGCTGGAGTTTATAGTGGATATTGATAAAAACCTTCCTTCTGTTCTGATCGGGGATATGAAGAGGGTCAGTCAGGTGATTCTGAATATTCTCACAAATGCTGCAAAATATACGGATACAGGTTCAGTGACCCTTTCCGTGCGTGAAGAGTCCGTAAAAGGAGAAGATATCTATTTAAAGATATCTGTAATAGATACGGGAATCGGAATCAGAAAAGAAAATCTAGATCATATCTTTGACGTGTTCCGTCGGGTAGATGCCGCGAAGAATCAGAAGGTTGAAGGAAGCGGTCTGGGACTCGCCATCACGAAACAGCTTGTAGATTTGATGGACGGAGAGATTACGATTGACAGTATTTATACGAAAGGCTCTACCTTTACCGTAATCCTTCCGCAGAAAGTAGTGGATCCGGCTCCGATTGGAAATGTGAAATTTTTATCGTTAAGCAAGGGACAGGTTGAAAAATATCAGCAGAGCTTTACCGCTCCCGAGGCGCGAATCCTTATCGTGGATGATAACCCTATGAATTCAATGGTGGAGAGCAAGCTTTTAGCCGCTACTAAGGTACAGGTTGATATTGTGCGAAGCGGAGCCGAGTGTCTGGAGAAAATCAAGAGAAAGTATTATCATGTGATTCTGATGGATTATATGATGCCGGAGATGAATGGGACCGAGACATTGAGGCTGTTGCGAAAACAGGAAAACGGTTTATGCCGGGACAGCGCTGTAATCGCTTTGTCCGCCAATCCTGCCGTGGAAGCGGAGCAAAAGCTTTTGGACGAGGGCTTTGACGGATATCTGGAGAAGCCGATTCAGGGAATGGCTCTGGAGTCGGAAATACTTAAGTTCATACCGAATGATATTATTGAGTACCGTGCTAAACCGCAGATGACGCAGGAAGACAGGGAATTTCATACGACAACGCATCGTAAGCGAAAAAAGGTTTATATTACTACAGACTGTATAAGTGACTTGTCAGAACAGCTTTTGGATAAGTATGACATAGGAATGATGTATTCATATATTAAGACGGACAGAGGGCGTTTTGTTGACGTATTGGAGATATCGGCTGATAATCTTAACCGGTATATGACGGATTCGACGAGCAGTGCTGTTGCAGATGCCGCTTCCGTGGAAGAATATGAAGAGTTTTTTGCAGGAGCGTTGACTCATGGAGAGCGGGTCATTCATATTTCCATGGCAAAAAATATGGGGAACAGTTATGAAACTGCATTAACGGCGGCACGATGCTTCGATCATGTTCGTGTAATTGATTCCAGGCAGGTATCATGCGGACAGGCTCTGGTAGCGCTGTATGCGGGAAAACTTGCCATAGAAGGCTTTTCAGCCGATGAAATCTGTAAAAATGTTGAAAATATGATAAAACGTGTAGAATCTCGATATATTCTGCCGTCTGCGACGATTTTTGCCCAGCATGGATATGTTAATAAGTTCAGCGCCAAAATATGCGAGCTTTTTGGACTGCATCCCACCCTTAAGATGAGCCAGAGCAGCATGACCATGTCAGGTGTAAGGGCGGGCAGACTGGATGGGGCGTGGAAAAGGTTTATTCATTGGCATTTGCTGCGTAAAAAACGAATAAATACAGATGTTATTTTTATTTCCCATGTGGGCTGCAGCGTGGAGCAGCAGGAGCTGATACGCCGCGAAGTGCTGCGCTGTGTTCCTTTTGACCGCGTGTTCATGCAGCGAACCTCTGTTTCCATTGCATGTAATGCCGGAATCGGAACCTTTGGTTTCGCTTACTATGTAAATGTAAGGGATGAAACGCTGAAGGAAATGGATATTTGATATATATTTTAAAAGAATTATTTGCAAAAATTAATTTTTGTTATATTATGGTAGTATATTTGTTAAGGAGGTATTTTTTTATGACACAGGCAAGTAACTTAAAAAGGGATGTACTTGTGATGAATTTAGAGAAGGAATTGGAAGAACAGGCAAAGAACGCCTACGGCAAAAGTATTGCGGAGTGCAGTAACGAAGAATTATACTATAGCCTGCTTCTTTTATCCAAAAGGCTGATGGCGGTTTCCGAACCGATTGAAGGAGAGAAGAAAATTTACTATATTTCCGCAGAATTTTTGATTGGTAAACTGCTGTCTAATAATTTGATAAATCTGGGCATATATGATAAATTAGACGAGATTTTGAGTAAAAACGGCAAGAAGTTAAGTGTTATCGAAGAAATAGAGCCGGAACCGTCTTTGGGAAACGGCGGTCTGGGACGTCTTGCTGCATGTTTTCTGGATTCTATTGCTACATTGGGTCTGCCGGGTGAAGGTATAGGACTTAACTATCACTTCGGGCTTTTTAAGCAGGTATTCAAGGATAAACTGCAGAAAGCGGAGCCAAATGACTGGATTGAGGATAAGTCATGGCTGACCAAGACGGATGTTACCTTCGACGTACAATTCGGCGATAGAAAAGTAACCTCCAGACTTTATGATGTTGATGTAATAGGATATGACAATGGTGTCAATAAATTGAGACTGTTTGATATTGAGACGATAGATGAGAGCATTGTGAAGAAAGGCATTGACTTTGATAAGGAAGATATAGAGAAGAACCTGACGTTGTTCCTGTATCCGGATGACTCTGATGAGGCGGGACATCTTCTCCGTATTTATCAGCAGTACTTTATGGTAAGCAATGCAGCACAGCTTATTTTAAAGGAAATGAAAGAGAAGAAGTACGATTTACGCACAATGTACGAGCATGCGGTCATTCAGATTAACGATACCCATCCTACCATGATAATTCCTGAGCTCATTAGAATTCTGGTAGATGAGAAGGCGTTTACCATGGATGAGGCTATTGAAGTAGTGAGCAAAACCTGCGCTTATACAAACCATACTATTCTGGCGGAAGCATTGGAAAAATGGCCGTTAAAATATCTGGAAAAAGTAGTGCCGCAGTTAGTACCGATTATTAAAGAATTGGACAAGAGGGCAGCAGCTAAGCATAAAGATCCTAAGGTTCGGATCATTGATAAGGAAAAGAGGGTCCACATGGCGCACATTGATATCCATTATGGTTTCTCTGTCAATGGCGTTGCGGCAATCCATACCGAGATTTTGAAGAATACGGAGCTGAATGCCTTTTATAAGATTTATCCCGAGAAGTTCAACAATAAGACTAACGGCATCACCTTCAGAAGATGGCTTATGTCCTGTAACCATGAGCTTGCAGGTTTCCTTTCGGAAACTATCGGAGACGGATATAAGAGTGATGCGGATAAGCTTGAGAAGCTGCTGGAATATATAGATGACGAGAAGGTGCTTGACAGAATCGCAGAGATTAAGATGAACCGCAAGAAGGATTTGGCGGCTTATGTAAAGGAGACGGAAGGCGTTACATTAAATCCCGATTCAATTTTTGACATTCAGTCCAAGAGACTGCATGAGTACAAGCGTCAGCAGATGAATGCTTTGTACATTATCCATAAATATCTTGAAATCAAGGGCGGTAAGAAGCCTGTAAGACCTATGACATTTATTTTCGGTGCAAAAGCAGCTCCTGCTTACGTGATCGCGCAGGATATAATCCACCTGCTTCTGGTATTACAGGAAATTATCAATAACGATCCGGAAGTAAGCCCGTATATGACGGTTCTCATGGTGGAAAATTATAATGTGTCTTATGCGGAAAAAATGATTCCTGCATGTGACGTTTCAGAGCAGATTTCTTTAGCATCCAAAGAAGCTTCCGGAACAGGCAATATGAAATTTATGCTGAACGGAGCCGTAACCCTTGGTACTTCCGATGGAGCAAATGTAGAGATACATGAGCTTGTAGGTGATGATAATATCTATATTTTCGGTGAAAAATCCGAACAGGTCATCGAGCACTATGAAAAAGCGGATTATGTATCTAAGGATTATTATAAAAAGAATCCGGATATCAAAGCGGCGGTTGACTTTATCGTCAGCAAGGAGGCTCTGAAGGTCGGACACAAAAAGAATCTGGAGAGACTTCATAAGGAACTGTTAAACAAAGACTGGTTCATGACATTACTTGATCTGGAAGATTATATCAAGGTAAAGGATAAGATGTTTGCCGACTATGAGGATCAGGATAAATGGAGGAAGATGATGCTCGTCAATATCGCTAAGGCAGGCTTCTTCTCATCAGACAGAACCATTGAGGAGTATAACAGGGATATTTGGAAACTGAAATAAAAAATCGTCGCTCGGCAGCGACGATTAAGAGAATAAGAGTATGCCTACGGCAAACTCGTCGCATTCTCAATGGAATGATTTATGCTGCGGCGTAATTTCCTATAAGATAAAAAATTGAAAAATCGGGGGTGTTGATATGAAGGATAATAATTGCGGTTATTGTCAGGGCGGAGAGCTGTTGGCGAAGTTCGGTATTAAAATCTGCGATTTGGACGTAAGCCAGTTGATTTTATTTAAAGAGCAGAGCAAGCCGGGAAGGTGCATAGTGGCATATAAGGATCACGTCAGCGAAATAGTGGATATAAGCGTGGAAGAGAGAAACCGCTTTATGGCGGATGTGACAAGGGCGGCGAAGGCGATTCATGCGGCATTTGCACCGGATAAACTGAATTACGGAGCTTATGGGGATACCGGTTGCCATCTGCACATGCATCTGGTTCCCAAGTACAAAGATAAGGACGAATGGGGCGGTACATTCCAGATGAATCCTGACAGGAAATACTTAAGCGAAGCGGAATATGAAGAAATGATTGAAAAAATACGGGGATGCCTATAAGGGCATCTCTTTGTTTTGTATGTTATAAAAATCATACCTAATCCTGTTATTTTTACATTTTATGGAATAGATGCCATATTTAAAAACGGAAATCGGCATTTTGACTATTAGTTTCCGGCGTGATTTTAGTGTTTTTGCTAAAATTGCACAAAAAAAATCAAATAAGTATTGCAGAATATCCAAAAATGCTATATCATATATATTAGATAGTGCGAAAACGTTTAAGTGAATAGCATAATCAGAAACATAAAAGAAATGGGGTAGATGCAATGTGGTGTGCTACCCGTCAAGTAGACAATTAAAAAAACAAAAAGTTTTTCTGCCCG
>CAZRKN010000093.1:0-12320 GCA_964600805.1 uncultured Bacteroides sp. | reverse complement strand
TATACAAAACAAATTTTCTACAGATAATATACAAAACAAATTTTCTACAGATAATTTATGAAGTAAATTTTCTACAGATAATTTACGAAGTAAATTTTCTGTTATTATACCACTTTTTTGATTTAATAGAAAGGAAATATCCAAAATAAAGTCAGAACAATATCCAAATGGTTTTTGATACGAACATAACATCGCAATGGAAAGCTGGAACTGCGAAGTCAAATGATGTTATGGAATATGAGAAGATAAAATCGTTGTAAAAAAACATATAAAAATTCAAGGCGGCTGAATATTGACAGTCGCCTTGTGTTTTCTATCTTATAGGAAATTACGCCGCAACATAAATCATTCCATTGAGAATGCGAAGCATTCTCTTAATCGTCGCTGCCGAGCGACGATTTTTTTAGTGGAATTTATCCAATATAACATTTTTCAATAGTTCATAATGGAAATATTGTTACCTTTACTGCCTGACAGCAATCTGGTATTGCATAAGCCTGCCCAGCCTTCATTTATACCGGCATAATTCTCCGCCATTATAGGAACAGACAGTGTTCCATTATCATCAACTGCAGTCACATTTTTAAATTTCAAATCAAATGAATTAAACGAATTGTATGTAAACAATGCAATGACATATTCGCCTGAGGTTACCATGGTGCAGTTTTCCATTATGAATGTGCTTTTTCCCCCAACCTGTTCTGCAACTGAATCATGCATTGCTATACAGCCTGCACAATTCGAATTTATAAATTCGCAGTCCTTGAATGTCAGGGTGCTTCTGCCACGGCTGCCGATTCCTACACAATGGCTGTTTTCGGATATAATGCGGCAGTCTGTGAATGTAAGACTTCTGCCATACAGAAAATCCTGCTCAACATGCACGGCATATCCGGATACATCTTTGACCGGCTCATACACATCAGCGCCATACGAAGCAATCGCCAGATTTGTTTCATAACTACTCATGCTGTCCTGTGAGTGATACCCGTATATTGTTATGTTTGATACAGAACCGGCCGCGATTTCTAATGGTACATACAGATAACTCACTGTATCGTAGGTAAGAACACAGTCGTCCTTACCGGAACCGATTATGTTTACTGCTTTGTCTGTAACCCGTACATTTTCGTTATAGGTTCCGGGAAAAACAATAATATTCGCGCTATTAGGTGCTGCATCAACTGCAGCCTGTATTGTGAGGAAATCGCCCGAACCGTCCTGGGCGACCGTAAGATTCTTTCCGGTAACTACCGGTTTTTTCAACTCGTTCGCGGATACTGTTTCTGTCTGCCGGTCTGCAGCAGGTGCGGATTCGACTTGTAACAGGGGCATAGCCGCACAATTTACAGCCCATATGAACAGTGCAATGATTATTAAAAATGCTTTTTGTAATTTTTTCATACCTTAGTTCTCATTTGTTTTTATATGCGTGTTGTATTTCTCAATCAAGATAATCGGCAGCAAACGCTCTTATTAGTAATAACATATTTTTGTGCTGTTTGCAAGGAGGTAAATGGTCTTACGGTCTGAAAACAAGGCACATCTTGGACTTATTTTAAGGACCAATACTGCAAAAAAGTCAATATTATGATATGAATCGGGTAAAATGCGTAACAAGCCCATTGAAATATTTTATTGTGGAATCCCTGACGCCCTTGATATAACCAGATAGGAATCAGTGATATCATAGCAAGTCCCTGTTGGACAAATTCTATATCATGCCCAAACATTTGGAAAGTATAGTAATATCCTCCTAACATCTTTACATTCAAAATATACAGGCATATAAGCTGGATTAACCGGATTTTCCAAGTTTGTCCCCGAAAGAAATAAAAAGTCAAAACAGTTAAAATTCCGATCCCGTAATAATCAACCATGGTTGCATAGCCAAGAATGAATCCTAAAACGACTAACCCAACAGACAACACTGTTGCTAATACCTTTTCAAATTTCTTTCTGCATTTCTCTATCAGGATAATAAGCAGCAAACTCTCTAAAAACGTCCAGAGTACATTCTGATGATATGGATAAAATGCACTGCCTCCATACATAATGTTGAACGGTATTTCGGATAGACAGGCCCACAAAAGAATACGCAGCATATAGCGGCGTAAATCATGTGTATGAGTATAGCCTTCTACAATCATAAATGCGAAAATCGGATATGCTATTCGCCCGATACACGTCAGCCATTCTTCTGCCGGAAGAAGCGTTGCCCATGCATGGTCGCATAGCATTAGCCCCATAGCCAGAACATGGAGCGTGAATGAACTTATGTTGAATCTTGAAGTTTGAGTCATAGGTGTATCTCCCAACTCTGTTTTTGTTAGTATTAACATATTTTTATAATGTTTGCAAGGGTGTAAACAGATAGGGAAAACTGAGCAGCGGGAAGAGCAGGAAAGGCTGGAGTCGGAAAATCCATGGAGTCCTTTTAATTATTTACTAGATATTTAATAATATGTATTGACAAATAATATTATATGCCGTATAGTATCAGTAACAACAATATTATACGTCATATAATATTATATTTTACTATAACATTCTAACAAGGAGTTTTAAAATTGGAAGCAGGTTAAGGTATGAAATATGTCAGAAGAGGAAGAGGAGGATATCGCATGGTTTTCAACACAGGCGCCGCACTGTTGGACGCAATTGTCCTTGCGGTCGTATCGAGTGAGGCGGAAGGCACTTACGGATACAAAATAACACAGGAAGTACGTCAGGTCATAGAAATTTCCGAATCAACACTTTATCCGGTGCTTCGCAGGCTGCAGAAGGATGAATGTCTGGAAGTATATGACATGGAGTGCGCAGGACGAAACAGACGTTATTACAAGGTGACGGAAAAAGGCCGCGCACAGCTGAATTTGTACATTAGTGAATGGCATCGATACTCTGCCAGGCTAAACAGTATTTTTGAGGGAGGATTAAAGGGATGAACAGAGCGGATTTCATGAAAAATCTGTCGGAATTGCTTGCAGATGTGCCGCCGACGGAAAGGGAAGAGGCGATACAGTATTATAATGATTATTTTGATGATGCGGGCGAAGAGAATGAGCAAAGCGTAATTGCATCGCTCGGTACACCGCAGCAGCTTGCGGAAACAATCAGAGCGGGGCTTGCGGATGGAGGAAATGCAGGAGAATTTACGGAAAAAGGTTTTTCGGGATATGAGCAGAAAAAAAGCAATGAAGTGATGAAACTGAATAATGCTGAAGAAAAAGGCGGCAGCGGAAACCAGAATTCGTATAGCGGACAGAATAGCAGCAGTAATCAGGGTTACTATAGCAATCAGAATACATATGATAATCAGAGTTACAATAGGAATCAGAATTCATACGGCAGTCAGAACGCCTATGGTAATCAGGGCTCTGCAGTGGCGAAACCGAATAAAAAGCAGATGTCAAGCGGTACGATTGTTTTGATTGTTATTTTATGTATTCTTGCTTCTCCAATATTGCTTGGCGTAGGCGGAGGATTGTTAGGAGCTGTAATCGGTATTTTCGGAGGTCTGCTTGGAATCGTTGTGGGATTTGGAGCAGCCGCTGTTGCACTGATAGCAGTAGGTGTGTGCCTGTTTGTATACGGAATTGTGCTTATGTTCGGAATGCCGCTCGCCGGTCTGTGCCTGATAGGTGCAGGTATGATATGCATGGCTATAGGCTTATTTTGCCTGTGGCTTACCGTTCTGGTTTGCGGAGGATTAATACCGGTGATAGTAAAGGGCATAGGTAAATTATTTAATAGTATTTTTAATAAAGGAGGCAGGGAGGCATGAAAAAGTTTACTAAGTGGTGTTTGGTTACGGCATTGACGATGTTCGTATTAGGCTGTGCTTTCTGCGGTATATTCGGTACTTTAGGCGGTTTTGTGCAGGTTAATAATTTAGATGGCAGGTTCAGCAGAATTTACAATTGGGGCTGGAACGGGCACAGATGGGGATTCAGATGGAACGATAACGGACTTAGGTTTGGCTTTTGGGATGACGAAGACTGGCAGGATGATTATGGCGTTCTGAATATTGCCTCTATATCCGATATGGAGCAGACCGGATATACCGCATCTGACATTACGGATATTGACATAGATTTAGGCACAGTCTATCTGGTAATAGAAGAGTCGGAAGATGACCATATCTGGATTAAAAACGATTCCTCTGTTAAGACGATAAAATACAGCGTAGAAAACGGCGTATTCAGACTTTATGGTGGGAATAAAGGATTGATTGGCAACAATAAGTATAAAGGCAATGTGTATCTGCGGCTGCCAAAAGGAATGAATCTGAATTCAATTGACATTGAGATAGACGCAGGTCAGCTGGATAATATCAGTCTGGAAGCCGATACGATAGATTTGTCATCAGGCGCGGGCGAATTCAATATGGACGGACTTAAGGCGATGTCTATCAGCATAAGCGTTGGAGCAGGAGATATGGATATTGACAGTATTGTTGCGGATACAGTCGGTATAGCAGTTGGCGCAGGAAATGTTGATGCCAAAAATGTTGATGTTGAACATATTAATCTGGAGGTCGGCATGGGCGACATAAGCATACAAGGAAAAATAAGCGGAGATATGGATGCTGACTGTGCTATGGGAAGTATAACCCTGAAGCTTCAGGGAGCGGAGAAAGATCATAATTATGATATTGAATGTGCTATGGGAAATGTTAAAATAGGTAAAAATGAGTACAGCGGCATAGCTGCCGAACGTTCCATTGATAATGGCAGCAGCAGCGATTTTGACATAGACTGTGCCGCGGGAAATATAACGATTGAGTTCGAATGATATTAAATGATATTTAAAGTACGAAGAGGTCTGTATTTGAAAATCTGGTTTTGTCGTATATGGAAAGGTAAAGAGGTATGCGAAGAAATAGAGTTGTATACTTAATTCTAACATTATGTTTTTTTATACTTGGAATACATCATTTCTTTTCATATGCAAAATCAGATTCGGTTGATTATGAAAGTATAGATGCTCAAATTGCAGAGGACGTGAAAAAATATCATATTCCGGGCATGGCGATAATGGTTGTCGATAAAGATGATATATTGTTTTCCAATACCTATGGAAATTGCAGGAATATAGATACGCCGTTTATCATAGGTTCAATGAGTAAATCATTTACGGCTGTTGCCATCATGCAGCTTGTTGAAGACGGAGAAATCAATCTGAATGATTCTATATCAGAATACATTGACGCATCAGATTGGTTTGTCCAAGACTCGGATTGCGAAAGAATAACGGTAAGAAATCTGCTGAATCATACCAGCGGAATAACTACATATCAGAGATTTGGTAAGCTTGAAGTTACGGATTCCTATGGTCAGCATGTGTATGCCAACGCAAATTACGGATTATTGGGATTAATCATTGAATCTGTAAGCGGAAAAAGTTATGAAGAGTATATAACTGAAAATATTTTTGAACCGTTAGGTATGGAACATTCAGCAGCTGCTTTTGAGAAGAGCAAATCCAATGGTTTGATTGATGGGTATAGAAATTATTTCGGGATTCCCATTGCAGGGAAACCCGACTATCCTCAGGATATTTCAGTTGGAACATGGACAAATGTGCCTGCCGGTTACTTGTCATCAAGTGCGTCCGATATGGGAAAATATTTGCAGATGTATTTAAACGGCGGAAATAATGTTATTGGTGAAGACAGTATCAGTGCAATGTTTTACGATAGTGTATCCGTAGATGACGGCGCCTATTTTTATGGTATGGGATGGCAGTATACCACAAAGATGTTTAGTCAGCCTGTTCTTTGGCATGCAGGATTGGTAGAGAATTATACGTCCAATATGTTCATATTACCGGAAAAAGGGATAGGGATTATTGTCTTAGTAAATATGAATGACTATCTTGTGGGGAACAATCTTCTTGGAAATGCTGTGCTGCCTCTTATGGGAGAAGAAAAAAACATTTTCCCGGTTAATATGTATATGTTTCTGCATTTGATTATTGACCTGGTATGTCTGCTTATTTGTATCGTTGCGCTTTATCCTTTAATTACGATAAAAAAATGGAGGGATAAAAAAGGAAATTCCTATGTAGTAGATATTGTAAGACATCTTATATTGCCTGTTGTATTGTTGTGTATTCCGATATTTCTATCTACGCCGGTGCAGGTAATATGGTTATTTGCAAAGGATTTATGTGTTGTTTTATATGCAAATGCTGTTTTATTAACGGCGGTTGGGATTTATAAATTGGTTTATAGAATAATTTCTAACGGATGACCGGGATGATATGATTACTGTATCAGATATGGGAGAATTGCTTTGTATGGATTGGAGTTTTGAAATGCTTGGTATTTATTTTAGCGGAACAGGAAATTCTAAATATGCATTGGAAGTGGCGTGCTGCATCATTTGACCGGATTGTTTGGACAGCGTTTGTATTTTTACAATAAAACGAAATATTATACTGATAAAGTAAAAATCGATACAGAGAAGTGCATTGGCTGCGGTAAATGCGCGGAGTTATGTCCAATGAAAAATTTGAATATTGAAAACAATCTTGTCAAGGCAGAAGATAGATGTACCATGTGTTATCGGTGCATAAACAATTGTCCTAAGCAGGCGATTACATTGTTGGGGAAAAGGGTAATTGAGCAGGGAACGATAGAAAAATATTTGAATAAATAAGCTCATGTATAGCAAAATGCTTTACAAATGCTATAAAATTGCATATACTGGAAATATCATAAAGAAAGAGGCGATATAATGGCTCAAATCAGTTTACGCATAGAGGATGATGTAAAGAAAATGGCAGAACAGGCTTGTGCTGATATTGGAATGTCTTTATCTACGGCTATTAATATTTATCTAAAAAAACTGGGACGGGAGAAGCGCATACCATTTGAAGTATCTGTGGACCCATTTTATTCACAGGAAAATATGGATAGGCTTAGAAATTCAGTAGCACAAATGGAAGCTGCTGGCGGCACGGTACATGAGGTAAATTTTGATGATTAAGTCGTGGTCTTCCGTTGAACAATTGATGAGTAAATTATGAATGAAAAAGGAGAAAAGATATGGGAAATGATTATAAGAAACTGGTACGTTCCAGAGTAAACAGAACAATATGCGGAGTCTGTGGAGGTATAGGCGAATACCTGAATATTGATCCGACAGTAATCAGAATAATCTGGGTGATATGTGCGTTTGCAAGCGTTGGAACCGGTGCGGTTGCATATCTGATTGCGGCGCTTCTGATACCGGAGGATATTTAAGTATTCCGTAGTGAGGAAAATAAGGTGAAGATTTTACGTCAAAGTTCCGAAGATGAAATGATTTCAGAATATTTAAAAGCGGAATATTCTTCGAATAGATTTTCGGAAAATATTCAGGAAGCAATGCAGAAGCTTTCTATAGGTGAAAATATAATATTATCACCGGACTTACAAAATATTACTGAAAACAGGCAAAGGAGAGAGCTGCTTGGAGCTGTCAGGGGATATGGGCTGAATCAAAGTATGTTTGAGCGGTTTCCCAATGTTACGGATTGGCTCCTATGCAGCTTCTCGGAAGATGATTTAGAAAAAATCAGATACATTGATTACAGCTACTGGAATGAATTGTCCGGAGGAACACAGCTGCCGATAGATGCAGTGGAAACAATCCATAAAGGGATATTGATTTACGGACAGAGTAATGAAGGCTTTATCAATGCTGCTTCGTATATTAAAAATGGTGGAGCTTTTAATAAGATGTTCTTTCTGACTGCGGATTTTGAGAAGTATGTTATTGTAGAAGGGCATCAGCGAATGACAGCATATGCAATTGAACCGGATTATTTTAATAACATTGAAGTGATAGTCGGAAAGTGTGACGGTAATGAATTGAAAAATTGGATGTAGGGAAATCGGACTGCCGGCTAAGCCGGCAGTCCTTGAAATGATTATTAGTATAATTATCTGCCGGAATCGGAAGAACCTTCTATCAGTGTGGTTTCAGGCATAGCTCCTGGATGAAGTTCCGTCATACTTAGGGTTTCACTGCGCTCAATTTCTCGGGTACGGCGGTCAAAATCGCTGTCGCCTTCATGCTGTGACAAAACATTGGTTATATAACCAAAGCGGTCTCTAACCACAGTTATGTCAACCATTCCTTCTGCTCTGGACTGATACCAGCTAAAGCCGCTTGAGTCATCAACAAATGTGCGTACTGGCTCCCCTTTATAGAGGAAGAAACCGTCTTTATCCTGTACAAGTTCAAATGAAGCATATTCCGCCTCAAGTTCTTCGTTGTTTATGCAAAGTGTGAAATTGATGTCAAATGCGCCTTTTTCCACATGAAATTCATCTGCCAGAGCATTCTGCATTCTTATTTCCATAAGCTCAGGGTCTTGAGTCGTATCAGCGTTAAGAATATCAAACACAACGTTCTCCGCACGTCTTTGAGGATTTTTTCCAAGTGCTATATCCCGTGTAAGTTCTACCTTAACGCCCCATCTTGAATCGGAACTGGCACAGAACGAAGTCAGATAGGAAGAGAACGGAGCCGGCATAACGGTAGAGAACAGAGCGCTGCTGCAAAGCGTAAATATAGTGGCAATCATCAGTAGTATTACAGATGACTTTTTATAATGCAGAATGTTTTGTATACGCCTTTCTACCTCGGTTTTTGAAAATGCACTGTAAAGCAGGGTGCCCCGGTTTCCGGTAATCGCCATTGCAAGCAGGCTGGAAGCGTAGTTTTTACGCGCATCATCTTCATTGAGCTTACGAAGAACTGCTTCGTCGCACGCACTTTCCAAGTCTGATGAAAGATACTTGGACATAATCCAGACAAGCGGATTGAACCAGTTAATGCAAAGTGTGACAAGCATAACCGCTTTAATCAGGTTGTCTTTTCGCTTTATATGCATGGCTTCATGCGTAAGAATGTGGCGCAGAAGTTCGGTGTTCCCAAAATCCATGCGGGTAGGGAGATATATACGCGGTGCAAATAAGCCGCATACCAGAGGAGAAGCAATCTCATCGTTGGTAAAGACCAGTATATGTCCCATATTCATTTCACGAAGTATCGAGTTAATGGTTTCATTGTGCTCTATAAGCAGACGGTTCTTTAGTTTTACATGGCAGCGGAATTTTTGCAGAAGTAAAATAACAACAGTTATCAAAAACCCCAAAAAGTATATCAAAGGCAGCAGTGCGCGGCCGGAAATATAGAACGGATAATAGCCGGACGTAAAGTCCGATTGATAACTGACAGCAACGGATGCAGCATCAGCCGGAACAGCAGACGTTTCAACAGCTTCAATAATTCTATCGTCAGACTTATCGCTGCCGCCTGGAAGGAGGTCGGCAATGCCGCGGGATGTATAGTTTCCGCCTGCTGTGACAGCCGTGTCATACTGCGATTGCGGAATGTCCTGCGCTAACGAAATATCCTGCGATTGTGTAGGCTCCTTTATTACGTAACTACCGGTGATATATTCATCCCAGACGGTCTGTATGTCATTGATTGAAAAAAAGGAATTGTTGTATGTTTTGATGCTAAGCGGGCTGCTCAGTGAGAATGGCACAAGCAGACGCAGAAGCACCATGCACCAAAGAACAGGAAAAACAAATTTGGGCAGACTGCGCTTAAGCAGGCCACGTAAGAGCAGGATAATCATTATCATAAGGCTTCCGTAGAATACCATTAATATAAACGGCATGTTCATTCTAAAATGCAGCATATTATTTTGCCTCCTTTATCATTTGGGAAAGACGGGCGGCGTCCGCCTCTGAAATTCCCTGATTTTTGAGAAATGATGAGAAAAACAGTTCGCTGGAACCGCCGAACATCTTATCGATTAACTGTTCGGTCTCGCTCTGTGCCACCTCGTCTTTTGTTACAAGGGGTTTACATAAAAAGTTCGGTTCCTCGCGCTCGATTGCGTTTTTTTCAATGCATTTCTTAATAACGGTGTAAGTAGTGTTTTTGTTCCAACCGATACGTTCGGACAGCACATCTACGATATCCCGCGCGGGCATGCTGCCTTTTTCCCATAGAACTTCCATTACTTTTAATTCTGAGTCAAATAGTTTCATTGTGAAGGTTGTGCTCCTTTCTGATGAATTGTAAAAATATGCTAATTTCGTATTTGGACTAATGCAATAGTCTACAGCTGTACGAATAGACTATCACAATAGTCTGATGGCGTCAAGAGGTTTTTCATAAAATAATTAAAAAATGATTATAGTAATTCTCCCTTTTCGGAATTGTGTACCTGTTGAAAATAGGTTATAATTTCACTGATAAACCTGAATTTTTCGGAATCCGGATAAAAGTGCTTTTCAAACTGCATTAAATTGCGATAGAAAAATAATCGGAGGAAACTGAAATGAACATTTTGGAATTACGCGAAGTAGGATACACCTACCGTACACAATATCAGCAGGTCGAAGCCCTGAAAGGGGTCAGCCACAGCTTTGATACAGGAAAGCTCCACGCCATTATGGGCCGCTCGGGCAGTGGTAAGACAACCTTGCTGAGTCTGATGGCGGGGTTGGATTTGCCTACTACGGGGCAGGTGCTTTTTGAGGGGACTCCCACAGCGGAGATGAATCTGGAAAGATACCGCAGGGAAAAGGCGGCGGTGATTTATCAGAACTTCCGGCTCTTCCCTTTGCTTACGGCGGCGGAGAATGTGATGTACCCCATGGAGCTGCGGGGAATGCGTCCCAAACAGGCGAAAGAGAAGGCAGCCGCTCTGGTGGAGCGTGTGGGTCTGCCATCATCTGTCCTGAACCGCTTTCCCACCATGCTTTCCGGTGGAGAGCAGCAGCGGGTAGCCATCGCCCGGGCTCTGGGCATGGAGACCAGGCTGCTGCTGGCGGACGAGCCCACGGGCAATCTGGACACCGCCAACGGCGAAAACGTTCTGACCATTCTGGAGGGGCTGGCTCATGAGGGAGGCTACTGCGTGGTGGTAGTCACCCATGATCCTGCCATCGGTAAGCGGGCGGATGCCCTGATGGAACTCCGTGACGGCACGGTCGTGTAGGGAGGTGGTGAGAATGTCTATACGAAACGGTCTTTTTTCAACTTTGCGGGCCAAGGGACGTACTGCCCTCTTCACTCTGCTGATTTTGGTGCTTACCGTGGCTCTGGCTCTGGGTCTGGGCATGTGGGCGTACAGCGGCGCTCTGCTGCTCCAAATGGAGAAGCAGTATACCTCTGTGGCTCTGGTGGAGTATATGGGAGAAGATTACCCCGACGAGGACGCAGCTGACTCCGCTGCCCGCGCTGCGCTGGAGCTGATGGATAATGAAGCCATGTCCAATGTGGACGGGGTAGAGCTGTGGGAGCAGACTAAGAATACCCTTGTGTCTGTAAACGGCTACAAGAATTCCAACAAGACCACGCCCTACAGAAACAACGCGGTGGTAGTGGCCACCATTAAGCCTGAGTATACTACGGGCTACGGGGCCGCAGATGAGGCAGGTCTGCCGGAGAGCAGGGCGGTTTTGTATGACGAGTCAGGAGACAGCGATAATCCTGATGACAGTTTCATCATGTCGGATGGTAGTATCGCCACATGGAGCGGTGGCAGTTATGTCTTCTTTCTTCCGGGCATGGAGCCTTTAAAGCTGCCCTTTTATTATAATCTGGACGAAACCGAACCATACCAAATAAAGGGTTCTTCGGACGAAAACATAAAAGGTGAGCCGGAGGAACCCTACATCCTGCTTCACTATGTTTTAGTAAAAGAAGGTATGTCCGCTTGGCATATGTCCAGATATGATATTATGGGAGAGCTTCCGTCGGAATATGACCGGGATACCATGCAGGATCTGCTGGAAAATTATCGCTACTATTATAGTGAAAGCACAGGAACTTATATGGGCTACAACGAGACAATCCTGAGTGACAGGAGCTTTGGCCGGATCAGCTATGCCCTGTACAGTCCTTACGGAACGGACAGCATGCTCTGTTTTTTTGCTCTGTCTGGCGGCGATTTTGTTCCGGAGGAAGGCAAGTCTTACCTGCTCAACGGATCATTTGTGTCATGGGGAGCCGGCAGCAGAAATTTTGAGGTGCAGCCTTTCCCAGGGACCGATGCCGAGCCATGGCTGGAACTGTCCGGAGATGATGATCCTGCCCTGACAGACAGCATTTTTGCAGAGTATGCTAATCTCTATAGTATAGCTAACAATACCGCAGTTCTAACCGCCAGCGACAGCATCACTGCTCTTGAGGAGTTTCAGCAGGGCAACCTCTATCTGAAAGAGGGGCGATTCCCACAAGCGGATGAGGCCGGCGTGTGCATCATCAGTGGTGGGATGGCGGAGTATCTGATGGTGGGTG
>CAZRKN010000092.1:0-12561 GCA_964600805.1 uncultured Bacteroides sp. | reverse complement strand
GCTTCGCATTCTCAATGGAATGATTTACACTGCGGCGTAATTTCCTATAAGATAAGAAAAGGATGCGGCTGCATCCTTTCCCCACAAGCATTCAATTACCCATATACACCATTACATGTCATTCGGTTCTAAAAGCGCTTTTTCATAGCTATCCAAAATTATCTTCTGAATGTGATTTCTGGTAACAGAATTAATCGGATGTGCAATATCCCGATATTCTCCATCTGTTGCCTTCTTGCTTGGCATAGCAATAAAAAGTCCTTTTTCGCCCTCAATTACTTTAATGTCGTGAACTACAAATTCATCATCAATTGTAATTGAAACGATTGCTTTCATTTTGCTGTCTTGAGTCATTTTACGCACGCGGACATCAGTAATTCTCATGAAGCTCAGCCTCCTTATCATATGATACCGAACAGATTTCTGTCGGTTTTCACAAGCTTTTCCACACAAGTCATACTCATCAAGCCACGTAGCTTGTAATCAATAGCAACTTTTGTATTTATGTTTAGCTATATAACATACCTGTCATTATGCTCTACGACAATATCTATACCATTCTCTCCCCTGTAATATGAATTGGCACGAATTGTTCCTCTGCTTTCAACGATACAGTTTTCAATATGTGTATTATCTCCAATAAATACATCATTCAAAATAATTGAATTCTTAATGTAACAATTATTACCTACATAAGTTTTCTTAAAGATAATCGAATCCTCTACCGTACCGTTTATAATACAACCGCTTGAAATCAAACTGTTTCTGATCGAGGCTCCCACGTTATATTTTGCAGGCGGGTTGTCGTCTACCCTTGAGTAAATATCCGGATACTGCTTGAAGAAGTAATCTCTGATTTCAGGCTTAAGGAAATCCATATTGGTCCTGAAATAATCATCCACCGTCGCGATATTGCTCCAGTATTCCTTGATCTTGTAACCAAAAATCCTCTTCATATCTTTATAACGAATCAGAATATCCTTTACAAAATCATGGCGGTCTTCCTCTGCACTCTTCTCAATCATTTCAATCAGCTGCCGCCTTCTGACAACATATATACCACATGAAATCGTATTGGACTTAGCAACTACCGGTTTTTCTTCAAATTCTTCTATGCGGCATTCCTCATTCATCTTGATTGTTCCGAAACGCTCGACATTTGCATCCGGTCCCATATCCTTGCATACTACCGTAATATCAGCTTTTTTATCAATATGATATTCCAAAACCTTATTATAATCCATCTTATAGACACAGTCGCCGGAAGAAATAACTACATACGGCTCATGGCTGTTCTTTAAAAATGCAAGATTCTGGGCTATTGCATCCGCCGTACCACGATACCATGCATTGCTTTCCGCCGTTACCGCAGGAGTAAAGACGAACAGACCACCCTGCTTACGTCCGAAATCCCACCATTTTGAGGAACTTAAATGTTCATTCAGACTGCCGGCATTGTATTGGGTAAATACCGCAACCTTGTTAATATGTGAATTGGTCATATTACTGAGTGCAAAGTCGATGCCACGGTAGCTTCCTGCAATAGGCATAGCACAGACAGCCCGTTTCTGGGTCAATACCTTCATTCTGTGGTTATTACCACCGGCTAAAATAATTCCTATCGCTCTCACTGTTCATCACCTGCCTTAATCAATGTTCTGCCGCCTGGCAGATACCCATTATTATAATCCTGCGCGGTTGTCACACCGAACACAACAGAATTCTTTCCAATGGATATATCCCGGGGAATAACGCTGTTCTCACCAACCGTTACTATACCGTTATTATAAATATGAGGGTCTGTCTCATTTGGAACTTCTTCTCCGACGCCCAGCTTCACATTATCGTCTATAATTACATTTTCTGCAACAATTGCTTTACTTATCTCACATCCGCTATGGATTTTCGTAGAATTCATAATAATAGAATCCCTGACAACGGTTCCTTCACCAATTACAACGCCACAGCCAATAACGGAATTATATACCTTTCCATATATCTCTGTGCCTTCACCTACAATGCTTCTCTCTATTACGCTGTCAGGCGCCAGATATTGCGGAGGAAGAATCTCACACTTTGTATATATATTCCAGTACTCTTCATATAAATTGAACTCCGGAACTATATCTATAAGCTCCATATTAGCTTCCCAGTATGAATGCAGCGTTCCTACATCTTTCCAGTATCCGTTAAATTCATACGCATAAAGAGGCGCTCCGTTTTTATGGCAGTATGGAATTACATGTTTACCAAAATCCAGTCCCGGCTGTTCTGCATTCAGAAGCAGGGCTTCTTTCAAGGTTTTCCAGTTAAATATGTATATGCCCATAGAGGCAAGGTTGCTTCTCGGTTGTTCCGGTTTTTCCTCAAAATCAACAATCTTATGATTTTCATCAGTAATCATGATTCCAAACCGTCTGGCTTCTTCCATAGGAACAGGCATGACCGCAATAGTGACTTCCGCCCCATTCTGCTTATGGAAATTCAGCATTACTTCATAATCCATCTTATAAATATGATCTCCTGAAAGAATCAGTACATATTCCGGATTAAAGCTTTCCATATAAGCAATATTCTGATAAATAGCATTCGCAGTTCCCGTATACCACTCACTGTTAGAGATCTTCTCGTAGGGCGGAAGAACCGTAACTCCTCCGATATTCCTGTCAAGATCCCACGGAATACCTATACCGATATGAGTATTTAAACGCAGCGGCTGATACTGTGTCAGAACTCCAACCGTATCAACTCCTGAATTAATGCAGTTACTTAATGGGAAATCAATAATTCTGTACTTACTCCCAAATGACACCGCAGGCTTGGCCATTTTGGAGGTCAATACTCCTAATCTGCTTCCCTGACCGCCCGCTAACAGCATGGCAATCATTTCTTTCTTAATCATATTCTCACCTCTTGTTTCTATATCTACGCCGGCAGTTCAAAGTATATAAACTGCGCGCGTGTAAGCACGTCACATATTTTATAAATATTTTTTGTACTGAATATAGTCTTCACATATAGTATAACACAACTGAATATGAAAGTGAATATTATTTACAAAATAATTATCTTTTATAGTAGTTATCTTATTAAGATATTACAGTATTTTTGAATATTTTGCAATTTTTTTGTTCATTTTTTATATGTTTGGTTTTTATGACACTTTTTGTGATAAAAAAAATTGTGAATTTTTAATAAAATTTCTCAATCAAAAATTAATATTGGTTTTTTTGTTATAAATGCGTATAATACTTATAACAGTATATAACTATATTAAGATAGGAAGTCACAATTATGTATCAAATCAATTTTGAAAATCCGGTTCATGTATTTTTTATAGGAATAGGCGGCATCAGCATGAGCGGGCTGGCAGAGATACTTCTCTCTGAAGGTTTTAAGGTATCGGGCTCCGACAGGCAGAAGTCTTCTCTTACCGAAACTTTAATTGAAAAAGGCGCCTCTGTTTATTATGGGCATAAAAAAGAAAATCTTGACCCGATTCCCGATTTAATCGTATATACAAGCGGCGCTATCAAAAACGACAATCCGGAACTTGCCGCAGGCAAAGAACTTAACATACCTGTCCTTACCCGGGCACAGCTGCTTGGACAAATGATGAAAAATTACCAAATTCCCATTGCGGTCAGCGGCACTCACGGCAAAACTACGACTACATCCATGTTGTCCGGTATTCTGTTGGAAGCAGGAACCGACCCGACTTTGTCCATCGGCGGTATATATAAAGAAATAGGCGGGAATTTCCGTCTTGGAAAATCCGGCTATTTTGTAGCAGAGGCATGCGAGTACACCAACAGTTTCTTAAGCTTTTTCCCGAAAATCGGGATTATACTCAATATAGAGGAAGACCATCTGGACTTTTTTAAGGATATTAATGATATTCGTAATTCCTTCCGTAAATTTGCCATGCTGCTGCCCTCTGTCAGCGACGGCGGCACGCTCATTATCAACGGCGATATTCCCAATGTGGAAGAAATTACAGCCTCACTTCCCTGTCAGGTCATAACCTATGGCTCATCCGCCCATTGCGATTATATACCTGCAAATATTACCTATGATGACTTCGGACACCCTTCATTTACTCTGATGAAATCAGATGGCACAAATGAAGGTTCATATTCTCTTCGTGTACCGGGTATCTACAACGTCTACAATGCCTGTGCCTCCATTGCTGCCGCCAAACATCTTGGTATCGATAACGATGTGATTGTCAAGGCATTATCAAAGTTCAACGGAACTGACAGACGCTTTGAATACAAAGGAACATTAAACGGTTTCTCTATAATAGATGATTATGCGCATCATCCCACAGAAATTACTCAAACTTTAACGGCTGCGAAGAATTACCCCCACAAAACCATGTGGTGCGTATTCCAGCCCCATACCTATACAAGAACCAAGGCATTTCTTCCGGAATTCGCCAAGGCTCTGTCTCTATCTGACAAAATTATTCTGGCAGACATATATGCAGCCAGAGAAAAGGATACATTGGGAATCAGTTCAAAAACGCTGCAGGAAGAAATAGAAAAGCACGGACATGAATGTTATTATTTTCCTTCTTTTGAGGAGATTGAAAATTTTATTTTGAAAAATTGCACAAAGGATGACTTGTTGATAACTATGGGTGCCGGAGATGTCGTCAAAATAGGGGAAAACCTGCTTCAAAAATAATTTTCCACAATATCCACACAAAAAGAACTTTCCCATCGCTCTTTTGACTGTGGATATTTTTTGTCGATAATCCTTCACATAGCTTTGTTATCCACATTTTCCACATACATTATGAACATATGTTTGCTTTTTCTTTCTGGCAAATTGACTATATCTTTTTAAAATTCTCCATGCTATAATTTTTTTGTTTCAATGTACAAGCGATGGCGAGGCAGCCATCTGCGTAGTACGTATTTTCTTATGGAATTAAAAGAGGCAGGTTTACATAACATGAGCAGTTTAACTATCTATCAGGATAATTATACGGACGCAACGGTTATATCCAACCGTTTTATTGACGAATATATGAAAGCGGCAAACGACGCTCAGATTAAAATCTATTTGTATTTAACCCGTATGATGAGCGCCAGACTCACTACAAGCGTTTCAGAAATCGCGGATATGTTTAATTACACGGAAAAAGATGTCCTTCGTGCGCTGAAATATTGGGAGAAAAACCGCCTGCTCACGCTGGATTATGATGAGGAAAAAAGTCTGAAAGGCATCCATTTACTGGATCTGAATGCCTCTGCGCCTCTTCCTGTGCGGGCTGCCGGAACATCAGCGCCTATATGCATAGTACCGATTTCATCCAAATTAAACGCTGCTGACAGTGAAATAATCGAAGACGACCCTTACGAAAAACCTTCTTATACATTGGAGCAGTTAAAGACATTTAAGTCAGATGAGGCGGCTTCCAGAATATTATTCTTTACGGAGCAGTATTTAAAGAAAACATTAAGCGCATCCGAAATGAAATCTATTCTTTTTATCTCAGACAAGCTGGGATTTTCGGAAGATTTAATTGATTATCTGATTCAGTACTGCGTAGACCGAGGTAAAAAAGATTTCAGATATATTGAAAAGGTTGCCATCAACTGGGCACAGGAAGGTATTTCCACCCCCAAACAGGCGGCCCGCTACGTACATAAATATGATAAAGTCGTATATGACATCATGAAAGCTCTTGGCAAATCCAGTACGCCTACGCAGGCGGAAGTAACATATATAACACGCTGGACAAAAGAATTTGCCTTTGAATCGGATGTTATATCCGCGGCTTGTGAGAAAACCGTCCTTGCCACGGATAATCACCGCTTTGAATATGCTGACAGTATTTTGAGCAGCTGGTACAAGGCAGGTGTCCATCACAAGAGCGATATACTGCTTATTGAAGAGAACTTCCATAAAACAAAAGCAGCAAAAGTCTCTTCAAATAATAAATTCAACCAGTTCAGGCAAAATCAGTATGATTTTGACACGCTTGAAAAAGAGCTGTTAAGTAACTGAAACTATTCATTATTACATATCCAAAAGGAGCATTACAGTGCCGCTGACCAATACACAGTATGATATCATACTTCGTGACTATGAAAACAAACAATTGAAGAACCGCCACGAGCTGGAGCGTAAAACGGCATATGTATACGAACATGTTCCGGGTTACCTCGAGTTAGAGAATTCCGTAGCTGCCATCTCTGTCCTGCAGGGTAAAAAATACCTGGAAGGTGACGAAGATGCAATGGAGGATTTGAAAAACCAGCTTGCAGAAATTTCCGGAAGGAAAGCGCAGCTTTTAATTGATGCGGGACTTCCGGAAGATTACTTAAAACCGGTCTATAACTGCTTAGACTGCAAAGATACCGGATATATTGACGGTAAAAAGTGCCACTGCTTCAGACAGGCAATGATTATGCTTCTCTATGAGCAGTCCAATATCCGCGAAATGCTTCAAAACGAAAACTTTGATGCTTTATCTTATGAATACTATGAGGGTGAGCATTTATCACATTTCAGAAATGCCGTAACAACCTGTCAAAATTTTATCAAAAATTTCAATTCCGACTATCATAATTTATTTTTTTATGGTACAGTGGGTACAGGGAAATCATTTTTGTCAAACTGTGTCGCCAAAGAACTTATTGAGAGCGGGCATTCCGTCATTTATTTTAGTTCTGCAAGCCTTTTTGACTTATTATCCAAATATTCTTTTGATTATAAAAGCAGAGAAGAACAGAGAGACAGATATAATGACCTTTATCAGTGCGACCTGCTGATCGTGGATGATCTGGGCACCGAAATGACAAATCAGTTTGTTGCCACACAGCTGTTTTCATTATTGAACGAACGCCACATGTGGAAAAAGTCAACCATTATATCCACTAATTTGTCTCTGGAGGAATTGAGGAACAGGTACTCGGATCGTATCTTTTCCCGTATAACCAGTCATTATGAAATCTGTAAATTGACCGGACCTGATATTCGTATGTACAAAAAACGATTACTGAACAGAAAGTGAGGATTTTGTATGGCAAAGCGTGAAGAAAAAAGAAATCTGGAAACTATCCCCGTCGGTTCTCTTGGCATCATTCCTCTTGAAGGCTGCAAATCTCTGGGTGAAAAAGTAAACTATTTTCTCGTTAAATGGAGAGCAGAGCGCGAAAGCGAACATAAAGACAGCCTCGCATTTACAGGCTATCAAAGGAATTCCTATTTATTAAATGCCAAAGTACCCCGCTTTGGTTCCGGCGAAGCTAAAGGCGTCATCAATCAATCAGTCCGCGGTACTGACCTATACATTCTTGTAGATATTGCAAATTACAGTCTGACATATTCTCTATGTGGACACGAAAACCATATGTCACCGGATGACCATTATCAGGATTTGAAGCGTATCATTGCTGCTGTCGGCGGTAAAGCAAGACGAATTACTGTCATAATGCCGTTTTTATATGAAAGCAGGCAGTCCAAGAGAACAACCAGGGAATCCTTAGACTGTGCTCTTGCGCTACAGGAAATGGTCAATATGGGGGTCGATAACATCATTACCTTTGACGCTCATGACGCCAGAGTTCAGAACGCAATTCCTTTACACGGCTTTGAAACCGTACAGCCCTCCTATCAATTCATTAAGGGTTTGCTTACCAATGTGAGGGGACTGACTATCGACAACAGTCATATGATGGTAATAAGTCCCGATGAAGGCGGCACAAGCCGGGCTATATATATTGCAAATGTTCTGGGTCTGGATATGGGTATGTTCTACAAGCGAAGGGACTATACACAGATTGTAAATGGCCAAAACCCTATTGTTGCACATGAATTTCTGGGAAGCAGCGTAGAAGGTAAAGATATGATTATTATTGATGATATGATTTCTTCAGGCGAAAGCGTACTTGAAGTTGCCGCAGCTTTAAAGAAACGTAAGGCGAACCGTATCTTTATATTTGCTTCATTCGGATTATTTACATCAGGACTTGAGCGCTTTGATAAATCATATGAAAGTGGCATCATCGACAGAGTCCTGACTACCAATCTCATCTATCAGACACCGGAGCTGCTAAAGCGTGAATGGTATATTAACTGCGATTTGAGCAAATATATTGCTTATTTGATCGATACCCTTAACCACGACAGTTCCATCAGCGATTTGCTGAATCCGGTAGAACGTATACATTCTATCATTGCAAGATATAATGCGGGAGAATTGGGTTAATTTCATATTAACGGACGTTTGCAGACATTGGATTTTTAATACTTGATTTCCAAAGTCTGCACATTATCCGAAGTATCTTCAATTCTTGCTATAATACTGCAAATACCATGTTCTTCTACAGGTATATCAAATTCCCTGTTCTCTGAAAAATCCTGTAGCACATACCGTTCCCCTTCATCGGGCGTGATTATAACACGGTATTCCATGCCTTCTTCGCGATTTGAAGCTATATGGTATGTATAAAAATTATCATCATTAGCTGCTCCTCTGTAATACAATCCATATATGCGCGGAGAAATATTCCTAAGCTTTTCTTCATAAGAATCATAAAAATAATTTTCATTTTCCACCATAGTTCTTGACACTGTTTCACCTAAGAAGGGGGTAAACATATCTGCGCCTTTACTGTTTAAGTGTCCGGCATCACGAAAATACTCTCCCTGCTGTATCGGAAGATATTCCTCCTTTGCCAGATTAAAATCATAAAATTCCACATCATATTCACCTGCAATTTTTCTTACCTGTTCAACATAATTATCATAGTTTTCCGTACTAATAAGCTGCAGCTCATTAATAGGCGAAATAAAAAGTATAACATTAATTTTTCTTTCCAGGCAATAGCATATAATTTCTTTTAGGTATTTTTCACTCTTTTCTCCCATTGGATTTTCACTTAAAATTCTACTTTGAAAAAACAATCTCTGCTCGTTATTATATTCCTTTGTACAATCAAAATATCCCCTACGTACATACTGCATATATCCAGAATCGCCAAAGTCTTCTCTACCTATATACTTTGTATACTCTTCACTATGTTTCTTCTCAATTATTTGTTTAACATAATCCCAGTTTCCCAACTGACTGCGGTATCTGACAAACGGAAAACATACATCAACAAACTTATCCACTCCGAAGCATCTATATATATACTCAATTTTATTAAGCGAAATCTTCATGTTGTCTACATTATTATAACCAGAATAATCAATTGGGTCTGTCCAGTCCGGATAGGAGCTAAAATTATCCTTTACAGTAACCAAATAATATAATTCTATATAAACACATGAAAGTGGATTATATTTATCAGCTTCTTTCAAAAGATAATATGATTCATCTAAATGCTGAGCACTTGTAGACAAATTAAAGTTATATCCTCCATTTATTTCATCTAAGACCAATGGATCAATGCCAAGGTATACATGTGACGAACCGATATATACGTTATCTATTTTGCCCCTATTCTCATAAAAATCACGCCATACGATACGCGACCGTTCTTCCGTATCTACATAAATATAATTTAGTCCATACGTTATGAATAAAAAAATAAACATTCCGCCCAACACTTCTACTATTCTTCTAAAATAACTTAAGCACTTCTTATGTGATATAATATTTTTAATAATCATATCAACTCATTTCTCCTATTCAAAACTGAAAATATATAAACTGCTGTATATCATACATTCTTCCATAGCATCCATATAACAATATTGTAAATAATATAATCATAATTATTAAAATCCTAAAAATGCAGCCCTGTTTAAGCAGCCAGTCCGCCATATCTATTCCCCGGTATTTATGATAATCAACGATAAACAGAAACACTATTGATACTATAAGAACCCGAATATAATTTCTTTCCACTCCGAGATTATATAGTGAACCATCAAAAAGAATCGTCCAGTTTACGGCAGGCAGTATATTAGTAATAATTTTAAAAGCCTCCCTTAAACTTTCAGCCCGAAAAAATAACCACGTAAATGTTATCATAAAAAAGGTCATTATGGTTCTAAACAGTTTTTTACTAAAACACTCCGTTTCTTTATCATCTGCATCAATATAGTCTTTCTCCACAATCCAGTTTGGCATAAATTTATTAAAGAATTTGCGAATAGTTAACCTTATCTCCATGAAAACCTCAGCTATAACCTGATAAGCTCCATTTAACAAGCCCCACATTACATATGATAATGCTGCCCCATGCCAAAGTCCGCTTATGCCAAATACCATCATAAGATTATATGCTTTTTTCTTTTTTCCTTTTTTATTTCCGCCAAGCGGTATATAAAGATAATCTCTAAACCATCCTGATAATGATATATGCCATCTGCGCCAAAATTCTTTTACGCTCTTTGCGTAATATGGTGCTTCAAAATTATCCATAAGATGAATTCCCATAATTAATGCTGAGCCTCTTGCTATTGTAGAATATCCATAAAAGTCACAGTATATCTGAATCGCAAAAAAGCAGACTGCAACAACAATATAAAACCCCGCATATTGAGCATAATCATTATATACTGTATCTACTATAATAGCCGCCCTGTCAGCAATAACCATTTTTAAAAATAATCCATAGAGTATATAAAGAAGCCCTTTTCTAAGATTTTCATATTCAAACTTATGTGATTTATTTAGCTGATTAAGCAGATTATTGGACCGTTCAATTGGACCTGCAACAAGCTGTGGAAAAAATGATACAAATAAAGCATATTTCAGAAAATTTTTTTCCACACATATATCGCCGCGATATACATCAATCAAATATCCCAATGCCTGCAGAGTATAAAATGAAATTCCAACAGGAAGTACAATGTCATGAGCACGTCCTACTTCTCTCAGGTGAAATAATCTAAGCAATCTGTTTAAATTTAAAATACCAAAATCAAAATATTTAAAATATGCCAGAATGCATAAACTTAATACTATACATGCAGCCAAACACATCTTCTGTTTTTTCTTTATCTTATTTATTTCTGTTTCCTTCTTACCCGTGCTGTATTCTCTTAAGCTATATATAATTATTCCGCCCACATAAGTTAGCAATGTGCAGGAAAAAAGCAGGCTTACATACAAAGGATTCCACTGAATATAAAAATAATAGCTTGCAATTAGTAACCAGATATATCTTACTTTATTCGGTAAGAGGTAATAAATAATCACTACTGTAGGTAAAAATATAATATATTGCAGTGTATTAAACAGCATTGTCTTTATCCTTATAATTTATATTTATAATACAAACTTTACCCAAATCATATTTATAGTATATATTTTACTTTTTTAATGTCAATAGTATGTTGAAAAGTTTTTTTGATATTTATAGTCTATATTTCATAGCAAAGATTAATAAAAATACTTGACTATAATTCATTTTAAATTGTAATAATTGAAAGGAATAGATATTTTCTATGGATATTACAACGGAATTAGGAATGCGCATTCGCTACTACCGAAAAGAAAAAAAAATAACTCAGGAGCAGCTTGCAGAAATATGCAGTCTTCATCCGACTTATATAGGACAGCTTGAACGAGGGGAAAAAAATGCTACAATTGAGAGTATATATCGCATAGCAAAGGGACTGGGTATACCTATCAGCAGACTGTTGGAAAATATGGAAACTTTCGAGAATGAATCAACGGACTTCTTTTTAAAAATATATCACCAGCTCCTATTGATTCCCAAAGATAAACAGCAAAACATTTCAAAAATAATACAGGAAATTATAGACTTAATTCAAGTTTCTTAAATCAGTTTTAATAGTTTATAGTTTTACAGAACCTTGACATTTCCTACGATTCATTTATAATTATTTCTTGGAATTCCGGTCAGTTCGAGACCTTCCTGACCGAATCGCCCACAGGGCGTAGAAAAAACAAAACTAAAGGAGAACAGAAAATGAAAAATCAATCTTATGAAAAGGCGGTTTCTGCAAAAACCGCCAGAACCTTTTCGGTCGTTTTTATTGCTCAGGCAGCAATGATTGCCTCACTCTACGTTGTGCTTACTTTTATAGCCAACACCTTCGGACTTGCTAATTATGCTATCCAGATCCGTATCTCAGAAGCACTCACAATCTTACCCTATTTTACACCTGCTGCCATACCCGGTCTTGTAATCGGCTGTCTGCTCAGCAACATCCTGACCGGCTGTATCCTTCCGGACATTATTTTCGGCAGTATTGCAACACTGATTGGTGCACTTGGCACATATGCGCTTCGTAAATGGAAGTGGTGCGCGCCTATTACGCCGATTCTTGCCAATGCATTAATTGTTCCGTTCGTATTAATCTATGGATACGGATTTCTGATAGAAGGTGTTTCCACCGCTTATTGTTACGGATATTATTTCTTAACCGTAGGAATCGGTGAAATAATTTCCTGTGGCATTCTTGGGATACTTCTGCTGCTTACCTTGGAAAAATACAAAAACAAAATCTTCGCATAAACACATTTAACTAATTATAGCGCAGACTCACGGGTCTGCGCTATTATACTTTAAAAAATCGTCGCTCGGCAGCGACGATTAAGAGAATGCTTCGCATTCTCATTGG
>CAZRKN010000091.1:0-12666 GCA_964600805.1 uncultured Bacteroides sp. | reverse complement strand
ATAAAGGCTCTCTTCCGACAGATGAAATGCTGATTACTGCCAAAAAGGATGGATTTTCAGATAAATACTTAAGCCAGCTTTTGAATATTAAAGAGGATGTTGTTCGCAACCGCCGTATAGAATTAGGCGTGGAAGAAGCGTGGGAAGGCGTTCATGTAAGCGGCACTGAGGATAGTGCATACTATTATTCTACTTACAATGCGCCGGATAAGAATCCTGTCAATGAAGATAAACCGAAGATTATGATTCTCGGAGGAGGACCGAACCGAATCGGTCAGGGTATTGAGTTTGATTACTGCTGCGTACATGCTGCAATAGCATTAAGACAGCTCGGATTTGAGACTATTATTGTCAACTGTAACCCGGAGACAGTTTCCACTGACTATGACACTTCCGACAAACTGTATTTTGAACCGCTAACTCTGGAAGATGTATTGAGCATTTATAAAAAAGAAAAGCCGGTTGGAGTAATTGCGCAGTTTGGCGGACAGACGCCGCTGAATCTGGCATCTGAGCTGGAGAAGAACGGAGTCAGGATCCTGGGAACCTCTCCTGCCGTAATTGATTTGGCAGAAGACAGGGATCAGTTCCGCGCTATGATGGATAAGCTTGGGATACCAATGCCGGAATCAGGTATGGCAACTACTGTAGAGGAAGCGCTTTCCATAGCGAAGGAAATCGGTTATCCGGTCATGGTTCGCCCGTCTTATGTCCTTGGCGGAAGAGGTATGGAAGTGGTTTATGATGATGAGAGTATGACAGAATATATGGAAGCGGCAGTAGGCGTGACCCCGGACCGTCCTATTTTGATTGACCGTTTCTTAAATCATGCTTTAGAGTGTGAGGCAGATGCCATCAGCGACGGGTCACATGCCTTTGTACCTGCAGTTATGGAGCACATTGAGCTTGCAGGCATACATTCGGGAGACTCTGCATGTATTATTCCGTCTGTACATATACAGCCTGAAAATTTGGAGACGATTAAGGAATATACGAGAAAAATCGCAGAAGAAATGCATGTAAAGGGGCTTATGAACATGCAGTATGCTATTGAAAACGGAAAGGTTTTTGTCCTTGAAGCTAATCCGAGAGCGTCACGGACAGTGCCGCTGGTGTCGAAGGTCTGCAATATTCGCATGGTTCCGCTTGCAACAGAGATTATTACTTCCGAAATTACGGGACGTCCTTCACCCGTTCCGAATCTGAAGGAAAAAGTGATTCCTTATTATGGAGTGAAGGAGGCAGTGTTCCCTTTTAATATGTTCCCGGAGGTGGACCCCATTCTTGGACCGGAAATGCGTTCTACCGGAGAGGTCCTTGGTCTGTCCCGCTCTTATGGTGAGGCGTTTTTCAAAACACAGGAAGCGGTTCAGTCAAAACTTCCGTTAGAAGGGACAGTGTTGATCTCGGTAAATAAGAAAGATAAGGATGAAGTAGTGGAGGTTGCAAAAAGCCTTGCCGGAGATGGTTTTGAAATCATAGCAACAGGCGGAACCTGCGACATTATTACAGCAGCCGGAATTCCGGCTAAGAAAGCAAAGAAGCTTTATGAGGGAAGGCCTAATGTCGGGGATATGATTACCAATGGTGATTTTGACCTTATCATCAACTCTCCGATAGGAAAAGACAGCGTTCACGACGACAGTTATCTCAGGAAGGCGGCAATCAAGGCAAAAACGCCTTATATCACTACAGTTGCGGCTGCAAAGGTAACTGCTGAAGGAATTCATTATCTGAGGACTCATGAAGGAAGCAAAGTTAAATCTCTTCAGGATTTGCATAGTGAAATCCACGATAAGCCGTGAAATTAAGTGAGAATGTTTATAAAGAGATTTATAACAAATACCAAGACAGGCAGGGGTTACCTGCCTGTTTCTATTAACATAAGGGCAGTTCGCAAAGCGTGCTGCACGTTGTTAGATGTGCTTCATTGGAGACACTGTAATTACTAATAAGGGTACTTTACAAAAATAACAAGTGTTATTTGCATGTATGAACTTTATTTTACATGCGAGAAAATAGAATTTGACAAAAATTAAAAAGGTTTATTATAGATACCGAGTTATCTGTGTGATATAAAAAACATATATACTATTTCCACGGGGAGAATAGATTGAAAAATCTTTGATTTTTCAATCGCAAATTTGTGCTTGATGGCACAAATTCGCAGGCTGAGAAAGGAGCATGGTTATTAGTGTGAAAAATAAATTTTTCACACACATACTTGTATGTGTTATGCTTTGTATGTGTTACGCAATATTTGTGCAGACATCGTAGATGTCTTGGGCACACAAATTCGCAGGTTGAGTAAGATGTAAGGGGATTATTATGAAAAAGACCTATATAAAGGATATGACAGTGGGAAATCCAACAGGGCTGCTCCTTACTTTCATGCTGCCTATGCTGTTGGGAAATGTCTTTCAGCAGTTTTACAATATGGTAGATTCCATGATTGTAGGGCAGGTTGTAGGAGCGGATGCGCTGGCGGCAGTGGGGGCTACCGGTTCCCTTAATTTTCTGTTCTTTTCTTTATGCGGAGGAATGTCAAACGGAACGGGAGTGGTTATTTCCCAACACTTTGGAGCGGGAAATCATGATAATGTAAGAAAAACTATTGCAAATGCGGCATATATTATGCTTGTGGTAGGAACGATTATGGGAGGACTGGGGGTTATTCTTTCACGACCGGTTCTTATTTTCCTGAATACCCCCGATAATATTTTAAGCGATGCAGTACTGTATATGCGGATTATGTGTGCAGGAGTATTGGCGGTTGCACTTTATAATTGTATATCTGCAATTTTGCGTGCAGTCGGTGATTCTAAAACGCCGCTTTACTTCCTTATTATGTCAAGTATTTTAAATATTTTTCTGGATCTTTTATTTGTAAAAACATGTGGAATGGGAGTAGCGGGTGCAGGAATTGCCACCATTATTTCCCAGTTCCTTTCAGGCATTGGAAGCCTTATGTTTGCATTTCGGAAAAATCCGTTCTTTAAGATTGAAAAGAATTTAAGGAAGCCGGATTTGGACATTATCTGGCAGTGTACAAGAATGGGAGTTCCGCTTGCTTTTCAGACTTCCCTGATTGCTGTTTCCTGTGTGGCGCTGCAAAGCGTTGTCAATACCTTTGGTTCCGTTGTTGTTGCAGCGTTTACGGCAACAAGCAGACTGGAGCAGTTAGTGCAGCAGCCATATAACTCGCTGGGAATGGCAATGTCAACATACACAGGACAGAACATTGGTGCAGGTAAGATTGACAGAGTCCGTCAGGGTTATCGAAAAGCGTTGACGATTATGGCAGCTTTTTCGCTGATAATGATACCTCTTTTCCGGATTGGCGGCGAATTGATCATGAAACTTTTTGTCAGTGAGGAAGAAGTCATTTCTTTTGGTGCGCATGCACTTAAGATTACCAGTTGGTTTTATTTGTTTCTAGGTTCAATTTACGTAACAAGAGGTTTGCTGAACGGAGCAGGTGATGCGGTGTTTGCTTTTGCCAATGGTATTGTCGAGATGCTTGGAAGAATCTGCTTTGCCAAGCCGCTTACGCTGATTCCCAAGGTCGGCGTCTGGGGAGTATGGCTTGCCACCGCGCTTACATGGATGGTTGCAGGTATGTTTAATGTGTCACGTTATTTGCAGGGTAAATGGAAAAAAGAGAAGGTATAAGTAATGGAAATGCAAAGATTAACAGATTCAATATCTTATTTTCCCGCTGCTGAATCACCGCTTAGTGCGGATGTGGGTATCATTCGATGTGCTGATGCGACATGGATTTTTGATGTGGGCAGTTCAGAAGAAGCGGCAGCAGCTATAAATGCCATACCGGGGCAGAAGAACGTAGTCTTGTCACATTTCCATGCCGACCACAGTGATAATGTCAGATGCGTGGAATACGATGCGTTGTATGCCGGGAAATATACCTGTCGTAAGCTTGGTGCAGGAACGGAAGTCGAAGAACATATGTATTTTGAAAACGGTATTCATCTATTTCCATTGCCTTCAAGTCATTCAAAGGGATGTGTGGGGCTGGAATATGAGGATTACGCTTTTCTGGGAGATGCCGTATACTCTATGAAGAAAGACGGCAAAATTGCATATAATACCGGACTCCTTAAGGAACTGATTACAACGCTGAAATCTATCAGAGCCGATTGGTTTCTCTTAAGCCATAGCGAGCCTTTTGCTCAGCCCAAAGCAGAGGTGATTGCGCAGATGGAGGAGATATATGCGTGTCGTATCAATAACGAACCTTATATTTTTTTGCAATAAAAGGAGAACAATATATAGGAGATGTAGATAAATGAATGTAGAATATAGAATGCAGAAAGATTTACCTTGTGATGAATTATATAAGTTATTTCTTGCAGTAGGTTGGGCGACAGAGGATACAACAACACAAGAGATGATTGATAATTTTAATATTAGTTTTGTTAATTCAACATTTGTATTTTCTGCGTGGATTGATGGTAAATTAGTGGGATGTGTAAGGGTTTTAAGTGACTTACATTTTCGGTCCATTATTTATGACTTAGCTGTTTTACCTGAATATCAAAATAAAGGTATTGGTAAAGAACTGGTGCGAAGATGCAGGAATGCCTGTGAAAGTTCAGAATGGCTGGTACAAACAGAGACTGCAAAAGGATTTTATGAGAAAATTGGTTTTAAAGAAAATAAGGATTATTTTCTTACAATTCCTTGTAACTGGTTTTAGTTTATATCAAATTCCGGTTTATCAACAAATTGTCGTTACTTCCCTTGCTTTTGCCCTTATGGACAAGTTACAAGGGAAATTTTTTTATTCAGTTTTGTTTCTAATTTATTCCAACAACCTTATTCAATAGCTATACGGAATTCCGTTTATCAGACAGTGTAGGACTTCTATCGAGTCCACCATACCTGACAAATCCATTCCTGAAATGACAGGATATATTTATGAGGGAATGATATAATAGCATAAAACCAAGAAAGGAGCCGCCAACAGAATGGAATGGACGCAAAGTTTAAGGAGTGCAATCGAATATATTGAAATTCATCTTTTAGAGCCTGTAAACATAGAAGGGACAGCAAAAGCTGCTCATATTTCTGCACTGTATCTGAAAAAAGCTTTTAAGGTAATGACAGGCTATTCCGTTGAAGAATATGTCAGGTTCAGACGGCTGTATCTGGCAGCGCTTGATGTCATAGCGGGACGGGAGAAAGTCATTGATCTGTCATTAAAATACGGATATGAGACTCCGGAAAGTTTTTCTAAAGCATTTTGCCGTTTTCATGGAGTCTCACCGACGCGGTTAAGGGAAAATCCGAAAATGATCAGGACATTTCTGCCGTTCAGAATAACTGTTTCCGTCAAAGGTGGGGATGATATAGATTATTTTGTAGATAAGATGGGCGGATTTAAAGTAATTGGATTTGAGAGGGTTTGTAAAACAGAAAACTCTTTTTCGGAACTTCCGGAGTTTTGGGATGAGGTTCGGCACAAATATTTCCATATATCGAAAAGACCAAATTGTGAACAGAGTGCGATTGAAAAAGTAATAAATGATTGCAATGTGGGAGAGTATGCGGTCTGTTTTGATGATGAGGTACAAAAATATTGCTGTTATTTGATTGCGGGAATATATAGCGGGCAGGAAATACCGGAAGGAATGAAGGTATATGATGTGCCGGAACAGGAATGGGCAAAATTTCGTTGTGTCGGACCAATGCCGGGTGCAATGCAGGTGATTTATCGAAAAATATTCATGGAATGGCTTCCGGGAAATCCGGAGTATGAGATTGCAATGGGCTGCAATATTGAGTGGTATTCAAAAGGAAATAACTGGGAGCCGGATTACGAGAGCGAAATCTGGATTCCCGTTAGAAGAAGAGGCGGTCAGGATTATTAGGAGAGGAAAACATGGGAAGGACAGTAAAAAATATCGGGTATGTTTTAAAAACCGTGAATGAAGCGAGCAGTAGCAGAATTGCGTTGTCTCTTATCTATAATATTTGGGTGACGTTTGTGAACCTTGTTTTTGCATTGTTACTTCCGAGATATCTCTTAAACGCATATGAGAGGCGGGCAGCTTACATTGAAGTAATCAGCGTCTTGCTTGTCTTATGGCTTACGCAGATAGGTTATTCCATCTATTCCAACTATTACAATCAGGTTTACAAGCCTGTTTCCGATGAAAAAATTTATTTGCATGTCCAGAAAAGAATATTTGTAAAAGCGCTTTCCATACCCCTATGTAATCTGGATCATTCCGAATATTATAACGACTTCACAAAAGCCAACGAGGAGGCAAAAATTCGGATCATAGCAACTATGGATGATTTTTTTCGGTTTATTCTGGATACTGTCGCCCTGTCAGTACTTTTGTATGTGATTGGAAATATCCATAAAGTCTTTATTCTGATTTCAGCTTTTCCGGTGATCGTAAATATCTTATGCGGAAAGTTGCTTGACCCATTAGTTTTTCAGAATGAAATGGAGGTTTTGAAATCAAAGAGAAAAGCGGACTGTGTTAATCGTACATTTTTCCTGAAACAGTACAGTAAGGAAATTAAAATTTCGAATATAAAAAAAGTTCTGTTCAGGCAGTTCTCTGAGGCTATAGACCAGACTGTATCAACCCGAAGGCAGTATGGGAAGAAAATTACAGCGTTGAAGGTGCTCCGTTTCCTGTCAAATGATATTCTATGCTACCTTGTTTCTGTAGCGGCAGGTATTTATATGATGTACCATAAAACAATTTTACTGGGAGATTTTGTATTGGTTTTTACTTCGCTGTCAACTTTTACAGGTTACATGAGTGCGTGTATGAATGATGTTTTTGCGATATACCATGCGAGAAATTATATTAATAATCTGCTTAAATTTATGCCTGATGAACCGAAAAAAGCAGTGAAAGACGGCCCCCGGCTTTCGTTCCATGAACTTGAATTCCGTAACGTATCGTTCCGGTATGACAGCAGCAGGGAAAATGTGCTAAAAGACCTGTCTTTTAAAGTTTCTGAGGGAGAAAGGGTTGCCATAGTAGGTAATAACGGGGCAGGAAAATCTACTTTAGCCAAGCTCTTAATACGGTTGTATGAGGAAGGTGAAGGAAAGATTTTACTAAACGGAGAGCCGGTCAGAGCTTACAGTGAGGAACAATACCGCGCCATGTTTTCCTGTGTTTTTCAGGACTATGCGCTTTTCGGATGTACCATAGGGGAGAATATTTTATGCCGGGAGGTTTTGGAAAATGACAAGGATTTAATTCAGAGTGCCATGGAGAAAAGCGGACTGGACGAAGATATGCGGTATGGAAATATGACAATAGATTCAGTTGTCACAAAGGAGTTTGATGATAATGGAATCGTATTTTCGGGCGGGCAGCTTCAAAAACTTGCTATTGCAAGGGCTATAGCAAATAACGGCAGAATTATTGTCATGGATGAGCCTTCAAGCGCGTTAGACCCGCTTGCAGAGCAAAAAATGTTTCAGAGATTGAATGAGCTATCAATAGATAGAACATTGATTTATATTACTCACCGCATTTCAGCTGCGGTCAACGCAGATAAGATTTACTTCATGGAGCAGGGTAGAATCTGTGAGTCGGGAAGTCACGAGGAACTGTTGAAACTGAACCGAAAATATGCTGCGATGTACAGAATGCAGTCGAATAATTACCGCTGAAGAGTAATCAATATTATAAATTATTGGAATGTCGGTGTACTTGAACGTGTAAAAGAGATAGTGTCAAATGACCTATGAAAAAATTGTGTAACAGAGACGAGGAGAACAATTAATGAGTAAAAATATTGTTGGCAATATAGGCAAGATACTGAAATTGACAGAATCGCCTGTATATATATGTTTGTACATACTTTATACGTGCCTTGGACAGTTAAAATGGGCAGTTTTTCCTGTTTTCTTCATCGACCGTTTTTTGGAATTGATTTTGAGCGGAGCGCCTAATGCAGAAATAGGGGTGGTCTTAGGTAACTATATCCTTATTTTATGCGGAATCGGAGTGTTTTCTATTTGGTTTGATGATTACTATAAACCTGTCAGGTTACCGCGGATACAGGAAGGTTTCCGGAAAAAACTGTTTATATGCTCTGCTAACTGCGATTTGGAAAATTTTGATAATTCAGATTTCTATAATGAATATGTGTTTGCGATGACGAATGCTGATGAGACGGTAAGCAATGTGATTACTGAGTTATCAGGTTTTGTGGGTAACATGCTTATCACGGTCTGCATCGCCGGATTCTTTTTCCAAATTGACTTTTGTATAGCAGTGGCGGTTTTTATTTCAGTAATGATTACAGCATGTCTTTTTTCGCATATAATCAAGATAAACTATGACAAGGATGTTGCGATGACACCCTATACAAAGCGGACTGAGTATTATAAAAGAGTGTTTTATTTAAAAGATTACAGTAAGGAACTGCGAGTGACGGGTATCGGCAATCTGTTGATGAAACAGTTTGATAAGAACGAAAAAGATATTTGCAGCATACATAGGGAATTTGGAAAGAAACTTCGCTTCTATCATACAATGAACGGATTGACTATCTCCACTCTGCTTGATATTGGTCTGCGGGTACTGCTCACTTATGAACTCATGGTTGAACATACAATTACGATTAGTGAATATACGGCTTCGACGTTTGCGATATGGTCACTTTTTCCTAGTTTAAACGGACTGATTGCAAATTGTCATAATCTTTCCGAAAACAGCCTGCGTATTGATAAAATATTTCGTTTTTTGGAGAAAAAAGCAACCGTATATGTAAAGGGAAGTAAAGCGGTAAAGCTTTCAGACAAGCAGGATGTGATAGCCTGCCGGAATTTGAGCTTTTATTATCCGGGGAAAAATGAACCTGCAATAGAAGGGTTAAATCTTGAATTGCGTAAAGGTGAGACACTGGCGGTTGTCGGGGAAAACGGTTCGGGTAAATCTACATTGGTCAAACTCTTGCTTGGACTCTATATGCCTACTGACGGAGATATTTTTGTGAATGGTCAGAGCCTTGGAGAAACGGATATTGTCGCTTACCGGAAAATGTTTTCTGCGGTATTTCAGGATTTTGCCTTTTTCCCCGCGAGTGTTGCCCAGAACATTATGCTTGATGATAGGTGGGAAGAGGATGAACTGCAAATGGCGCTGGCAGGAAGCCTATACGGTCAAGACGAATTTTTGAAAGGAATTTCGCCGGACATGGTCATGACAAAGGAATTTGACGATGAGGGAATAGTCCTTTCAGGCGGACAGGCACAGAAACTGGCAATAGCAAGGGCGTTTCGAAGACCGCTATTTGTTATTATGGACGAGCCATCAAGTGAACTGGATGTAATAAGCGAGACCGGATTGAATGAACTGCTTTTAAAGAATGAAGCCGGCATGGGAATTCTGATTATTGCGCATAGACTGACTACGACAAAGAAGGCGGATAGGATCATAGTTTTGTCAAAAGGACGGAAGATAGAGGAAGGAAACCACGAAGAACTGATGCGCATGAAAGGTCATTACTATAATATGTTTACAGCGCAGGCAAAACAATACTATTACGCTGATTTATAAATAACAGCTTTTCCATCTTTACGGACGATAAAAAGAATACGCTAATAAATCTCCGTTTTATCCATATATATGCCTTTCGATATATGCCATCATTTTATTTTTTAAATAAGCGTATATACCAAGTCCGATTAGCGGCGTTAATGAGATGATAAAAATATACTTTTTAACATACACATATGCACAAAAAATAATAAAAATAGCAACCCACAAAATGATTAGTGCAATATGTTCTTTGAGCCATTTTCTTTTCCAATAAGTAAATTTTTCTTTGTACGAAAATGCGCTATCTTTAATTATGTTAACTATATTCTTATCAGCTTCTGCCTTTAATTCATCGTCATTTAAGTAACATCCTGCCAGCAATTCGTTAATACTGACATGAAATATGTCTCCGAGCATCTGAAGCATCTCAATATCAGGCATATAATTTCCATTTTCCCAACGTGATACGGTTTTATTTGTCACCCCTATTTTTTCACCAAGTGCTTCCTGAGTAAGACCATCTCGGCGGCGCAATTCAGCAATAAATTTTCCGATTTTTATTTGATCCATATATCCTCACCTCTGAGAAAATTATATATTATCCTGTTCATATTGTCTTCCCCATAAAAGGCGATTTGTTGGACATGGTGAACAAATAGATATAAAACTTGACATATGGTGACAGGAATTATTTGATATAATAAGCTAAGGCTTGACAGCTTACGCTGCATTTGTCAGGAGAAAATAATATGTTAGAGTTACCGGAAAGCTATACGATATCCGGCCAGATAGAGAAGAATCTGGCAGGAAAAACAATAAGTTATAAGGAAATGTGCGAACAAGGCGGTCGTGATACGGAAAAGGACTTATTTGGACAAAATGGAAAATATATTACCCAGTTAAGTAAAAATACCTTGTATGAGCCATGTATCAAATGCGGACGTGAGATACATAAAGCAAATTTCTTAGGCGGGACAGTGTATTATTGTGAGAATTGCCAAAAGAAATAAGGATATTTGATTTCTAAATTTTAAAAAATACACAATGTATTTGATATTTCTAAGATTAAGTGTTATAGTTAAAATATATGTTTTGAAAATATCACGAAGCATTATAAAAATAAGATACATAGTGCATAATTAAAAACAGGAGGTGATGCGGAATGAAACATTATGAAAATTTGTTAACAAAGGGATGCTTTTCAAGGGAACAATTGATAGAAATTGTCGGAACACCAAGCGCAGCGAATCAGGTAATCTATGGATATCAGAAAAAGGGACTAATAGAAAAGGTGAAAAGGGATTTTTATGCCGTAATCAGCATAGAAACAAAGCAACCTGTTCTTTCACGTTATCAGATAGGTTCAAATCTGTTTTCAGATGCTTGTATCACGCATCACAGCGCATTTGAAGTGTTTGGATATGGAAATCAGGTGTTTTACGAGTGCTTTGTTGCAACAGACAAACGATTTTCAGATTTTGTATATGATGGAGTAGTATATCGTCGTGTAGAGCGTAAGCCTGATATAGATGTAATACAGCAGGGAAACATTCGGGTATCATCTTTGGAGCAGACGGTGGTAGACAGTATTCGGGATTTTGAAAAGATAGCAGGTTTGGAGGAAGTAATACGCTGCATGATGCTGGTGCCGGGATTGAATGAACGAAAAGTGCTTGAGTGTCTTGCAAGAAATAATAACGGATTTCTATATCAAAAATGCGGATATCTTTTTGAAGAACTGAAAGAGGAATTTCATTTTTCATCAACTTTTTTTGAAGAGTGTGAGAAATATTCCTCTGATGCAAAGAGGTATTTAATGAAAGCGTCTAAGGATAATGTGTTTTATAAACGGTGGAAGCTTTATGCACCACAATCATTGAAAGGACTAATAGATAAAGGGGCTGGTGATTATGATGCAATTGGATAGATTAACCCTTGGTAGAACGGCAAAAGAATTAGGATTTGTAAGAGATACGCTGGAAAAAGTTTGTCGCTTGGCAGACATTTTGAAGTTTATGGAATCAGATGAGCTTTTGTCAAAAGGGATTGCCTTAAAAGGTGGTACAGCCATTAATCTTACTATTTTTGATCTGCCAAGGCTTTCTGTAGATATTGATTTGGATTATTGCAGAAGTATTGATAGGGAGGAAATGCTTGCAGACCGTGATGTTATTACGGATAAAATTAGCAAGTATATGACGGCAAATGGATATGTTTTAAGTCCAAAATCCAAGAATTATCACGCACTGGACTCATTTGTGTATGAGTATATGAATTGCGGAGGCGTGAAGGATAATCTTAAGATTGAGATTAACTATATGCTTCGTTGTCATGTGTGCCCGGTAGCAAAAAGAGAAGTTAAATTGCCATGGAGTGATGAGGTGCTTACCGTGCTTTCAGTGGCACCGTTAGAGATATTTGCCTCTAAAACAGTAGCATTGCTTAACAGAATGGCGCCGAGAGATTTATATGATATGCATAATATGGTCAAATATGGGTTGTTTGATGAAAGTGAGGAAGAAATGTTTCGTAAATGTGTTGTATTTTACAGTGCAATAGGAGCAGAACAGCCCCCGAAAAGATTTGAACTTGATTGCATCGGAAAAGTGCCATCTCAGCAGATTAAGCGGGATTTAGATCCGGTGCTTCGTAAGGGAGAACGATTTGATTTGGAACTGGTTCAACAGGAAGTTCGGGAATATCTTGCGTCTATCCTAAAGCCGACAAAGGAAGAAGAACTGTTCTGGAAAGCTTTTTCAGAAGGAGAATATCATCCGGATTGGATATTTGGGGAAAGTAATGAGCTTGTAAATATTGCAAAGCATCCTATGGCATTATGGAAATGTGAAAAAATTAGATCCATAAAGCAAATTTCTTAGGCGGGACAGTGTATTATTGTGAGAATTGCCAAAAGAAGTTATAACTTCACTGTCCTTATTATTTTCAAGGCACAGAAACGATAAGTCAAGCGTGTTGGAGACGGATGTTTTATGCCAGATGCTTTTACTGAAATGAAAATTGCTTAAATGATACTATCCGATGGAGCAGAATATTGGGAAAAACATAGAAAATGATATGCTCCCCATATGGTAGACAATGGAAATATTCAAAACCTATCATA
>CAZRKN010000090.1:0-13698 GCA_964600805.1 uncultured Bacteroides sp. | reverse complement strand
CTTCCGGCGGCAGCCATCCGCCTGACATATAAGTCATAATTCCATCTGAATAGATTACGCCGTCTTGCTTTACACATACATATACTGCCGATACATCATCATACTGTTCCGCCAGCGCATCCACATACGCATAATAGTCTGAATCTACCATTCCGGAAGAAGCCCCCGTCGCAACAGTATTGATAAATGCAATTTTTTCCGACATCGTATTGTCTATTTGTGAGCTATATAACTGCACCTGTTTACTATTATCTGTAATTGTATAAGAAATAATGATAGCAAGTACTATTACCCCTGCTAATAAACATAATCCGAAAATGATTCTTCGGATTGACAGACTGACTCTCTTGTTGACATTTGAGCTAAGTTTTTGTAATTCCATTCTGCAATCTCCTTTATGTTTGATATAGCAAATTTTTGTATTGATAAATTATATCACATTTTTTTAATTTTTTACAATGCTTGCACACCCTGGTTCCTGCACCAATTTGATATTAAATAAAAATCATAACTTAAAATAAGCAACGGATTCTTTCAGCTCTTCAGATATGTTATTTGTATCTGTTGCCTGAATATTTATCATTTCAATATTTTTCCTCAACTCTTCTATAGATGCTGTTGTTTCCTGACAACTTGCGGTATTTGCCTCTGATATGGAGGACAGGCTGCTCATTTCGTCAAGTACCTTTCCCTTATCCTGATTCAGGACATCACTTTCAGATGATATGTTATGAATCGTATCAACTGTGATTTGAATTTTATCACTGACTTTATCAAAGCTATCGCTCACCGTAACCAGTGCATCTCCCTCCGAATCAATGGCATCTTTGATCTCGTTTGCAAGCTGTACATTATTTTGCGATTTCAAAATAATTTCGTTAATAATATTTTGAATCTCTTTCGCTGAGTCATTGGATTCCCCGGCTAACGTTTGTATGGAGGATGCAACAACAGCAAAACCTCTTCCTGCTTCCCCTGCCCTTGCAGCTTCAATGGAAGCATTCAGCGCCAACATACTCGTCTGACCTGCAATGTTTGTGATTGCATCTGCTGCCTTCCTTATATTTTCAATAGACATATTTGCTTCGTTGATACCTGTCACAACATTTTCCGATATTGTAACCGTATTTTTATTTGCTTTGATTAAGTGGGACAAATTATCCTTTGCCTCGTTATTTATGACCTCAATTTCCCGTGCTTCTGCCTCTGTAGCTGCCGCACTTTCAGCAATGGAGGAAATGCTTTCTCCCACATTCTGCATGGACGCTGCCGTATTCTGAACCGCATCCGCAATATGCATAGAGCCTGCCGACAATTCATTTGCTGCTCTCATAATACCTTCGGTTGCATCATTGGAAATCTGAATTCCATCATGAATTGTTTTTACATTCTGGTTCAGCTGCATTGTCTTATCATCCACTTTGGAAATAATGTTTTTCAAATTATCCTGAAGATTTTCGGCAGAATCTATCAGAGCGGAAATCTCCCTGATATTTGATGTGCAGTTTGCATTGATGCCTAATCTGCCTTCTGACAGCTCATGCATATAATCGACTATCCCTATGATCGACTTTCTTATGTTTAGTCCTATAAGTACAATTATCACAATACAAAAAGCAGCAGTAAATACAGCAACAAGCACCATGCTCATTGTATTTGATGTTATATTCTCGTTTACAAAGGATTCCGGCATTCCCGCAAACGCCATTCCGATGATCTCACCGCTTTCATTATAAACAGGAGTATAATACACGTAGTACTTATTTCCTCCGATTACCGTTCCATTCGTGAGATAATCTTTTCCCTGCCTGACAAAATCCCAAATTCCCTCTGAAGCTTTTGTTCCTATATTACGTTCTCCACTCTCATTATAAATAGATGTGATAAACCTTACATCCTCAATAAACAGTGTAAGATCGACATCCTGAATTTTAAGGCTGTCAATAAATTCCAGACTGACCTCATCCACTTCAAGAATATCTTCATTAATATCCCATTCAAAATATTCCCTTACCGACATAGCACATGCCTGAAGTTGTAAATACACTCTTTCTTCCAGATTGCTTTTTGTCTTATTAATCGCCATGGCGGATATTGTGACTGACGCCACAAGCAGGGGAATCAGTCCCATTAAAATACTGGTTGCCAAAAAAGTTAGTTTATGTTTCTTCATAGACTTCCTCCATAAGTATTTTTTGGGCGTCTGTCACCACGGCAGCCGCCCATTTTAACTTTATCATCTCTTAATTTTTCCGAATCTATTGATATTACTATAATATATAATAATTGAATCAGAATAAAATAGCAACTATTATGGTATAATTCGCACTTTTTGGGGATAAATCGCTGCTTTATATCATATTTGTCCATAAATCTCATTCTTCATTATAAATGCTCTTCTTTTCACGATATATACATCCACAATATCTCGCACATCATGCAGATAAACAATGATTTATTATACACTATTTTAACATGACAGTGAGGCAATTTTCCTGAATCGACCGCAAAAACGGCATGAATCGACAGCGTGTTTATAATATAATCTCAATCTGGCTCAATTGCAATCCGAGATTCCCGTTTTGCAAAAGAGTTTCACATTTTGAAAACATCCTTCAAAAAGAATAACCGGCAAAGAAACAGACTCCTTGCCGGTCAATCGTTATTTATTCGCAAGTTTCCAAAACCCTTCCATCCACAGCGTCAATCGTACAGTAATATATTGATTTATCATTTGGATTGTCAAAAATCACGTAATAAGCAAAATCTCCCTTATGCTCATACTCCGTCTTCTCTGATATATCCAATATCATCACTGCTGCAGAACCGTCCTGGTATTTCAATATTTCTTTGCCTTCCGCCCTCTCGCCAAGCTCTGCCTCCATCTGTTTTGCTGCAATCTCTATCGCTTCCTCTTCACTGATCCCGCCGGCGGCCTGTATTATTTCTTTCTGCTGATTTCTCTCTGCCTCCATCTCCGCTTTCACTTCCTGCGCTGCCGTGCCTTGTGAGACCGCATAACTCATCTTATGCTGAAAATCAATAATCTCCAAAAGCTCCTCATCCGTCATTTCATGAACCGGCAGATTGAAAACACCGGTAGATTTAATATAACAAAGTGTTCCTTCCGGAGCATCCTCCGCATTATCCACCTGCACAATGGCATTTTCGGGGAATGTCCCATCTTTATATGCCTGCCAGAGCTCTTTTTTTCGTTCTTCTTCTTCGTCGGAATACTCCCTTGAGAAACCGTCCGCCAATGTTTCCTGCTCCTGTAACATATCTTTAATCTCCTGTACTTCCTCTGTCGGAATACTTTCCATACGTGCCTTTACGATATTACTTACCAATGCCTGTACCGGAACGCTGACTGCACCTGCTATTAAGATAAATGCAGCCGCACCTACCGCTGCTTTCTTCCAACTTCTTGTTTTATGCGTTCTGTTTTCCATTCTATTCTGAATATTCATAATAATCTCCTCCTGCATCTTATCTGAAATATGTACCTGTTCCATTACTTCTTTTAACTCAAATCCGTCCATCCGTTATATACCTCCTTCCATGCTGAGTGCATCCCGCATCTGTTTTCTTCCCCGTCGCAGCCTCATTTTTACCGCGCTTTCTGTCAGTCCGAGAATATCCGCTATTTCCTTTATCTGATATCCTTCCACATAGTACAGATAAATGACTGTCTTCTGCTTAACCGGCAGTTCGAGAAGTTCTTCCAATATTTCTTTCTGCTCCGGCGCTGCAAGAGTGTTTTCTATTTCGTCGATATCAACCTTCGGGTGCCGTATTCTGAATCGTATCATATCACGGCAGATATTGGTAGCCACCCTGATCAACCATGCCTTTTCATGCTCCTCATCATGAAATTCCGGTTTCTTCTCCAGATAGCGGCAGAAGGTATCCTGAATGGCATCCTGAACATCCTGTTCATTGCATAGTATAACAATGCATACTTTGTAGAGCGTATCACTGTATTTTATGACCGCTTCTCTTATGTTCTTCTCGATGTTCATGTATTTCACCTCCTCTGCTTCTAACACGTCTGAAGAGAGTAAAAAGTAACATATCTTATTTATTTTTTAATTTATTTAATTAATCGTGCTTTGTCAATGGGCTAAAAAATCGTCGCTCGGCAGCGACGATTAAGAGAATGCTTCGCATTCTCATTGGATTGATTTACACTGCGGCGTAATTTCCTATAAGATAAAAAAATCGTGTTCCGGCGCACTCGATTCAGAGAATGCTTCGCATTCTCATCGGAATGATTTACGCTACTGCGTATTTTCCATAATGCAAAAAGCGCTCATTGGTTTCCCAACAAGCGCAGCTCAAAATCCATGTCATTCTGTTTATATTGTCCAATATCCATCATATGCGTATCCGGTCTTTCCAATCAATAAATGCTCTGACCTGGAAAAGCCTGCTTTCTGAATGGCCTTAATCCTTTCTACAGCATATATCGGAGCCTTGGTAAGTATACCGGTACACCCCAGCAGCTGCGGAATACAAGGGGTTATTAGAGTGATGATTTCAAACAATTTTTCTTCTTTTTCATAGTCGCTTCTTACATCAACCCTTAATATTCCCATATTGTTAAACTCATCTTCGGAAACACGTAAGCATAACTCGATTGTTCCAATGACGTCTGATGCTGCTTTATCAACTATGGAAAGTCTGGCAAACCAGCCGTTTTCATAAGATGAATTCCAAAAGTCAACAGCCTCTTTCATTCTTTCTTTTGTCCGGTAGTAAAAATTATCCCCGTCACAATTATCACTGTTAAAAAATGGCAGGGCATTCTTATCGCTGTAGACCTTTAACAAAGCATCGCAATCTTCATTTCTGATTAATCTTACTAAGAAATTTTCACTTTCTAATACAGGGCACGTTTCATAGATACTCATTTCTTTTTTTCTCCTATTCGCTTTTAAAATTTTTCCTTTTAAGCTTATGTCTGCATGACACCATTTACAATAATCCTCATTATAGCTTCCATCCGGTTCACGACTGATCAGGTCATCTTCGTTTAATTTCATTCCACAGCATCTGCAGACAAGCTGTCTGGGAGAACCAAGTAGGGTATTGATCGATACATCAAATTCCCGTGACAAGAACTTCAGTGCTTCTGTATTTGGCTGTGTCTCGCCGGTTTCCCAACGGCTGACCGCCTGTCTGGTGACCATTATACGCTCAGCCAACTGCTCTTGTGTGAGCCGCTTTTTCTCACGCAGGTTTTTAAGAATGTCCCTGATCTCCATATCTGTTGCTCCTCAATAATGATATGTATCTATTTTAACCGAATACTGTACTTTCATCAAGCAACATGCTGTTGCTATGCCAGCAGTCACCCTGTAATTAACAGCAAATCACGCTTATTCATCATTCTCTATTTTACCACTCTCGTTGTCCAGGTTACAGTGCTGCCCTCAACATTCTCCATCTCAATAGTTTTTATCTCTCCTACTGCGCTGTCCAGTGCAGATTCCGTTACTTTTCGTGAAGTATCTGTAATAAGCCCTAAAAACATCCGGTCATATCTGGAGAAAGACATATTGACTATTTCCCCGTTATTACCAATAACATCCATCGTAATCGTCGGATCGTTTCCGGAATATCCCTGACAATTGTACTCTACCCTTTCTACCGTGCTATCTATCAATTTACATTCTTCAGCTTTCTTTTTGGCAAGTTCTGCATATATATCGTAGTCTTTTTCCAATGCTGCATCATAACCAAGCGGGACATTTACATCTAACTGTCTGCCATAGCCTATATTGAAAAGTTCACCTGTAACCGCATCAATCATGTACGTCCATCTTGTGCTTTCAGGAGTCTGCTCTTCCTCAAACAGAACATCGCCTGACCAAAAAGCACGTGGAAAGGTTTCAGTTCCCGGACAATAACTCATGTATACATAAGCGCCCTCTAAATCCAGCCCGAAAATATTTCCCAAATATTGTTTTCCTGCTTCAGCAGCCTCTTCCATCGTTAAATCCGTGTCCGTGGGGGTACCGGTATTCAGGCTGTCCATGCTTAAATGATAATTTACTTTGTCATCGCTTTCTGCATTTGTTTCAGGTTCAGACAGTGATGTTTCCGGACTGTCCGGAACCGGATAACTTGTCGGAACTGTCTGCGTCTGTCCTGCTCTCGCCGCCATAGCCGTTTCCGTTGCTATGTTGAAAATGATGGTTCCTGCGCCAATTAAGGCAATTGCTGCTGCTGTTAGTTTTAAAATTTTAATACGTTTCATAATGAAACTCCTTTCTGAATGTTTTTGATAATTACACTATAAAGTCACTCTATATCAAAAAAATATCAGTGTTGTTATGAACTTGTAAAACTTTTCACTTTTTCCTTCTTAGGGAAATAAATCCTCGCTGCAGTTCCTTTTTCCGGTTCGGAAACAAATGTCAGCTCTGCATGATGAAGTTTTACAATACAGTCACAGATAGAAAGTCCCAGCCCTGTACCTCCGACAGCGCGGCTGCGTGCTTTGTCCACACGATAAAACGCTTCTTTTATATGAGACAACTGTTCAGGTTTCATACCGACACCATGATCCTCTACTTCCATCACAATACCTGCTTCCTTCAAATAAGCCGAAACGTATACTTCTTTCTCCGGCCGGCTTGCTTTCAAGGCGTTATCGATAAGATTATTAAGCAGAATTAAAAGCTTCTCCATATTTCCCCTGATAATTAAATCAGGCGGCATTGCGTAGAACAAATGAATTTTCTTTTCAGCAGCCTTTACATTCATAACCTTCCCCGACTGTTCAAAAAGCGCCGCCACAGAACAGTCCTGTTCTTCTAAATCATCACTCCTAAGCAGAGCCATATCAAGAAGCTGATATGCCATATTTTGCAGCCTGCTGCACTCAGACATAATAAACTGCGTACATTCGCAGCGCTCTTCCTCCGATATGAGCGCTTTCTGAATGTACTCAGCATATCCGTATATTGCAGTAAGCGGTATTCGTAATTCATGTGAAAAATTGTCAACAAACTGCTGTTTCTGCTCCGCAATATCCTGTAGATGCTGAATCTGTGTTTCCACCTGCTCCGCCATAAGATTAAAATTATATGCCACACTGGCAACTTCATCTTTTCCCTGAACCAAAAGCCTGCTTCCGTAATTTCCGTTTGCAATTTTCGTAGATGCGACAGATATCTGTCTTAACGGACGAAAGATAATATTAAGGAAATGATACAGAAAAAAAGCCATAATGAGCATCATCACAGCGCCCATAAGAAAAAGTATATTTTTCGTATGACGCCATGATAAAATGGTATCATTCAGGTTTCCGATATACATAAGTCCATAGTCCTGCCAGGGCGCCGGAAAATTACCATAAACACAAAGAATTGGAGTGGTTTCATTTTCCATATAGACAATTCTGTTCTGCTTATAATCTGTATCAGGCGGAAAAATCATATTCTCTTTTGGCATGAACTCAGAGTTTTCATAAATCCATTCCCCGGCAAAAGCCACTGCAAGTCCGCCGCTTTTGCCTTGAATGTATCGTGCATAAGAGCGCATCAGCTTATCAATATTTTCTTCCACATTATTTCCCCTCTGCTCCAACGCGTGCATATCTCCAATCAAAGATGATGCGATAACATAATGTTCCGCCAGACATCTGTCTCTTGCGGTAGAAAGTTTATCATTGAGGATAACGATTGAGACGATTAGAATCATAGAATTGAGAAATACAAGGAAAAGAGTCAGCATAACGAAAAAAGTCCTTTTTTTCATTCCAATACCTCCAATCGATATCCAAGTTTATAAACAGTTTTTATATAATTTTCCAAATGCAGTTTCTGGCGCAGTCTCTGTATATGAACATCCACAGTACGGGTTCCTCCATCAAAATCATATCCCCATACCATATCCAGAAGCTTTTCTCTGGAAAGCGCTATATTCCGGTTTCTAATCAACACCTCTAACAGTTCATACTCTTTAGGCGTACATTCTACGACTGTTCCATCCAGAAAAATCCGATGTCCGTCAAAATCACATTTCATACTGCCCAGCGTAAATACCGCCTCAACCTTCTTAGTCCGCCGAAGCACCGCTTCCACCCTCGCCGTCAACTCCAGCATCTGAAAAGGCTTGGTAATGTAATCATCTGCCCCCATAGCCAATCCTTTTAGTTTATCAGTCAATTCACTTTTTGCCGTCAGAAAAATTACCGGGGTGCCGCAAGCTCTTTCAAACACTTGATAACCATCCAATCCGGGCAGCATAATATCCAGTACAAGTAAATCAAACTTTTTATTCTCCAGTAGTTCAACCGCAGATAATCCATCAAAAGCCTGTGTGCAATGATGCCCTGTCAGACTTAGATTTCTTCGTATTAATTCATTGATGGAAGGCTCGTCCTCAACAATCAGTATTTCAGCCAATTTTCATCCACTCCCTTTCGTATAAAAAGTATACATTAAAAATGTTTCCGAATTGTAAAAAATAAAATTCTTCATATCCGGATGCATATAGAAAAGCGCGTCCATTGCTTTCTTTCAATAAACGCTTTTCCACACAGATTATAAAACACTCAATTCAAATGCATCAGCCAACAGTTCCATTCTCTCATCGTTCACATCCGTAATATCCGACATATCACCACGAACATTTATCACTATAAAAGACTTGTCCCTCCTCTCTATACTTTACACTTTTTACGGTATCGCTGAAAAATCAAATAGGTCCGCCAGTTCTTCCAGCCTTCTCTTCCACCGCCGCAGTTCATCTTTGCAGGTATTGGACGCAGTTACAATAAGCCATGCTTTCTCATGTTCCTCCGACTCAAATTGCTTTTTACTCGAAATCAGTTTTAAAAAGGTCTCCTGCACCATGTCTTCCGCATCTGCCGAATTTTTCATGAAGGAAAAACAAGTGCAGTAGACAGTGTTAAATTGTCGCGCATAAAAAAATATCGTACAGGGCTTTCTGATTTAGTTTTTGCGCAGCCGCTCCACAAGGCTGATTTTAACAGTCTGACGATATAATATCGTTGGAAGCAGTATTGTTAATATCAGTAAAAACGGATAGACTGCCAGCATGGGATACATGACAAAATGATAGGTAAAAAACCAAATCCCATTGGAAATGCCTTTTACAATTACCATTGAAGATATAGTGCCTAATATCATTGAAGTAAGGATTGTTCCCACCGCATAGAATAATCCCTCATAGGAAAGCATATGTTTGAGCTGTTTCCCTGTCATGCCTATGCTTTGCAGCATTGCAAATTCTTTTCTGCGTGTTATAATGCTTGTTAAAACAGAATTTATAAAATTTGCAATACCAATAAATCCGATAATAACGCTCAACGCCCCACCGATTGTAATAATCAGGGAAGTCAAATCATAAAAAGAATCAATATAAGTTTCCTTTGAAGTAAAATCCATATTTGGCTCTATGCTTTTCACATAATTATCTAAAAATTCCTCCATTTCTGATACCGTATTACTTTTTACATTAAACGGAAAGCTCACCAGATGCGGATTGTCACATAATGGAAGAAAAATTTCAGTCGGAATATAAAATCTTGTAGTTCCCGTATTCCTTGTTGTAGTAGTATTCTCATTTGTTCGCACTTTTGCCATAATAGTAAAATCATAACTTTCCTCTGTATTACCGGAAAGTCCATCCATAATAATATGGTTTATCCGCACGGTATCACCTGCATGAACATCCGTATTTTCTATTATGCTGCCATTATCATCACATTCTACACTGAGAAGGATATACTTACCCGATTTAAGGGCTTCCATATCAATACTTCCCTCAATTACTTCCATATCTTTTAACAGGAAATCATCTGCGCCATATAAATCAATAAGCGGATTACCATTTTCATCTGTATTACACCCCCAAAATGCTTTGCTGTCTGTTGAAAAAGCTTCCTCCAGCAGGCGGGCAGTATACAGCCTTCCGCCATCTTCAAAGTTTTTATTCTGCCGGACTGCATCAACAAAAGAATCCGACAAATCAATTTCGCTCACTTCAAAGCGAAATTGAAAATAATCTGCTGTTGAAATTACAAAATCAGTACTTACAAATTTTTCAACATATTTATTGATGTCAAAGCCGTCGGATAGGGTGAATACACTGTTAAACAGAATCAGACTCAATGCCATAGACATAATAACCAATATGGTACGTTTGCGGTTGCGTCCTAAGTTTGCCAATGCCATTTGGTATATCTTTGCACCGTGTTCCCCTTTTTTCATTTTCGTTTTTCTTTTATCAAAGGCACCGTCACTGTTTTCCGTGTAGCGTACAGCTTCGATTGCCGAAACTGCTCCCGCAATTTGTGCAGGCTTACGGACACTTACAAACACAGTGAAGAAAGCAAATGCAGCTGAGCCTATAAAAATTACGGGATTTACGGTCACCTTGATTCCTGCATCCGCCGTGTAGATTGTCCCATTCATTAAAAACGGTACCAATGAACGTCCGATAATAAAACCAATCAGTAAACCAATCGGAATACCGATAAAAGAAAGTTTTAATACCTGTTTATTTATCAGCTTTTCAAGCTGCCGTTTCGTTGTTCCCAATGTCTTAAGCTGTCCATAAGATTGAATGTCCTGAATAACGGATATCTGAAAAATATTGTAGATAATCAGATATCCCGTCACAATAATCAGCAAAATACCAACAATACCAGAAAGGAGCATGGCAGGATTCCCGGATAGCGCGCTGCCCTGATAGGCAGGACTGACACGGGCAATCACATAGTTGTCATCCTTAGGGCTGCCTCCCATTGCATCACAGGTATATCCGGCATCGGAAAGAATCATTTATCATTTGGAGATTGGCAATTGGCGTTTTCACCTGATGGGAGATGTCAGAAATCAATTCCTGCAGATTTGCCCTCTCTTTCGCTATGCCTTGCTTATTTTCCTGCATAATTTCATATAAACGCATAAGGCGGTGATTAATTTTATAAAACAGATTTTCTTCTTCCGAAATTTGCAGAAATCGGCTTTTCCCTCCCATCATTTCATCTATTGTCCTACAGAGCATATCCGAAAACAATGTTAATTTATACCGAAGAAAAAGGATAAACAGCATATTAAACGCCAGAACAAACAGCACAAACATAATATTAAGCCACACTGCCGTCATACTGTCTGTGAGAAAATATAAAGCAGTGATCATTGCTGCTGAAATGAGCACTAAAAAAGTAAATCCAAATACACAGCCTCTGTTAACGGAAAGCCTTTTCACTTTTTCAACCCTCCAATCCACATATATCCCATACCATAAACCGTTTTAATATAAGACAGTCCATCTTTCTCGATTTTGCCGCGGATACGGCTGATTGCTGCGGTTAATGCATGTTCATCTACAAAGTTTCCGTCAGCATCCCACAGCTTCTCAAGAAGTACCTGGCGTATCAGTACTGTACCAGCATTTTTAACAAGCACTTTGAGCAGCCTATATTCCAAAGGTGTAAAAATAACAGTTTCCCCCAAAAGCACTGCCGTCATTTCCGTAAAATTTATTCGCAGTTTCCCATCTTCATAAAAATCAATACAGGACTGCTTCCTGATACGTTCCAAAACAGCCGCAACTTTTTTGCGGAATACACTGATTGGGAAAGGTTTAGTCACATAATCATCTGCTCCAAGCTCAAAACCCTTTAGCATATCACTTTCCATATCCTTCGCCGTTAAAAATATGACCGCCGTATCAGGACGTCGTTCCTTTATCTCTACGCATAAATCAAACCCATTACCATCCGGCAGGTTAATATCCATGACAATCAAATCATAATCCTGCTTTTTGCAAAAAATTTCTGCCTCCCGCTTTGTCATTGCAGAATCAATCATATATCCTAAAGATGACAGATTAAATACAAGCGTACTGTTCAGAAGCTTGTCATCCTCAACTATCAGCAATCTCATATATTCGCACTCCCTTCCATATAAGAATACCATATAAATGTCACAGAAATCTCACCACTGCAATATATTTTTTCGGTATCCAAAAACAAACAATACCTATTCAAAGCCTTGTCCTTTCTTAATGTTGTATGCAGGACAGAAAAAAAGCACCTAAATTTTCTAAGTGCTTTTTCTCCCCTTAATTTCATATAAATTAATCGCTTCTGTTTACCTACTCTACACGTATTTCCCTTGCAATGACAGCCTTATCCGCCGCACTGCTGTTCATTCCTTCCTCTTCCATCTGTGTACAATCTTCAACATTATCAAAAATGAAAACATGCAGGCTGTTTATTTCTTTTCCCTGAACGGCAAACATAGCTCTGCCCGTCAGCTCCATATCCAGATAAAGCCTCTCCCCATCCTGATTAAATACTACCGTATAGCAAGGTTCATAAGACCATCCGATTATCTCATACATTTCCGCATCTGTCATATCAGGATCTTTTGAAAGCAGTTTTTCCCTCATATCATCCGTCAGTTCCCGCTGCTCTCCGGGAGTTGCTGTATGGACAATTACCTGATACGGAGACACCACCACATTATCCAGTGTAATGTTCCCTTTCTTCTCGCCCACTTCAATCGTCTTTACATCATTCCCGTTCACTTCAACCGGAAGGATAATATTCCAATTTCCATCTGTCCAATGGGATGCTGATATCTCCTCGCTGTCAAGCATTCTGTCATCATCATAGCCAAGACCGTCTACCATAAGTTGAAGTTCTCCGCTGCCTTCAAACTTCTCCGTAAAATCCATCTTCAACATACCGGCAAAAGTGTGAGCGTCAATCGCCTCTCCCTCAAACGTATTTTCGAGAATCTCAGGTGAATTTCCATCAACACTCCATGTTCCGCTTATATAAAATCCTGCGGCGGTCCGGTTATCTGCGGCATTCATGCCTGTATAATGCTCCGGTATATGAGTAAAATCTGCATCTTCCGCCTCAATATTAACCGTAAGGAATATGGAATATCCGTCACAGTAGACCTCCGATGCGGTCAGTGTGATTCCCTTATCAGATACGGAATAGTCCGGTGTATCCAGATTACCCTCATAATCCTCATTCGTCAGGACGGTTCCCTTATCCGTATAATCACCGGAATATGTGACATCATCCTCAACTTTCTCAAAAATTTTTCCAATCAGCGGAATCTTTGCCGCAAGCACCGGATTAAAGTAACCCAGACCACCGATTCCTATAATTGCTGCTGCGGCTGCCGCTGCTGCAACTTTTCCTATTTTATAAGATTTCTTCATTTTACCCTTCCTCCTTCGGTGTACACGTATATCTACGTCATTTATTTCAGGAGCAAGAGCCTGCTTTAAGATTTGATCCAATTTTTCATCTGTCATATCCTATCGCCTCCAATTTTTCCTTTAACTGTTTCTTGGCTTTCCGCATCCGGCTCTTGACGGTTCCATCCGGCATTCCGAGAATCTCAGCTATCGTACTTATCTGCATATCTGCCGAATAATACAAATAGATTGGTATTCTGTATTTCTCCGGCAAAGATGCAACTAATCCCTGAATCATATCTATCTCATTTTGCTGCAAAACTATATGTTCCGGTGAAACTTCATTTTCTTTATCAGAAATTTCATATCCTTCATCCGCCATCTCGTCCATACTGTCAATCGGAACCAGTCTCATCCTGTTTGCATATTTTTTCTTTTTATTTTTCCAAAGATAAATTGAAGTGGATAAAGCGTAACTCTTTGTATTCTGCG
>CAZRKN010000089.1:0-14127 GCA_964600805.1 uncultured Bacteroides sp. | reverse complement strand
GATGAGCTTCATGATGTGCTGAAGGCTTTTAAGGACAATGACATGAGCGCAAAATACTATGGGAACGCTCCGGGAAGTACTATTCCCATGAGTACCGGATTTGACCAGTGGTGCTGGGGACAGAATATATTTTATGCAGGATTCGGCTTTACAAACTGGCCGAGCGATGTTTGTAATGATTTGGTTCTGAATGAAGACGGAACGGTGGAATTCGTATGTGTAACCGACCAATACAGAAAAGCCGTTACTTATTTCCATGACTGGTATGCAGAAGGGTTGATGGATGTCGAGATGTTCAGTCAGGATACCACACAGTTAATCTCGAAATGCTCTCAGGGCTATGTAGGCGTTTCGGTATGGTGGTTTATTGATGAGCTTATGGGCGATTACGCCAGTGATTATGTATTCCTGCCGGTTCTTGACGGACCTGACGGAACTCATAATGTGACGCTTCGCGGCGGCGGTGGAGTCAACAGTGGACAGCTTAATATTACTAAGGCATGCAAGAGCCCTGCAAACCTGTTGAAATTCTATGATATGTGGTATGATCCGGAAATCGTTATGCAGCTTCAGTACGGACCTATCGGCACATACTTTACGGGACAGGACGAAAACGGCGTATGGCTGAGCATTACGGACGAAGAGAGCCGTGAGAAGTATAATAAGGGTGCCGGTGAGCTTAAAGGTGAGCATGAAGTAAATGGTCCGAAACTGATACTCAGTGGCTATTACGGTTCAACTTTTGAATTGGAGCCAAACGCTGTTTCGCGTTTGACGGATATGTATGAATTCTGGATGCCATATGTGGGTAATAAACTTGCATATCCCAGCGACTGTGTATATACAGGCAGGGAACTGGATGACCTCGACTGGTACAGGGGGAGTTTTGAAAGCGCCGTATCTGAGCAGGAAGGTTTATGGATTAAAAACGGCGGTCCGACTGATGAAGAATGGGAAGCCTATATTAAGCATTTGAAAGAAAAATGCGGTATGGATAAGCTTTTGGATGTTTATCAGAATGCATATAACAGATATTCAGGTGCAGCAAGTGCAGAATAAATATAAAGAGTCGAAAGGATATGTCTTGTGAAAGGCATATCTTTTCGGTTATAATATCAATATGAAGAAATAGCTGAGGGCTTATTAGTCGGGCATGGTTATTGTATTAACTTTGTATAAAACTTAAGGTTATGGAAAGGTATGGATATTGTTATGACAAGTCAAACTTTACGTGAAGCGCGAAAATATGAAGAAGCTTCGGAAAAATTGATTGCATCTGATGATCGTCCGGCATTTCATCTGTCTGCGCGCACAGGATGGATGAATGATCCGAACGGATTTTCATTCTTTAATGGAAAGTATCATATGTTCTACCAGTATCATCCGTATGATTCGCATTGGGGACCGATGCACTGGGGGCATGCAGTAAGCGAAGATTTACTGCATTGGGAATATCTTCCTGCGGCGCTTGCGCCGGATGAAGCCTATGACAGGGATGGCTGTTTCTCGGGAAGTGCGGCCACACTGCCGGATGGCAGGCAGCTGCTTATGTATACGGGCGTATTGCGTGAACGCCAGCATAATGGGGGATTCTGCGAAGTGCAGACGCAGTGTCTTGCCGTAGGGGACGGAATGGATTACGAGAAATATGAAGGTAATCCGGTACTGGATGAAAAAGATCTGCCGGAGGGCGCCAGCCGATATGATTTCAGAGACCCTAAGATGTGGCGGAAGGAAGACGGTACATATTGCTGCGTTATCGGAAACAGACCGGCTGATGACAGCGGACAGATACTTTTATTTACGAGTCCGGATGGATTTAAGTGGAGTTATAAGAAGGTGCTGGCAGCAAATAACAACCGTTATGGAAAAATGTGGGAATGTCCTGACTTCTTTAAACTGGATGGAAAGTGGGTATTGATAACCAGTCCGCAGGATATGCTGCCATATGAGTTTGAGTATCATAACGGAAACGGTACGCTTTGTCTTATCGGAGATTTTGATGAGGAGACGTATGATTTTACGGAGCAGTATGATCAATCCATTGATTACGGTATTGATTTTTATGCACCGCAGACTGTGCTTACACCTGACGGACGGCGGATTATGATTGGCTGGATGCAGAATTGGGATACCTGTAATTTCAGGTCACAGAATATAACATGGTTTGGACAAATGAGCATTCCGCGTGAGCTGTCAATCAAAAATGGCAGATTGTTCCAGACGCCGATAAGGGAACTGGAAGAGATGCGCAGCAATATGGTAGAGTATCAGGATGTTTCTTTATCCGGAAATATCAGTCTGGATGGGATAAAGGGACGGAAAATTGACATGGAATTTACGATTTGTCCGGAGGATGAAGGGGATATTTATCAGAAATTTGCGGTTCGTTTTGCGCAGAATGAACAGTACTATACCTCCTTGAGTTTCCATCCAAGAGATTCTATTCTGAAAATTGACAGGAAATTTTCGGGCTCAAGAAGAGCAATCATTCATCAGAGGCGGAGCCTGGTAAATAGTGAAGCCGGAAAACTGAAATTAAGAATTATTCTGGACAGATTCAGTGTGGAGGTGTTCGTAAATGACGGTGAGCAGGTCTTAAGCGCGATTCTTTATACGGATCAGGCAGCAGATGGAATTTCCTTCTTTGCGGACGGAAGAGTAAAACTTAATGTGGTAAAGTATGATTTGGATTGATGAGATTATGGAGGAGCTTGAACATGAAGACATTTGACGTAGTTGCTTTAGGTGAACTGCTTATTGACTTCACAGAGAACGGAACCAGCAGTCAGGGGAATACGATTTATGAAGCCAATCCGGGAGGCGCCCCCTGTAACGTGCTTGCGATGCTTAATAAGGCTGGCAGGAAGACCGCCTTTATCGGGAAGGTTGGACAGGACATATTCGGAAATCGTTTAAAGGCGACTTTAGAGGAGGTTGGAATCGATACTTCTAACCTGATTGTGGACGAGGACGTTCGTACAACACTTGCATTTGTGGAAACATTTCCGGATGGAGACAGGGATTTTTCTTTCTATCGGAATCCCGGTGCGGATATGATGCTCCGTGAGGAAGAATTGCATGAGGAACTGCTTAAAAACACGGAAATCTTTCATTTCGGCACATTGTCAATGACTCATGAGGATGTGAGAGAGGCAACTAAAAAAGCAATAGCACTGGCAAAAGAGAGCGGCGCCGTAATTTCATTCGACCCCAATTTGCGCCCGCCGCTCTGGAAATCCTTGGATGAGGCAAAAGAGCAGACCGCATATGGTCTTTCGCAGTGTGATATACTGAAAATTTCCGACAATGAAATACAGTGGTTTACAGGGGAAGATGATTTTGATGCGGGAATTAGTAAATTGAGAAGCCGGTACAATATTCCGCTTATTGTGCTCTCTATGGGAAAAGATGGAAGCCGTGCGTACTATAAGGATTTGCGGGTAGAGGTTAAGCCGTTTTTACAGGATAACACAATCGAGACAACCGGCGCGGGAGATACGTTTGGAGCGTGCTGTTTGCATCATGTTCTGGAATACGGACTGGATAATCTGGATGAGGAAAAGCTGACTAAGATGCTGACCTTTGCCAATGCGGCAGCTTCAATTATTACGACCAGAAAGGGTGCGCTGCGGGTGATGCCTGAGGTTGAGGAGGTTGAGGAGTTTATACGGGGGAGGATGTGAGCGAAGGTGATAGAAATATAAGAGACTGGCTAGATGTAGTCCGAAGAAGGGCAGGGATATCAGCCTAAGGCTGAGCTTCGGATGTAAATTTTCTAATGGGGTATATAGAAAGAAATGTGATTTGCAGGTTGTTTATCATATTTTAATTTTACGGGTCGGCGCGAAATCGGAATCCATTCCTCAATCGCGCCTAAATCCGCTTCCGTGCGGATTTACCCTGGGCTGTTGAATACCCCATAAGAAAATTTCACATTCTTCGCTAAGCCTTACGGCGGATATCCCTGTCCTTCTTCTCACACTAATCAATCTTATTAAAGATAACCGTCTGTTCTTTCATGGATATTTTTCCGACTTGCCAGCCATATTCTGTAAGTTCTTTTTTGTATTTTAGGAAAGAGTGGTCTATTGGTATTCCTGCAATACTCTGTATTTCTTCAAATGTCAACTTAAAAGAGGTGTCTTCATTTCTCTGAACATATTCCCATAAATAGTTATATTTACTCATTGTTGGTTGTTCCTTTCGGCTTTCAATGCTCTATACTCTTACGAAACCAAAACGACGTTTTTGTATAGCCTAATCGCTCATAAAACTCGTGAGCAGCCGTTCTTTGGAAACTTGATGCAAGTCCGATAAACGAGGTGTTGCGTTCGAGAGCCAGTTTCTCAACACGTTCCATCAGCATTTTACCGATACCGTGGTGTTGAAATTCGGACAGGACGGCAAGTCCGTTCATTTTAATGTATCCATTGGGATAGCCGACAGCTAAAGTTTCAGCGGTCGTAGCGAAACCGACAACAACGCCGTTCACATCGGCAACAAATGTACGGTAGCGGCTGTCTGTTTTCATCTTTTCATATGTTTCGATGGCATTTTCATCAGTCACGGACAAAAATCCAAGTACGTCACGCCAGATTGCCGCTACGGATAAATAATCTTTGCTTTCAATTTCTCGTATAATAATGTTCATATCAATTATTGACTCCTTCCTAAATTGTCATATCCAAGTTCAGTAGGGAGATTATCCCAAAGTTCTGTTCTCGTTTTGCTTTTCCTCATTTTTTCCAATACCTTTATATCTGGGTCGGGATATATTATAAAATTGTCGGATTCACCCATTTCCGGACGTATCGGAAATGCAAGCTGTTCCGTTTCTATTGAAAACTGTGCATTCACGCCGGCTTTATTTCCTCTTGCGTCAAGCCTTATCCATTTTTTGCAGTCTTTAATATATACACCATTTAGTCCGTGATAAATCAGGACAGGAGCTGTTTCATCATCTAAAATCAGCTTTTGATAGCAAAAACCCGCAGGAACAGACTTGCAACGCAATAAAGCAGCCAGCAAGTGAGATTTTGCAAAGCATATTCCATGACCGGCTTTCAGCACTTCCGAAGCAGTGCATGTGATTATATCTTCGTTTACATCTGCCGAATGAGAAATATTATCTCTGACAAATTCATAGGCTGTTTTAATGAAATCAAGCTCATTATCTGCCTTTTTGAATAATGTATCAGCCAATTCTGAAATGGATTCGTTGTCGTAATCTATCACATTGTCATGCTTTAAATATTCATCAATTTTATTTGAGTATAAAGTTATATTCATTTCTTTTTACCACCCCGGCTGTCTCTAATCTACGCAGTCAAAACCATTATAAAGCATTATAACACATAATAAATGGGAAATGGTTAACTGATTAAAATGCTATAAAAATTTAAATAAAGAGGACAGATAAAATGATTATTATTTATACAACATATATTACCGTAAAACTTCTGAAAGACGGTAATTTAATAACCAATGTGTTTAACCGGCTGATCCGGACCTGCTTCTATGCAATTCAGAATAATTATGACGGAAAAATTCCTAATGGTGATGTGAGTGAACAATGTAAAGACTGCAGATGCCACAAACAATGCGGAATTAAGAAAACAGCTTGTTATTGATTGTTTTTATGCTTGTAATGTTATGGCAATGCTAATTCATCCAATTGAACCGGAAGGATGTGAAATGTTTAGGGAATATCTGAATCTGGGAGAAGAATTGTGGGATTGGAGTAATATATTTGAGCCGGTTTCTTTTTATATTGCAGACGTGGAGAGTCATAAACTGAAATATCTGGAACCAAGGGTAGATTTTTTTAAGAAGCATGATTGTCAATTAGCGGAAATGTAAGTAATAAAGGGGCGCTTATCCCGCCCCTCTCGGACTTTGTCTACCTCTGAGTTTGAAAGTTTACTTCCAAACTTTACTCCTTCTGATTCAAAGGCCGCTTCAATAGTATAAACTATAGTTATCAAAGAAGCTCCTTCCCGATTCCATATTTAGCAGACCCCAACAACTGACAGCTTGTTCCGAATCTGTACAATAGCAGTATCTGGAAAAAATCTGTTCATCGTTTTCCCGGATTTCCTGCCATTGTCCCTGCTCGCTGTTGTCAGCGTCTATTAAGCGTATCTCCTCGGCTATACCGTTGTGATTCAAATCAGGAGATATTATTGAATCTTTGTCATCACCTGTTTCTATGTCACCTGTTTCAATGCCATCTGTTTAAGTGTCATGTGTTTCGATGTTATTTGTTTCGGTATCGTCTTCTTCAACATCAGGTTGTTCCTTTGAAGCAGTTGCTAATGAATTATCTGCCGTGTTTCCGTTTATATTTTCTGTTTTCTGTCCGGAAGAGCATGAGCAGGCTGATAACAACACTATAATAATTTCTGTCAATATAAAGTAAAGTTTCTTTTTCATAATATGTACCTCAATATCAATGTCTTTGTCGATATATTCGTATTTTTCTATGTGTGTGCCGTTATCGATTTTTAAAATACTCATTCATATTCCTTTCATATATGGTTTCAAGTGTGATTCCGGCATGTTTTCATCCTGGCACACATTCGCTCAAAAATCCATTAAGTTCTGACTAAACCATACCCTAAACCATACTCATCACTTGTCAAGTTTTCTCATCATTTATTTTGCAATTAACCAGAAGGCGGCTGCGTAGATTGGGAGGGCTGCCTATTGTGAAGAATAGTGACATTTTCTTATGCGGTGTCTGAATATCAGGGGAAATCCGCACGGATGCGGATTTAGGCGCGATTGAGGAATAGATTCCGATTTCGCGCCGCCCCGTACGTCAGGTGTTTGGGAGGGCACCGCATTAGAAAATTCCTATTCGTAACACCAGGCAGTCCACCCAATCTACGCAGCCACCTTCGTCATTTCATAATCAAATACAAATCAGCGACACTTCTTTCTTTACATGGAAAATACTTCCGTGGTACAATATACACATAAGTAATCCCGGTATGAAACAGAATAAAAGAGAAGGTACGGCAATTAAAATTTCTTAATTATAATTATATAATAGGAGGGTAGCACTATGGCAAAAGAAATGATAGCAATGCTTCTTGCAGGCGGACAAGGTTCCCGTTTGTATGCGCTGACAGAGAAGCTTGCGAAACCGGCAGTTCCATTTGGCGGAAAATATCGTATCATCGATTTCCCGCTGTCTAACTGCGTGAATTCGGGAATTGATACGGTAGGCATTTTGACTCAGTATCAGCCGCTTGTACTGAATGAGTACATTGGAAACGGACAGCCGTGGGATTTGGATCGTCTGTATGGAGGGGTACGCGTTCTGCCGCCTTATCAGAAGGCTGAAAAGTCAGACTGGTATAAAGGAACGGCAAATGCGATTTACCAGAATCTTTCGTTTATCGAGAGGTATGATCCGGAGTATGTAATTATTCTTTCGGGGGACCAGATATGTAAGCAGGATTACAGTGATTTTCTTCGGTTCCACAAAGAAAAGAACGCGGAGTTCAGCGTAGCCGTTATGGAGGTTCCGTGGGAGGAGGCTTCACGTTTCGGTCTGATGGTGGCGGATGACGATGACAGGATTACGGAATTTCAGGAGAAACCCAAGGAGCCTAAGTCAAATCTTGCTTCTATGGGTATATATATCTTTAACTGGGATATCTTGAAGAGCTATCTGGAGGAAGATGAAGCGGATCCGAATTCAGAGAATGATTTCGGTAATAATATAATTCCGAATCTGCTCAGGGATAACCGCAGAATGTATGCTTATCATTTCAGCGGGTATTGGAAGGATGTAGGAACAATTTCGTCTCTATGGGAAGCAAATATGGAGGTTCTGGATCCGGAGCATAGCGGAATCAACCTGTTTGACGAGGACTGGAAGATTTACAGCCGTAAGAGCGCTTTGCCCGGTCAAAAGGTCAGCGCAGATGCAGTGGTGGAGAACTCCATGGTCACAGACGGCTGCCGGATAAAGGGTACGGTAAGGCATTCGATTCTGTTTGAGGGCGTCAGGGTAGAAAAAGGCGCGCTGATTGAAGATGCGGTTGTGATGGGTAATACGGTAGTTAAGTCAGGCGCCGTTGTGCGACACTGCATAGTAGCGGAAAATGTAACAATCGGCGAAAATGCGGTGGTCGGAGCAATGCCATCCGGTGAGAGTAATGATGTTGCAACTGTCGGTGCGGGCATTACAATCGGTGATAATGCCGTAATCGGTCCGAAAGCCATGGTAAATAAAGATGTGAAAGGCGGTGAAGAGGTATGCTGAATTCAAATATGAGTGCTCTTGGCATTATTTTTCCGAATAGTTATGATGCATTGGTTCCGGAGCTTGTTAATGTGCGTTTGATGGCATCGATTCCCTTCGCAAGCCGTTATCGTATGATAGATTTTATTTTATCCAGCATGACGCATTGTAATATAGGTAATGTGTCAATTATGGTAAATAACAACTATCATTCACTGATGGACCATCTGGGTTCCGGACGTGAATGGGATCTGGTGCGTAAAAATGGAGGCTTAAATATATTCCCGCCGTTTGCGGAAAAAACTTCCAAACCTTATGTCGGACGTGTTGAAGCGTTGGCAGGTATTTCGAATTTCCTGAAAGATCAGAAGGAAAAATATGTAATTATGACGGATACCAACATTGCGGTTAATTTTGATTTTAAGGCAATGATACAGGCGCATATTGAAAGCGGTGCTGATGTTACGATTGCATATAATGAACAGGAATTGCCTAAAGGCTTCGTTACAGCCCAGTTGGATGATAAATGTTATTATTACACTTTTGGAATTGAGGATGGCAGAATAACGAAAATCTATGTTAATCCGCAGGATTCCGGAGTTCAGAACTTCTCAATGAATATATATGTTATCGAGCGTGAACTTTTGATTGATATGATTAATACGGCGTTTATACACGGACTGCATTACTTTGAGAGAGACGTACTTTTGCCGCTGCTTAACAAACTGGATGTTCATGCATATAAGTATGACGGATATGTTGCACGTATCAGTGATATGAAGAGCTATTTTGATGAAAATATGAAGCTGCTGGATGATTATAATCTGGATGCTTTGTTCTCGGGAGCACCGATTTATACGAAACTTCATGGAGGCGACCCAACCAGATATATTAACGGGGCAAAAGTTCAGGAAGTAATGGCAGCCGACGGCTGTGTCATTGAAGGTGATGTAGAAAACAGTATTCTGTTCCGTGGAGTGAAAATTGCAAAAGGCGCTAAAGTGAAGAACTGCGTTCTGATGCAGGGTACGGAAGTTGAAGCAGGAGCGGAGATTGAATATCTTGTTACAGACAAGAATGTTAAGATTTCAGCCGGAAAAGAAATGAAGGGAACAGATACATTCCCTGTTTATATCGGAAAGTTCCAGACGGTATAAAAGCAGCAAACATGGCACAGGGGATATTTCTATATGGAAGTGTCCCCTGTACTGTTTTATTTTATAGGAAATTACGCCACAGCATAAATCATTCCAATGAGTTTGCGAAGCATTCTCCGAATCGTCGCTGCTGAGCGACGATTTTTTATCTTATAGGAAATTACGCCGCAGCATAAATCATTCCATTGAGAATGCGAAGCATTCTCTGAATCGTCGCTGCTGAGCGACGATTTTTATATTATCGCAGGCTGAGAAAGGAACATGGGTATTTTAATGAATAATGAATTAACGAAGCAGGATATTGAAAAAATGCAGGAAGAGATAGAATACCGGAAGCTTGTGGTGCGCAAGGAAGCGCTAGAGGATGTGAAGGCAGCCAGAGCTCACGGGGATTTGAGTGAAAATTTCGAATATCATGCCGCGAAAAAAGTAAAGAACCAGAATGAGAGCAGAATCCGATATCTGGAGAGGATGATTAAGACCGCGGTTATAGTTTCGGATGAGTCTGCCGAGGATGAGGTCGGCATGAATAATACTGTTGAGGTTTATTTTGAAGAAGACGGCATATCCGAAAAGTATAAAATTGTTACAACTGTCCGCGGAAATTCACTGGAAGGGCTTATCAGTACGGAATCTCCTCTGGGGAAGGCGCTTATAGGGCATAAGGTCGGAGACAGAGTGTATGTTAAGGTCAATGATAGTTACGGGTACTATGTTACAATCAAAACCATTGAGAATACGGTAGATGACGGAAGCGATCAATTGAGAAGTTTTTAACGGCGATGGGAGGTTTCTATGGTAATACCACAGGTAAACAGAAGGATATCAAAAAGCGATACTTACTTAAACTGTGCAGAGGCTTTTGCTTACAGGAGTACTTGTATAAAGCGTAAATACGGTGCTGTAATAGTAAAAGACGACGCTGTTATCTCGACAGGTTATAACGGCTCTCCAAGAGGTTTTGAAAACTGCTGTGATACCGGTGTATGCCCACGAATTCCCCTAAATATGCATCAGGGAGAAGGGTATGAGATATGCCGCGCCATTCATGCGGAAGCTAATGCATTGTTGAATTGCTCGAGGGAGCAGACTATGGGAGCGGATTTATACCTGGCAGGCATTAATCCCGAGGATTGTTCTGTACATAAGGCGAAACCATGTCCGCTGTGTGCCAGAATGATTATTCAGGCGGGAATCAGAAATGTAATACTGCGGGTTGGAGACGGAGAGGATAACTACGTGACAATACCTGCGAATGAGTTGGAATGGTATAAAGAACCTACCTAGACAAATATCTGTAAAAAAGGTATACTGAAAGCATATTAGTGTTAGGATTAATGGGGTTAGTGAGGTATACAATATGGAGTATAGGGAAGTTCCTTTTGAAAAGAGGATCAATGCGAACATCAGAAATTATGCAATGGATAATCTGTATCCTGTTGGCTCTTTGACAGCGCATCTGAAAGCTCTTGCGGCGGTGACCGGAGCTGAACTTTTGCTGACGGACAGGCATGGGGAGAAAATAGTTTCAGTTGGTAATTTTGCAGGTTTTGTGCCTGATGTAGTGGGAGAGCCGGGGAGAAAGATACGCATATATAATAGGACGGTGGCGCATCTATATGCTAAGATGACCGACGTGGAAGCGGATAAACTGCAGGATGTGGAGAGAATGCTTGACGTAACGGTCATCATGCTTTCATATATGGGGGAAGAGGCCTATCTGCACAGGGAATCCGCAATTTATATGGATGAACTTGAAGAAAAACTGGAAGAGCGGCATACACAGGCGGCTGCCGGCGGAAACGAAGATGTCCTGACAGGCGTATTTCATAAGTTCTATTTTGAAGAGCGCATGAAAGTGATTGACCGTTCCGGGGTTATTCCCGTAGCCGTAGTTAATGTTAACATTAATGACTGGAAATATGTAAATGACCATTACGGCGATGAAGAAAGCGACCGCCTTATAAAAACGATTGCGTGTATTTTGAAAGAGGAAGCTAAGCCCGATTATGTAATCGGACGGGTAGACGGCGATGTGTTCATTATTTTAATTCCGATGGCGGAGGATGGTGAAGCTGAAGATTACTGCAGCAGGGTTCAGGCGGCTTGTGTGGCATATGAGGACGATATTATTGCGCCTTCCGTTGCCTGCGGCATTGTATATAAAACAAATGTAGAAGAAAAGATAGAGGATGTGCTTCCGGAGGCAGAGTACGAGATGTTTAATAACAAGTTTGAAATCAAGAATGCTCCGGGATACAGGGAACGTTTGGAAAAAAGAAAATAAGCACGTATAAAGCGGGTATTGTACAGAGAGATGTACAATTATAAAAAAAGTATAAAATCCCACTTTTTGGGAAATAATAAGAAAATAGGAGAAAAGCGAAGAAAACGAAAGGTAAAACGAGTAAACATAGCAAAATACGCTTCTGATTGCAGTTGCAAAGTGAATGCTATGAAATTAATATATGTTTAACGATTAGCACTCAACTTAAATGAGTGCTAACAAACAGATGAGATGACAGCTGCACCGGCTTAAAGGCAGCTGCGAAAAGAAAAGGATTATTATATAAGGAGGCAAAATATGAAATTAGTACCATTGGGCGACAGAGTCGTATTGAAACAGTTAGTAGCTGAAGAAACAACTAAATCAGGAATTGTTCTTCCGGGACAAAGCAAAGAGAAGCCGCAGCAGGCAGAAGTTATTGCTGTTGGTCCGGGTGGCGTTGTTGACGGAAAAGAAGTTAAAATGGAAGTAAAAGCAGGACAACAGGTTATTTATTCCAAATATTCAGGGACAGAAGTAAAGGTTGACGAAGAAGAGTACATTATTGTAAGACAGAATGATATTCTTGCAGTTCTTTCAGAGTAAGATGTGTAATTATAGTAAATGTTAAATGAAAAATCAGGAGGCAATGAATCATGGCTAAAGAAATTAAATATGGAGCAGAAGCCAGAGCTGCTTTGGAAACAGGCGTAAATAAACTGGCAGATACGGTAAGAGTAACCCTCGGACCTAAGGGCAGAAACGTTGTTCTGGATAAATCTTATGGTGCACCGCTTATTACCAATGACGGTGTTACAATTGCAAAGGAAATTGAACTTGAAGATGCATTCGAGAATATGGGAGCACAGCTTGTGAAGGAAGTTGCTACCAAGACGAATGATGTGGCTGGAGACGGTACTACAACCGCAACCGTACTGGCACAGGCTATGGTAAATGCGGGAATTAAGAACCTGGCAGCAGGAGCTAACCCGATTATCTTAAGAAAAGGAATGAAGAAAGCAACTGATGTTGCGGTAGATGCGATTGCAAAAATGAGCTCCAAAGTAAACGGAAAAGAGCACATCGCAAGGGTTGCGGCTGTTTCTTCCGGTGATGAAGAAGTAGGTAAGCTGGTAGCAGACGCTATGGAAAAGGTTTCCGGCGACGGCGTTATCACTATCGAAGAGAGCAAGACAATGCTTACAGAGCTTGATCTGGTAGAAGGTATGCAGTTTGACAGAGGCTATATCTCAGCATACATGGCAACAGATATGGATAAGATGGAAGCGGCTCTGGAGAATCCTTATATCCTTATTACAGATAAGAAGATTTCAAATATTCAGGAAATCCTTCCTATTCTGGAGCAGATTGTACAGTCAGGCGCTAAACTGCTGATTATTGCAGAAGATGTGGAAGGTGAAGCACTGACGACTTTGATTGTCAATAAGCTTCGCGGCACGTTCAATGTAGTTGCCGTTAAAGCTCCGGGATACGGTGACAGAAGAAAAGCGATGCTGGAAGACATAGCTATCTTAACAGGCGGTCAGGTAATCAGTTCCGAGCTTGGGCTGGAGCTTAAAGATGCTACTATGGACCAGCTTGGACATGCGAAATCCGTAAAGGTTCAGAAAGAGAATACGGTTATCGTGGACGGAGAAGGCGATAAAGAAGCTATTCAGGCAAGAATCTCACAGATTAAGAAACAGATTGAAGAGACGACGTCTGATTTTGATAAGGAAAAATTACAGGAGCGTCTTGCTAAATTAGCAGGCGGAGTTGCGGTAATCCGCGTCGGAGCTGCTACCGAAACAGAGATGAAGGAAGCAAAACTTCGTTTGGAGGACGCTCTGGCAGCTACAAGGGCAGCAGTGGAAGAAGGTATTATCGCAGGCGGCGGTTCTGCATATATCCATGCGTCCAAAGAAGTTGCTAAATTAGCCGATACTCTTGAAGGCGACGAAAAGACGGGAGCACAGATTGTATTAAAAGCATTGGAATCTCCTTTATATCATATTGTTGCTAATGCAGGTCTGGAAGGTTCGGTTATCATAAACAAGGTAATGGAGTCTAATGTTGGAGTCGGATTTGATGCATTAAAAGAAGAATATGTTGATATGGTTGAGGCTGGTATCCTGGATCCTGCTAAAGTTTCAAGAAGCGCACTTCAGAACGCGACAAGCGTTGCTTCTACACTTTTGACAACCGAGTCCGTAGTTGCTAACATCAAAGAAGCAGAACCCGCAATGCCTGCAGGCGGAGCCGGAATGGGCGGGATGATGTAAAAACTTAATTTGCTTCGCAAATAAAGTTGCAAGAAAATTGCGTAGCAATTTCTTGCGGACTATTGAAGATATAAGAGTATGATTAACTGATGGACCGTCGCTCCTGTTTTGGGTTCTTACTCATGATTGGGTAAGAACCATGATTTTTTCAGTAAACTTTTTTAT
>CAZRKN010000088.1:10879-14518 GCA_964600805.1 uncultured Bacteroides sp. | reverse complement strand
GGGCAAGTTCCGCATCTACGAGCAGTTCCAAAAGAGCCTTTCCGCAAAGGAGAACACAGACTTCCTCAAAAATGAGTATGGCTGGGGCGGCGCTTACCCTGTTATCACCGGCACCGGTATGGATGAGCAGCACGACGGCAAGGGTATCACCCTGCGAAAGGGCTTCGGAGAACACGAACCCCATATCACGCTGAAATGGAATCAGGTTGAAAAGCGGATAGCTGAGCTGATCCGTATGGACAGATACCTGAACCCGAAAGAGGTTGAGCTATACCCTGCATGGCTTGAAAAGCAGGAAGAGCGCCGCCGTGAAGCTGCTGAGCGCAGAGAGAATCAAGAAATCCTTTCCGCAGCACCACCCGAAAAGGAGCCTGAGCCGGACACCCCTACCCACTATGAATACCACCTTGGGGATACTGTTTATCTCGGCGCACAGGAGTTTGAAATCCTCTCCTTTGACGACCAGAGGGTCATGCTCTATGATGTGGCGTTCCCTCTGTTCCAGCGGGAAGAAGCCCGAGAGGACTTTGACCGCATGGTAGCGGAGAACCCCATGAACGACCACCTGAAGGTGAAGGATGAGTCTGAAAAGGTGGAAGAACCAAAGGCAAAGCCTGACCGCACCCAGCCTGTCCACTTCTATCAGGTGGGCGACTTCTTTGAGATGTACGGTGAGGACGCCAAGCTGGTGAGCGAGGCATTGGAGCTGACCTTGACCTCCAAAACACTGAACGGCGAGAGAGTGCCGATGTGCGGCATACCCTCCCATCGGCTGGCAGTCTACACGAACCTGCTCAACGACCGTGGCTACGATGTCACGGTTCACGAGGACGGTCAGGAGCCTGTCAATATCGTTTCCTTGCACAAGGACGCTCCCACCGAATCCCAGCCTGTGGGACGCATCGACTACCTTGGCAGCAACGGAGAAGTCGGTGAGAGCATTGAATACACCGACCCTGAGCAGTTTCTGAAGGACATCAGAGAGGAAAACAATTATGGCGCTCCTATGAGCATTGTTCTGTATAAGGACAAGGACGGGAAAACCATTCCCCAGGGCTTCGTTTGGGATCTCGACCCTCTGCCCCAGGGATTCACCACGGAGGAGTTCATTCCTCCGCTGGAGAGAGCAAAGAATCTTATTGATGCTTTCTGCCGTGAGGAATACAGGCAGGACGAGGGCGCTGACTACTCTGACTTGGCCAATGTGGGCATTGCCTACACCACCACCGAGGACGACAAGCACGAAATCCAAGTGGCGGTTGATTTGGCGGAGTTTAAGATAAACACCTTTGTTGACGGCAAGCTCGTAAGCAGCGAGGAATATGTGACCCTGGATAACCTGATCCGAAACGGGCTGACAGGCATGAGCTTTGACGAGCTTGTTTCGCTGTCCGATGAGCAGCTTGCCCCGTTCTATCAGGACGAGGAAAGGGACGACTTCTCGGACATTGACCCTGCGGCAATCAGAGAGGCGCTTGCCGAAAGAGGGATTGTGGACGGAAAGGTCGTTGACCCCGAGAAGCTGGACAACGACCCGTTTATCCGTCAGGTGATGGCGGATGTGGAACAGATTGCCTCGCAAGAGGAGCCTGTGAAGCCCGCCTGGGAGCAGAAGAAGCGGAGCAGAGTTCAGACCTTTGACCTGCACCCTGACATCCCCATGTCTGACCGTCTAACCTTTGACCTTGCCTCCCATGAGGTGGAGGAGGTCGGCAAGAAAGACCGCTTCTACCGCAATCTGTACGCCATTCAGGTGTTGCAGAAGTGCAGAGAACAGAACCGTTTTGCCACACCCGAAGAACAGGTTATCCTGTCCAAGTATGTGGGCTGGGGCGGCTTACCGGAAGCCTTTGATGAGAACAACAGCGCATGGGAAACGCAGTATCTGGAGCTGAAAACCGTCCTGACGCCGGAGGAATACGCCTCCGCTAAGGAAAGCACCTTGACGGCGTTCTACACCCCGCCCGTGATAATCCAGAGCATCTATAAGGCAATGGAGCGCATGGGCTTTAAGGAGGGCAATATCCTTGAACCGTCCTGCGGTATCGGCAACTTCATTGGTATGTTGCCGCAGTCCATGCAGGAAGCAAAGTTCTATGGCGTGGAGCTGGACAAGATTTCTGCGGGCATCGCCCAGCAGCTCTACCAGCGTTCCTCTATCGCCGCACAGCCCTTTGAGGAAGCGAATATCCCCGACAGCTTCTTTGACGCCGTTGTGGGCAATGTTCCCTTTGGCGACTTCAGCGTCGCCGACAAAAAGTACGACAAGCACCACTTCCTGATCCACGACTACTTCTTTGCGAAGTCCCTCGACAAGCTCCGCCCAGGCGGTGTCATGGCGTTGGTGACGAGCAAAGGAACGATGGATAAGGCAAACAGCGCCGTGCGGAAGTATATCGCACAGAGGGCTGACCTGCTGGGCGCTATCCGCCTGCCCAACAATACCTTCAAGGGCAACGCCGGTACGGAGGTGGTATCGGACATTCTCATCCTGCAAAAGCGTGACAGACTCATGGATATTGAGCCAGATTGGGTTCATCTTGACACCGATGAAAACGGGTTCAGGATGAACTCTTACTTTGTCCAGCACCCCGAAATGGTGCTGGGCGAGGTTAAGATGGTATCGGGCAGGTTCGGCGAGGAAATGACCGTTGCGCCCTATGAGGACGCTGACCTTGCAAGCCAGCTCGACGAGGCGATTGCCAATATCAACGGCGAAATCACGGCGGCGGAGCTGGACGATGAGCTTACCGAAGAGGACAATTCCATCCCTGCTGACCCCACAGTCCGCAACTTCTCCTACACGCTGCTGGACGACAAAATCTACTACCGTGAAAACTCCCGCATGGCTCCCGTGGAGGTATCGGCAACTGCGGAGAACCGCATTAAGGGTCTGATCAACATACGGGACACGGTAAGGAACCTGCTTGAAATCCAGACAGAGGATTTCCCAGACGATCAGATACAGGCGGCTCAAAAGAAGCTCAACGAGCTGTACGACCGCTTTACGGCAAAATATGGGCTTATCAATTCCCGAGCCAATGTGTCCGCCTTTTCGCAGGACAGCTCGTTTTCGCTCCTCTCCGCACTGGAGATTTTGGATGATGACGGCGAGCTGAAAAGCAAGGCGGACATCTTCACCAAGCGGACGATCAAGCCCCATGTGCCGGTAACTTCCGTTGACACCGCCAGTGAAGCCCTTGCGGTGTCGATGGCGGAGAAAGCCCGGATCGACATGGACTATATGTGTTCCCTGTCCGGCAAGTCTGAAACGGAACTCTATGAGGAGCTGAAAGGCGTCATCTTCCTGAACCCCATGTGTGGGTATGGGGACAGCACCGAGGCGAAATACCTGATGGCCGACGAGTATCTCTCCGGCAATGTACGGGAGAAGCTGGCGTGGGCAAAACGGTCTGCCGAGGTGTATCCCGAGGACTTCACCGTCCATGTGGAGGCGCTGGAAAAGGTGCAGCCCAAAGACCTGACCGCCAGTGAAATCTTTGTGCGTCTGGGCGCAACCTGGCTCCCGCCTGAGATCGTCCAGCAGTTCATCTATGAGTTTCTGGACACGCCCCGCTATGCTCAGTGGAACATCAAAGTCCACTATTCGCAGTTCACCAGCGAGTGGAACATCGAGGG
>CAZRKN010000088.1:0-10779 GCA_964600805.1 uncultured Bacteroides sp. | reverse complement strand
AGGACGAATACGGAAAGAAGAAGCCCGTCCTCAACGCCAAGGAGACCGCCATCGCACAGGCAAAGCAGGAGCAGATCAAGCAGGGCTTCCAGGACTGGATATGGGCTGACCCACAAAGGCGTGAAAAGCTCTGTAAGCTCTACAATGAGAAGTTCAACTCGACCCGTCCCCGTGAGTACGACGGAAGCCACATCACCTTCTCCGGCATGAATCCTGAAATCGAGCTGAGAGAGCATCAAAAGAACGCTGTGGCGCACATTCTTTACGGCGGGAATACCCTGCTTGCCCACGCTGTGGGCGCAGGCAAGACCTACGAGATGGCGTCGGCGGCGATGGAATCCAAGCGGCTTGGCTTGTGCAGCAAGCCGCTGTTTGTCGTCCCGAACCACCTGACGGAGCAGTGGGCGGCGGAGTTCTTGCAGCTCTATCCTGCGGCGAATATCTTAGTCGCCACCAAGAAAGACTTTGAGACCAAGAACCGCAAACGGTTTTGCGGTCGTATCGCCACCGGCGACTACGATGCGGTCATTATCGGGCATAGCCAGTTCGAGAAAATCCCTATGAGTATTGAGCGGCAGATCGCCCTTCTGGAGCATGAGCTTGACGAAATCGTAAACGGAATCCAAGAGCTGAAAGAAAACCGTGGCGAGAAGTTCTCCGTCAAGCAGCTCCAAAAATCCAAGAAATCCATTGAGGCCAAGCTGAAAAAGCTCAACGACCAGAGCCGCAAGGATGATGTCGTGACCTTTGAAGAGCTGGGTGTAGACCGCCTTTTTATCGACGAGGCGCACTACTACAAGAACCTCTACCTCTACACAAAAATGAGGAATGTGGGCGGTATTTCCCAGACCGAGGCGCAGAAAAGCTCCGACCTCTATATGAAGTGCCGTTATCTGGACGAGCTGACAGGAGGACGGGGAACAGTCTTTGCCACCGGCACTCCCATCTCCAACAGCATGGTGGAGCTTTACACGCTCCAGCGCTATTTGCAATATAGCACCCTTGAAAAGAATGGCTTGCAGCATTTTGACGCCTGGGCTTCCAGCTTCGGCGAGACCGTCACAGCCGTGGAGCTGAAGCCGGAAGGCACGGGGTACAGAACCAAGACACGCTTTGCAAGGTTCTACAATTTGCCTGAGCTGATGGCCATGTTCAAGGAGGTCGCCGACATTAAAACGGCGGATATGCTTGACCTGCCCGTCCCCAAAGCCAACTACCACAATGTCGCTGTGAAGCCCTCCGAGATGCAGAAGGAGATCGTGGAAAGCCTCGGGGAACGAGCCGAAAGGGTGCGTGGCGGCGGAGTCGATCCCAGCGTAGACAATATGCTCCGCATTACCAACGACGGCAGAAAGCTGGCGCTGGATCAGCGCATGATCAACCCCATGCTACCCGATTTTGAGGGCAGCAAGGTCAACGCCTGTGTAGAGAATATTTATCAGATTTGGCGTGACAACAGCGACAAGAAATTGGCGCAACTTGTGTTCTGCGACCTCTCCACCCCGAGGGGCGAGGATGAGTTCTCGGTCTATACCGACATCCGAAAGAAGCTGATCGAGCGTGGAGTACCGGCTGATGAGGTGCGCTTTATCCATGAGGCGGATACCGAGGTGAAGAAGCAGGAGATGTTCCGAAAAGTCCGAAGGGGCGAAATCCGTGTTCTGCTTGGCTCCACCCAGAGAATGGGCGCAGGCACCAACTGCCAGGACAAGCTCATAGCCTTGCACGATATTGATTGTCCGTGGCGACCGTCAGACTTGGAGCAGCGCAGCGGCAGAATCATCCGCCAGGGCAACGAGAACCCCGAGGTGGACATCTATCGCTATGTGACGGAAGGCACCTTTGACGCCTACCTCTACCAGCTCATCGAGGGCAAGCAGAAGTTCGCAAGTCAGATTATGACCAGCAAGTCGCCGGTGAGATCTGCCGAGGACATCGACGAAACGGCGCTCAGTTATGCGGAAATAAAAATGCTGGCAACCGGCAATCCGCACATCAAGGAGAAGATGGACTTGGACAATCAGGTTCAGAAGCTACGGCTTTTGAAGTCCAGCTTTCTCTCTGAGAAGTACGCCCTGGAGGACAAAATCCTCAAACATTTCCCCCAGGAAATTGCCCGAATCAGGGGTAGAATTGCGGCTTTGGAGGTTGATGTTCAGACTGTCGCAGCACACCCCAAGCCCACAGATGACCGGTTTGTTGGCATGGAAATCCGTGGTGTTCACTACACCGAAAGAGCGGATGCGGGCAAAGCAATCATTGAGGTATGTAAGACCATGAACAGCCCCGACCCAATTCCCCTCGGAAAATACCGTGGCTTTGAGCTGGAGCTTCAGTTCAGCACGCTGGGGCGATGCTATGAAGTCGTAGCCAAAGGTGAGAGCCGTCACGATGTTGCCCTGGGCGACGATGCCGGAGGCAATATCACCCGAATAGACAACATGATAGAGCGCTTTTCAAACTACCTGAGCGACGAAAAGCGTGAGCTGGAGGAAGCCCTGCATCAGTTTGAAACCGCAAAAATCGAGGTGGAAAAGCCCTTCTCCCGTGAGGATGAGCTAAACGAAAAGACCGCCCGATTGGACGAGCTGAACATTCTGCTGAACCTCGACAAGCGTGAAAACGAGCTTGCCGGTGATGAGCCTGACGAGGGTGAAGCCGAGCCGGAGCGCAAGGAAAAGGAGCAGGAGCGATAATCATTTGCGGCGGGGGATTTTCCCCTGCCGCTCTTACATAGCCGTCTGGCTTCTATGAAATCAGGCGGCTATGACTATGTTGAAGGAGGTGTCTGAATGACCGAAAGAGACTATAACTCGGAGCTGTATGAGAAGATGAAAGCAGAGCAGGGAGAGTACAGAAGCTGGCTTCTGTCTCAGAAGCCGAGCGAGATTCTGGGCCATGCTTTCGAGTACACCATGCGGGAGGACATCGTTATGGCAATGGAGGAGCTGGAGCTTTCCCCGAAGCGGGCAAAGGCGCTTTTGAAATCGCCCTGCCCCCTTGCCGATGTGTACAAGGAGTTCCGAGACCGTGAAACGGAACACATGGACACAATCAGAAACTCCATTGAAAGCCGTGCGGATCAGGTCATCAAGCGAGAGAAAGAACGGGATGGGCGGTGATTTAAGTGCCGTATATCGAGCCTGAAATCATCGAGCAGGCCAGAAAAATCGACCTACTGACCTATCTACAAGCCTTTGAACCGAGCGAGCTTGTCCGTGTTTCCCCAAACTGCTACTCCACCCGCACCCATGATAGTCTGAAGATTTCCAACGGCAAATGGATGTGGTGGTCACAGCGAATCGGCGGCTACAATGCCCTTGACTATCTGGTGAAAGTCAAGGGCGTTTCCTTTGTGGAAGCTGTCGAGACCCTGATGGGAAAGGCCGCTGTTACGCCAACGCTGACGGTTTCCAAGCCCAAAGTCGATGTACCGAAGATCCTGCTTCTGCCGGATAAAAGTGCTTCCACAGACAGAATTACCGAGTATCTTTTCGGCAGAGGTATTGACTATTCCATCATCAACGATTGCATTTCCAAAGGGCTGATCTTCGAGAGCCTCCCATACCATAACATTGTTTTCGTGGGCTTTGATGAGAAGAAAAAACCCAGGTATGCGTCCTTCAGGGCGACCAACAGCAGCCGAATCATGGGCGATTGCTCCGGCAGCGATAAGCACTATTCTTTTCGGATCGCAAACGGAAAGAGTGACGAGCTGCACCTGTTTGAGTGCGCTATTGACCTGCTTTCTTATGCGACCTTGGAGAAGATGTCGGGCAGGGATTGGCAGAGCCATGAGCTGGTGTCTCTTGCCGGTGTGTATATGCCGAAGCAAAAGATTGAGGACAGTACCATCCCAATGGCGCTTTCTCAGTTCCTTTCGGACGCTCCCAATGTCAGAAGAATTGTCCTTCATTTGGACAATGACGCAGCCGGTCGAGGGGCTACGAGGGCGCTACAAGCGATTCTTCCCGAGCAGTACGAGGTCATTGATGAGCCGCCCACGCAGGGCAAGGACTACAACGATATGCTCTGCCAGCGGCTTGGCATCTCCCGAAACAAAACCAGGGAAAGGAGCGTGGAACGCTGATGAAAATTAAAATCTATCAGGTCAATCTCGAACGGGATCAGGACAATGTGGGCTTCATGGGCATGGACTCCCTGCAACGGATTCAGGGCAGCACGGACATCAACAGCGCCGTTTACGACGGCGTTTTCGAGGGCGAAATCCAGTGTAAGACCCTTGAAGATGTCTATGTGATGTTTAACCGCAGCCACCCCCAGGGCTATAAGGCGAGGTCGCTTTCTGTTTCGGATGTGGTGGAAATCGTGGCGGACGAGAAGCTCAAACCGGGCTTCTACTTCTGCGACAGCTTCGGCTTCAAGGAGGTTGCTTTTGAACCTGATAAGACCCAAAAGAGTGAGCGGTACTGCAATCTGGACGAGGTGGAGACGATCTCCGTCCTGCTGGTGCGGCCGGGACAGTACCCGAAAATGGTGGACATGGAAACCAGCCTGGAGGCTATGCAGCGCATGGTCGGCGGCGACATTGAGGAGTATATGCCCTTCTCCGATGAAGTCGCCATCATCTGTAACGAGGACGGAAAAGTGGAGGGGCTTCCCCTCAACCGAGCCATTTACAACGAGCCGGTGGAGGTGGATATGACCTATCAGCAGATGAAGCAGCGCTTTCAGGAGAAGGAAAAGGAGTACGGTGAACACCTCACCGGCTATATCGTTTTCTCTCAGGCCAGCTTTGAAAAGCCCTATTCGCTGACTTCCAGAACCTATGTCGTGTCCAGTGACAACAAGGCGTTTCAGCCCAACAAGGGCGGCTATTCCATCTTTGCCAGCGCCCTCGATGGGTCAGATAACGGCGTCCGTTTGGAGCAGTATATGGCTTCCGAACTCGGAGGTAAGGACGGTTGGCAGGTGGAGCGGTGTTATATGCTGGAGCAGCCCCGTGAGATGATGGACATCATTGCGGGCGACTTCTTTATCGCCTATGCGCCGCTTGACGCTGAGAAATATCAGAGCCTGCCGCCTGAGCTGGCGGAGAAATATCGGGAGCGGTTCAAGTTCCCCGAGCGGTTTGTACAGACGCAGAACGGCATCGAGGCCGTCCAGTATAAGCCGGTCTCAAAGGAGATGGAGCGGTAATCTGCGGTAGACAGGGACATGGAGAAAGCTCTGTATCATCTTAACGAGCAGACCCTTTGTATCCCCACCTGGGCTACAAACGGTAAAAGCTCGTTAGGGGTGTCCCCCTAATACCCCCATGCAGCTTGCCCGCTCACTTAACAGGAAGGAGGAAAATATGAGACGCAGACCCGTTGATAAACACATTCGCTTCTCCGAGGAAGAAGCTGCTGACCTTGCTCACAAAGCTCAGCTTGCGTGTCTGCCGGAAGGTGCGCTTCTCCGGCTGCTGCTGAAAGGCTATGAGCCAAAGGAAAAGCCGGACGCAAAGTTCTATGAAGTCATGCGGGAGCTGTCCGCCATCGGCAACAACATTCACCAACTGGCGGCAAAGGCAAATGCCCTGAATTTCATCGACGCTCCCATGCTTACAAAGGAAGCGGAACGCTGGCACAGGTTTCAGGCGGATGTGGAGCGGAAGTTCCTCCGTCCTGACAAGAGTGACCTGAAATGGCAGTAATGAAGCTGTGGCCGGTCACGGTGCGGCTCGGAGCGGTCATCGACTATACCACCAACCCAGAAAAGACGGACAAAGCAAAATCCAAGTACAGTGACGCCGACTATCAGGCGCTCCGAGATGTCCTTGCCTACGCCAAGGATGAGGAGAAAACAGAGCGGGAGTTTTTCTGCCAGGGCATCAACTGTAATGTGGGAACAGCCCGTGAGCAGTTCATCAATGTCAAGGAGCAATTTGAAAAGAGCGACGGTATCCAAGCTTATCACGGTTATCTGAGCTTCAAGGAACAGGACATCACGCCGGAGCTGGCGCAGAGGATCGGCATGGAGTTTGCCCAACAGGTTTGGGGCGAGCGATTCCAAGTCGTGGTCACAACCCATCTGAACACAAAGCACCTCCACTGTCACTTTGTCATTAACTCGGTGTCTTTTGCAGATGGAAAGCGGCTGCACGGCGAGGAAAAGGCGTGGTTCAAGTTTCACCATATCGCAGACGAGATTTGCAGGAAGTATCAGCTCCATGTAATAGAAAAGCCAGAGCGCAATCCTGACCCGTCCTATCTGACGATGAAAGACCGTGCCGGAATGCCGACCCGATACAATGTCCTGCGAGCCGCCATCGACGAGGCCATTGCACACAGCACCAACAAGCTCCAGCTTGAGACCGCTTTGAGAGAGATGGGCTACTCCTTCGACTTCAACGACCGGCACAAGTATTGGACGATCATCCCCAAGGGGCAGACAAAGCCTGTCCGCCTCTACCGTCTGGGCGAGGAATACGGCAGGGACAAAATCATGGAGCGTGTGCAGGCGAACCGTGGGCTTGTGATGGTGTACCCCTTTCAAAAGGAAGCGCCGAAACCACGCCAGTATGTCCTCATTACGAGGGAGCGGCGAATCCGCAGGGTGGGCGGTCTGTATGGCCAGTATCTCCACTACTGCTACAAGCTCGGCTACCTGCCGAAGTACAAGAAACAGAATCCGGCTCGGCTCCACTATCTTCTCAGGGACGACCTGATGAAGCTGGACGAGCTGACAGCGCAAACGAGGCTGCTTGGGAAGCACCACATCGGTACTAACCAGCAGCTTCTTTCTTATCAGCACTCGGTTGAGGAGGAAATCAAAGCCCTAACCGCCGACAGAACACATCTCCGAAATGAAATCCGCAAAGTGGGAATATCAGATGAAAGGCTGTCGGCGGCTAAGAGTGAAATTGCCGAGATCTCCGAGAAACTAAAAGGACTTCGTAAGGAAGTCAAGCTCTGCGATGGCATTGTCCAGCGCTCCGGCGTAATTCGTGACAAGCTCGAACAAGTCATTGCAGACGAAGAAAAATCCAAGGGAAAGGAGAGAAATCGCTATGACAAGCAGCGGTGACGCAGCGGAACAGGTCGTCAGGCTGTCGCTTGAGGGCTTTGAAGTCGCTGCCAAGCTGACCGGCTCTGCCGCAAAGGAAGTGGCTATCCTGCTTGCTTCTGTATTGAAGCAGGAGGTCACGCAGTCGAACAAGACCCGTGGCAAGGCCCGGCTCACCAGCATGATCAAGTCCGGCAAGGAGCTGAAGGTGTTTTCGATCCAGCAGCGGGATTTGCAGAAGTTCACGCAGCACGCCAAGAGATACGGCGTGCTTTACTGTGTGCTGCGGGACAAGAACACCAACAACCCTGACGCCACCATCGACATTATCACCCGTGCGGAGGACGCCTCGAAGATCCAGCGCATTGTCGAGCGCTTTGAGCTTGGCAAGGTGGATAAGGCTTCTATCGTGTCCGAAGCGGAAAAGGACATTGCCGAGCGTGAGGCGGTGGAGAGAGACATCCCCACCAAGTCAAAGGGTGAGCAGATCGTGGAGGAAGCGATGGGCGCACCGATTCAGAAGGAGCGGAACGCCCAGGAAAACCCTACGGCGGCAAAGACGGAAAAAAGCCCTCCGTCCGAGCGAAGCTCAGAGCCAGCCGGTACGCCCACTGACAAGGGTGCTGCAAAGCCCGCAGACAGGAAGCCGTCCGTCAGAGAAAAGCTGAACGGATACAAAGCTGCTGCGGCAAAGCAGAAGGAAGCAGAGCGTACCCAGCCGGAAGCTGAGAAGCCCAAGGCGCAGCAGAAGCCCGGCCAGACGGTTCATCAGCAGCCGAAGGCCAAGAAGAAAAAACCGAAAGAGAGGTAATCATTTATGACGAGCAATTTTAAGCCCAGCAGGAGCCGCACCGAGTCCCGCCCCCGGCTTTCCACGGAGGAGTGGATTGAGAAGAAGCAGGCGGAGAAGGATGCGGTCTACACCATGATCGACGAGACCGCCGCCGAGGTCGTGTCCGACCCTGCCAAGTTCCAGTCGTTCCTCGACACCCAGAGCAGGATGGACAGGTACTCGGCGGCAAACGCCCTGCTGGTGTATAAGCAGCGCCCCGACGCCACCCAGCTCAAGAGCTTCAGCGATTGGGGCGAGGAAAACATCAGGGTCAACAAGGGGGAAAAGAGCTTTTCCATCCTTGAGCCTGTGGAGTACACCAAGCAGGACGGCACCCCCGGCATTGCCTACAATGTGAAAAAGGTTTTTGATGTGGCGCAGACCAACGGCAAGCGTCAGCCTGCCCCCAGCGTCAACCGTGACCCCCGGCAGCTTGTGGCGGTCATGCTGGACACGGCTCCCGTAGCCATCGAGAGTGTGGTCGAGCTTCCGTATCCTGACATGGGAGCGTTCTACAACAACGACAAGCAGACGCTCTATGTGAAGCGGGACATCGGCGACAGCGTGGCGCTGTGCCAGTGCGTCGCCCAGGAGCTGGGTCACGCCCAGCTTGCCATCAACTCCGAGGCGTATAGCCGCAAGGATTCCGGCTTTCAGGCGGTATGCGTGGGCTATATGCTCTGCAAGAAGTTCGGCGTGGACACGAAAAACTTTGCCATCGACCGCATCCCCGACGAGCTGGCAGGCGCAGAGCCGAAAGACATCCGTGCCGAGCTGTCCAAGACCCGCACGGCGATGAGCGAGATCTACGGTCGTGTGTCTGACGAGCTTTACCGGCAGAAGCAGGAGCGCTCCAAGGACATGGAGCGCTAAGAGGAGGTCGAGCCGATGAAGGAGAAGCAATATTTTGTCGCCCTGGACGACTATGAGCATGGGGTTGTCATTCGTTCCTTGAATGACAAAAAGACCGAACTCAAAAACGAGGGAAAGTCCACAGACGCCGTTGACGACCTGATCGTAAAAATCGGCAATGCTCCCAGCAAGAAGTTCAGGGTGATAGAAAAGGACAGCCGCCATGACGAGAGATAACGACCGTCAGAGCGCTGTCATCCTCTCCCTCATCGGCATAGTCCCTGTGGTGTGGGTGGCGCTGCTGATTGCGCCCTCTGTTTCCGGCGGCCTGCCGGAGATACTGCCCAAGCTGATGACCGTGTTTAACGATCCATTCCAGATAGAGCTTTGCGAGGACAGTCTGCGGACTGTCCTCGTTCTGCTCCTGACCTATGGCATGGGCATCGGCGTCTATTTCTCCACTCGCAGGAACTATCGCCGGAGGGAAGAACACGGCAGCGCCAAATGGGGCGACGCCAGAACCATCAATAAGAAGTACCAGCAATCGCCGCCATCTGAAAACAAGCTGATGACGCAGAATGTAAAGATTGGTCTCAACGCCAAGAAGCACCGGCGAAATCTGAATACCCTTGTCTGCGGTGGCAGCGGTGCCGGTAAGACACGGTTTTACTGCAAACCTAATTTAATGCAAGCGAACACATCGTTTGTGATTCTCGATCCAAAGGGCGAAATATTGCGGGATACGGGCAGGCTGCTGGAAGCCAAGGGCTATGAAATCCGAGTGCTTGACCTGATCTCGATGGATAAGAGCCATTGCTATAACCCTTTTGTCTATCTGAGGGACGACAACGATGTGCAGCGCCTTGTGACGAACCTGTTTAAGAGTACCACGCCCAAAGGCTCGCAGTCACAAGACCCGTTCTGGGATACGGCGGCGTCTATGCTGCTGCTTGCCCTCATCTTCTATCTGCACTATGAAGCGCCGGAGGAAGAACAGAACTTCCCGATGGTCATGGAAATGCTCAGAGCCGGAGCCATTGAGGACGAGGAGGACAACCGGCCTTCGCCGCTGGATAACCTCTTTGCGGACTTGGAGTTCGACAATCCCGAACACATTGCGGTCAAATATTACCACAACTATCATTCCGGCTCGGCAAAGACCCTGAAATCTATCCAGATCACCCTTGCGGCAAGGCTGGAGAAGTTCAACCTTGAAAGCCTCGCTTCCATGACGAGTACGGACGAGCTGGACTTGCCCTCCCTGGGCGAGAAGAAGGTGGCGCTGTTCGCTCTGATTCCAGACAACGATTCCAGCTTCAACTTCCTTGTATCCATCCTGTACACTCAGCTCTTTCAGCAGCTTTTCTATTCCGCTGACCATGTGCATGGCGGGGCGCTGCCCGTGCCAGTCCACTTCCTGATGGACGAGTTTGCAAATGTTTCGCTTCCTGATGACTTCGACAAGATACTTTCGGTTATGAGATCGAGAGGCGTGTCGGTCAGTATCATTCTGCAAAATCTGGCACAGCTCAAAGCCTTATTCGAGAAGCAGTGGGAGTCTATCGTAGGCAACTGCGATGAGTTCCTGTACCTGGGCGGCAATGAGCAATCGACCCATAAGTATGTGTCGGAGCTGCTGGGCAAGGAAACGATTGACACCAATACCTTTGGTAAATCGTCAGGACGGAGCGGAAGCTACTCGACCAACTACCAGATCAGCGGTCGAGAGTTGCTCACGCCGGATGAGGTTCGGATGCTGGATAATCAGTATGCGATCCTGTTCATTCGAGGGGAGCGCCCCGTGCTGGATTTCAAGTACGACATTTTGAAGCATCCCAATGTCGCTCTCACCACGGACGGGAAAGCCGATGTTTACAGACACGGCGAGGTCACAGACGATGTGGCGACCATCTCGGTGGAGTGGCTCGACTCGGACAAGGTTCCTGAGATGGAGCTGACCGAGACCAACTTCGAGCTTCTGTCCGATGAGGACTTTGAAGCGAAACAATAAAAAATATGGAGGTAACTTTTATGAAGTTCTTTGAGAAGAAAGACAAGCAGGAGACCGTGAAGCTGCCCATGCA
>CAZRKN010000087.1:0-15123 GCA_964600805.1 uncultured Bacteroides sp. | reverse complement strand
GGAAGGTCATAAGAGCTTTATCGCTGAAAAGCAGTCAGATGATGATAATTATATCCTGACGCTTGCGGCAATCGCAAAAGAACTGAATGCAAGGGAATTAACCTCTGCCAGAGTGCATCTTGCAGCAGGACTTCCGTTAAAGTGGGTGCAGGCGCAGAGAGAATCCTTCCGCAAATATCTGACGCAGAATAAGATTGTACAGTTTCGTTATAAAGGCAGACAGTATGAGGTTGAGATTGCCGGATGTACGGTCATGCCGCAATGCTATTCTGCGGTGGCGGAAAATCTGAAAGATTTTAAAGGAATGAATTTACTTGCTGACATTGGCAACGGAACAATAAACATCATGTATTTAAACAATGGAAGGGCGATGGAGAGTAAATCATGGACAGAGAAGCTCGGTGTTTTCCAGTGTATGAAGTGTATTCATAATAAGGTGTTGGACGAAACGGGAACAAACCTGATGAACGAAGTCATTGAAAATTATCTGAGAACGGGGGAAACGGATATTGCAGAGCCTTATGCCTCACTTATGAAAGAAGCAGCAGTTTCCTATGTACAGGAGATCTTTCAGAAGCTGAAGGATTATGAGTATAATGAAAGCCTTATGCAGCTTCACTTTATGGGCGGCGGTGCAAGAATCGTGGAAGCTGTCGGGGAATATAACCGGGAGAGGGCACATTTTAATCACGATATTTGTGCGACTGCAAAGGGATATGAATATTACTGTTACATGATTTTACGCCACAACAAAAAGTGCAGCTAGAAAGAAGGTGCAAGAATGACAGGAAATATTCATAACCGTAATGTGCGGTTTTATGAGGAAAAGGAAGCTGACAGACGGGCATGGGAAATACTTCATTCAGAAGAGGTTAAGGCATTTTCATCGCAGAATGACTTTATCATTCAGGCGGTCAATGATTTTTATGACCGGCATTTGGCAATATCTGATGATCCTTATCTGGAAACAAGGGAAAAAGAGGATGCCTTTGCAGATAGGATCGTGGAAAAGGTGGAACAGAAAGTACTTGGCAACCTGTCACAGCTTATCGGGATTTACCTTTTACAGCAGCAGAATATCTTGGCAACGGGAAATGATGCACGAGCGGAGAATTATTTGAAAAATATTGGGGAGATGCAGGTATTAAGTTCCGGCGATGGTATTTTACGAAATGGCGGGGAAGCGGAAACAGAGGAACCGGAGGAGAATGAGTTCCTTGATTTCAGTTTTGGAGGATAGCCGGAATGGGGGTTCTTAGGGGGCAAAGCCCCCTGAGCAGGTAGCACCGGTGGTGCAGACAGTGAGGAAGAAATAAAAATCGGGGTGTCCGGTAGGCACTCCGGTTTTTATTTTTGACGAGCTGGCAAGCCGACGGTACTACCTGCCTATATCATTCCCACCACATCGGCGGCAGGTGGAAAAGTGCCTGAATGGGAAAGCGATGTGGGAAAGCCGGACGGAGCGCAGAGCGAGGGGAGGGGTTCGTCTGGGAGCTGCGTTTTTTGCAGCGGACAGACTTATGGGAATGATGTGCCCTGCTCACGGAGCATTTCTACGATAAGGCTACAGAAAATACGGTAAATGGCATCAAATGGATACAAAGGAAAGAGGGATTGCAGCCAATATTTGAACCGAAATCGTGATATTGAAAATGTATCCATTACTGCAATTGCCAGTAGCCAATTCAATAAAGGTGGATACAGGAAGTGCGAATTTAGGAGCCACACACGTTGAGAAGAATGTGCCTGGTTCTTTTTTGATGCAAGGTTGTTTTTAGAAGATGGGCAGTAATTATTATCAGATTGGAGGGATTTTATGGGAAACAGGACAAGGGATAGAGTAATCTATGTCCGAACTGATGAAAAGTTGCAGGCAGAGTTTGAAAAACAAAAAGAAGCCAGCGGATATGGCAGCAATGCAGACTTTGTAGATTATTTGTTGCGGGTAAGTGAAGGAAAACAGGCAGATGGTGTTACGCTGAAAAATGTGCGTAATTTATTGTCAGAGCTTTCGGCGGAACTAAAAAAACAGGGAGTCAATATCAATCAGATAGCAAAGATACTTAATACCTATGGCAGTATGGATGTGAAGCAGTCGCTTGAATATACGGAATACAGATATAAACAAATTGAAAACAGCCTGCTTCGCATATGGGAGAAAATAGCCTGATCAGGAATAAAGAATAAGAGGGAGGATGTGGTCTATGGCAGAGGCTTATGGAAATGTCAATGTGAATTACAGTTACTGCAAATCTGTCGCACAGTTAAAAAGTGCGGCAGGTTATATTCTTGGAACGAAAAAAGAACAGATAAAAGAAGGAATTCAGAAGACAAGACCGGATTTGTACGGAGCTTTTGGATGTAACAGGGATAATTTTGCTAATAGTCTACTGATAACAAGAAAAATGCACGATAAAAAGTATTCACGTTACAAGCAGAAAGATATTCTGGCACACAAGATGTCGATTTCTTTTCATCCGGATGATAACAATAAGCTGACCTATGAGGAAGCAGATAAGATAGCAAGAGAATTTGCGTATAAATTCTTTTGGATCAAAGGATATGAAGCAATGTGGGCGGTGCATACGGACACGGAACATATCCATGTGCATTTTATTGTGAGCAACTGTAATCTGAAGGACGGTAAATCTTTCCGCAGGGGAATGCCGGAATTGAAGGAGATGTCACAGTTTTTCGGAGAACAATGCAGGGAGCGGGGGCTGACACATTCGGTCAGGAATACATTCTATAATGAGGAACGGACGCAGGAACGGAAAAGCTTTGCGGAATGTCAGATGCAGAAGAATGATAAGTTGTCTTTTAAGGAAGAGATCAAGACTTATGTAAGACTGGCAATGAACAGCACTGAAACAAGAACGCTTGAGGATGTGGTGGAGATGTTAAAGAAAATATATCTCATGGATATACGATTAAAAGGGAATACCATTAGTTATGCACTTCCGTACCATACCAATAAAGTCGGAAAAACGCAGGCGGTCAGAGGAAGCAAACTTGGAAGCCGATTTACAGTGGCGGGAATCAGACAGTATATGCAGGAGAAAGAGCAGAAACAGGTGGAATACATACGAACCATGCAGGATATTGAGGAAGCAAAGCAGTATCTTGATGATTATGAGGAATGGCGTGAGGAATCAGAAAAGGCAGATAAATCAGAATATGTGACAGAAAATTCGGAGAGTGTTTGGAACAAAGAATCAGAAATCACATCGGGAGCAGGCAAAAAGAGTAATGGAGATATTTCATTTTATGAAGCATTTGATCGATTTCAGGCAGAGCATGATGTATCTGAAAATGATGAAGAAATCTTTTACGGAAGTGTTTTTCAGGAGTTCAATGAACAATGGCAGGGGAAAAACCAAGCTGTTTCAGAAAAAAAATCAAAAGTAACCAAAGAGGAGAAAGTGGATTTTTCAAAGCTTTCCTTAGAAGAGCGTGTAAAGCTGCTTCCGCCGCCGACAGCCGATCAAATGACAGAATTAAAAGAATATCAGAAGCGGATGGGATATGATGAAAGTAAAATGAAAAGTATGAAATATAAAATGACAGTCTTTAACGAATTTCTGAAAGAGTATGAGTATCGGAAAAGGCATTGTGGGGTGGAGGATAATGTCCAGAAAAAGCGGAGGGATAGAGAACGATGATTTATAAACAGAATGGTTTGCAATATCCGAATTTCATAGAAAATGATTACCTCAGTGTCTAGTTGTCTTGATCAGCATGGCACTGCTCATATTAGGATAAAAGCAAGACTGGACAGATGGCATGAAATTGATTATCCTTTCTGCTATAACCCGCGAATATAGAGCGTGCTTGACTAGCGCGAAAACCTTGTTGAAGTGGAGTGTCATACTCATCGCATCAAATGCTCTGTCTGCGGTGTTCTCGTAGTTGATGTTTTCCCAAAATGGAAGCAATCGTTTATCGATCTGCTTTTAGGTGGCTTTTCTTTTTTGATGAATCGATGTATTATTGTCAAATGTCATCGTTAGTTAGAGATATGAAATAGATTGAAAAAGTAATTACTTTTTCAATATTTAAAATCAGTAAAAAAATCCAGAAAATTGAGTTGTAATAGATATTGTAATTACAATTCAATTTGATATAATATAAAGTAAATAATTAGATTTAGGAGGAGTGATTTGGAAAAGAAAAACAAGGTTCCTATGGAACATTTCAATATTGGTGAGTTCAATCGCGGGCAATCTTCAAAATTGATTAGAGGGTTATCCGAGGATGACAAGGCAGGATTTATATTGAAGAATGGAAAGCCAATAGCCGTGGTTCTTTCCTATGCAAGATATGAGCGACTACTTCAGGCAGGCATAGACATTAATGAATATTAGGCACTGCCATCAAAATAACGAGTAGGAGGAAATTGAACAATGAACAAACGACAATTGGCATCAACTATCTGGAAATCAGCCAATGAAATGCGCTCGAAGATTGAGGCGAATGAATATAAGGATTATATTTTGGGATTAATTTTTTACAGATACCTTTCGGAAAAGGAATTGCGTTTTTTTAAGGGACAAGGAATGACTGACGAGGATATCAGGCAATTGGATGAAACGGATGAGGACTTTGTGAATTACACAAAGGACACTATTGGGTATTTTATTGCCTATGAGAATCTGTTTTCAACATGGCTTAATAAGGGTAGTGATTTTGATGTGTCTGATGTAAGAAAAGCGTTATCCGCCTTTAATAGACTGATTAGTGATTCGCATAAAAAGGTGTTTGAAAAGATATTTAATACGCTTCAAACAGGATTGTCTAAGCTGGGAGAAACGGCATCAACACAGACGAAGTCCATTAACAATCTGATAAAATTGATTAAGCGTATCCCGATGGATGGCAAGCAGGATTACGATGTGCTGGGATTTATTTATGAATACCTCATCAGCCAGTTTGCTGCTAATGCAGGGAAAAAGGCTGGCGAATTTTACACTCCACACGAAGTGTCTGTTTTGATGTCTGAAATTGTTGCTGAACACTTGAAATACAGGCAGGAAATTCGCATTTATGATCCTACATCTGGCTCAGGCTCCCTGCTTATCAATATAGGAGCGGCTGTGGCAAAGTATCTTAAGGGCGATAATAGGATAAATTATTATGCCCAGGAGTTAAAGGAAAATACATACAACTTGACAAGAATGAATCTTGTAATGAGGGGAATTGATCCGGCAAATATTTATGTCAGAAATGGTGATACATTAGAGGAGGACTGGCCCTTCTTTGAAAATGATGATATAGAGCATTACCAGCTGGTTCGTGTGGATGCGGTGGTTTCAAATCCACCTTATTCCCAAAAATGGGACACTAAGAATAAAAAGCACGACCCACGTTTTTCGGATTATGGTGTAGCACCAAAGGGAAAAGCTGATTATGCGTTTCTTTTGCATGAACTGTACCATTTAGAGGATGATGGCATTATGACCATTGTCCTTCCTCATGGCGTTCTTTTCCGTGGCAATGAAGAATATACAATCAGAAAGAGTCTGGTTGAAAAAAACAATATTGATGCGATTATTGGGTTGCCTGCTAATATCTTTTTTGGCACGTCTATCCAAACTTTGGTCATGGTGCTGAAGCGACACAGGGAAGATACAGATATCCTCATTATTGATGCGTCAAAGGGATATGAGAAAGTCGGAAAAAGCAATCGACTTCGTTCTTCTGACATTAAAAGAATTGTTGATTGTATTCATGACCGTGCCACAATACCGGGATTCTCGAAGCGGGTAAGCAAGGATAAAGTTCGTGAGAATGATTATAATCTGAATATTCCACGTTATGTGGATTCTTTTGCAAAGCCAGAGCCTTGGGACTTGTACTCCATCATGTTTGGCGGTATACCGAATGACGAATTAGATGGTTTGAAGACATATTGGGAGGCTTTTCCGGGTCTACGGGAAGAAATCTGTGAACCGATATCGGAAAGATATGTGCAGCTTGTATTCGAAAATATTGGACAGGTGGTTAGTGAGCACAAATCAGTTGTCGGTTACAGGGAAAATTACGCTCTAGCTTTTTCAGACTTTCGCGAGAATTTAAAAATATCGCTTATTGGGCATTATCAAACTGTGTCCGTTTTGTCAGAAGAAGAGAGGATTACAGCAGATATTTTTAGACGATTGGAGACGATTGCTTCTATTGATAAATATGAAGCGTTTCAAGCACTTGATAATTCGTGGGGACAGATATCTACTGATATAGAGATTTTACAGACGGAAGGCGATGAAGCATTGACGCAAGTCGATCCTCATATGGTGATAAAAAAGAAAGATGACAAAGATGTAGAAGTTCAGGACGGTTGGGAAGGTCATATTCTGCCATTTGAGCTTGTGCAGGAGATGGAGCTGACAGCAGAAGCACATGAGTTACGAGAAATGGAAAAAGAATTGGTGGCTGTTTCAACAGCATATAGTGAAATGATTGATGCTCTCTCTGATGAAGAAAAGGATTCAGGTATTTTAAATGATGCGGGCACTTCGTTTGTAAATAAAGAGGTAAAAATTAAAGTGGATGAAGTTCTTGAAGATGTGGAAACGGAGGAGATTCTTGCAATACAGGAGTATCTTACACTTCCACAAAAAAATAAGGCAGATTTTGTAAAAAATACTGATTGTGTGGATTGGACAGCGATGACTGCCAATAAGAATGGTTTCTACACCAAAGCCGTTGCCGATGCTCGGATAAAAATATTAAAACAGCAACACATATTCCCAGAGGATTCGTTCGAAGCTAAATTGATGAGCATAGCGACCGCGATAGATAAAGAGAATGCTCTGAGAAAGGAAATCAGAGAAAAGTCCGCTGCATTACATGAAAAAACAAAGGTGCTGATTGAGAGCATGGACAAGGAAAAAGCTCTTAAAATCTTGGAAGAAAAGTGGAATGCACCAATTATCGCTGGAATTATGGAATTACCAGAAAAATTCATTTGGGATTTTATAGAGAAGTTGACTGATTTGTCTGAGAAATATGCTATGACATTTTCTGGTATTGATGCGAAAATTGAAACTATAGAATCAGAAGTATCAAGATATGTTTCCAGATTAAGCGGGGATGATTCTGATGAAAGAGGATTGGCTGAGTTGAAGAAGTTGTTAGGGGGTGAATGATATGACGGAGAATTTAAGACCAGCGATTCGATTTGCTGAATTTACCGACAATTGGCAGCAGCGGAAATTTGGTGAGATATATGCGATCAACAATGAGAGGAATACGGTGGGCATTCCTTTTGAAAGAACCTTTTCCATAGCAACAATGACTTTTAATCAACACGGAAATGGAGCTGATGAATCTTCTCTCTCAAATTACAAGGTGTTGCGGGTTGGAGATATTGCCTTTGAGGGGCATACTAATAAAGAATTCAGATATGGGAGATTTGTGCTGAACAATTTTGGAATAGGAATAATGTCACCGAGATTTACGGCGCTTAGACCAATTGAAAAGCAAGATTACAATTTTTGGGAATACTATATTCACTCTGAAAATGTGATGAGAGATAAATTAGTTAATGCGACTAAATCAGGAACTATGATGAACGAATTAGTCTCAGAGGATTTGTTTAGGCAATCAATTTTAGTGCCGACAACGGAGGAACAGGAAAAAATTGGATTATATCTCAAACATCTTGACCACCTTATTACTCTTTATCAGAATAAGTATGATAAAATTGTTAGTGTCAGAGCATCAATGCTGGAAAAACTATTTGTCCAAGATGGAAATTTGCTTCCACAGATAAGATTCGGAGAATACAAATCTCCTTGGAAAAAAGTACGGCTGGGTGAGATTGTTGTTCCTTATTCTGAACCTGTTGAAACTCCGCATGATGGTTATGAAAGGCTAGGCATTCGTAGCCACGGAAAGGGTGTTTTTCATGATTATGTACAAGCTGGGAAAGAACTTGGTACTGCGCAGATGCACAGGGTGGCTCCGCATAATTTGATTGTAAATATTACATTCGCATGGGAGCATGCAGTGGCCATTACAGATGACAATGATGCAGGGAAATTAGTTTCTCACCGTTTTCCTCAGTTTGCGATGACAGATGATATTTACGACCAATTTCTGAAATATATGATTTTGGATGCAAGATTTCGCCATCACCTTTTGTTATCTTCGCCAGGAGGCGCAGGTCGAAATCGTGTTTTGAAGGTGTCAGAGATGTTAGAATATGAAATGATGATCCCAGAAGTTGAAGAGCAAAAGCAGATTGCTGATTATTTGAATTCTCTGGATGAACTGATTAGCTTGTATAAAGTCCGGGTGCAGAAGTTAAAAAATATAAAAATGGCTTGTCTCCAGAAGATGTTTGTGTAGGAGGTGGAATGGGTGGTTTTTGATGATGAGAAAAAATTTGAAAAAGCTGTCATAGAACAACTCATAGAATTTGGATGGGAAAAGCAAGTGCTGAGTTATCCTACGGAGGATATGCTGATTCGTAATTGGGCAGATATTTTATTTACTAATAATCGTCAGCAGGATGTTTTAAATGATTGTCCTTTGACGGATAGTGAAATGGCACAAATTATAGAGCAAATTATCCGACTACGCACACCCGTTAAGCTGAATGATTTCATCAATGGCAAGAGTGTGTCTATCAAGCGTGACAATCCTGATGATACACAGAATTTTGGGAAAGAGGTTAGCTTAAAAATATATGATCGGCGTGAAATTGCTTTTGGGTCCAGTCGTTATCAGATTGTAAGGCAGCCTATATTCAAAACGTTACCTCGGTTGAATGATCGACGTGGTGATTTAATGTTGCTTATCAATGGAATGCCTGTGATTCATATAGAATTGAAAAAGAGTGGTATTCCAGTAAGCAATGCATATAATCAAATTGAAAAATATGCATATGAGGGTGTATTTACGGGACTGTTTTCGCTGATACAGGTTTTTGTGGCGATGGAGCCTGCGGAGACAGTGTATTTTGCAAATCCTGGTCCGGATGGGGTGTTTAACAAGTCTTTTTATTTTCATTGGGCTGATTTTGATAATGTGCCGTATTCCGATTGGCGGGATGTGGTCAAATATCTGTTGAATATTCCGATGGCACATGAGTTGATTGGTTATTATACGATTCCAGATGCCAAAGACGATACTCTCAAAGTAATGCGCAGTTATCAGTATCGTGCAGCGAAAGCCATATCTGATGCAGTTATGGACAAGGACTGGACTGATACCAATAATCTTGGCGGTCATATATGGCATACTACGGGTTCTGGAAAAACATTGACCAGTTTTAAATCAGCACAGCTCATTGTTAGTGCACGTACTGCGGACAAGGTAGTATTTTTGGTGGATAGAAAAGCTCTCGGAAAACAGTCATTTGATGATTACAGGGCTTTTGCAAGTGCGTCAGAAGAAATTCAGGATACGGCGGATACGGATGTTCTTGTGACAAAACTAAAGAGTGACGATTATAGCGATTCGTTGATTATCACGTCTATTCAAAAACTAAGCAATGTAACCAAAGATGCGGAAAATATTAAAAGCGTGGATATAGATAAAATTGTATCTAAGCGGATTGTGATTATCATTGACGAAGCACACCGTTCCACTTTTGGAGAGATGTTGACGAATATCAAGACTACTTTTGTCCATGCTATTATTTTTGGATTTACTGGAACACCTATACAGGATGTTAATAGTAAGAAGGATAATACAACGACAACTATCTTGGGTAATGAGCTGCACAGATATACACTTGCTGATGGTATTCGAGACAAGAATGTTCTGGGATTTGACCCATACATGGAAATGACCTATCAGGATATAGAACTGCGGGAACAGGTCGCTTTAATGAAAGCAAAGGCAAAAAGCGTAAGTGAAGTATTAGGCAATGCTAAAAAGGAAAAAGTCTACTATAAATTCATGGATCAAACGAAAGTCAGAATGGTTGGTGAATGGAAGGGCGAGAAATATATCAAGGGTATTGAAGACTATGTGCCAAATTCACAGTATGACCGTGAGGAACATCAAATTGCTGTTATAGAAAATATCATAAAGTATTGGACTATTTTCAGCAGAGGAGGTCTTTTTCATGCGATTTTTGCAACGCATAGTATCCCGGAAGCTGTGAAGTATTACAGGTTATTTAAATCGATGGCGCCACATTTACAAATTACGGCTGTGTTCGATCCTACTATTGATAACGAAGGCGGTGGAACGCTGGAGAAAGAAGATGGAATTGTAGAAATTCTTGAGGACTATGAGGCAAAATTTGGACCGTCCTTTTCTATTCCGACTTATGATGCGTTCAGGGAGGATGTTCAACTGCGTCTTGCACACAAAAAGCCATACAATCGAATCAGCAAGGACAAGCAGATTAATCTGTTGATTGTGGTTAATCAGATGCTGACTGGCTACGACTCTAAATGGATCAACACTCTTTATCTGGACAAAATGCTTGAATATGAGAATCTAATCCAAGCATTTTCTAGGACGAACAGGTTATTTGGAGATGAAAAACCATTCGGCATTATAAAGTATTACCGCCGCCCACATACGATGAAGCGCAATATTGAAGTCGCAGTAAAAGCATATTCAGGGGACATTCCTACAGGATTGTTTGTGGATAAGCTTCCAAGCAATCTCAATAGTATGAATCGCTTTTATGATGAAATGGAAGACCTTTTCTGGAATGCCGGAATCAAAAATTTTGAGAAGTTGCCAGAAGAAAATTCTGAAAAACGAAAATTTGCAAAACTGTTCAAGCAATTTAATCAGAAATTGGAAGCTGCACAGATACAAGGGTTTAGCTGGGCAAAGGATACTTATGCTGTAATTGAATCAGATGGGACGGAATCGTATATAGTCATGAATTTTGACTATAATACATATTTGGTTTTGCTGCAGCGTTATAAAGAACTTCCATCTGGTGGCGGTGGTGGAACAGGCGAAGAGCCTCCATTTGAAATTGACGCACATATAACGGAAATAAATACAGATGCGATAGATGCAGACTATATGAATTCCCGTTTTGACAAATTTTTCAAACTATGGCAGCAGGGTGATTATGATCAAGCAGCTATGGATCAAGTGCTAAGAGATTTGCACAAATCCTTTGCGATGTTGTCTCAGATTGAGCAGAGATATGCGAATCTCTTTATTAGCGATATCCAGTCTGGGGAAGTGAAGTTTGACCCAACAATGACATTCCGTGACTATATTGCAAAATACATGAGAAAAGCGGAAGATGCTCGGATTGCCCGGATTGTACGGAGACTTGGATGCTATGAGGATTTGCTAAGAAAACTGCTTGATAGGAAAGTTAATGTCAGTAATTATAAAGATTTTGGGTACTTTGATGAGCTTGTTTGCTCTGTTGATAGAGGGAAAGCTGAAAAGTTCTTTATTGTTATAGAAAAGAATAATTATAAGCCTTACCGATTGCAAATGCTAGTTAGTAAATATTTGAGAGATTTCGTAATCAGCGGAGGCATTGATCCGTATGCTGATGTTATTGATGTGGGTAGAAAAACTGCTAAGAAACAGGAACGTGGGAAAGGTCAGGATACTAATCAATCTCAATCAGAAAATGGTATAACTATAGAGAATGATCTTTCTTATGATGAGGATGTAGATGATGAGGTTGTAACCAGAACTACTGTCAGTAGCCGTCAGCTTTCACATTGGTACAATAAAAGTAATGCTCTGGCCTGCATGATGAATACAGGATGCTTTGCTTACATAGATGAAAAAGTGTGTCTGGATGAACCGAAGTATGTCGAACGACAAGATTCGGGAAAGATGTGTTTGACTGCATATGCGAAGGAACATGAGGAAGAATGTTTCTTGCAATTTAAGATGGGCGCTGATGGAAAACTGCATTATATAAAACTTCCGGAAAGCATAGCAGATAAGGAGTTCCACTATACAGACTATATTTCAGAAGACATATTAAAACAGTTGGGTCTTGTGAATGAAATAGCTGAGCAAATGTTGGATGTTATACGTGATATGGGGTTTGGTGATGCTTTAAGAGAATTGATGAGCAATCGGGTTTGTAACTATAGCGTAAATGTGCTTAAAGACATCACCGGACTTGATAACAATACAATAGAAAAGATGTGGAATGACAAGAGCCTCACAAAGGTAAATGTAGTATCAGCTTGTTTGGGGTTACACCTGCCTTTTCCTGTTTCAAGCACATTGGTAGAAGCGGCGGCTCTTACGATTAATATGTTTGTGGGTTCAGCAAATACTAAGGCGGAAAATAGGTCATATCAAGGGCTTTTATCCACAAGGTGGGCTTCTGAGTATGACGATATCTATGATGATTTGAAAGCTGAGGGAATGGAGGCACTGATTAAAACGCCACCAAAGGCGAAAACATCAAAGAAGAAATCATAGACACAAATTAGACAATATTTTAAATTGAGGTCAGAGAAAATCTGATCTCTTTTTTTGCTTGTGAGAGTTCACAAAAAATTCAAAAAATAATTTTGTTGAACTTTGTTCAATAAAGTTTGCTTTCTATTATGTATATAAGGGGTGCCTGATACTAGGTGCCTCTTTTTTTTCCTTATTTTCATAGAAAAATTCTCATATAAAAGAGGATTTGTCTATTGAACTTTGTTCAACGGGCAAGAATTGGACTTTTGCTATGCTATAGACATCAAGCATCCAAAGGATGTTTAAATCAAAAATGTTAAAGCCATAACGTGCGCACATTTGGCGAGGATAAATAAAGTCATTGAAATTTTTATAAAGCTTTGTGGAAATTTTAAGATTTTATAGAATCTCGTCTATTTGCCGTGCGTCAGATGGGATTGTCCTCGCCAAGTGTTGCAGCCAAGGCAGAAAGGACAATCCCATGACAAAGAAAGAAAAAAATGATATAACCATAGGCTCTTTTTGTATTCCTCCGGACCGCTTGGACGGAAAAGACACTGCTATGAAGAATAAAGAAACAAAGGAACGCAAAAGAGGGTCTAACGGAAAGTACAACAGTACACTTGAGGAAAGAATTAAAAAGACACCTAAAGAAAATACCGCTAGAGGAAATTGGACCGGTGATAGAGGAGAATCTTGGTATATACCTGCAGACAAAAGTATAATTGATATTCTACATGTATTTGAATTGGATGGTATATTGTATAGAGAGGGAATACCTGATTTTAGTGTATGCGCAATAGTAACAGTTAGTATAGAAAATATGAACGAAATCAGAAGAGAAAACTTTCGGAAGTGTGATGTAAAATGTGCAGAGAAATGGAGTCGGGAAAAGTATGAAGGAAAAAGTAGATGGATTCCGAGTGATGTAAAACAATGGCGAAAAGAAAACGGATATACATGGCATGAAAGAAATGATATGGTGATTTGTGATTTGGTACCAACTAAAATTAATAGTTTTTTTGGACACTTGGGTGGTGTATCAGAATGTAAAAAATGCAGAATGGTTTAAGATGACTATTTTGCAAAAAGAATATTGATGTAAAGAAGAATTCCATTGATAATCGCAGATAAATTAGGTACAATATCAAATATCAATGGATAAAGGGTGATGATATTGGCATTAGTAAATATTGGTTGTGAAACAGAGCAGATTGAATATAAAAAAAGTATTGGCGAGCTAAAGGAAGCGATGTTTTCTATTGCTGCTATTTTGAACAAGCACCAGAAGGGGGAATTGTATTTTGGTGTGAAAAATGATGGGACAGTAATCGGACAGGAAATTAATGATGAATCTCTACGGAAGGTAAGTCAGGCAATCGGAAATCATATTAAACCTGCTATTTATCCGGAAATAAAGATACAACGATTTGGTGACAGAGAGACTATTCTGGTTCGCTTTGAAGGCAGCAGATGTCCGTATCTTGCATACAATGTTCCAAGAATAAGAGTAGCGGACGAAGATTTGGTTATGGATCAGGATACTTATGATTCTATGATACGTAAACGTGATGATGTTGATTACTCATGGGAGAAGAGAGTATCTAAGTATACAATTGATGATGTAAATGAAGATGCTTTTGTGGAGTATCTGAGGAAAGCAAAAGAAGCTGGACGAATTGATTTTGAGGACATCGATGTAAAAACTGTATTGGATAAATTGGAGCTGACAGAGGGAAACTATCTTTTAAATGCAGGGGCTGCTCTTTTTTGTGATTGTGGTATTGTCAATGAATTGCAGATTGCGAAATTTGCATCTGATGAGCGATTGACATTTACCGACATACGAAGGTACAGCGGTTCTGTTATGGAATTAAAGAAAAAAGCGGAACAGTATATTATTGATGCTATGGATTGGCGTGTCGAGTTTGGAAACTTGACGAGAAAAGAAATACCAGAAATTCCATTGGATGCAATCAGGGAAGCGATTACAAATTCTTTTGGGCATAGAATGTTCGATAGTGGACAGAGTAATGAAATTACTATTTTTAAAAATAGAATTGAGATCTATAATCCGGGTGCTTTTCCAGCAAATAAAACACCGGAAAGTTATGTGGTGGGAAATCAGAGACCAATTCGTAGAAATCCTCTAATTGCACGTACATTGTACTATTCTAAAGATATGGAAAGTTTTGCAACAGGATTAAAGCGTATTAAGGATGCTTGTGACAAAGCAGGATGCAGGGTTGAGTTTGAAACACCAAATGATGGTTTTGTTGTTGTATTTTATCGACATGGTATTCAAAAATTGAGCGGTACCGCTCAAAAAACCGCTCAAAAAGAAGAGATGACCGCTCAAAAAACCGCTCAAAAGGAAGAAAGGATCAATGCTCTGCTTGAATATTGCAAAGAACCAAGAGACAGAGAGGAAATGATGAAGTTTCTTGGTATAAAACACAGAACCACATTCAGAAGCGATTACCTGAATCCATTATTGGATGATGGAAAAATTGCAATGACAATACCTGATAAGCCGCGTAGTAAAAATCAAAAATTTTATTCGGTTTAACTTTCATAGTCATAAAGTTTGGTATTGATTTTACTTGGAACATTCAATATATTTGTTTTTATACGCCCAAGCCTGTTCCGGTTTCTGCCATCGGGTATATAGGTTATTTAAGTACAAATAGACAGTTTTTGCATAATCGTTATCGGTTCCCATGACTTCCGAAATAATATTCTCCGCAGATAAAA
>CAZRKN010000086.1:0-15630 GCA_964600805.1 uncultured Bacteroides sp. | reverse complement strand
ATGAGAATGCGAAGCATTCTTGGAATCGTCGCTGCTGAGCGACGATTTTTTATAACATATGAATCATCAATTCAGGTATCATATCGAGAGTTTTTGTGGTACACTACATATTATAGAGTCTGTACGGAAGGAGTCAGGTATATGAAGAAACAATTTATTAAGCCCATTTTGAAAACTATATTTTCCCTGACAGCCCTTACGATTGTCTGCGGTTTTCTGGTGCGTACCCTTACAAATTCGGAAACGCTCTCTGATTATGCTGCCAAAAATCCTGAACTTGCGTACAGAGAACCGGTTGAAGATAACCATGATGATGAAGTTATAGTAAACGAGGAAACTGGCGCAGACAACAAAACTACGTCGATAGAGTCTGAAAATCCGGATAATCTGAATACTTCAGTCGATGACAGTTCTGAAGATAACAGTGCTGTCTCTTCCGACATCTATGGCACAGTTTCTGAACCGAACAGTTCAGATACTATTTCTCTCGACCGTATAATTTATCAGGAAGGCTTTTACTATGAACCTCTATCTGACGAAATCAAAGCCAGAATAACAGGTATTTCTTATCCTGTTTCCGAGTCGGAAGCATCTTCATTGGACATCCTTAATCCTAATATTATTAACGACAGTCAAACTCCTGCCATATCCTATGATGATTTGTGCTATCTCTCTGTACTGCATTATGATTTTAACGGAAATGTACAGGCAGGGGAATTAATATGCAATAAGGGAATTGTTGAAGATCTGGCGGAAATTTTCTATGAGTTGTACCTTAATGAATATCAGATTGAAAAGATAAAGCTCGTTGACGAATATCTGGGAGATGATGAATCCTCTATGGAGGACAATAATACATCCTGCTTCAATTACAGAACAGTATCGAATTCCAATACACTGTCCAATCATGCGCTAGGCTGTGCCATCGATATCAACCCGTTATACAATCCATACATTGTTACAAATAGGGCAGAAGGAACTACTACCATTTCTCCTATTGGAAGCGAGGCGTATATTGATCGTTCCGCGTCTTTTGAACATAAAATTGATACAGACGACCTGTGTTATAAACTATTCAAGGAACATGGCTTTGAATGGGGAGGCGACTGGAAAAACAGCAAGGATTACCAGCACTTCCAGAAGGTTGTGGAAAGAGGTTAAAAATGAAACTACGGTACAAGAAAGGCAATTATTTATATCATGGCAGTCCATTCAAAATAGACACTCTGCATCCGGCACAGGCTCATGATGTCGAATTTGAAGCAGGCTGTCAGTATGCCGTGTATGCAACTGATAATTTGGATATGGCGGTATGTTTTGCGTTAGGCGTAGAGGGCGGCGAAAATTCCGAACGGACAATGCTGCCGGAACATGGTATGAAGATGCTTTTTAAGAATTGTCATCCCAGATATGGCCAAAAAGGGTATGTATATGTTTTAAACAAAGATGAATTTGTTCATGCTATGGGAAGCCAGTGGGTGGCTTATAAGGAGCAGACTCCAATAGATATTATAGAAATAAACGTTGATGATTATGTAGAAGATTATTGCATCATTACAGAATAATATATTATAATCCTTTTAAATGTCATAAAGCGAAAATAAATCGCAGAAAAGAGGTAAGAATGTCTGATTATATCGTGGCAGCCGGAAAAACAGCAAGGATTACCAGCATTTTCAAAAAGTCGTAGAATAATCCGATAAATAATCTCCAGAAATTAATTGACATCATTTGCCGTTTATGATATTTTGTTTTTACGATAATCAAATCAATGGAACCATCGGTTCCACATCTGTACAGAGTCTTTTCTTCTCTGAACAGCTTTTCCAATTACGTAATAAAAGATTAATTCTTATATTGCATAATTTCTATTTAATCAATTCTAAGGAGGATCATCATGTCACAATTCAAAAAATGCGCAAATAATTCTAACGGCGCAAACAGTAAACCTGACACGCATGTCACATCTGTAGACAATTTAAAAATATTTCCATCTTTTCCATCCCATCAGTCCGTTAAACAGTTTTTAAAGAAATACCCGTCTGCATGGAATGATTTTCTCCAATTTCCACAAGAAATACGTCAGGAGTTTCTGGATTTCTGTATCGGTAAACATGGCCTACGGATTACTTATGATCCGGTATTCCGCAAAATCTTTAATCCTGAAATCCACAGAGACAGGCTGGAATCTTTGCTTTCTTCAATCCTAAGAAGAAAAGTTTCCATTTTAGAAGTTCTTCCGCGTGAGGGTACGCGTCTAAGTGAAACAGGGAGTTTCATTATCATGGATGTACTGGTACGCCTCGATGACGGTTCTTATGCCAACATTGAAATGCAGAAAATAGGCTATAACTTCCCTCTCGCCCGTGCTGACTGTTATGCCTCCGATATTATTATGAGGCAATACGAAAAAGTTAAGAGCAAACAGGGAAAAAAATTTTCTTTCAACGACCTCCATAAAGTCTACTGCATCATTCTGATGGAACAGAGTCCTTTAGAATTCCATTCGGTCAAAGATAAATACATACATGTACGCACTGCTTCATTTGATACAGGCATATATAAAAATAATGCAGGACTTCATGAAGATGTATTTATATGTCTTGACACTTTTCATTCTATCGTACATAATATAACAAAAAGCAGCACATTGCAGGATGCATGGTTGACATTCTTAGACTCTGAGGATATCAATGAAATTTCTGAACTTGTCAGAAATTTTTCCATGTTCCTGCCCATCTATCAGGAGATTGCCGAATTTGCACAAAGACCGGAGGAGTTGATAAATATGTTATCAGAAGCGTTATATATAATGGACCGAAATATGGAAAGACTTATGGTTGAAGAAATGCGCGAAAAATTGGAAAAAACCATTGCAACTTCGCAAGCGGAACTGGATGCTGTCAGAGATATGGCAAAAATTGAAATTGATGCTGCAAAAACTGAGGCTGAAATTTTTCGCCAATGTCTTGCCGGAAGAACACCCGAAGAGATTGCCGATGCACTTTCCATTACACTCGACCAAGTCAATAATGTCTTAAGTTCTATTAGTAAATAAATACTGCATAACGAAATAAAAAATTATTGCATCTTTACAAAATAGTATATTATAATTTTCAAATGACATAAAGCGAAAAAATCGCAGAAAAGAGGTAAGAATGTCTGATTATATCGTACGCGCCACAGCAGCAGACGCACAAATTCGTGCTTTTGCCTGCACTACAAAAGGCGTAGTGGAAACAGCAAGACAGGCTCACAATACAAGTCCTGTAGTTACGGCAGCGCTTGGTCGTCTTTTAAGCGCCGGCGCCATGATGGGCAGTATGCTTAAGGGGGACGATGACTTACTGACCCTTCAGATCAAAGGAAACGGGCCCATGCAGGGGCTGATGGTAACGGCAGATTCAAAGAGCAATGTGAAAGGCTACGCATATGTGCCGGATGTAATCCTTCCCGCAAACGCAGTTGGCAAACTGGATGTAGCAGGTGCAGTAGGTCAAGGCACTCTCCGCGTTATCCGAGACATGGGATTAAAAGATCCTTACGTGGGTCAGACTCTGTTACAGACAAGCGAAATAGCGGAAGACCTGACCTATTACTTTGCTACCTCTGAGCAAGTTCCTTCTTCCGTAGGGCTTGGGGTTTTGATGGAGCGGAACAACACTGTGAAGCAGGCCGGCGGATTTATTATCCAGTTAATGCCATTTGCGGAGGAATCCGTAATCAGCAGACTGGAACAGAATCTGAGCGGCATTATGTCCGTAACCGCCATGCTGGATGCCGGAAACACGCCGGAACAAATGCTGAGTCAGCTTTTGGAGGGGCTTGAATGTGAGATTCTGGAAACCGGACCCACATCCTTTTCCTGTAACTGCGGCAAATCAAAGATAGAAAAAGTTCTAATCAGTCTGGGGGCGCAGGAAATCCAAGACATGATAAATGCAGGGCAAGCAATAGAAATAAACTGCCAATTCTGCAATAAGAACTATCAATTCAGTATAGACGAAATTAAAGAATTGTACCGAAAAATCAGGTGATTTTCATTGTATATAGATACTCTTATCCGTATTACATTATTTTAAAGGATTATTTTATGCATTATATTGAACGAATCAGAAATCTCAGGGAAGATTCTGATAAAACACAACAGGAAATTGCTGATTATCCGGGAACATCTCAAACTATGTATACCAGATATGAACGCGGAGCAAATGAAAAGCCTATCCGCCATCTAATCCGACTGGCAAAATATTATCATGTCAGTCTGGATTATTTGTGCGGATTATCAAACATTAAAAATCCTTACCATACATCTCGTATAAAATAGTACTTAAAAATCTCATCTATATACAACAATTATTCAACAGCTTCCATAAAATACACTCTTGAAGCAAAATCCGGGAAATATCGCACTTCATCATTATATCCGGTTCCCCCAAAAGACTGTTTCAGCTTAACTCCGCCATACATCAGCGCATCGCCATATGCATAGCAGTCTTCCGTTTCGCCGTTCATCTTAACAAATTTGGCGACCACGTTATGCACCAGAGAGTCCTGTTTGATATGAATTGGTGAAACTGTGTTTACCAAGTCCCCGAATTCTTTCACGTTATATTTCAGAGCACGGTTATAAAAGTGATACTGTAAATCCGGTGCGAGCCCTTTTGCCCTGTAATATTCAAACTGTGTATTCGGTGTGACAAGTTTCTGGAACAGGAATCCGACGGCTTTTTTCCTATCCTGCGATACACAGGTCCATTCTGTTACGTTGCCATCTGACTGACTCAACACACTTGATGTACCATTTATACTATCCGAAAAAGTTCTTCCACGATAAAATGAGCCTGTCTGCAGCACTTCACGCCATTCTTTATAAATTTTAATCTGTGCCTTAACTGCTTCCAATTCCTCATTCTTCATATCGCAGAAATTGCACTCATATCCGCATATGCCAAAAGCCGCAACATTAAAGCGTGTTTCAAGCGGAGTTGTACGCAGAGTCTGGTGATTGGGACAGGCGGAAACATGTGCACTGACAACAGACATAGGATATCCGCAACTATAGCCTGTCTGAATCTCTGTCCGGCAGAGTGCGTCCGTATCGTCGCTTGCCCAAATCTGAGGAAAATAGCATAAAATACCGAGATCGAAACGATTGCCTCCCGCTGCGCAGCCTTCGAATAAAATCTTCGGGAAGCGCTCCGTCAGTTCCTTCATGCAGCGATACAATCCCATTACATAACGGTGCGCCACTTCTCCCTGCCGCTGCGCAGGCAGACCGCTTGAGAAATAGTCGGTAAAAGTACGGTTCATATCCCATTTGACATAAGAAATCTCTGCGGAAGAAAATACACGGCTCATTTCTTCTATGATATAATCCTGTACTTCTTTTCTTGTTAAATCCAGAATTCTCTGGTTTCTTCCCTCGGAATGCGGTTTATCCGGAATCTGCAGCACCCATTCAGGATGTTTCTCATAAAGTCTGCTATTGACATTTACCATTTCAGGTTCTACCCAGATACCGAAATCAAGTCCCAGGGCTTTGACTTTCTTTGCAAGTCCGTCTAAACCGTCGGGCAGCTTGCTGCGGTTTACTTCCCAATCGCCAAGCGCCTGCGTGTCGTCGTCCCTTGTCCCGAACCAGCCATCATCCATCACAAAAAGCTCAATTCCGACATCTTTTCCCGCTTTGGCAAGGTTCAAAAGTTTCTTTTCATTAATATCAAAGTATGCTGCTTCCCAGCTATTGAGCAGAACAGGTCTTAACTTATTTTTCCATTCCCCACGCACTATATGCTCTCTTACGAATTTGTGCATATGCCCGCTCATGTCGTTATAGCCTTCGTGGGAGTAACTCATTACCGCTTCAGGCGCTTCAAAGCTTTCTCCCGCTTCTATAACAAATGCAAAAGACTGAGGATTGATGCCCGTTACGATTCTGGTCTTTCCATATCCGTTCACTTCTACGGCCTCATAATGATTTCCGCTGTAAATCAGATTGAATCCATAGCAGTCTCCGAAATCTTCCGTAGTTCCTTCTCTACTCAGCATCACGAACGGATTGGCACGGTTTGAAGATGTTCCTGTATACGAAGCATTCACATGCTTCCCTGAAAACATTTTCACATCCGTCCTCTTCATTTCTCTTGCCCACGCACCATTGAATGTCGTGAAAATAAACCCTGACATATCGAAGTCTATCTGCATACTCATCATTCTAAGCAGCTTCACCGCTGCGCCGCTTTCATTAATGAGTTTTGCACTGCGCGTAATCACATCACATTCCTCGTAAACATAATAATGCAGTTCCAGAGTAAGATTATACTGTCTGTCTTTTAAAATAATGCACAGATGTTCCACTTCCCCGCTCTCATCATAAGAGCCCGGCAATGTGCTATATTCTTCTTTTCCTTTTGTAATCTCTGCTTTGTCAAAAAGAAAATCCGATGTATAACTGCCGTCCTCATGCACAATCTCAATAAAAGGCTCCCTGATATCTCCTTTTCCATAAGACGACATTTCCAATCTGATATCTTCCAGTGAAAATTTGCTGCAGGCATTACTATATGCATTCGTGTTACCGGGCATAAAGGTATGCTTCTCGACCAGCGCTTCCGCATTCTTTTCCTCCGTCAGCGTAATCCTTCTCCCATAATAAAGATGCTCAAGATGCCCCATCTCAATCACGCGGAAACAGTAAGTCGTATTTTTTGTTTCCAGTATAAAACAGTTATTGTATTCTCTGATCATAAACTTTCCCCTGCGCGTTTTTGCTTAATCTGTGCCGCGATTTCTTCAACCTTTGCTTCCGTCAGGATAAATTTCTTACGGAATATAAATACTGCAATCAGCAATTCGATAATCGGAATTACGGTCATAGTCATACGTAAGCCCACCACCGACGAAACTGCTGTCTGGGCTGTTTCCACAGCTGCTTCGGTATCTTCGCTTAGATTGAATATCGCAAGACATGTAGAAGCTATTAATGCCGCCACACCTGATGCGAGCTTAACTACGAAGGTCTGCATGGAGAAGATTACGCTCTCATCTCTTCTGTTATTCTTCAATTCTCCATAATCAACCGTATTGGCAAGGAATACCGTTACCAACACCGTAAGCATACCATTTGCTGCGAAAATGAAAAATCCCGGAATGAAAAGCAGATATACGCTTGACATATTTGTAAAAGCAAGTACAAGCAGTGCAATATATCCCACAATTGCCATGCAGAAACTGATATAGAAAACTTTTATTGCACTGAATATTTTACGCAGCAGCGGGAAGAAAATCATCATTGAGAGAATCTGAATCGCACCGCCGAATGTATTAAACAGTGTATAGGCATCTTCCCATTTTGCCCCTCCAAAATCATATTTGAAGAAATATATAACAAGGTTTGACGTAGTATAGACGGCACAATTGATCAGTACAATTGTAATAACTACTGCCATAGCCTGATCGTTCTGAATCAACGCCCTGAACATCTGTCCAACCGATGGCGAATCCACATTGACCGTAGATTTTTCCTTAATATTGATACATGTGCATATAATACATAATGTAAAAATTACTGCTAAGATAAATGCAAAACGCATAAATCCAACACGCGGATCATCATTCCCCAAAAGTTGTACGCATTTAACGGTAATAATGGTTACAATGGCGGAGCCGACTCCGGCGCAGGAACGTGCCAGCGTGGACAGTCCTTCACGCTCCTTACCGCCCTCGGTAAATGCAGGAATCATCGACCAGTAAGGAATATCCATCATCGTATATGTAACGCCCCATACGATGTAAGTAACAGCTGCATAAGCAACCAGTCCGCTTCCGTCAAGTGACGGCGGCGCTGCAAACATAAAATACAATATAATTGAATTTAAGATTGTGCCAATCAAAAGCCATGGGCGGAATTTGCCCCATTTTGTCTTTGTTTTCGCCACCAAAACACCCATAATAGGGTCATTAAACGCATCAAATACACGTGCTGCCATAAGGATAATTCCCATAGCAATTGCGCTCACTCCCAAAACATCCTGATAATAGAACAGGATATAACTCGCAGAAAACATATATACCATGTCTTTTCCTACTGCGCCCAATCCATATGATACCTTTTCTCTTGTTGATAATTTCATACTAATAACCATGCTCCTTTCTCAGCCTGCGAATTTGTGTGCCCAAGACATTACGATGTCTGCACAAATTTGCGATTGAAAAATCAAAGATTTTTCAACCTATACTCCTTCCTCAATCTGCAGATTTCTATGCTAAAATTTTTACACTATTTCATACCATTCTTCTGTGCCATTGCCAGTTCCACTACCTTATATGCACCGTCATAAATACCTGCCGCCTTGTTCTTTATAATATTTTCACACATATCCTTTAACAGGTTATCTTCTTTCATAAAAAGCTTAATCATCTGCAATGTATGCGGGATATCGCTGCACTCCAGAGTACCGTCGCCGATTTCCGCAGAATGGATTGCTCCCCATCTCTCATGACCGCCGACACGTTTGATAAAGAGCTTCGGCACCGGATAAAAAGCAAGTTCACTCGGCTTTGTCACCAGGACATCGCAGCTTCTCATCAGCAGATTAGTGCAATAAACAGCCTCAAATATATTTTCATGCCAGAAAGCATGAACGCCTTTTACGTCGCCCATGTTTGTTCCTGCGAGCGCTTCATTCGCAAACTTCTCTGTCTCCTGCCAGTTATTAAAGTGCTCTGTAGATAACTCAGCCAGTCCGGGAATTTCTTTTACCAGTTCTTCCCATACATTTCTGTAATCGCCTACATTGACATAAAGCGCTGCTTTTTCCTCACGAATTGCAGGAATAAGGTATTTGATTATCGCTGCGAAAATCTCTTTTTGCGCTCCCGCACCTCCGATAGTCAGAAGGAAACGCATCGGCTTTCCTTCCTTTTTACGCCTCATCCTTAATTCACAATCGCTCTCAATATTATGCACAAGTTCATGGTCGATATAATGTCCGGTATATACAAGAGACTCATCAGGCATCGGCTCCAACACATCTTTTCCCTGCATTCCGTTCAAAATACGGTAGCCCTGATAAGCAAAGTGCGTCTGCACGGTATGCAGGCTTCCTTCCGATAAATGAAGCGCCATCGGCCAGTTATCCGGAATAGCATTTACCACATATTTCATACCTGCATGAATAGCAGCCTGTGCAGGCCATACATGTGTCGCCACTACCGGAATGTCTTTAGGCACATTTCTATACACAGGAGCCATCAATTCTGCGTTTTTCTGGTCGGATGCATTGTAGCTAAGTTTACGAAAGCCCTCATAATTCATAGGTTCCCACACCAATTTGTTAAACAGCCTGCTCTTTCCGGAAATTCTTGAGCCAAGAGAGTACAAATCATTCTGTGCGCTGATAACTTTCGTACAGGTTGTATGTCGGTAAGAATTCAAGTCCATCCAGTAAGGCACATATCCCATTGATTTTGCTGCAGACGCAATCGCCATGGAAATCCTGTAATGTCCAAACCCCATACGAATATTTCCGACAATTATTCCTTTCTCCACGTCAAAAGACGTACTTGTCTGAGCTGCGGAATCAGCTTCACTAAGCAGCACATTCATAACGCCCAGAGAATCACCGATATGGGCATTCTTCTCAGTCGTCACAGGATAATTCGCATCAGAGTCGTCTCCGAACTTTTTCATGTATTTCTTCTTCGACTGCACTGCCTTCCTGTAAATCTTGTCTGCCATTGGATTCCCAAAAATTACTTTTGATTTTTCGTTCATTTCAATAACCATACTCCTTTCTTTGTCTGCTAGTTTAGTGCCCAAGGCATCATTGATGCCTGCACAACCTTTTCTCCTCTCCCTTTTATTTTATTTAAAGCAACGATGAAATTCTTCACCCTTTATATTATCACACTAAACCTAAGCTGAACTTCTTCCGTCTGTGAAGTGCTTATCTTTACAATCGCCTCTCCTGCCGTTCCCTGCGTCTTGATATAGGTTCCTCCCATACCTCCCTGCAATGCAGTCACTTTAGGTCCTATAATTTCAATCGGTCCCTCGGTTTCCAATAATACCGGTCCATTATAGAAATTCATCTGATTTCCGAATTCGTCCAACATTCTGATTCTTATAGCCGCTACGTCATATGTATTTTTTTCCACAAGCTCGTAGTGGTCGGCCTCTGCATGAATCCGTATGGAGGTCGCGGGTTGTTTTGTAATTTCTTTTATGACCTTTCCGTTTTTTATTGCTTCAAAGCGATAGGAAGTGGATTCACCGCCCCAATCTCCGATATAACGGTTATAAAGCGTTACTGCCTGCTCCGGTTTCATATGGTATATCACCAGCATTTTAATAGCTATAAGATATATGGATTTAGGCAGGTTGGAAAGTCCGTATCTCGCAGTCGCATTCAGTGCTTTCTTGATAGCCTCCGCTTGTGCGGGCTTAAATTTCTCATTCTTCTCAATCGCATCTCCTACAAAATCGTCAATCAGAATCGGCCCATGCTTCAGGTGGCTGTAAGGTGAATCCGTCCGCGTATATTCTTTGATAAATCTATCGTTTTTATACATACGCACGCTGTCGGCATTGGTCAAAATATAGGTATTGCCCCGGTTGCATCCCGGATGCTCCCCGATGTCCATAGATGAGCTTAAGGAAAGCACGGGAATTTCCTCCTGCTCACAGGCGTAAATATCCGCCGCCAGTTTCGGATTCCGGAACATATCCATAACTCCGTGGTAACAGATTCTGTCGCCGCTTCCGAAATCCTTATGAGTATTATAATCAAACATACACCAGCCGAAACTTCCTGCAATATCCTCTTCTGCTGCCGCCGCGTCAAGCACATTGGCATGCCTCAAAGCATGTTCCAGTCTATGCTCTTCCCAATCATAAGCTTTGGTCGGATACATGTGCCCATTATATTCGCTGATCAGATATGCCTTATTCATATCTGCAGTAACGTCCGCTTTTCTCTCACAGCCCTTTGTTTTTCCGTCATGCAGAAAATCATTATATGTGTATACATCTTCCAAAAGACTGCTTTTTTTATGTGCCCTGACTCCGCCGGTTGCCCGATACGGATCCAACTCATGTGCCGTGGCATTGGTTCTTTTATAAAACTCATCGTCATCCAGCGATTCATTAATCCTTACTCCCCAAAGGATAATGGATGTATGATTTCTATATTGCAAAACCATATCGCGTACATTTTCTACTGCCTGAGCTTTCCATTCGTCGTCTCCGATATGCTGCCACCCCGGAATCTCCGTAAATACCAGAAGTCCGATTTCATCACATCTGTCCAGAAAATAATGAGATTGGGGATAATGGGATGTTCTTACCGCATTTACTCCTAATTCTTTCTTTAAAATGTCTGCATCATGTTTCTGCATAGACTCCGGCATCGCATACCCCACATAAGGAAAACTCTGGTGTCTGTTCAAACCTCTGATTTTTATCTTTTTATCATTCAGATAAAAGCCGTCCGCACGAAACTCAGCTTTCCTGAAACCGAATGTAGCGATTCTTTCATCTAAAATTTCTCCGTCTCTTTTAAGCTCCGTTTTTAGTTCGTACAGATTAGGATGCTCTATGTCCCAGAGACTTGCGTTTTCGACCTGATATTTTAGTTCAGGTATTTTATCGCCTGTCGCAGTTTCTACTAAATCGCTTTGAGGATTATTTTCACAATGTTCTCGTTCATTCTTTGAAGGTTGCCTTCCCTTATTTTCTACCGCATATTCTCCCAAAATGCGATATTCAGCATCTCCGCGTTTCCTTAATGACTGGCATATTGTAAGCTTCTCTGTCACTTCGTTAAGTGTAATCTGTGAAATAACCGCGGTTTTCCCTCCTGTTATATCAGTTCTTACAAATATATCCTGCAGGTATACAGGTTCCTTGATATCAATATAAACATCCCTGTAAATACCTCCATAGGTCATATAATCTACTACAAATCCAAACGGCGGAATATTTATATCCTCCCGGCTGTCCACCTTGATTACTAATATATTATCTTCTCCAAACCTGAGTTCTTCCGCAATATCCATGGAAAAAGCAGTATATCCGCAATGGTGTTCACCAACCTTACTGCCGTTTAGAAAGACTTCACTCTCATGCGCTGCTCCTTCAATAGTAAGAAGTACTTTTTTTCCTCTCCATTCTTCCGGCACAGTCAATACCTTCCGATAACCGCTCACCATCTGATAGATATGCTCGTCAAAATAGTGAAAAGGTGTCTCCTTACAGGTATGCGGCAGACGCACATTCTTAAGTCTGCTATCATCATAATTCGCATTAAGCAGCGCATCACTATAGCTTTCCGTATATCCCCAATCATTATTTAGATAAATCCGCTTCGTCATTACTTATCTCCCCCAATAGAAGACTTCTATATAAATTTCTCTTCTCCGCAAGAAACCTCACACCTACTGCCCATGTACAATTATACCGTCCATCAGGATATTTACCACTTCGTCTAATGCCTCCTGATATGAAATATCATTCCTAACCAGAATGTCTCTTTGAAAAAACTGCTCCAGTGCCGATTCCATCATTGTCTTCAAAATCGGTATTTTAACCGGTCGAATGCTTCCTTCATCAATTCCCTGCTCAATAAGTCCTATTGTTGCTTCCCAGCCGGTCTCCAGACGAAACTCCACCTGCTTATATATCCTTGGGTATTTTTCCTTCAACTGATACAGTTTTCGGAAATCCACATCTCTATATCCCTCCGGAAGAACTCCCAGAATCTTTCGTATTTTTTCTAACGTACTCAATTCATCGTTTTCCACAACCGCCCGTTCGCTCTCTTTAATCGAATCAAACAAATAGTCAACCATAGTCAAGAATAGTTCTTCTTTATCCTTAAAAATCGCATAAATCGTCTTTTTACTTATCTTGAGTGTTGCGGCTATGTCATCCATTGTAAACTTAAGACCTTTTTGATTAAAAATATGAAGCGTGCCCTCCAGAATCGTATCACGTAAGTCCATATAATTATCTCCATCGCTTTTCACTCTGCCATGCAATGACGTATTTTATAATTAAAACTTGGAAACTATTTTTTATTAATCAGTTTCCATTATTTTAACATTACTGCTATACGGCATCAAGAAACGATTTTACCAAAAATCGTTTCCGGTTTTTATCTATTTCTACCAATAACGCAAAATCATAATTTCCTATAAGACAAAAAAATCATCGTTTTACAGCGACGATTCAGAGAATGCTTCGCATTCTCAATTGAATGATTTATGCTGCGGCGTAATTTCCTATAAGATAAAAAACAGAGTACGAATTACATCATACTCTGTTCTCTGCAAAATATTATTCCTTTATAAAACCGGCTTTATGCTGAATTTATACTAATCCTATACTAACTCCAGCACAACTTCCATCGCCGCATCACCTTTACGCGGTCCAATCTTAACGATTCTTGTATAACCGCCATTACGATTTGCATACTTAGGTCCATACTCGTCAAAAAGTTTTGCAACAAGATCAACTTCCTTAGTTCCTTTTTTCCTTCCGGCTGCTGTAGCGGGAACCTCTGTTGCAGAATACAAAACTTTCATCATCTGACGTCTTGCATGAAGTCTGGAAGGCATATCTTTCTTGATTTCCTTTTCTACAGTATCATACACCGTAACTTTTTTGCCATCTACAACTTCCTTTACTCTCTTGCCGTCTTTGTCTTTTCTGGGAACTTTCGCAGTTACCTTGACAGTCTCATAATTATCTTTTTCTTTAACAGCCATTGCAATAAGTCCTTCAGCAAATTTACGTACTTCTTTTGCTCTGGCTTCTGTTGTGATGATTTTTCCATAGTGAATAAGGTTTGTCACCTGATTTCTAAGTAATGCTTTTCTCTGGCTTGATGTTCTGCCTAATTTTCTGTATTTTGCCATAATAATCCTCCATTCTGGCTACATTCTCATGCAAAGTCTACTCTATTGGCAGACTTTATATGGTACACCCGGCTATGCCTTTTGGACTTACTTTCCGAGTGAAATCAACAGTTCCATATTCATGAATGGCACATGTGCGCCCTTTGGACTTATCTCATATGCCTTAAGTATTACATATCTGCTCTCGAAGCATTAAATACAGTTTTATGCTTCATCGCTTGGATTCAATTGAAGTCCTAATTCTTTTAACTTAGATAAAACCTCTTCTAAAGATTTACGTCCTAAGTTACGTACCTTCATCATATCCTCAGGAGTTCTGTTCGTCAATTCCTCAACGGTATTGATGCCTGCCCTCTTTAAGCAATTATACGAACGAACCGACAGCTCTAATTCATCAATACTCATTTCCAATACTTTTTCTTTCTCATCGTCCTCTTTCTCTACCATGACTTCTGCGGTCTTGGCATTTTCAGACAAATCAATGAAAAGACTTAAATGTTCGCTAAGTACTTTTGCAGCAAGGCTGACAGCTTCATCAGGAACAAGTGTACCATTGGTGTAGACATCCAACGTCAGCTTATCAAAGTCCGTAATCTGACCCACACGGGTGTTGTCTATGGTTATGTTCACCCTTTCAACAGGCGTATAAATTGAATCTACGGCAATCACTCCAATAGGTAAATCGTCAGTCTTATTTTTTTCAGAGCTTACGTAACCTCTGCCTTTTGTAATTGTCAATTCCATATATAATTTGGTATCTTTACCGCTCAAAGTAGCAATAACAAGTTCCGGATTCATGATTTCAATATCCTGATCCACCTGAATATCAGCAGCACGCACAATACCTTCGCCTTCATATTCAATGTATGCAGTCTTAGGCTCATTCGTCTCGCTGTTATTCTTAATTGCAAGACTCTTGATATTCATGATAATTTCCGTAACATCTTCCTTTACACCCTGAATAGAACTGAACTCATGCAAAACGCCTTCAATTTTCACCTGACTTACAGCCGCTCCGGGCAAAGAAGAAAGCATAATTCTTCTCAAAGAATTACCAAGGGTAATACCGTAACCTCTTTCAAGGGGTTCCACTACAAATTTACCGTATTTTTTATCTTCAGAGATTTCTACAACCTCAATATTTGGTCTTTCAAAATCAAACACCGCAAATACCCTCCTTTACGAACAATATGAAATAACTTATCTTTTATGGTATTATTTAGAATACAACTCGACGATAAGCATTTCGTTTACGGGAACATCTATCATCTCTCTCGTAGGAAGATACTTTACGGTTCCTTTGAATGCATCCTGATCTACATCAAGCCATTCCGGCACCAGTCTTCCACCTGTTATTTCAAGGATATCTTTATATCTCTGCAGACTTCTGGATTTCTCCCTTACTTCAATCACATCTCCGGCTTTAACCAGATATGACGGTATACTAACGGGTTTTCCGTTTACCAGAAAATGTTTATGCCCAACTACCTGTCTTGCTTCTCTTCTGGTTCTTGCAAAGCCCATTCTGAAAACAACACTGTCCAGTCTGCTTTCCAACATAACCATCAGGTTTTCACCTGTCATGCCTTTCATTCTATCGGCCTTTTCATAATAATTTCTAAAGGGTTTCTCCAATACGCCGTAAATGAATTTAGCTTTCTGCTTTTCACGCAGCTGAAGACCGTATTCACTTACTTTCTTACCAGCTCT
>CAZRKN010000085.1:0-15793 GCA_964600805.1 uncultured Bacteroides sp. | reverse complement strand
AGAAAAACGAGGTGTAAACTGCTCCCAAGTGCTTCAGGATGGACTTATGCAGTTGTTTAATGCCGGTCACGCCAGATAAGAACTGTATTTTTTAAAATAGGCATCCGAGCCTATAACTCAGATGCCTATACAATAACCAAATTGTCACTTTTTTTATTTTTTGCCGTTTTGGTTGTTTTAGTATTTATAAACGACAGCTACCTCACTCCAACGCATTCAACTCATCCACCAGCCTCTGCACGTCCGCCATGGAGACGCCTCCCTGAAAACTTACAGGTCCGCGCAGTGGGGTATACTTCGCCATCTGAGCGCCCGCGTCATCTTCATCTTTCAGGTTTCTTTCATCGACGCCGAAGATTCCTTTGCCCATAAACTTCTTAGCAAGCTCCCATGCCCTCGGATCTTCCATCACATCTCCCACCGTCGTATCCGTAGTATAGGTAAATGGAATTTTTACGGTTGACTCTACCGTAACGGTTTTGCTTAAAACAATGTCCCTTGAGGACTTACCAATCAGGATATCAAACTCTCCCGTCTCCACATGCCAGTCATGAATCTTCACGCTATAATAAGCAAATGCCCTCTTATCCAGTATAAAAGATACGGTTTTAGTCTCTCCCGGAGCCAGTTCCACTTTAGCAAAATCACGCAGTTCCTTTACCGGACGGATGACTGTACTTTTTTTGTCAGCAACATAGAGCTGTACCACTTCTTTTCCCGCCATCTTTCCAGTATTGGTAACATCCACCGATACCGTCATAGTATCTGTATCCTTAATACTTTCTTTGTCCACATTCAGATTAGAATAATCAAATGTAGTATAGGAAAGTCCATGTCCAAATGGGAAGAGTACATCCATTTTTTTCTTGTCATAATAACGATAGCCTACGAAAATACCTTCCCTGTATTCTACCATATCTCCCTCTCCGAAATATGAAAGATAAGAAGGGTTGTCTTCCAGCTTTAACGGGAATGTTTCCGGAAGCTTCGCACTCGGATTAACTTTTCCAAACAAGATATCACACACAGCACCGCCTACCGCCTGACCGCTCAGATAAGCTTCTACGATGCCTTTTACCTTGTTGACCCAAGGCATTTCCACCGGTGAACCGTTGTGTAATACAACTATGGTATTGGGCTGTACTTCCGCAACTTTTTCTATCAATTCATTCTGGCAGTCCGGCATGGACATATGCTTCCTGTCGAAACCTTCTGATTCAAAGGCATCGGGAAGTCCGGCAAAAATAACTGCTGCTTTCGCCTTTTTCGCTGCTTCAACTGCTTCTGCCAACAGTTTTTCGTCAGTCTTATCTTCTTCATCCTGAAAGCCCTGAACATATGTGATATTAGACATTTCCGATACTATGTCAAGCGCAGAAGTTATCTTGAAGCTGTTGATATGCGAGCTTCCTCCGCCCTGATATCTCGGCTCCTTTGCATACTTACCGATAAATGCTATTTCAGCTTTTTCATCCAGCGGCAGGACATCTTCATTTTTCAGAAGTACTATGGTTTCCTGTGCCACCCTGCGCGCCATCTCATGGTCTTTATCTTTATCCCATACGGCATTTTTATCTCTGTTTTCTTCATAGCGGAATACAATATTCAGAATGCGTTCCACTGCCGTATCTACAATTTTTTCATCCAGTGTTCCGTTCTGTACCGCCTCTACAATCAGCTTATCATTTGCGCCCAAAGATGTCGGCATCTCTAAATCCAGACCCGCCTTCAAATCTTCCACTCTGTTATTCACAGCTCCCCAGTCGCTCATTACATAGCCGTCAAATCCCCATTTATCACGCAAGGTTTTCGTCAGATATTCATGATTCTCAGCTGCATATGTTCCGTTGATTCTGTTATATGAACACATAACAGTCCAAGGCTTCTGCTTTTTCACTGCGCCTTCAAACGCCGCCAGATATATTTCATGCAGAGTCCTTTCATCAACGCGTGAATCTGAAGACAGTCTTCTTGTTTCCTGATTATTCGCCAGAAAGTGCTTAATGCTTGTACCGACATTCTTACTCTGTATACCTTTAATCAAAGCTCCCGCTATTTCTGTTGCGACAAGCGGATCTTCCGAATAATACTCAAAATTACGTCCGCACAGAGGAGAGCGCTTGATATTCACAGCCGGTCCTAAGATAACGCTTATTCCTTCTGCCTGACACTCATTTCCAAGAACCTCTCCCATCTGCGTCAGAAGTTTTCTGTTAAAAGACGCTGCTGTACCACACCCTGCGGGAAAACACACTGCCTTAATGCTTTCATTCGCTCCCAGATGGTCTGCCTTCTCATCCTGCTTTCTGAGTCCGTGAGGTCCATCCGAAACCATGCTTGCCGGAATCCCTAAACGCTCCACAGCCTCCGTATGCCAGAAGTCCGCGCCGGAGCACATTGCTGCCTTTTCCTCCAAAGTCATTTGTGCGACTAATTCCCTTATTTTGTCTAATGTCATCTTAGTACCGTTCTCCTTTCTCAGCATGCTCTTATCATAATCAACTAAACATCTAAATCAGCATTATTTTCTATAAAATATTATACAGAAACGCTCATTATACTGTCAATGCTGTTTCTTCTGTGTTATAATTAAGTCAAATATGGTGCATTTTTAAATTCACGGAGGCAAAGCGATATGCAGCAGCATGAAACAGTCAGGCAAATCAAGGAAACAATAAGTAAGGTTTTTGTAGGAAAAGAAAATGTAATTGAAAATATATTAATCTGCCTTCTGGCAGGCGGTCATGTATTGCTGGAGGACGTTCCCGGTATAGGGAAAACTACGCTGGCGAAATGCTTCGCACAGGTTATTGAGTGCAGTTTCGGAAGAATACAGTTTACGCCGGATACGCTGCCGGGAGATGTGGTGGGGATTTCCATTTATAATATGAAAACAGGAGAATTTGAGTATAAGGAAGGCGCGGTAATGAATCAAATTCTGCTTGCAGATGAAATCAACAGAACCTCCCCTAAGACTCAGGCAAGTCTTCTGGAAGCAATGTCTGAAAATCAGGTGACTGTAGACGGAAATATTTATCCGCTGGAGCAGCCTTTTATGGTAATCGCAACACAAAATCCGGTGGAATATCTGGGGACTTATCCATTACCTGAAGCTCAAATGGACAGGTTCATGATGAAACTGACTATCGGTTATCCGGACAGAGAGCAGGAAATAAAAATGGCGTCACAATTCCTGGAAGGCGCAACTGCCGATAAGATACAGCCGGTATGTAATACAGAGCGCATTGAGGAAATAAAGAAAAAAGTGACTGAAGTAACGGTAAAGGAAAATGTGCTCGGATATATTGAAGATATAATTGAATTGACAAGAGAAGAAAAAAGATTTACGGTTGGTGCCAGTCCCCGTGCAATGCTGGCACTTGTCAGGGCTTCACAAGCCAAGGCATTCTTAGATAGCAGGGATTATGTAAAACCGGATGATGTGAAAGCAGTAGCCATGCCGGTACTGCTTCATAGACTGAGTTTGTCATCCAAAGCAAAGATTGAAAAGGAAGATCCTGCTAAAATTTTAAACAGCCTGATCATTAAAGCCAAAATACCTATGTAGATAGGAAAAGAGGAAACATTTGATATGAAAATGCGCAGAGTCATTTTTGCTATTTGTTGGATATTGGCACTGACAGCAATAAGCTTTTATGGAGGAACCGTGAGTTACGGAATCTTTTTTGCCCTTACCCTTATTCCGTTTATCTCGTTCCTTTACATAGTCTGCGTATGGTTTCGCTACAAGGTTTATCAGGAAATCGGAAACAGGAATATTGTATGCGGTCAGTCAGTGCCATATTATTTTATACTGCAAAATGAAGATAAATTTGCATTTGCCGGAATCAGGATTTTATTTTTTTCAGACTTTTCTTATATGGAAGAACTGCCGGGTGATATTGAGTTCGAGCTGCTGCCGGGCGAAAAATATAAATATGAAACTTCTTTTGTATGTAAATACAGAGGAGAATATGAGGTTGGAATTAAAGAAGTCATAATTTCTGATTTTTTCAGGCTATTCTGCTTTAAGTGTGCCGTTAAAGAAACAAAAAAGGTAATTGTTGCTCCTAAATTGATAAAAATTCCTGAACTTAAAAGCATTTCCGATATAAGCGTAATGATTCAGAGAGAAACCGTAATAGGAGCTGTAGAACCTGACACAGTTACGAGAGAGTATATACAGGGAGATGCGTTAAAACAGATTCATTGGAAGGCAACGGCAAGAAACCGGAAATTGATGTCAAGAGGATTGCGCGGAGAAGATAAAAGCGGAGTGGCGCTTTTTTATGATACGCATAGATGTCATGAAGACCCTAAGCTGTATCTGCCGATAGAAAACCGTATATTAGAAACCGTATTGGCGCTTTCCTTTTTTCTTTCTGAAAAGAATATACCGGTGCTGGCTTATTACAATCAGGAAGAAATCAGACAGGATAACTTAAATAGTGTGAGGGATTTTGAAGAGTTTTATGAAAACATCAACAGAACGCGTTTTGATAAGAATGAGGATACCAAATGCAGTATCAGCTATATCCTTAAGAAAGGAATGGTTATGGATAAGCAGGTAATGTTCTTTGTCCTGCATAAATTAGATTATGAGATTCTGGAAATGACGAAACAGCTTTCGGAAAATGGCGTTGTCATTGTTTTTTATATAATTACTGAAGAAAATACGGAAGACTTCCGTATGATGAACGATGTGAACTGCAGGATCATTGCAATTACACCACAAGAGGAATTGGAGGAAGTATTGTGATGAAGAAAAACACCAATGTAGTCATTGATTTTTTGTATTACTTACTGTATGCAGGTCTGCTTTCAGGTATAATGGTATTATGTCTCTCTAATTTCTTTGGCATTTCAGAATTAACACGGGAACATGGTATAATATTATTTTTGTCACTTTGCTTTTTATCCTTTATTAAAGAATTGAATAAAAGACAGCAGATTTATGTAATAATATTGGGAATTATGCTTTTTGTTTTTCTTGTTATATCCAGCGGCATAGAAAAATCTATGCTGTTTGTACGCGATATTCTGTATTTACCCATTAATAAGGATATAAGCATTATAGAAGATAGAACTTTGGCTGAGTTCGCATGGATATTTCTTATGTCAGCAGCTGCCGGCGTTATACAGTTATTATTGGATAAAAGCTTTTTTCTGAAAATTTTATCAGCTATTGCCATAGCAGGCGGCCTGTTTTATGCATTGTTCAGTAAACAGCAAATGCCAAAAGCGTCAGTTGCATTTTCTATTTTTTACAGTGTTCTGATTATAATTGAATGGACTAGGACTGCTTGGAGAAAGCAAAGAAATGAAAGATCCATACATTACATTCTTTGGATAATGCCGTTTCTGATTTTATATATCAGCCTTTTATGCCTGATACCAACGCCGGAGACTCCATATAGCTGGCAATGGGTGAAAAGGATTTATCATAATGCAGAAGAAAAAGTGACTATGTATATAGAAAATGTAATGAATTGGAAAAATGAAGATATGGACACCGCAGTCAGCGGTTTTTCCGAAGAAGCAGGCCTTTTTTCCGGAGTCAGAACTGAGCAGAAGCAACTGATGAATATAAAAGTTATAAACAATCATAACTTTTCGCTTTATCTTGCCGGAAAAGTTTTTGATTCTTTTGACGGACGGGTATGGAAAAGTCTAGACCGAAGTACTGATATGCAGAAATTGCTTGATACGGTGGAAACAGTATATGCACTGGAAAAATATAAGGAAACAAGCAACGAATACTATTATAAAAACATCCAAGTGGATGTAGAATATCAATTTTTTCATACGAATTATCTGTTGGCACCTTCTAAAACATGGAAAATAGATGGGAAAGAAAAAAGTGTGTCATATTATCAGGAAGGGTCAGATTATGTTTTTTACAGTAAAGCAGGATATGGAACTGAATATTTACTGCAATATTATCAGTTAAACACGGAGAGGGAGTCGATAAGAGATTTTCTTCAATGTGATTTAGAGGATGATGAAGTTTTATGGGGAAAGATATTAAAAGGATATGCAGAAGAAAATATAACGCTTGAAGATCTTTATACATACAGAGAAAGTATGCGTAATCAATATCTGAAAAATATTGAGATAAGCCCTGAAGTTGAAGAATGGCTTTCGGATGTTACCGCAGATGCCAAAACCGATATAGAGAAACTCTATTGCATAGAAACGGCACTGGCTGGCATGAATTACAATACCAATACCGGAAAGCTGCCGGAAACGGTATCGGATGCAAAAAGCTTTCTGGACTATTTCATTTTGGAAAAAAAGGAAGGATATTGCAGCCATTTTGCAACTGCATTTGTACTGCTTGCCCAGGCAGAAGGATTTCCTGCAAGGTATGTGCAGGGATTTTGTATTCCTATTGGGAATGAAAAGGAAACGATAGTCTATTCCGATACGGCGCATGCATGGCCTGAAGTGTATATAGACAGCAAAGGTTGGATACCATTTGAACCCACTCCGGGATACGAATCACATCGTTATACGGCGCGAAAAAAAGATACTGATATAAAAGTCGCTGCTTCTGATACGGAAGTACACGAAATTCAGGAAGATATGTTCTTAGAAGAGGAACTCCCTGATGAATCAGCAGAAGAACTGACTGATAATCAAGAGGAGCAAAGCAGGTGGCTTTCTTATATATGGAAAATTTTAATTCTTATTTTTATAATGGGTATCTTCGTTTTTGCTGCTGACAGAATCAACGAAAAGCGCCGCGAAAAGCGAAGAAGTATAAGTGAAAAATATAGAATCGCATTATTACAGAATCTACAGATTATTGCCATGCTTGGGTATGAGAAAGAAGAAGCTGAAACTTATCATGAAATGGCAGAAAGAATCCGGTCTGCCGCTGCAGATGAATATGAAATGCCGGTTGGATTCATTGAAACATATGAAAGCTATTTATATGGGACACAGGAAATAAGCGAACAGGATTTGGAATCCTGTCTCATCCAAAAAGAAAAGCTGCTTGAAAAACTAAAGAAATATATGGAAAAAAAATATTTACTCTGCAAGATAAAGCTTTATATAATAAGATACAGGTAATGATGCGATTATCAATCCTATCATTACCTGTATTCACATTAAGTTCTTATTTATTCAATTCTACTGCTTCACAGACAATTTATCCAAGATGAAAGAATGAAACGCTTTCATTTAACCTCTCGATAACATTTTTCAGTTCTTCTGCCTGTTGTGCAACTTCTTCAACATTTGCTCTCAGTTCCTCGGTAGAAGCATTGGCCTCTTCCGCAGAAGCAGCATTTTCCTCGGAAATACCGGACAAGTCGCTGACAGAATCAAGAACACTGACTTTATTCTTATCAACGATTCCCACGAGATCCGAGATTTTACTGAATGCATCAGCCGCTTGGGCAATATTGCCGTCTACATCTTCGAAGCTGCGGTTTACGCTATTTAAAGCATCGGCTTCTTTGCTGACAGCATCCTGAATCTGTCCGGCGATTCTCGTACACTCTTCGGTCTTAGAAGTAATTTCCTCTATAATAGACTGAATCTGCTGTGCTGAAGAATTGGACTGTTCTGCAAGTTTCTGAATCTCACCGGCTACGACAGCAAATCCTCTTCCCGCTTCGCCGGCTCTTGCCGCTTCAATGCTGGCATTTAAGGAAAGCAGATTAGTCTGATCGGAAATATCCATAATCATCTGCGCCGCTACAGTAATCTGTTTTACCGCATCACTTACACTGGAAATACTGGTGATAACATTGTCAGCGCTTGTGGTAGTATATTTGTTGGCATCTAACAATTCATTCAAATCGGTTTTAGCCGTGTTGCTGACTTCGGTAACAGTTTTAGTCGCATTCTGGGTAGCCTGGGAACTATCTGCTATCTCGGAGATGTTTTTGGAAATCTCGTCCATATCAAAAGCCTGTTTTTCAACAGAGCTTGCCATACTCTGAGCTCCGTATGCGAGTTCTTCCATAGTGGTGCTTAAATCTTTTACCGCCTGTGCACAGTTACCAAGGGATCCGTCAACATGGTTTACAGAATTATCAACTGTACCGGCACAGTCTAAAATTACCTTTACAACGTCAACCAGCTGAGCACGTAGTTTTTCTGCCGCTTCTGCAACATCATACAATTCTCTGATTTTGTTACTGTTATCTACATGAAAATCCAGATTGCCCTGGGAAAGCATAACCGTATTGTCACGAATAAGCTTAATCTGTTTGGCAATCATCCTACCGACAATGTAAGCCACTACAACAATAACCACCATAAGACCAAGGCATACAAGAAGAATATATGTCAGGTAGCTGTTGGTAGATTCAGTCAGCTCTGCACTTGACTTACCGGTAAACATCATGCCGACAACACTGCCTTTTTGCTCAATCGGAATATAATAACCATAATAATCCTGACCACCGATATTGATATTTTTAGCAAAGTATGTATTCCCCTGATTCAAAACAATTGCTTTTACCTCATCGGAGCATTGCGTCAGAATCGCGCGGTTTCCCGTTTCATCAATAACAGTTGTCATATAACGGGTATCTCCAAAAAACAATGTATACTCCACACCGGTTTTTTCTTTCATATCGTCAATAATTTCCATGCTATTGGAAAGGTTGGTTCCGCCTTTAAAAAGTACGTCGCCGGACAGCCTGTATGTACCGCTATCTAGCGAGTTGAAATTTTCCAGCATAGAATATCCGGTGGCCTTCAGCATGTTTTCAATTTCATTTTCCGTAGTAGATTTTATATAATTAAAAGAAGTAAAAATATTAACAGCAATGGATAAAATAGCTGGCAGCAGACACAATAAAAGTAAAATTAAGGTAATACTGGACTTTTTTTTCATACGGTTTTCCCTCCTGCATTGTACAGATTCCTGCTTACAATATTTTCGTATTTTTAAGTAATATATTTTTAGTATAAACGTTTTTTAAAAATATGGCAAGAAAAGAATAACAGGCTTTGTTTATTTTCCGCTTTACTCATTTACTGCTTTTTTCAACCGCTCCAATGCTTCATTCAGAATACTGCGCGGGCAGGCAATATTGATTCGTTCAAACCCTTCACCTGCCTTACCGAAAATCGCTCCGCTGTCCAGCCACAATTTTGCTTTATGTACAATCAGGTTCTCCAATTTTTCCTCAGGCAGTCCCAGTCCGCGGCAGTCCAGCCAGATCAAATATGTTCCTTCCGGCTCTATCAGCTTAATCTGCGGCAGATTCTGTTCTAAATAAGTTCTTGCAAAATCCAGATTTTCTTTCAGGTATTCCTTTAACTGCTCAAGCCACTCCCTTCCGCCTTCATAAGCTGCCTGACACGCATGCAGTCCCAGCATATTAACCTGACTGTACCCAATTGCATCAATTTGTCGTATAAAAGCTTTACGCAGTTCCGGATTCGGTATAAAAATATTTGAAACCTGCAGACCCGCCAGATTGAAAGTTTTGCTGGGAGCAGTACATACTATACTGATATCCTCAAACTTTTTATCTACTGTCGGAAGAACATGATGCCTGTGTCCTGAATATACGAAATCAGCATGAATCTCATCACTGACAATTTTCACATCATGTTTCAGGCAGATATCCCCAATGTGCTGAAGTTCGTCTTCAGTCCATACCCTTCCCACAGGATTGTGCGGACTGCACAGCAGGAAAAGTTTCACTTTCTCCCGTATTATCTTTGCCTCAAAATCTTCAAAATCTATCTCATACCGTCCATCCCTTAATACCAACCCGCTATTAACAAGCTTCCTGTTATTATCTTTGATGACTGCACTGAACGGATAGTAGACAGGCTGCTGAAGAAGGACTCCTTCTCCTTCCGCCGTCAACGCCTGAATCGCAACAGCTATGGCGAAAACTACTCCGGGCGTTTTCACAAGCCAGCGCTTATCAACCTTCCAGTCAAAATACTTATCATACCATTCAGCGACCGCCCGAAAATATGTATCTTTGCTGTCGGTATATCCAAAAATGCCAAGTTCAATGTCCTTCTGCATGCGCTCGGTAATGCAGGGAGCCGTACGAAAATCCATATCCGCCACCCACAATGGCAGCACCTCCTCAGGCATTCCACGCTCCGCTGCAAAATCATATTTAAGACAGTCGCTTTCTTTTCTATCTATAACTTCATCAAAATTGTATTTCATTTTAAGAACCGGCTCCTTTCTCTCAGACTGCAATATTTATAGACATTCGTAAAACTCACTTTCAATACCCGGGATTTAGGCACTTATTTTGTTTATAATGCCTGTTCCAAATCAGCAATGATATCCTGAACCGCCTCAATTCCTACGGACATCCTAAGCAGGGTTTCATCAATACCTTTTTCAAGCCGCTTCTCTATCGGTACGTCCGCATGGGTCTGTGTCATGGGATAGGTAATCAGGCTTTCCGCACCGCCTAAGCTTTCTGCATATTGTACCAGCTTCACCTTCTCCAGTACTGCATGAGCCGTTTCTTTTGAATCGACACGAAACGTCAGCATACCCCCGAAACCGCGGCACTGTCTGCTTATTATTTCTCTGCCCGGATGGTTTTCCAAACCTATATATCGTACTTCCTTCACCTTAGGCTGCGTCTGAAGCCATTTTGCAACCTGAATCGCATTCTCCTGATGCTTCTCCATACGCACTGCCAATGTCTTGATTCCGCGCAGAATCAGCCAGCAGTCAAAAGGCGCCAAGCCCGCTCCGGTAGTTTTGATAATCTTTCGCAGCTCTTCCGCAATATTTTCCCTGTTCGTAATCAGGAATCCGCCCAGTGTATCATTATGCCCCTCTAAATATTTGGTAGCGCTGTGTATGACAACATCTGCGCCTAAATCCAGCGGATTCTGATAATAAGGCGTCAAAAAAGTGTTGTCCACGGCGAGCAGACAGTTACTCTTCCTTGCGATTTCACTGACTGCCGCAATATCCGTCACCTGCATCATCGGATTCGTAGGCGTCTCCACATAGATGAGCTTCGTATTTTCCTTTAATGCTGCTTTTACCTGTTCTAAGTCAGAGGTATCTACGTATGTAACTTCGATTCCGTTCTTTTCATTTATTAACCTGAACTGACGGATGGTCCCCCCATATAAGTCATCCGTCGCCACTATATGGTCTCCCGGCTTAAACAGCTCCATAAAAGCGCTGACTGCCGCCATACCCGTAGAAAATGCCAGTGCATCTATTCCATGTTCCAAATCCTTTACAATACGCTCTACCTCTTCTCTGGTAGGATTCTGTGCCCTGGAATAATCATATCCCGTACTCTGCCCTACGCCGGGGTGCGCAAATGTGGCAGTCTGATAAATCGGGAAACTGATGCTTCCCGTGTTTTCTACATTTTTCCTTTTTCCGTTTCCATGAATACATACAGTACTTAAATCTAAGCTCATAATATGCCTCCGGTTTTATCAATTCCTATTATTTATGTATGATTAGTATATTATAAAGGTTATTAATATGGAAGTCAATACTTTACAATAATAAAAATACAAAGTTTACAGTTCTTTTCTCAGATATGCATTCTGGGAATACTTTGATACAGGAACTTTATAGGTCAAAAGCATCAACAGATATCCTAAAAAACCGGCTGCTGCAATAATAGGAATACCCAACACCGATATCACCATGAAAGACAAAATTCCTTTATCAAAAAAAGCAGAATTATAAATCCATGATGTACCCATCATCAGATTTGTTCTGGTAAAAAACATAAAACTAATAATAAATATAATCGTAGATATAGTAAAACACTTAAATGCAACAGAATAATAGATAATAACAAATATTGCAAACACAATCTGTACGACCACCATCCTGGACGCTATCGGGAACCTGTCAGGATATATAAATGACATTATCAGCAAAATCAAATCAGCCACAATATACAAAGCAATCATACTGCCTCCGGTTATAGCCGCAGGAATAGAAGTCTGCATTTTCTTCCTGACAGGAGAAGACAGCACCATATTCGACACATTAACAGAGAAAAGCGCCTGTGCCGGCAAAAGGCAAGTGTACAATAATATAAATCCGCCTGCAATATTACCATGAGCGCCGCTGATCATATTCATAATATCAATAACAATTCCAAGAACAAGAAAAAAAACGCCCAAAATAATACTAATCCCCCATCCATGTCCGTAACGCATAATTTTAATTCCCAGCTTGATATCATTTATCATAGTAACTTCCCTCCACTTTCTTCATAGCTATTCTCACTGCCAGTATACTTACAGCCACATCCAATATTGCAGACAGTACACAGAAGTCAACAATATACCTGCTAAACAACCAATTTAATGTAAATACTATAATAATCGTCAAAATAATCATCTCAATTAAATACGCAACCATCATATTTAACCAAATCATGCTTCCATATCTTGTCAATACTGTACCCAATACGGAAAAGAAATATGAAACCAGCAGAGCAAACAAAAGCATCTCCAAACTGCCTTCTGTATTTGCTATTTTCAAATCCGGCGTCAGCCTCCAATATAATACTCCATATGAGACACCTATAATTCCTACTGCTGAGAGAAACTTTCTCAGCAAATCAATTGATAAAGCTCTTCGCAGCACCTGCATTCCTATACTCGATGTCTTCAGGTATTCCAGCTTATCCGCACCTTTTGACTGTATACCTCCGAACATCCATGTATCAGAAACGATTTCAACCATTGGCAGGGACAACATAACAACCATAGAAACTACCACATCAGGTACTTCATATAAATTCAACGAACCTACTCCGCCAAATACACCACCCTGCCAGAGTATAACTGCAATCATGACTACCGGCATTACGATGAACATTACAATACGATAAATCAAGGAAGTGAACACCAGATAACTTTTTATAATTCTTTTCATAGCGACTCCTTCCTTAAGATAACTTAAGCTTCGTGTTCGCTTTCATCACTGCGACACATATCTGCGACAGAGTCGGCACTTCCTTCGCCACATCCATACCCGCAAGCTTATCCAGATTCTCAGCAAGACATATGCCTTCAAATCCATATGAGCTTTTGCTCATGGAAAAGAGAATTTCTTTAGCCGCCTCTGCATCCGCCGCTTCACCTTTAACCATGATGTATTTTTCTTTCAAATCCTCGACAAAACCTTCTTCAACGATTTCACCGTGCTCCAGAATTATCGCATAATCCGCCACATTTTCCATATCCGATATGTTATGTGTTGAGAAGAAAACAGAACGCTCTCCGTTTCCCTGCTCAATGTAATCACGTATCATATCGCAGAGTTTATCTCTCATTAACGGGTCTAAGGGGGATGCAGGCTCATCCAGGATTAAAAACTCGGTATCTCTTGCCCAGACAGCAGCCAGCATCAGCTTCATTTTGTTTCCATCAGACAGACTGCTTACCTTCTTAGTTATGCTTCTGTTTATTCCCAACTCCTCACAAATTGCCCTGAATCTGTCCTGATGGAAGTTTTCAAACAAAAGCTTACTCATTTCCTCCACCTGGTCAATAGTCCAGTGCGGAAGAAAATAACAACCCGGTCCCGTATATCCTATACGCTCCTGCACACTGCTGTCTATGCCTTTTTCACTCTTTTCAAAATAAGATATATCGCCTTTAAAATCTAATCTTATGCCGGCTAATATATTAAGCAGCGTCGTCTTACCCGCTCCGTTTTCTCCAATCAGAGCAGTCGAAAATCCTTTAGGTATCTCAAGGCGCGGAACTGATAGTTCAAAGCCTTTATACTTTTTTATCAGGTTTTCCGCCTGTATTACGTTCTCTCTGTTTATTCCATTCATACTAATAACCATGCTCCTTTCTCAGCCTGCGAATTTGTGTGCCCAAGACATCTACGATGTCTGCACAAATTTGCGATTGAAAAATCAAAGATTTTTCAATCTACTCTCCTTTCAATTTACACTTGCAACTTAGTCAATTACGAAACTGTATTATTCAAGACGTCCGTTGTACAATACAGGCAAATCAACGTGGGGTCCGCTTGCGCTGCATTGTCGCTCGCAGCGGTGCATAAGGTGCCAAAATACGGCACCTAAGTATCGACGGCTCCATAGCATCCCACTTATGATATTGTATATATTGCACAACTAAGTTATGGAGATAGGAAGTTTCGCAATAAATTATCTGTATCTACTCAATATTTAACAGTGCCTGCAAAGTCTGCATCAGCTCTCTGTCCGTCATGCCTGCGATTTTAGCCGCCTGAATCGCTTCTAACAGTGAACTCTCCACTCTGCGCAAATGCTGTTCCTTAAGCATTTCACTGTTCTGGGCATTAACATAGAAGCCTTTTCCCTGAACTGCCGTAGTAAGTCCTTCCGCTTCCAGCTGTTCATATGCTTTCATTGTGGTAATTACGCTGATTTTTAAATCCTTAGCCAACGCGCGTATAGAAGGGAGATATTCTCCCTCTTTGATTCTTCCTTCCAGAATATCTGCCTTAAACTGCTCTGCAATCTGCTGATATATCGGCACACCGGAATTCTGCAATAGTTTCAAAGCTGCACCTCCGTTTCATCTGTTTATATGTTATATATACAGTATAATCAGATAAATGTCAATACCTTTTTTATATCCGGAAAGAGAAACTGTGATGGAATTGTTTGTGTTTTTATGGTAAGATGATGGTGTTAAGTAATTCTATAAATCGGGATTGATGGGAGGAACAGATAATGGCTGAGTTTAAGTATCAATTCAAAGCGGTAAATGACCAGAAAAAGATTAGCGGATCTAAAATTATAAATATCATTGATGGTTTTCCATCCGACTACAGCGAACAGACAGTATTGATTTATGGCAAGCTGAAAACTCTTTTTGGAGAACCCTTATATGAGGAAAAGGATTTAGAGAATCAGTATACTTATTTAGTTACCACAACAACAGAAGACGGCAGGGAAATTTTCCTGCATGCATACAGTGGTTCTACGGGACCAGCAATTGGCGGGCAACAGGATGATGAGAGCAGAAAAGCGGCATATCAGCTATCTGAGATGATTCAACAGGCAGCTCCTACAGATTATGATTATATCGGATATTATTTGGACGGTCCATGCCGGATACGGCAGGGGATAAAAAATGGTATTCCCTACTATGAGGAAGAGGGGCTGGAAGACCTCTCGAAAGAAGAAATGGATAAGATATTCCGAGAGGTGGCAGGACAGGAATAAAAACCTGTTATCTTTGTGTTGCTAGTAGAATATTCGGAATTTGTAAGGTGACATATGTTTTTAGACACTAAGTTTTTAAAGAATAATGAAATACAATTAATTTTGGAGAAAACCTCAGATGGGGATGAAATGAAAAATTGGGTTCCTGCATATCATTTTTTCATCTGCGACCTCAATGGCAATAAGATGGGTAAGTGCGACTTGCGAATCGGATATAACGACAACCTTTATTATGGCGGACACATTGGATATGCGGTTTTCCCCGAATATAGAGGAAATCATTACGCCGGTAAAGCTTGCTTATTATTATTTCAACTTGCAAAAAGGCATGATATGAAATATTTGTATATAACCTGCAATCCAGACAATTATGCGTCAAGAAAAACATGTGAATATGCCGGAGGTAAGTTAATGGAAACAGTAGAGCTACCGGAAGGAAACGATATGCGCGAAAGAGGAGAGTTGGAAATATGTATCTATGAATTTTTTTAAACAGTGAATAAATCCTGGTTTATCAGAATGAAAAATAGAATTGTGATTTGAAAATTTTTAAGTGAAAAAATGGTAGTGTAAAATAGTTTGTGTCTTTGGAAAAAAATACCTCTTTTTTGGTAAGA
>CAZRKN010000084.1:0-16375 GCA_964600805.1 uncultured Bacteroides sp. | reverse complement strand
GTAAGGACAAAAAAAGGGTACTGAACGCACTGCATAAAGCGATCAGGGAAAAGGAAAGGGAATGATGCAGTACTTAGGAAAAGACTTAAACCAAAGGAGATTAAGATAAAATGAAACTTGGAATAATTATTTTCGGAGCTGTTTCATGTAAACCTATGTATCTCTATAAATTGGCTTAAAGGATGATAATTACTGGGATTGAGAGTAAATTGATTTCTATGTAAGTCTTTATACACTTATGAGGTTTTATGGGAAATGGGTACGTAATTGGTAAATAAAAAATGAGATTAGGAACTATAGTTTGAGCCTTAATTCCGATTAAGAAAAGGTCGAGTCATTTGTAAATGGTTCGACCTTTTTGAATTACAATATTAATTACATCGAAATTTTGAAAATTAATAATAGAGCTTGCATAAGACAATTCAGACCGGAGTTGTGTTTCATTAAGTTTATGGACATGACCGTAGTTCTTTTGTTGCGTTAATGTAAAACGCAATATTCTATTGCATAAAAATGAATAAATATATCAATAAAAGGAATATAATAAAATAAAAAGAAAAAATATATTGCGTATTTTTAGAAAGGATGTTATTATATGTATATAAAGCAGAGGAAGGGATATGGTGTTATGAAAATACAGGCTGTGTTAATCGATGGATATAAAAATTTATCGAATGTGAAAATTATATTTGATAATATTACTGTCCTTGTAGCATTGAACAATTTTGGTAAATCCAATGTGCTTTCCGGAATTAATTTTGGTCTGGCTTATATAAAGGCAGGAATTGAAGATAAAATGGAGATGATGTCGAATGCTGATTTAATCCCAATTAATATTAGTATGCAGTTTCGGAATTATAAATATGAAATGGAAGTTCTGACAGAATATGAAGGAGTAGATTATAGGGTTCTATACGGTTATGAGTTTTTGTGGAGAAGTAGTAAGGATGTTGAACCTCAAATTATACAGGAGTATTTGAAAATAAAACCCGATGAAAAAGGACAAAAATACACACAGTTAATTAGCAGAAATGCAGACGCAGCATTATTTAAGAGTTCTGAAACGGGTCGCTGTTCGTCAAGAATTAAGGTAGAACCTTCTGAGTTAGTGGTTAATAAATTAAAAGCTTATGATGAGATTTTCTATGCTGAAATTATTAAAAAACTTAATGGTATGAAGATGTACATGGAGAACAATTTGGATGCAAAAAGTTTTTATAGACCTAATCCTATTATTCGAAAGGGCTATGAAGATGAAATGATAAATGCTGAAAGCCTTCCAAGAGTTATTTATAATTTAAGTATGCAGCGCCAAGAGAAATTTGAACTTTTAAAAAATGTTTTTATTCAGTTGTTTCCTAATATAGAAGACATAATTGTCAAAAGGCATAAAATAGGTGTTTATGATGGGGAATTACCTGATGATGCGCCATTTGTTATTGCTAATTCCATACATGTTTTGTATGTTAAAGATAAAAATTTGATTAATCCTATTGATTTTGAAATGATGTCAGATGGCGTAAAACGTGTGTTTATGATATTAGCAAAAATAGTTGTATCAAGCGATAGTAATATATCTTTGATTGCTATAGAGGAACCGGAAAATTCAGTACACCCTGGCCTTTTCCATGCTTATATACAGATAGTTAGTCAGCTGCTGACTGATTGCAAGGTTATTTTTACAAGCCATTCTCCATACATTATTAGTTATTTGGAACCTGCTTGGATACATGTGGGTATGAATGTGATTCCGGGTGTTGCTCAGTTTTATGGGTTTAAGAAATCCGGACGTAGGCAGTTGCAGAATGATGCGGCAGAGTTCAACATGAGTATGGGTGATTATTTATTTTCAATGCTTTCAGATACAGAGAGTAATATTAAAGATTATCTGGAGTGTGATGGGAATGAGTAAATGCTTGATTCTTTTTGTAGAGGGTGATACTGGAGTTGAATTTTACAAGAGGATTGTAGACAATGCTCGAAGTCTTCATTCGGCAAACAGGTTTGATACCTATATTGAATATTGAAATGTAAAAGGTATTGGTGGTTTCAAGGGAAATGCATTAAGGAAATTTACAAAAGAGATAAAGCCTAAATATGGAGAAGAATGCATGTATACAGTGGTATTGTGCAGCGATACAGATGTTTTTGATTTTTCATCCAAAACGCCAATTAAATAGAAGGAGATTGAGCAGGGACTTCGTGAAAATGGTGCGTCTAAAGTAATTCATATTAGAGCGAAACATTCGATTGAGGATTGGTTTCTATATGATGCAGAGGGGATTATAGGATTTTTGCGACTTGGAAAGAATACGAAAGTTATGGGCAAGAATGGATATGATAAGTTGCAAAATTAGTATAGACGAGCAAATAAAGTGTATTTTAAAGGCGTAAATGGTAATGGCATGATTGCCAAGTTGGATATAGATAAGATAGTAAATTCTGTAAGGGATCAGCTAAGGCCATTGTATGAAGTCTTAGGTGTAAAGATAAATTAATTAAAACGATAAAATGAAAAGAGGTGATTTAGTGTATCAATATAAATTGACATTTGAGCTGGAAAAAAACTGGCTGTTAAGAGAACTGGATAGAGTTATAGTTAGTTTTTTCAAAGCATCTGCACAGGCTTATTCACAGGAATTTTATGATAAACTATACAGCAAGAGTAAATCTATTATGAAGAGTTATACATATTCCTGTTTTCTGCCAAATGCAAAATTCCATCAAGAGAAAATTGAATTGGGGTGCAATACATTTTCTCTGTTTTTCTCTGATGCAAATCAGCAGGAACTCTTGTCCTTTTTTAATGCCTTCCAAAGAATGAAGTATAAAAAATACCCGATGAATGAAAATTCTATGACGCTCATTTCCATTCACATGCAGCAGTTGGATGAAATTAAAGAGAATGAAATTATTATTAGAATGCAGAGCCCGATTATTGTTAGAAATCATAATTCCGAAGATAACTCAGATGTTTATTACACTTGCGAGACAAAAGGATTTGAAAAAGCGCTTACAGATAATGTTGCTCTTTTTTTGAATCGGATGGAAATGAATGTTTCAATGGAAGGTTTTTCTATTCAAACTATTAAGGGGAAAAAAGTAGTAGTTCCAGTGTTTGGCAGAAATACCGATGCGACTTTGGGAATCTTTAAATTAACAGGCTCATATCAATTGTTGAATATTTTATATCAGGCAGGAATAGGAGTAAGACGTTCGGCAGGGCATGGAAAATTTGAAGTGATTGGCTAGAAAGGGGTGAAAAGGTGGAGAAAATAACAGTATCACTCGGTGATTTTTTAAAAAATGCGGGAATTGTCGGATTGAAATATCTGCTGGAGACATCTGATGCTGAAAATGGCAAAGACTATGGAATAACTGATGATAGGCAGGGATTATGGCTTAAACAGGAATTTGTAATACATGCTGACTGGACAGATATGTATTTTAAGGCATTTGTGAGGCGATATGGTGCGCTGACAGTTTATCAGGCTGCGCTAGATAAGATAGAAACTATTTTAGAAAACGCAGAGCATATAGAATGGAACAAAGCAGAGTGCAAAGAGGACTTGAAGTTTATCAATGAAAAATTGCTCTCAAACAGTTATCGTTCGGGTTTTGAAAATATCAGACAAAAAATAGAAAATCCGGAAGTTTATGAATTGTTGAAAACAGATAAATTGAAAGAGAGCATGGAGGCGAAAACATTATGTGATAGATTGCGGCAACTTCAGCAATTTCTCGAACAGCCTTTGTGTGAAGAAACTTTTTCTATGAAAAGTATTATCTATAATTATATTAATCGCTTTTGGGATGGTAAAAGTTTTTTGCTGAGAGCAAATGCATCTAAAGACATGAAAGAGATATTTGATGCGGATTTTTCTGAACCGTTAAGGAAGTATGTATTAGACAGTCATGAAAAGGCAAAAGATATGTGTATCGATTGCAGTGAAAAGATAGATGCAAAAGAAAAAATATCGATTGCATTCATGAAAGAGCAGGCAGATGATTTGACAAGAAAACGTTCAGCCTTTTGGAATTGTAAAGTAGATGCATGGTTGTGTCCGGTTTGCGCATTTGTCTATTCATTGGCGCCTTTGGGATTTACGCTGCTAGGAAAGACGTTTGTTTTCATCAATATGAATCAGAATGTGGAGATATTATTGAAAGCTAATTCGTTCGGTGGAAAACTGGCCAATGATTCGGAACGAGGGGAGACAGAGAAATATTCTTCATGGATAGCAAGAACTCTTGATTTGTTGTTACAGGAAAAAAGTAGAGAGTTAGGGAATATACAGGTCATTGCACGAGGGACAGGAGAAAAAGACAGATATACGTTTAATGTAATAGCCAAAGATATTCTAACATTATTAAACGATGAGAACATAAAACTGGATTTAGATAGATTGAGTCAAAATCCATATATAAAAATAGGCAAAGATTACTGGAATGTTCATGAAGATACAATTTTGAATATGTTAAAATATCGTAATCAATATGGAATAATCAATAAATTGTTGAAAGCGGCAATAGAAAGCGATGGTCATTTATTCAAAGCAGTATCAGTATATGATATCCAACTTAGAATGAATTTACTGACCAAAAATGATATAGAAAAAATAGGAGGTGAACTGATGAATCGTTACAGGGTAAGAGATGAGGGGTATGAATTGAGAAAAGTACTATTGGGAGCGAAAGGGACAAGCGATGATGCAAGTATCAGAGGAACAATTTATCAATTATTAAATGCTTTATCGGTAGGAAATGTAGAACACTTTATGGAGATTATTATGCGTGTCTATTGTTCGACAAAACTTCAGATTCCCAATGTATTTATAGAATTTTTAAAAGATAGAGATACTTTTGTTGAATACGGATATGCTTTTTTGCTTGGATTACAGGGAAGTCATTATGAGAAGAAGGAGGAAAAAATAAATGACTAGAAACGGTTTGACAATAACAATGATTTTTCTTGCAGAGAGTGCTAATTATGGAGAGGGCGTTGGTAATATTTCTACTTTGAAGAAAATGTCAAGGGGAAATTATGAGCAGTATAGCTATATTTCCAGACAGGCAATACGTTATAACATTATGCAACAGGCAGGATGGGATAACACACCTGTAGATGGAAAGAGTGGTGTAGTACAGTTTGCGCCATCTGCAACGATTAAAGAGTATCCGGAAATTGATTTGTTTGGTTATATGAAAACAAGTTCAAAAGAGGATAGTAAAAATGAAAAGGGCGGTGCATCAACAAGAAGTGCAGTAGTGCGGCTTAGCAATGCTATCGCGTTGGAGCCTTATCAAAGTGATTTGGAATTTTTGACAAATATGGGAATGGCGAAAAGGCAGAATCTTGAGAATGGAATTGCACAAAGTGAAATACACAGAACATTTTATACATATACGATAACTGTTGACCTTGATAGGATTGGTATTGATGGAGATATTTCTATACCAATGGCGGACAGGGCTGAACGAATGAAAAATTTCTTGGATACTATTCAGTTTTTGTATAGAGATATTAAGGGAAGACGTGAAAATCTAGCACCGATTTTTGTAATAGGCGGTCGATATAAAAGAAAAAATCCGTTTTTTGAAAATCGAATTATTATGGATAAAGGCAAAATTCAGATAAATACGTTGACAGAAATTCTGGAAAGTGACGATGATATTCGGGAAAATACGGTAATTGGAATGATAAGCGGAGTTTTTGCTAATGATTCTGAATTGAAAGAAACATTCAAAACAGATTCGGTTGTGAATGTGTTTAATCATTTGAAGAAAGAAGTGGATAATTATTATGGAGAAAGCGATTAGAGTGGAGTGTTTTCAAAATCTGGTTAATTATCGTAAGCCTAGCAGTTTTATTATTAAGGAATCGTATCCTTTACCGCCCTATTCTACTGTGTTAGGAATGATACATGTGGCGTGTGGTTATCCCAAGGGTGAATTTCATCCAATGAAAGTAAGTATTCAGGGGAAAAATGTCGGTTCAGTGTCAGAATTGTATACAAGATATTCTTTTTCCTTTGATACGAAATATGAAAGTGGAAGGCATCAGCTCTGTATTCAGGAAGAAAGTAAAACATATGGAGCATTCAAAGGAGTTGCTCATGTGGAATTAATTTGCTGCAATGAAATGGTTTTCCATATTGTCCCATCAGAAAATGATTTTGATATGGTTTACCATTCATTGCAAAATCCGACTGTATATCTTGCATTGGGAAGACATGAGGATATCCTTGATATTAGAAAAGTGGAAATAGTAAATCTGCAGAAAGTTGAAACGGGTGTTACAAACAATGATATTTATATTCCAGTGGATTCCGATATAGAGATTGGCAGAAGGAGCACAACACTTTATACATTGACAAAAGAATATGAAATTACAAAGCAAGGGTTGCGGCGTTGGAAGACAAATGGAGGAAAGGTCAGAGCATATTATTTCCCGCATGGTGAACCCGTTAACAATGTACTAGTAGATGAATATGGTGATATTGTAGCGTTGGCATAAAGGGTAAGAGAAGGAGAAAGAATGGAGTATTATGCGAAATCACCGGTAGTTGTTCCGGCAGTAGATAAAGAAGGGAAAGCAGCGGGATATAAAAAGATAGAGCATAAGACCTTGGAAGAGCATCTGGAAGATACGGTTAGATGTGCCGAAAAATTTTTCCTGCAATATGGAAATTATTTCAGTGAAAAGGAAAAGAAACTGATTCTGGATGCTTGCCGCCTGCATGACATTGGCAAGGCTAACTATATTTTTCAGACGAAAGTAAATTCGTCGTTGAAAAAAACAGATAATAAACAGATTCCCCATGGCTTTTTAAGTGCTATTATTTTATCGAAAAAGAAATTTTTAGAAGAGAATCTACAATGTACGTCTGACGATTTTAGTGTGCTGCTTACAGCAGTTTATTATCATCATAGTCGTCTGGATGTTTATGATGTGACAGAACTACAAGAATACTGTGAGCAGTTTTATCTGGATTATGTAAGAGAATATCTGCATAATGAAAATATCACTTTACATACCGAAAATAAAAATTTCCTGTTATTTTCAGACCGGAAAGAGAATGGATATATACCTCTGGAAGAAGACTTGTGGTGTAACTATATGTTGATAAAAGGTATGCTGAATAAGTTTGATTGGACAGTCAGTGCTGGGGAGGAAGAGGCAGAAATTGCTACGGATATCATCGAAAAAAGGTTGTGTCGGAATATTGAGGGAAAATGGACAGGAAATTTCAGAGCAACGCAAAAATTTATGATGGAAAACAGAAAAAATAATGTAATTATGATTGCACCGACCGGCTCAGGTAAAACAGAAGCGGCACTTTTGTGGATTCATGGAGAAAAAGGGTTTTATACGCTGCCGTTAAAGGTTTCATCTAATGCAATTTACAAGAGAATACGTGAAAATTATCAATATGAAGATGTGGCGCTGCTACATGCTGATAGTTTGAGCAGTTATCTGGAAATTTCTGAAGATTTGGAGAATGGTTATCAAAATTATGAGAAGGCAAAAAGATTTTCTTATCCGCTGACAGTCTGCACTGTAGACCAGATATTTCGTTTTGTTTATAAAGCATTAGGTACAGAAATTTTTGCTGCAACATTAAAGTACTCTAAAATTGTCATTGATGAAATTCAGTCATATTCACCAAGAGTTGTTGCAGCATTGATATTTGGACTTTCAGAAATTAAACGCATGGGTGGAAAGTTTGCAATTATTACGGCGACTTTTCCACCGGTATTACAATACTTCATGAAAAAAAACGGTTTGTTGGAAAATAAAGATTATATCTGGCGTGATTTTTCAAATGATGCAGTAACGATAAGGCATAGACTTCAAATTGAAGATAAAGATTTTAATATAGAGGAAATAATGGAAGATACAAAAACAAAGAAAGTTCTCGTTATCTGTAACACAGTGTCTAGGGCACAAGATATTTATAGGAAATTAAAAGAAAACGGTATGGAACCTGGACTGTTACATTCTCGTTTTATTAGAGAGCATAGGGCGGTTTTAGAGAAAAAAATTATGGAATTTTCTGCTGATGAAGCGGAAATAGGAGTTTGGGTCACAACCCAGATTGTTGAGGCAAGTCTGGATATTGATTTTGACATTCTGCATACAGAAATGTGTACTGCGGACAGTCTCCTTCAGAGAATGGGTAGATGCAACAGGGCAGGAAAAAAAGATGTAGTAATGCCTAATATTGTTGTATACAATAATGATTCCGGAAAAGGGACAGTATATGATAAAGACATATATAATCGTTCAATAGATTTGTTGAAAGAAAAAAATGGAAAACTATTTTCAGAGTCTGACAAGATAGCCTATATTAATGCAGTATATGATGTGGAACGGATAAAAAGAACAAAGTATTTTCAACAAATAGAGAAAAATATAGAAAAGTTTAAATCGCTATGGCCGACAGAATATGATGCCGAAAAAGCACGGGAGGATTTTAGGGCAATCCGGAGTATTACGATAATGCCAGATGTGATATACAATCAAAATTTGGATGAGATAGAGAATATTCAGGATTTGTTGAGTAAGCCATATATCGATAAAAGGATTAGAAAACTGGCAAAAAGCCGATTGGTCGATATGACATTGAACATAAATCTTCATTATAAATTCCCAGAGGGGATTGATAGAGGCACGATTGGAATGTTTGATATTCATCTATCAAGGTTACAATATGATTTTGATGGCAATACAGGACTGGGACTATTACTGAATAAAGTGGAGGAAGAGGCTTATTTTCTATAAGCGCGAGTAGTGAAAATGGAAGAGAGAATTACAGGGATAATGGTATATTACTATTTTATCTGTAAAAGAAAATTATGGTATTTCGTTCATGAAATCAATATGGAAAATGAGAATGAAGATGTTATGCTTGGGAAGCTGTTGGATGAGAATAGCTATATGAGAGATAACAAGCATATTAACATTGACAATGTAATTAATATTGATTTTATGAAAGAACATAAGGAACTTCATGAGATTAAGAAAAGCCGGTCAATAGAAGAAGCTGGTATATGGCAGGTAAAATTTTATTTATATTATTTAAAACAGCGTGGTGTGGTTGGATTGAAAGCAAAGATTGACTATCCATTGCTTAAGAAAAATCTTGTTGTGGAATTGTCAGAAGAAGATGAAGCACAGTTGGATGAAGTGATTCAAGAGATTATTATTTTAAAAAAACAGATAAAGCCACCACAATTTACTTCTCAAAGAATATGTACTAAATGTGCATATCATGATTTATGCTTTATTTAGTAATGAGAAGATATGCCAAGGATTTATTTGTGAATTTACTGCGGAGGGAATATGGGGCAAAGCTTTTATGTTTATAATAACGGGGATTTGAGAAGAAAAGATAATACATTGCGGTTTATATCCTCAGAGGGGGAAAAGAGAGATATTCCGATAGAGCGAATTGATGATATTTATGTAATGTCAGAGATGACCTTTAATACATCATTTATTAATTACATATCGCAATATGGAATACCGATTCATTTTTTTAATTACTATCACTTTTACACAGGAAGCTTTTATCCGAAAGACAAGTTGCTTGCAGGTCAATTGTTGGTAAAACAGGTAGAGCATTATTCAGATTACGATAAGAGAATGATACTTGCGCAAAAATTTATTGAGGCAGCGGCTGATAATATTTACCGAAATCTGCGTTATTATAACGGACGCGGTAAAGATGTTTCTGCATATATGTCTGAAGTGGATGATTTGAGAAAGAAAATTCAGATTACGAAATCGATTGAAGAATTAATGGGAATAGAGGGAAATATCAGAAGACATTATTATGCAGCGTGGAATATTATTGTAGACCAAGAAATTAATTTTGAAAAACGGGTAATGCATCCACCGGATAATATGATAAATTCTTTGATTTCATTTGTTAATTCATTAATCTATACAAAAGTGTTGAGTGAAATTTATCATACACAGATGAATCCGACAATTAGTTATCTGCATGAACCAGGTGTTCGCAGATATTCATTGTGCCTTGATATTGCAGAAATTTTCAAACCACTCATTGGTGACAGATTGATTTTTGCCCTGTTGAATCGAAAGCAGATTACAGAAGCAAGTTTTACCAAAGAACTGAATTTTTTGCATTTGACTAAAGAAGCGTCAGGAGTCATTGCGCGAGAATTGGAAGAACGTTTGAAGAAAACCATTAATCATAAGGAACTTGGAAAACAAGTGAGTTATCAGTATCTAATGCGGCTTGAAATATATAAGCTTATTAAACATCTGATCGGTGAAAAAGAATATGAAGGGTTTAAAATATGGTGGTAATGTATGTATGTTGTGTTAGTATATGATATTAGCCAGAGCAATAGTGGACAGAAGCGTTGGTCGCATGTATATAAAATATGTAAAAAATATTTATCCCATATTCAAAATTCAGTTTTTGAGGGAGATATTTCAAAGGTACAGTTAACAAAGTTGCAACAGGAGCTAAAACCGTACATTGATAAGCAGGAGGATTCTGTTATTATTTTTAAAAGTCGTCAGGAAAAGTGGTTAAATAAAGAATTCTGGGGAAAAGAGGATGATGCAACGGATTTCTTTTTGTAGTATTGTCAACCGTCTGTAATGCTAAAAATGCGGTAGGTTGACAAAACCTGAATTTATCATTAATTACGGATTTTTAAGTAGTATTTATTGCATACAGTGGTTATATAAAGTGACAGATGAAATATATATCGACAAAATAGGAGATGGTGAGCATGAAATAAAGAGAACTGAAGAATTAAGGGGTTAAAATAGAGACATTGTGGAATGTAAAGGAGTTTAAGCGTTATTATTATATTACAGATATTCAGGTTAAAATAGAGACATTGTGGAATGTAAAGCTGACACAAACGGGTGAGGTTAGACGGGATGTAAAAGTTAAAATAGAGACATTGTGGAATGTAAAGTATGCCGCACCAGCCCAAACCTTATAGCTACTTGAAAGTTAAAATAGAGACATTGTGGAATGTAAAGTTGGAACCGATGGCCCGCTTCTCGCAATTACTCACTGTTAAAATAGAGACATTGTGGAATGTAAAGTCATCAGGCCGGAGGTTGCCATCCTCCGACGACGGGGTTAAAATAGAGACATTGTGGAATGTAAAGGTGTGATCTGTGTGTACTCTTCCATCTATTTCTCCTTGTTAAAATAGAGACATTGTGGAATGTAAAGTTGTTGCACTGAATAACAGAAAAGGTCAGTCAATAGGTTAAAATAGAGACATTGTGGAATGTAAAGAAAAAAGCAATCATTTCTTTGACATCCGAAATAATGTTAAAATAGAGACATTGTGGAATGTAAAGACATCAGGTAGCGATTTTATACAGATAGGCAATGTAGTTAAAATAGAGACATTGTGGAATGTAAAGAAGGTAAACACAGAGGATTACAAGAAAGACGCACTCGTTAAAATAGAGACATTGTGGAATGTAAAGCAAGCAGACCCGGCAAGCGCACCCGGAGGAATAGGGTTAAAATAGAGACATTGTGGAATGTAAAGTAACATCCGCCTGGATTATCTGTAATCACGCAGTAATGTTAAAATAGAGACATTGTGGAATGTAAAGATATCTACCATTGAGGAAGCAGTTATTAACGCTATGGTTAAAATAGAGACATTGTGGAATGTAAAGCAGTCCTTCAACCGTTATGGCAGAAATAGGCAAGTATAGTTAAAATAGAGACATTGTGGAATGTAAAGTATAAAGCATTTGCAGTAGATATGGAAGGCAACATAGTTAAAATAGAGACATTGTGGAATGTAAAGACAAAAACAAGCCAGTTACAGAATGACAGCGGATATGTTAAAATAGAGACATTGTGGAATGTAAAGATATGTTGCTCATTGATATGATAACAGTTGAAGAGGTTAAAATAGAGACATTGTGGAATGTAAAGTAGGTATGTCATGAAGTCTTTAAAGTTAGTGTTCGAGTTAAAATAGAGACATTGTGGAATGTAAAGTACCGAAAATTTAAAACGCTAGGTGCTAAACGCTAGTTAAAATAGAGACATTGTGGAATGTAAAGTTGAAAGTGGCAGGGATAGCAGCAATATTGAATATGTTAAAATAGAGACATTGTGGAATGTAAAGTTAGTAATATGTTTAGCAAAATTTCCGGCAAAGCTGTTAAAATAGAGACATTGTGGAATGTAAAGTAGTAAATCCGCTTTTATCTAATGGATTAAATTCCGTTAAAATAGAGACATTGTGGAATGTAAAGTAAAATTATCCGATTCATGGAACGCATTCAAAAAGCGTTAAAATAGAGACATTGTGGAATGTAAAGTTCTGACTGAATAAGAATAAAACACAAGCGGGTCAAGTTAAAATAGAGACATTGTGGAATGTAAAGATTTCTGCCAGCTGTTCCACTTGTTCATCCGTCCAGTTAAAATAGAGACATTGTGGAATGTAAAGTATCTATATAACTGTAAAGGGTAGTTTTACATACGTCGTTAAAATAGAGACATTGTGGAATGTAAAGTTGCATGAGGCGGTTGAAAATCCGTCATGGTTAAGGTTAAAATAGAGACATTGTGGAATGTAAAGATTGTTAATCCCGTCAATGCCGGAAGTGTGTATTTGTTAAAATAGAGACATTGTGGAATGTAAAGACTGCCGGTCAGAACTTCATACAAATAGGCAATGTGGTTAAAATAGAGACATTGTGGAATGTAAAGAAAATCTTGCCTGTTTTACAAGCAATTTGGGATACAGTTAAAATAGAGACATTGTGGAATGTAAAGGTGTTACAAACAGGTGCTTGCCTGATTCCTCGATGCGTTAAAATAGAGACATTGTGGAATGTAAAGATAATCTGCATGATTTCCATGTTTGTGAGCGGTATCGTTAAAATAGAGACATTGTGGAATGTAAAGTAGCGACTCTACACTGCTACTCCAATTGAAAGTCTGTTAAAATAGAGACATTGTGGAATGTAAAGAAAAATCGCTGTCATGTAAACACGTGTCTACAGTTAGTTAAAATAGAGACATTGTGGAATGTAAAGAAGTTCTCAAACATATCATCTATGTAATCTTTGTCAGTTAAAATAGAGACATTGTGGAATGTAAAGGACATAGACATCCGTGAACGCCTTGAGCCGCTCCAGTTAAAATAGAGACATTGTGGAATGTAAAGCTTGAATTATTTGCAGACAATTAAAGGCGTTTTAGAGTTAAAATAGAGACATTGTGGAATGTAAAGCGTACATATGATTTTATTGCTGTTGCTGATCGTTTCGGTTAAAATAGAGACATTGTGGAATGTAAAGCGCGGATGTTATTTATATGATAATATCCCCTTATCTGTTAAAATAGAGACATTGTGGAATGTAAAGGTAGAAGCTGTCAGCATCATATGTATTCACCACCTTGTTAAAATAGAGACATTGTGGAATGTAAAGTAATTTAGCAGCTTTATCAATTAATCTACGCTTTACGTTAAAATAGAGACATTGTGGAATGTAAAGGATATCACCTTCTTCGCAATCAGGTTCTTCATCTTGTTAAAATAGAGACATTGTGGAATGTAAAGTGTCATTTCGCCGCATAGATGAACGTTTAGCGCGTAAGTTAAAATAGAGACATTGTGGAATGTAAAGCCATTTTCTCTTATTTCCCCAACTCTACGCATACGTGGTTAAAATAGAGACATTGTGGAATGTAAAGAATTATATGTTTCATCTTGATAAGATTGAAAACTGCCGTTAAAATAGAGACATTGTGGAATGTAAAGAAGTAAACAGTACGCTTGCCAGCATCATACATTTTCGTTAAAATAGAGACATTGTGGAATGTAAAGAACAGACAGAAACCGGACATGATAGATGCTATCTGGGTTAAAATAGAGACATTGTGGAATGTAAAGGTATAAGGTAGAGCATAGGTCTGTAGCAAATTATAAAGTTAAAATAGAGACATTGTGGAATGTAAAGTAAGAGCGAACCAAGATGAAGAGGTCGGGAAAATGGTTAAAATAGAGACATTGTGGAATGTAAAGACATAAGACAGGCAGTTATGCACATATACACAACGCGTTAAAATAGAGACATTGTGGAATGTAAAGAGGATCTGAATCTCGGCGGTGCAAGGCTGCTTGAGTTAAAATAGAGACATTGTGGAATGTAAAGCTGGATTGAGTGCAGGAAAAGATGAACTTATAGAGGTGTTAAAATAGAGACATTGTGGAATGTAAAGGTGTGTGGGAATCCCGCCGCAAGAAATCAACTCCATAGAAACCGATTGTGTTGCAAAGGTCAGTATCATGATTTACATCATTATAGAAACTGCCAAAGCGAGTGGATTAATACCTATAAATATTTGGAGCTACTGTTAATTGAACTTACAAATCGCGCGTAAGATAAAAAACTCTCTTTTATAGAGGATTTACTTCCTTGGTTTTCATATGCCTAAAAGGAATTTCTAAGTAAATATAAAAAATCTTAACTCTTCAAGGTCTATTAATAGTATATCTAAATTTCGCAGAAATATGGTGCTATTTATTTGAATGATACCCATGATTGAGAACTTATAGTAAAGGAATTTGTGCATATTAAAAAATAAATTCTGTTTTGTGGAATAAAAAATGCAAATTGTGTAAGCGCACAATAACATAGTCCCGCCAAATAAATAGAGTATGATTTATAATACCATCCCCAACAACAGTTCCTATTTACATTTCGCTTGTACCTGCGTGGACCATGGCATCAGCTCATCCAGTTCCTCTGGGTATCGCTGCCATTCCGCTCCCGGCATATACAATAGTAAATGCTGAAGATATGCATATACATTGAGACCGTTTGCTTTCGCGGTCTCAACCAGGCTATATACTGCAGCAGATGCATTTGCTCCTTTAGGTGTATCTGCAAAGAGCCAGTTCTTTCGTCCTACAGTGAATGGACGGATCGCATTCTCAGCTGCATTGTTTGATAAAGACAATCTTCCGTCAAGAAGATAGTTCTCCATATATGGTCTTTGATTTTGTGCATAAGTAACTGCTTTTCCAAGAGCAGACCCTTTTAATGTGTTTATGGAATCAAGCCAGCACCAGAAAGCCTCAAGAACCGGTTTTTCCAGTTCGAGACGCTTACTGAATCTTTCTTCAGATGACAGCTCTTTCAGACTATCCTCGATAGAGAACAGTCTGTCACAGTACTGACGGCCTGTTTCAGCACTGGTCAGCGGTGCATCTGATGCCTTCTTTGCCGGAATTGCTTCCACAAACTTTCGTCTCAGGTGTGCCCAGCATCCGATGCGGGTAATGTCTTTTAGCTTGTTATACCCGGAGTATCCATCGGAATGAACATATCCTTTAAAGTCCTTCAGATAAGCGGCTGCATGATCACCATTTCTGGAAGACTGGTAATCGTAAAGGATGATTGGCGGTTTTGTATCATTACCACTGCAATAGAGCCACATATATGACTTCGTCTGTGGTTTCTTTCCTTCTTCCTTTAACACTTGAACCGGTGTTTCATCACAATGGATGATATCCCTTTTTAAGAGTTCTTCCCGAAGGCGGCTTACGACAGGCATCAGATGATCCTGACTGCTGCGGATGATCCAGTTTGCCATGGTGGCACGGCCGAGTCCGATACCGATCTGCTCCCAGTCTTTTTCCTGTCTGTATAGAGGAATACTGTTTACGTATTTCTGATACATGACTCTGGCAACAGAACTTGGAGACGCCAGATAATGGTTTAAAACAGACTTAGGTGTAAAAGCCTTTTTAATAAATGGCTTCCCTTTGTGCTTGCATGCCGGGCATTCGCAAGCCTGCTGCATATATCTGATGATCTTTACTTTGGCAGGTATATACTCAAGTTCGTCACGGACTTTGACATAACCAATCTCTTTAAGGCCAGAACCGCACTGATCACAGAACATATCGTCCGGATGGATCATGCATGGGACTTCCTCTATAGGCAGATCCTTTAGCAGTTCCTCCCGTTTGGTCTTTGCATTCTTCCTGACAATACCGCCTTTGCGTTCATAGAACGGTTCTTTACTGTTCTCATCGGATTCATTAAACAAAGATAACTGACCCGCGATCTGGGCAGTTGTTTTTTCGCTGGAAGAGCCAAACTTCTCCCTGCGCAGTAAAAGGATCATTTCAGTAAGATTGCTTACCTGATTCTGTAAGTCTTTTATGGTATTTTCAAGGTGCTCGATATAGGCATCTTTTTCGTTCATAATAAGTATAATCCTTTTGCTTTTCGTTAGTCTGATTATACCACAAAATGCGAAAAAAGCCAGTAAAATGGTGTGCTACCCGTCAAGTAGACAATTAAAAAAACAAAAAGTTTTTCTGC
>CAZRKN010000083.1:0-16907 GCA_964600805.1 uncultured Bacteroides sp. | reverse complement strand
AGATGCGGATAGAACTGGGTCAGGTAACCGCCGCCTGTCTTCCCGTGGAATACAGGTACGATTTTCATGGTAGGTTTCTTGGACGAAATATCAGCATCACCGGAACCACTGTGACCGATAATGCAGATGTCTTTCTCAAAATCAATGGAATACATCTCAGACAATTGTCCCATACCGGAAATCGTCTTAAGAATACTCATTGCCATGGCAACCTTGATATCACCTTCCACAGCACAGGCAACTCCCTGCTTAATCAGCATGGAGAAAGCAGGAATCAACATACTGTCCAGAATACCTGCCTTGCCCTGCGCATAACCGTCATAATGAGACGCAACAAAAGCAATCTGCTCGTCTTTAACCCATTTTTCAAAAGCGACAACATATTTTGCCATCTCCCAGACCTTTTCAATTGTACCGCCATCCTCTATGTCAAAAGTGTCAAGAATGTCCTGTGCCTTTGCCCTGATAACATCTTCATCCGTGATATCATCGGCAATCGCCCACATCTTTTCCCAGTCAAACTGCTTGGTATAAAGGAACATCCTATGGTAGAGATTCGTTTCGTCGATATACAGATCCATCATACCGGGATATGGCCGTCCTATCTGTGCCAGATTGGTATCACGGAAACGGCGGCGTACCTGGGCGGCACGGCACCAGTCCTCAATTTCTGCCTGTACCTGCGGGTCTCCGCCCTCGACTACGCCTGTTATTACAGCGTGGCGCTTACCTGCACGCTCAAGGTCGGCTACCATCTCACCGACAGCTCCACAGGCATACAGTTCGCCAAGCCACGTAGCTGTATCGGTATTCTCATAATCAGGCGCTTTCTTCTTCTGAACGTTCACCAAAACGACCGGCACATCCAGATCCCGGACTGCCGGAAGCATATTATAGGATGTTGCGTAAGTAAGAAGCTGCAGGATCACAAGGTCAACATCCGCTGCACGGAACTTGTCACCGGCCGCCTGCGCCAATTCCTTCGTGGTAACAATGCCGCCATCCACGATTTCTACCGTATCCGGAAGCGTCTTCCTGAACGCGTCATACTGAGACTCAAACTCAGGTACCAATGACGGAAACTGCGGCAGGTATGCTCCCAAAGCAATCGAAAATACTCCGATTCTTGCTTTTGTATCTACTAACATTATTAAATCCTCCTTTTTACGTTAATTCACCTCTATTATGTGTAGTTACAACTATTTTCTATATTCTCTTATTTCAAAAGACTTCATTACACACTCTCTTGCTTCCTTTAAGTCCCTGAATTTCTGATTATAAAGCATTTGTACCAGCAGGTTCCCGATTGCTGTAGCCTCTCCGGGTCCTGCATATACTGTGCGTCCGGTATATTTTGCCGTGACCAGGTTCAGATACTCTGCATTGGAACCACCGCCCACTACATAAATACAGTCGTATTTTTTACCGGTCATCTGCTCAATCTGTCCTATGGTATCTCCATAACACTTGCCCAGGCTGTTGTAGATTACCGCTGCAATCTCCCATTCGTTCTGCGGCACCTGCTGCCCACTCTTTTCACAGAAAGTCTTCACTGCCCGGGTCATACTGGATGGTGATAAAAACATATCATCATTGCAGTCTACAATAGAAGGAATGTTCTGTTTCTGCGCCTGTTCACAGATGTATCCATAGGAATACTCTTCTGCAAATTCTTTCCGGATAGACTGAATCATCCAAAGCCCCATGATATTTTTCAGATACCGGAACCGGTATTCATAACCGCCTTCATTAGTGAGGTTGTGCATCCTGCTCTCGGTTGAACAGTCAGCCTCCATAAGCTCCGTTCCCATAAGAGACCAGGTTCCGGAACTGATATACAATGCATCATCTCCTGCGGTCGGTATGGCAACTACGGCGGAGCCTGTGTCATGAGTAGCAGGCAGAACCACCTGACAGTCAAATCCCACTTCCTCCTGAATCTCTTTGCTGAAATTTCCTGCCAAAGTACCCGGACAGCTGATTTCTCCAAATATCTTCCTTGGATAACCCAGCATATCAATCAACTCATAATCCCACTCCTTTGACACAGGACTTACTAACTGCGTGGTGGTAGCATTGGTATATTCCGTACGCTTCACTCCGGTCAAAAGAAAATGAAAATAATCAGGAATCATCAGCAGTCTCTCTGCTTTTGCAAGCAGTTCCGGCTCATTCTGCTTTACCGCCATCAACTGATAAATTGTGTTAAAAATCTGTTTCTGGATTCCGGTGCGTGCATAGAGATCCTTCATTGAAATCTCCTCATACACTTTAACATCCATCCCGTTTGTCCTGTCATCCCGATATCCGTAGGTTTTTCCAAGTATCCTGTCATTCTCATCTAACAGCACATAATCCACGGCCCAGGTATCAATTCCCATATAGGACGGTATTTTTCCTATTTCTTTACACCGCTTCAATCCCTCTTTAATCTCATAAAACAATGCTTCCAAATCCCAGCACAGGCTCCCGTCCACACGTTTCATACCGTTTGGAAATCGGTAAACCTCTTCGAGATGCATTTTTCCATCCTCCAGGCATCCAAGCATATGACGGCCGCTGGATGCGCCGATATCTATAGCCAGATAATACGTACTCATTTTTACAACCATGCTCCTTTCTCAGCCTGCACAACCTTTCCTCCTGCAGCAAACCTAATCCAAATGAAATACCGGACATAAATCCACGCTGACAGGACTGTTATCCGGATTTGTATCCATAATGTCCGCCATATAATCCCACCATTTCCGGTTAATCTCAGTATCCGCAGACGCCGCCCACTTTTCTTCATCCTCGACCTCAATATATCCGAAAAGTACATCTGTCTCCTCATCCAGAAAGATGGAATAATTCTTTCCGCCATGCTCATGAATCATCTCTATCATTTCCGGCCACAACTCATTATGACGTTTTTCGTACTCTTTAGCCATCCCCGGATAAAGATGCATCTTAAAACCTTTTCTTACCATTATACAAATCTCCTTTACATCCAAATCTATGCCTTCCCAGACAAACAATCTTAATTCCTATGAATAACCCGGTACTCCCTATTGCCTTAAAAACCGCACACCTTCGAATACTCTATAAAAATAATGATATCATAAGTTTTGTAATAAGCAAACAGCCATTTACATAAAGAACTACCCGGATATAATAAACATGATATGATTTATAAGATGGGATTAGAAATGATGACAGAAACAGGAACACTATGACTTACATTCCTCCATCACGCAGCATACGGTTCATTGCATCGAATTCTGATGAATATACAAGTTCGGACACCTCCCACTGCTCCAGTTCCTTTTCATAGGTTCCAAGTGTTTCATCATCAAAGAGTACCCACTTTATGACATCCAGTTTTCCCGGATGGTCTGCAGCAAATTTTTTCGCTGTACTCACAGCAATCTCAGCCGCTTCATCCAGTGGGAAACGATAAATGCCCGTAGCGATGGAAGGGAAGGCAATGCTCCGTATTCCGTTCTTGACAGCCAGTTCAAGACAAGACTGATAACAGGACGCAAGAAGTTTATGTTCTTTTTTCGATTTTCCGCCGTTCCAACGTGGTCCGGGTGTGTGTATGACATACTCGCATGGCAGTCTGTATGCTTTTGTGATCTTTGCCTTACCGGTTTCGCATCCACTCAGCAGACGGCATTCCGCCAAAAGCTCCGGACCGGCAGCGCGATGAATCGCTCCGTCAACGCCTCCGCCCCCAAGCAGACTTGTATTAGCGGCATTCACGATAGCCTGAACGCCATGATCTTTGGTGATATCACCTTTTATCATGACAAATGCAGTCTTTTTGACCGTTTCAGGTTGTTCGTCTTTCCACTGCATATTCATATACTTCCTGATCCAGTCCGGATCTTCATAATGGCTGTATTCATTCATCCGGCAGCCGTGACACAGATCATCCGCCATCTCTAAGATGACGTCCGCAAGTTCCAGATTACTTTTCCATTTCTCCTCTATAGCATCATATCCGAGAAGTGCGCCCAGAATATTTCCCGTTACCGCTCCTGTCGAATCACTGTCTCCTCTGTGATTTACAGCAGCAGTCACTCCGGCAGAGAAATCATTCTGATGCCGCAGCGAGCAATAGATTGCAATGCCAAGTGTTTCTTCAGCAACCCAGCCTTCACCTATTTGATGAATATTATCAAGATCACTTTCACCGTTTTCTGAAAGCATGACGGCAAGATTGATAATCTCTGTCAGTTTCTTCAAGTAACTGTCACCGGCAAAAATATCTGCAACCGTATCCCGTGCCTCAATAACGATTTCTTTCAGACTCTGCTGCTCCTTCGAATAAACAATGCGTCTGATGATATGCACAAGGACTGCCGCAGGCATATACCCAAGGGAATGTTTGTGTGTAATCTTTGCAATCTCGGCTCCCTCCCTGTCAAACTTCTCTATCTGAACATTTGAATAATCCTTCAATGCAAGCGGAGCAACACGCATGATACCACCACAGCCCTTACTGTTGTTTTGCGGAATCTCATCATTCTTATACTTGCTTAATGCAGACAGACACGTATGCCCCGGCGCTCTGCGGCTGTATAGCTCAGGAACGTCAGACAGCCACGAAATACAGCCTTCCTTGTATCCGCGCGGCTGATTTCTGCTCTCTTCAAAAGTCATCTCCTGTGTACGCAGCCAGTCCAAATATGACATTGGAATATAATCGTGCGGAAACCCGCCATTACCTCGCATGGAGTCTCTTGTATCCAATATCAGAATGCCGTTTGCCGTAAAAAGCGTCATTTGCGTATCATCCGATATAAGCGCCTTTCCGCTTTCCGGATCAAGCTCGTATTCCCTTATGCCGTTCTTGCCATAGCGGGAGAAAATTATCTCTTCACTTAAAAATTCCACCGGATATCCCAATGCATCGCCAACTGCTCCACCGAAAAGACTCCCTCTGACTTTATCCAAATACACTTCAGTTTCCTTGATTTTTTGTAACACGGCATCATTCTCTTTTTGATTTTCATCTCTATAGAAGTTATCAAAAGAAAAATTGCGATAAAATTCTTTGAAATTATACTGTTCATCCGTTCGGTCAAGGACAGCAAAATCAATCCTGCGGAAAAAGTCTTTCTCGCACATTCCGTTAAATTCCATCTCCTTAAGCGCTCTGTAGAACAGATCGGAAATCACATGCGCATCATTGCCGAAAACTCCGCACCCCCACGCACCAAGAACAAGATTCTTGTATCCGAAATAGGCGGCACATTTCAGCATCCCCATAATCCTGTTATAGACCATGTTCCGATACTCATCTTCGCTCATCCCTTCCCTGCCCTGCGTGACCATCGGAGCTGCGCAGGTAAGTACCGCGACAATCACGGTTTCATCCAAAAGTGTTCCGTTCTCATCCCTGATGATTTCCACCTCCGGAGTGAACATCATTGCATCCGAACCCATATGTGAATTCAGATTTTTATTATATTCATAGTATTTTGCCGCATGGCTGCTCTCCAGCGACAACAAAAGTGAGCTTTTTCTGCAAAGGTCTTCCTCCTGAGATCTTGCACCACGGCGGACACCGCCTCCCGGATGCACAGGGCTAGCAAGATTCAGGACGAGTAAAGGTTTTGTATCGTTCCGGAACATATAACTGAATTTTTCATACTGTTGTCGTGCAGCGGCAAAAGAATCCATATTTTCACAGCCATGACCGCATCTTCCCATTACACAGACTTTTTTAAAATCTGTGCGGCTGCAGATATCCTGTACATCCTCCGGGAGCAGGACATGGATTGTTTCCATCGCCTTTATTGACAGCTTCAACTCCACAGTCTTGCCGTTTACCTTATAGCTTCCCTGTTTCAGTATCCGCAGCGTATCATGAAGCATTTCTATATTGTCGTTTCGCATATACACATCTTCCTTATCTCTCGGAAACAAACCCCGTCCATAACGGAATCTGCTCTCTCCTGCCGGCTGCTTCCACCATGGCATTTGTCATGGCTTCATATCTTTTTTTAGGTTCCTCTAAATAATTAATATCCCGGGTAGAAACATTATCTACTGCAGGGACTCCGGGAATGGGCCGGAAAAACTCATCCAGATAAAACATATTATAATAAGTTTCCTCTCCAAATCCGTCCTCGTCAGGCGGTTCATACCCCGCCTCCTGCCATATGAGCATAGTGCGGTAGTTATTGATTCCGGCTAACAAATAGCTTTCCTTTGGCTGAAATGCCCAAAGCCCCGCTGCAATAAGCCGATATCCGGGATAACAGCCTGAATGCCAGTTAGCACGCCTGCCGGGTATAAAATTTTCATATGGAATGAGACAATTTTTTAAGAAATACGGATTTTGTTTTATCTCGTCCAGTACTCTTTCCTGTGCCTCGTTGTTTCCGTAAACAGCAGCGCGCAGCAGCCACATATTGGCAGCGCCTTCATCCTCCGGCACTGTTTTGTGCAGATATTTCGAAAGTTCCAGCATTGCAGCGGCATTTCCTTTACTGCAGGCAGCTGCCAAATATTTCAGGTTTACACCCACAGGCTGATTCGGGGTATAAATTTTCTTTCCAATTGTACGGATTCGATTATAAAGATTTTTTATCCCTTTATCCATAATTATATCCCTTTCTTTCCTTCCGGTCTATAACAGAAAGTGCTTTTTTCTCAGCCTTGACCGCGCCTCCATAGTAGGAAAATTTACTGCATCGGACTGGTACATTCAACGAACATCCTGATCATTCTTTCAATAACATTTTCAAATATCCTGCAACCGCTCCCAGCAGCTCTTCTTCCAACACCGGAGACAGTTCAAATTTCCGTTCTTTTGCATCCTCAACAACTGACTTATCCTGTATCTCGGAGACCATCTCCTGCACAAAGGCAAAATCCTCCAACCCTACATAGAGTCCCTTCTCTTCCAGAACCTGCTCCGCCATATGCAGCAGCCTGTTCTTATTTTCAGTCTGGTTCATAACAGAAAGCGCCTTTTTCTCAACCATTTCTGGCGCTACTCCAACAGCAAACGCTGACACGGGGCCCGCTACGTCTTCTACCACTTTCCGGAGCGTATCATTTCCGCCGAATATCGTTTTCTTTACCGCTTTACTTGCATAATCGCCGATTTTCTGCTTAACGGTATCATTTTTCATAAGACCGTTGTAATCTACTTTTATATTCCTGCCAATAAGCGACAGCCGCCCTTCTAAATCCTGCGCCATATAAATATCACCGATACAGATATTCCTCCCCAGCTCATCCTTTTGCAAAAGTCCGTTTAATGCGGACAGGATTTCTTTGCAGTATAGATTCACAAGCCCACACAACAGTTCTCCTTTGCATTTCTCATCCATCAGGTTTAGTATGCCAAGCGCTGCCGTCATGGATGCGTCGCCCATCTTGAGCAGAAAACGGACTGCCAGATTGGGATTCTCCATTTTACTGCATTTTTTCATTCCCATCGGAAACAGGTTTGCAAAGCTTTTCTCATAATGAATCTCTTTGAGTGTAATATTGGCATGAATCATTTATTAGTTCCTCCGTTTGCAAATTATTTTGTTATCTGTTTTACATTTTTTCATTGAATTTCCATAACCGGGATTCTTAAAGCATTGTATTCATCCATTCATAAAAATCAGGGGACAATGACTGATAAAATGGCATTACCTCTACATTAATCAACTGCTCCTGCAAGTTTTTATATTGAAACAGCACATCTTTCCGGCTTTCATCTATCGTGGTTGAAAAAGCAAATTCCCTCATCCGGGCATAAACAGAATTAAATTCCAGCTGTTTGTTCCTTAATTCCTTATGACTCACTTTTAACGGAGCACTATAATCAATCTGCCGTTCCATTGGTATTTGCAGATTTTGAGCAAAGTCAATACATTCACATCTGCTAAACTGAACTATCCTGCCCGTCTCAGAATCAATCACAATCCATGCGTAAGGACGGTATTTTATCGTTTTTGGCTGATTGGAATACAGAAAAAATCGTTCTACTGTTCTTTCTCCGTTTTTCCCCGGAACCGGATAAGAAAAAGCATCCAATTCCAGATTTGCTATAACTAAATAATTATTTTTAACAACAGATGCCATTATTTCTTCTATCTTCTTCATATAAATCAATTCCTTTCACGCTGCCAAGCGCAGCATATTTTAACTTCATGCCATCATCACAGGATTCTTTGTAATGTTTGCTCCGCTTCCATAAACATTTGTATAGGCTTCATCAAACTTTTCAACCGAAAGATACCTACATGCATCCCCTGCAATCCCTCTGCCGCTGTCCGCAATGTATACCCCTGCAATTTCACCGGTAGCCGCATTTCGTGCAATGCCTGTTACCATAATACAATGATTGGATACAGGACGCCCAAAAAAGGGGGCTGAACCATCATCACAATCCCATAATTCGCCTGCATTCACACTGATCAAAACACCGCGCCCACTATCAATGGCATCTGCAATATCTTCCAGTGATCCGCCATTATCTGAAGGGCAGATGTCGCTTGCAACACCAAATTTATTTAATATATCACGCCGCATTTCTATTGATGTTCCCCCATTATTTTCTGCACTTCCCATTGGGTCATAATCACATAAGCCGCTTTCAATAGCAAATCGGGTTACATCATTCTCAGATACATCCATCCCCGCCCGTCTTAACAAATTGCTGATGCTTACCAGACCACAATTTCCTGAAGCATTATATGGATTATCCCCCTGTTCAAAATCCATTTTCCAGGCGTTACCATACGGCTCCCCCGTAACCATAGCCGCTTCGCAATTAGGTACATCATAACGAAATTCCGGTTCTAATGCAACCCCTTCCATACCTTGATGTGTATTCTCAATTCCCTCTATAAAATCGGTTTCTCTGCTTTCCTTGAAAAACATATCGGACTTCTCTGCAAAGTCAGCAATATCTGCCGTGTGTATCTTGTCCATATCCGAGATTTCATCAAATCCAAGCATATTGCATCTCCCTCCCTTATCCTTATGTGCGAACTCATTTTGCCATTATCTTCTTAAAACATTCAGCTTCCCTATTCTTCATCGGTTTTGGCATTTACAGCCCATGCAAGCCATCGGTAATAGAAACCACGTACCAAGGAACTGCTGCCCTTCCTCTGCAAGACTAAGCTTAAAAGTTCCGTCTGCAAATCTCTGCCGCCGAAAACATTCTGAAGCAGTTTTTCCCTCATAATGCTATCCCATTTTTTTATGTCGTTCCTTTGCAAAAAATCAAATGCCGACTCCCATACATCTTCTCCGCCCGCATATTCCCAGGCAATCTCACTGTATGGTTTTAATTCTCCTCTCTTTCTGATTCTTCCGTTTTGTATATATTTCTCCAGTAAATCTGAAAGCAGACGATCCGTATCATCCGAAACAGCAAGAATCGACATCCATTCTTCCATCTCTGCAACAGATTCATACTCATGCTTTTTTCCACATAAAAGCGCTAACACATCCCCACGGATTTGTTCGATTCCGTGAGTTTCATCCCCTGAGAAAAGACTTGTTGCAGCCTTTTTCCACATGATATTTTCTTTCATATGCTGCCATGCGTGGGCAGCAACCACCATTTTTGCATCTTGCATATCCAGAAAACGATCCAATTCATTTGTTTCTATCATTTCCTGACACCATTCATCCATTGTTCCGCTATCCGATTCAAATGGAATTTCTACTGCTATAGGTGCCAGAACAGCAATCATCTGCAGTCTTTGCATCCAGCTTATATGATTGCTTTTGACCACACTTATTAATTTCTTCCGATTTTCACCGGATATTGCACTTTGCAGAATCAGTTCCTTTACATCAGCGCTGTCCATGATGACATTTTCATTCTTTGTAACCGGATTCAATAAATAATGTATGAGAGCGGCTTTTCTTTGTTCTTCCTGATCCGTTTCTGATTCGTTTAGATACAATTCTTCTTTATGCGCTGCACGGTCAATCTGACATAGTACTGCTTCCAGCCAGTCCTTTTGATAAATGACCCCTATACCTGTTTTTAACCTCGAAAGCTCGTATGTCTGTCTTTCAGTCAAACCTATTGTATTTCCTACCAATTCCCGGTCACTGCCTTCCGGAAGCCGCAGAATAATCTTCGTATTTGTGTTCCTCAATACAGAGGCGTCCAGTAATCCGGGTGATTGGTCCGCTATAATGAATCCATCCCCATAGCTTCTCATTTCAGCGATAGCATTGGATATCATTTCTACCGCCTTTCCCATTAGATTGGAACCTTCTTCCGACTGAACTGTAGATGTCCTCTTCAACAAATGATGAGCTTCCTCCAAAACAGTCACATGCCTTAACGGATGATTTAGCGCTCCCTCACTCATTCGATATTCCCTTAAACGAATTAATAAAATTCCCATCACCATTGCACTGATTTCGCTGGAACCTGCCCTGCTCAGATCTATTAGGACATTATTCTCAAACAGCTGTCTGTCCCCCAAATCCGCTCCCGAAAAAATATCCGCATAAATACCGCTGCAAAGAGATTCCAGCCGCGTGGAAAGGGCTCCTACATAGTTGCCTTTTACCTCTTCGGAAAATTCCGTCTTTTCCATCTTCTTTTTCAGCATACTTAAAACATCCTGCACCGTCGGAAAAATTTTTTGTCCTACACAACGGGAAGTATTCAAATTCCACCCACAGGCTCTATAAGCATTTTCTATAGCAGCATTGAGTACAGAAGGCATAGCCGCATACATAGGCCAGCTTGCATTAAATACTCCCATCAAACTGGCAATATGTTCCTTTATATTCACATCATCATTGAACCAGAATGGATTTAAGCGTAGCAAAGGCGTTTTTTTGCGGTTAGTTCCATAGACTAAAACATTTTTATCTCTTCCAAAAACATTTTTATACTCTCCCTTTGCCGGTTCAATTACCATAAATGGAATATCGGATCGCTGCAATTCCTCCAAAATCTTGAAAACAGCATTTGATTTACCTGATCCGTTCGTACCCGCAATAAAGGTATGTGCCGCCAGACTTTGTAAATCTAAAATTACCGGCTGGTTCTGTTCACACTTGCCCATATGCACTACCGTGCCCAGCTTTGCTACTTTGCCTGTCGGTAAAGGTGATTTCCGCACAACCTCTCTTCCAAAAGATGCATATTCCATCACACTGATTCCAACCACCGGTTCCTGAGGAAGCGCCATCTGGATAGACAATTCTTTGCTGCTGATTAACATAGCCGGAGTTACCTCAACACAGCCTTTCATTACAGCAGGATGCATAAAATGCATAAGAGACTGCCTGATATGCTCTACATCATTGCTCTGTGTCCATGTATTAACCGTCACAGGCTGACTCATATCATCCTCCCCTTGCATTAATGCCTGATACTGACTTGCTACCAGAAGATTGACACTTGCGCTTCCGGAAATAACATATGCACAGCAATTGAACATACCGTAATTTTCACAACGGTTAAGCCATTCTAAATAAGAATCAAGCCGCGAAAGCAGTCCCTGAATATGTTTATCCTTTGTAACCGTCTGCATGGAAATCCCTTCCGTAATTCCTTCCGAATACCCTTTACCATCCTGATATGACTTTCCTTGTTGACGGCTGTCACTGACCGTATCGGATTCGCTTCCCGTTTCACTGCCGCTTTGACTCTCGTTATTTCCCAATTGCGTAGATGCATTACCCATCATGGACGATACCACATTCATGGCAAAATACCCGGCTGTAGCATTTTTTGTTACAGCAGATACACCAATCCCGGCTGCCGCCATCAGCGCCATCTTCGCCGGATTTCTATCCTGTTCTGTTTCTCCGGAACTTTTTCCCTTACTCCACCCATTTGTCGAAGAGTGGCTCTGTGTATGGGATATGCTGCTGCTTAAACTTTCACTAAGCGTTTCTGAAAAATTTACGGAAGCCGTTTTATTTGTTCCCGACTGACAGGTAATGGAAACAGACTCCAACTCGGAAAGCTGTGTCCCAAGTTCCTCATACCCCTGCCTTATCACTTTCATCTGTTCGCTTTTGATGGGATCCGCCAGGATTAGTATAGAAAAGTTACGATTTCCAACAGCCCCTAACAATTTTTCGAGTCCTACAGTTTTTTTACCGCTTTGAGGCTGATTCGCCACACAGGAAACTGCCGTAATGCACTGAGTATCAAACCCATCGTCCAGACATTCCGATAGTTTGCGCTCTATCTGCTCTCTCGATTCGATTTCCTGCACCTGGGTTCCGGGAAGATTCCCCTCAATTCCTGTCCGAAGAATATCACGAATTGTATTTAAATAGTACAAATTCTGATACCTTTGCTTATTGATTGCACCAAGGTATAATTCACTGCGTCCTTCACGGCACTGCAACAGCATAATGCAGGCTGCACCACAAGAATTTAAGGCACTTAATACGGTTGTAAGCCCTTTAATGCTTCCATCTTCCTTATTAAATACCAACTCAGAAATCCGAAAAAGACATGCAACATCTCCCATCCGGATTTCCTTAACTTCCTGGCTTAATTCACACTGGGGAAGCATATCCATTTTTTCATAATGAATTTGATTGATTACTTCATCAGCCAGTAAAAGCAGTTCCTGTGAACGGTCTTTTGTAACCACATTCCTTTCATCCATAAAGCTCTCCTATCCCACGCTCTCTAAAAGATGCTTTGCCGTAGAAGCCTTCAGCCTCTGCCACACTTTTTGAAAATCGTAAATACAGGAAGACATCTCATTACAGCCTGTCAGTTCCTTATCCTCACTGTCACTAAATCCGCCTTCCATCTTTCTATGCACCAGTGCCATTCTTTTTTTGTCATTCTCTGATTTCTGCTCATCCAAATATGCCAGAACAGCATCACACAAGCGGACACTTTCATCCATCTTCCACATTATCCTGTTTGCTTCCCCATATTTTGACCAAAGTTTTTCTTTCCAGCCCTGTTCAGAATTTAATGCAAATACAAACTGCATTCTCGGAAATTCCAATGCATAAGCCTCAAATGCTTCCTTCGCCTTATTGTCTGAAAAACAGCAGCAAATTGCATCCATCGGTCTTCGCAGGGAACGCACCAGCCTTTCTACCTCAGTAAGCTTCTCAAGAGAATCCAAAATACAACTGTCAACCCTGCAGCATAGCCTGCTGTCTTTTTCTGCCCTCTGCAGTTCTTCCGCTGAAGTCACTGAAACCATCCAATCTTCCTCTTCAAACTGCATATTCCCCAGATTCATTATTTTATCTGTTATTGACATATGTATTGGCATTTGTTCTTTCAGCTTTTGAATGTTTTCTTCCAGTATCTGTACTTTATCGTTATACAGGGAAAGAATATCCCATTCTACACAAGTTGCTTTCAGGGCATCCATTTCTTTTACAGCAGAATACAAATCCTGAAAATCGACATTCCTTCCATGGAATTCCAATTCTATTTCTTCGCCCCGGGAAATATCCTTTAGCTGCTGCACAATACCTTGCCAGGAGCCGGCAACCCCTAACCACGTCTGTAAAGGATACCGGCGCACAGGATACAAAAATGAATATATGTCAGAATCATCCTGCCAATTCCCATTGATGCGGATACCTGTTTCCATATATACAGGGTCATACCATAACTCGATTTTCATCATTCCACCATCTCCTGTTTTACCGACTCTCAATGACATATTTAATATCTTCTGCACGTTTTTCTATCTGGCCGCGCAAATTGGATGATACGGAATTAATAATATCTTTTTTAGATTTCTCCTCTAAAATAGACTTTCGGATTTTTTCCTTTAATCCTGCTTTTTTGATTTGAGCATCAATTTTTTCATCCGTCATGCGATTTCGAATCCACTGCGGTAAATTTATGTCCTGCATCTTTTCAAGCAGCATCTCTTTTGCATCAGACATTCCGGATGCGGCCGCCTTGACAACTGCGATACCCGCTATTCCTAAAAGGATTGCCCAGCCGGCTCCCGGAAGCGCCAGTAAAATGGTCAACAGAAAACTTGCAATCCCAACAGAAATCCATGAAATTAATCCAATTACAATTCCAAGGACAGTGGGCAAAACAATTGCCGTAATAATTCCCGCAATGACTGCCACAATTGCTATGATGGTATCTGCAAAATCCAGTACATCTACATTCACACTAAAGCCTTCAATCTCCGGCGTTTGGAATACATTCAGTTCTTCCATCGAAATATCATCCACGCCATACCGATAACAAATCTGCTTTAATTTTTCAGCAATATCCTGTCCTACAATATCAACTGTCCAATTTTGTATCGCTGCATTATAATCTTTATTATTCATCAAAATTACCTGCAGCCGTTTTTCATCACAATCCTGTTCTATTCTCCTGGTCATTTCATTCAATGTTTTAATTTCAGAAGACCGCCATTTACGCATATCAGCTTTAACAATGCCGGTAACCACTTCGTCAATGACACTGCTCAGACTATCAGCCAGTTTCGGAAGATCCTGTTCAATGATATCGGGCAGCTCTTTCTCTATTAATTTATTCAAGTCTTTCTGGAACTCAACTGATTTTTCGTTGGATGGTCCTACCAGCGCAAGTCCCATAGATATAGAGCGCGACGGGTCCATATCTGCCAATACCGTTCCTTGGGGTAATTCATCAAATACTTCCTTTATAATCTGAGGTACAAAAGGCATTTTGGAAGCGCTTCCGGTCAGTATAATCCGACCGATTCTGATACCGCGTTTAGATATCTCCAGCTTTTGTTCCGTCAGAAAGTCTTTAAACAATTCCAGCCAGTTTTTACTTCCCATCGCATTTTTCTGCTCAGATGGCAGGGAAACATTATCCGATAATATTTTTGCAACAGGAAACTTTTTTATTACCTGCTCAACTTCTTCCTGCTTGATACGACATGGTTTAAAATCGCCAAATGTGATACGACATATTCCTGAAGTGCCGGAATACATCTCTTCTTTGCCGATTCTACATGCTAACGTCAATGACTTACTAAAAGACGGGTTTGAACTTTCCATCTTTTTATATTCATCCCAATCCTCAGGTCTTTCCTGAAGCCATTCAAAATACATTTCACGAATTATATAATCAATACAGCGTACGCCAAGATAATTATTTCCGCTATTGTACTGGTAATTATGCGAATCAGCAGTCAATGCCGTGATATCAATAGTCGATGAACCAACATCAACCAGCAGAACACTGGTGTCTTTCGGAAGTACTTTTTCACTTGCTTTATCCCTTACAGTCAAAAAAGCGGCACGAGACTCTGCAGCCATAATTAGGTTTGTCTTCTTCCCGGCATATTCCCCCTTACCCAGAACACTGCCCTGAAGAATAGCTTTATAGATTACCACATCCAAGTCCGTCCACCGGGTTGGGTGGCCTACACAAAATACGATTTCATCACAGTCAACCGACTGACCATGAATACGCTCCATATAATCCTTATTTTCAAATACAGCATTTGTAAAAGTAACAACTGCTTTACGAAACGTTTCCATCTCCGGCGTATAACATTCCGGGCATTCTTTTTGAGAAGGCCAGCCATTCATTCCTGAAAATATCTCATATAGTTTCGGGATTTTTTCTTTTGTCATCCCTTTACACAAATCACAAGGCCGACGTTTAAAATTAATTTGTATATCTTTTACCAACTCCGGCATATCAAGAATACCGTTTGCAAAAACAAGATTTCCGTTTTCATCATATCCAAAAGCTGTCGGAATCGCTTTTCCTTCATCTTTACAGCCGGGCATCGTCATGGCAAACCAATTTGTCTTTATTTTATCCTTCATGTCACTTGCATCTCTGACCACGAAGTCCGTAATGGATTCGCCATCTCCTAAGTCAAATCCAATAAAAATTTTTTTCCCTACCATAATTATCTCTCCTGTTCTTTTCTATATCACAACTGCTCATCAGCAGCATCCTCTTTGCAAAACCTAACGCCTTTTGCGATAACCTCCCCTTTACAAATCAGGCAAGGCTTCATTCTATGCTTCTCAACCTCCGCAGTCTTCAATTCCATAAACATAGCCGCGTCTGAAAGCGGCGCTTCCTTTGCATCCCAATATACTTTAATATCCAGATCTTCCATCAATTCATAGACCTGTTCTTCCACAGCGCTATCACTTTTATCCGGTCCCAAAACACAAAGCATATACTGCATTCTGTCCGCGACTGCCTGCATCTGTGCTTTTTTATCTGTTTTCAGCTGGCTTATTACCTGTTCCTGTTTGTCCGTTTTGTCAATCAAGTCGTTAATTTTATTCACCTTATTTTCAGAGTCCTCTTTAACTTCTCTTTCATAAGCAGCTAAATCAAATGCTATTTTTGAAACCGTTGAATGTAAAGCCTTTTCATTTAGTTTCAGCATAGACTCCAATTCACTGTGCGAATCATCACTTTCAAAAATTTTAATATCCGCGTCCTTGCGAATCATTTGCAGCCCTATCAGCCCTAAAACTGCATTTAGTGGATTGCCTGAAACAGAATGCATCGCCTGCCTAATACAATTTTTCAAGTATTTGCGGTCCACTGAAACCGTATCCAAAACTGCTGCCACCTGATCTAACGCCTCTGCCGTAGCAATGACACCGTTAGCCCGTTTTTCCTCTCTCAAGATATCCAATGCCATCTGATTCATTTCCTGTCTGTTCATTGTTACACCCATCCTTTCCTTATTTCCCAAAGTCTCCCTTGATCAAAAACAAAAATAACAATTATTATAAATATGTCTTTTTGCTCTCCACTGTCATCAAACCTTACAACATGACCACTTCACACAGGAATTGTCCACAACAATTCCAAGGAAATAATATATGTATATATATGCCGGAGTTAAAAGTTCAATTCATAGAATAGTTGTTGTAAAATTGCATAACAAATGAATTGAAAACATACCCTTTTGACCTCAACATCACATATATCAAAAAGTGTACTTTTTGAT
>CAZRKN010000082.1:0-17603 GCA_964600805.1 uncultured Bacteroides sp. | reverse complement strand
TATGTGCGCGGGATGCTGCAGGGAACCCCGGAGTGCCGGGCGGATGACGTTTCCCGAACTGGCAACGCCATCGTGGACAGCCTTGTGAACTATAAATGCGGCATAGCATGGGCGCTGGGCATCGCCTTTGACGCCAGCGTGTTCCTGCCGGCCGAGCTGCCCTTTCTGGATGGGCACCTTACCATAGTGTTCGGGAACCTGCTGGACAATGCTCTGGAAGCATGTCTGGAAGTGGAGGAGGGGAAGCGCTATGTCACACTAGACGCCTCGTATGAGAAGGAGGTCCTTATGATAGCGGTCACGAACCCATACAGCGGGGAGCGGAGGAAGAACCGTGCGGGGAAATACATCACGACAAAGAAAGAGCATTGGAGTCATGGACTGGGTCTTTCCTCGGTAGAGCAGGCAGCGGCAGCCTACTGCGGGCAGGTGGATGCGGACGGACATGACGGAGTTTTCAGGGTGTCTGTGGTGATGTACGGCAGCCTGAGGGAAAAATGACGCGCATACTCGGATTTATTACGAGTAACAAAGAGAAAATGGCAAAGAATATATACTAAAATATAGTAAAAGCAATTTTACTATATTAAATATATTGATAAGGAGGTATTTCAAAGATGAAAGCAACAGGCAAAAACGTATTGGCAAAATTGATGAAAAATGTATCAGGGAGATCAGCACAGGCGGCCGCAGACAGCAGGTGTATGTATATTTACCACCAACCCAAGCAGCCGGCAGGACTGAAGAGGAGCAAGAAGTAAATCTGATGCTCCAATAGAAATATTATAGAAAGCTCTCTTTTGAATCAGTTTAAGATGATATGAAAGGGGGCTTTTGTAATGTAATGAAAATTGGCGCGAAATCCTAATAAAAAGAGTGAAATATGTTATAAAATAGTTATATATAACTGCTAATTAATAAGGAGCAATATGGTAATGGATAAGATGAAAAGGAAAAATATGTGTGAACTTGAAAAAAAAGCTGGGGAAATAGCGCATAAAAAACTGATGTTCTGCAAGGGCTTTTATTTAGGTACAGGAGTCCCTTTTTATGATGATTACTTTGGATATAAGCCATGTGCTGAATGCAAAGAATGTAAACGGTATTTGTACAGAAAACAAAATGTTAATACGTTTTATGCTGTTGCGATCAGCTTTGGTATATTAGTGATGCTCATATTAGGAACACCGCAGGGAGCTATTCGTAGGAATCTGCTTTTTCATGAGGGAGTGGAAGAAGCTTTTTATAGCAATGTTGAGAGGATAGAACAGGAAGATAATACAAGGAATTTACATTATTCAGTTATTGTTAACGGAGAGCAACAGGAGTGGGAAGTGATCTGTTTGCAGACCACATACATCGCAAGACGGCTAAGCGAGTAGAAAGTAGCTTAAGAATTTCCGCCGGGCGGAAATTTAACATAATAAAGTTAGCAAGGAGGATATATTTTATGTATTGCAGAGGTACAAAAAGAAGAAAGCAAATTGTTGAGGAGTATAATGTAGTGCCAAGGGCACACATTAAGTTATTGGCGGGACAAGAAAAAATCAGCGATGCCGGAGGAATAATTGAAAAAGAATATTATATTTTTGAGGCAACACCCAGAAAAGGCGGAAATCCGGAGATTATTCTGTGTGGTATGTCAGCTACCAAGGATTTTCTAAGGCGGTTAAATCATAATGGGTTGCCTTTATTCAATCCTTTATGTGGTGAAGGTGGTAATCTACAAGGCGGGGATGGAGCAGAAGGTCATGGTAACGGCAATCCGCAAAGAGGTGATAGAGGCGGAGGAGAAGGGAATCTTGAATGGAATCCAATAGCTCGGCAGTTATATAATGCTTGCATGTGGGTAATAATCATTATTGATGCAAAAGCAGGTACACCAATTTTTAAAATACAGGAAAAAGTATACAGCTTAAGAGATAGAGAGCCGTTTGATAGCAGAGTAAAAGGTGTAAATACAATAATCATGAAAAACTTGCAAGGAAGAACTTTGACAGAAGCAATAAATGAATTACGAGCAAATAATAGAATAAGAGATGGGTTATGTCAGTTTAATTTTCTGGAAGGCATTATAAATAATGCAAGAGATAACGCAGGGAATCCTATACAGTCATACTTTTAAGAAGTTATTTGTTGAAGGAAAAGCAAGTGTAATCATACATAATAGTGCTGCCAAGGAATGCTAGTAAAGAAGCTTTCCTTGGCAGTATGCACTTAATAGCAGTTACGCGACTAACCATGCCATATAATATATAAGACATTTTTTAGACTTTTATCCCAATGGGATTTGTTAAACGGTTAATATTAATCTAAGCTTTATGGACTGTTGCACATTTTTGTGCAGCAGCTTTTTCTATTATAGCCATGGTTTATAAAGTCTATCTTTTTAATAGGAGAGGTATGCCAAATGCGCAGGGAAGAAGAAAAGGATAAACATGGAAAGAACAAATGTTCTAAAAACCATTTACATCGAATATATGTTCTGGTATAATGGGATTCTACCGGACACAGCGTATGTTAGAGCAGACAAAAGTAAATAATTCTTTTGTCTGTTTCTCTCTCTAAATGCCGGTGTATTAGTTCATGGTTAATTGCAATTGGGAGGAGGGCGTCGTGGGTAAAAGGGTAATATTCCATATAGATGTGAACAGTACTTTCTTATCATGGGAAGCGGTATACCGTATCCGGCATCTGGGCGGTAAGCTTGATCTTCGAACAGTCCTGTCTGCAGTGGGCGGCGATATATCAAAACGTCATGGGATAATTCTTGCAAAGTTCATTCCAGCAAAAAAATAATATCCAGACAGAGGAGCCGGTTGTTGATGCACTGCGGAAATGCCCGGAATTAGTGTTAGTGCCTCCAAATTATGAATTGTATGAAAAAAGTTCCCTGGCATTTATGGAAATACTGAGGAAGTATTCGGATATAGTGGAGCAGTACAGCATAGATGAGGCTTACATTGATATGACAGGTACAGACCGGCTTTTTGGACTCGCTGTTGTTGCAGCGAATACCATCAAGGATGAAATATACCAAACACTGGGCTTTACAGTGAATGTGGGAGTATCCAGTAATAAACTGTTGGCAAAAATGTCAAGTGATTTTAGGAAGCCGAATTTGGTACATACGTTGTTTCCGGAAGAGATAGAGAGGAAAATGTGACCGCTTCCGGTCGGGGATCTGTTTTTTGTTGGCAGGGCTTCTGAAAAGAAGCTACACTACTATGGAATACAGACGATTGGGGAGCTGGCAAAGGCGGATGTAGAAATGTTGAAATCCATTATGAAAAAGCATGGCGAGGTTATATGGAACTTTGCAAATGGCAAGGATGTGTCTGTCGTAGAAACAGCGCCTGTAGATAATAAAGGGTACGGCAATTCCACGACAACATCCTTTGACGTTACGGATTCGCAGACTGCCAAGAAGGTTCTGTTGTCATTATCGGAAACAATAGGAAAAAGACTGCGGAGAGATCAGGTACGTATCGGAGTGGTATCTGTCAGTATCCGATTTTATGACCTTTCATATATATTGCATCAGTGTGTTCTGGTATCAGCTACCAATATAACAAGGGAAGTATATGAAGCTGCCTGCAGGCTTTTTGATGAAATGTGGGACGGGACACCGATTCGGCATCTCGGAGTGCATACTGGGAGAGTGGTAAAGGGGGATTCGGGTAGACAGTTAACCTTATTTGATGATACGGATTATGAAAAACTGGAAAAATTGGATCAGGCAATAGACAGTATTCGTGAAAGATTTGGTATGGATGCCGTTCAAAGAGCATCATTTTTGGAGCAGGAAAAAATTGACCATATGAGCGGTGGAATTTCACGGGAAAAGAGGACTGTGGATTATAAAAAAGAGAAGGTGATGTAATGGGTGGTTTTCGACTGGGGGATATTGCAGACAGGACCGAGCATGGCGTTCTGAAAGGCATTCAAAGAGAGATAGGGTGTGAATGCTGATTTACAAGCAAAGGTAAGAGCATTCCCAAAATCATCAAAGTAATGGATGAGGAGGGGATGCTGCATACCATAAAAGATGTGCAGTTATTGACTGTGGAAGAGAAGACTTATTCTGGAATCCGGACGGTAGAGCACTTATGTCGGGTTAATATAGGGGGCAGACTGGCGATAGTAAAGTTGGTTTTTACGAAGGAAAGTTGTAAGTGGACGATTGTGGAAGTATAAAGCAGATTTCTTTCTTTTGGTATAGCATATCCAATGAGTATGGTATAGAAATGTTTTCACTCCCAAACAGACTCTATATACATTGTTTAGGAGTGAAATATTTTTTATTTTTCATTTCCTCTATTTTTCAAATCATTGATTTCTTCAATTAATTTTTGCAGTATCTTTTTATACTTCATTAATAAAAAGCCGCTTCCTCCAAAGCATAATACTAATAATAAAAAAGCCAATAAAAGGAGTATGGCATATGTATTTAAATGGATATTATTTATTAACCTATACACCGCAAGAAGTACAAAGATTGAAAAGAGTATAAAATATACAACGTGTTTATACCTCTCAAAAAATTCTATGATTTTTCCATCATCAATATATTTTTTTAGATTTGAATCAATAGGAACCGTGTGTTTGATGTCTCCTTCAAAAAGATTTTCTTCAATAAATAATAAATCGCAATCTATTAATACATTATTCATTGCATACGCTTGTAAGCCGTCTTTCATTTCATCATTTATTTTAGGGTCATTAGATAAGACATTTTTTCCGACTCCCCAATCACAGATTCCTTTAATGGTTACACAAGGAATTCCTTTGTTATGACATTCGCTAAACATGCCATATGCTTCCATTTCACCGCCGATAATATCCTTGTTTACCGCCTCAAGGATTGCTTCTTTTGCTTTAGGATCATCGACAACAGCCTCGCCGGTGACTATACTCCCATATATTGTTTCAAATCTTTTGTCGTTTTTATACATAAAATCTTGTCTTTGTCTCAAGCGTTCCCCTATCCAGGAATTGATTTTATAGGAATGTTCGTTTTTAATTTCTATCTTATTATTGGTAAGTTTTATTCCTTTATCATATACATATACTTTTTTTGAAACAAGTACATCACCTAATTTTTGAGTATCCGGATTAATTCCAAATGCAACCCCTAGAGAAAGAACTAATTTAGGTGTATAGTCCTCAAAAATTTTCCTCAAAGTCCATGATGAACCATGTTCCGTATTAGAACCAGTTGTCCCAGCCCATACATTTACGATATTGTATTCTCGCCAGTGGAAAAAATAATATGTTATATCTCTATGGCTTAGTTTTTCAATTGATTTATTTTCCTTTTTTAGCCATGCATGAAGAACACCTGTTTCAACCGAATTAGCAGTTAATATCAAGATTGGATAATTCTTCAGTTTTTCTTGTAGGCACCTCTCGTTAAGAGAAGTATAAGAATTTTGATAAAATTCGCAGGTTGTATAATTCCGATAGAGCGCATATGAATTTTTTATATCAGTCTCATTCTGGTTATAAAAAATTTTAACTTGTTCTTTAACTTGCTCTATTGTTAATTTTTCTTTTTCAGTCATAGAGTCTCCTTATCTTTATGGTTCTCTTAGCTTGATAACTGAGGCAGCCATCCTACGTCGACTATCCTCAATGGCTGCATAATGTTTTTTTGTAGTTCCTATATCAGAATGCCCCAAAACATCCGCAACCAGGTAAATGTCTCCTGTTTCTTGGTACAGGCTTGTGCCAAAGGTAGAACGCAATTTATGCGGAGTAATCTTTTTCTGCGGCACAAACTCCTTGGTATATTTTTCGACAAGGTTTTCAACGGCGTGGACACTGATTCTTCTTTGCTGCATCGAAAAGAAGAGGGCGTTCTCATGTCCCCGCTGTGCGCGAAGGGCGTACTGTTCGCGAAGACCGTTGATATAGTTTTTTAAAGCGGATTCTACTTCAGAACCAAAGTATATGATTGATTCCTTCCCGCCTTTTCGGATAATTCGGATGCTGTTTTCACGGAAATTAATATCATTCAAATCAAGACCGACACATTCCGAGACCCGGATTCCAGTGCCGAGCAATAGGGTTATGATTGCGAGATCCCGTGTCTTGGTTTTTAAAAAAAATGCCTTTTTCTGTCCAGTAAGCTGATTTTCATAATTTTCTATATTATCAAGCAGAATGGCGACCTCATCTGGCTCCATGCGAATAATTGCTTTTTCGTGGAGTTTTGGCATATCAATCTGCATGGCTACATTCTTTGTAAGAAGCTCTTTTTTATAAAAATAATTCATAAAACTTCGCAGGGAGGATAACTTCCTAGCTATGCTGACAGGATGATTTTTTTGTTCGCCGTTTTCGGATTTATAGTATTTTAAATACTCTTGATATTCCTCAATATCGTTACTTGTCAGATGGTTTATATCATCTAAAGTGATTTCTGAAATTGACTTATTGCTAAGCGTGGGGTTTTTTTCAAGCATAAAACGGAAAAACACCAACAAATCATAAGCATAGGAAATACGGGTACGTGGACTAGAAATGTTTTCTATCGCCCGGAAGTAATCCTTGGTGTATTGGGGTAGCTCCGCTAACAGCTCCCGGAGTCGTTTTGTGTATTCAATTTCTTTCTCATCATGATAACTTAGATTTTTCTTTTCCATTTTTAAATCCTTATATAACAAAAATGCTACTATATAAATTATAAAAATAAAGATAGAGTATGTCAATCTGTGAGTTACAATCTTAATCTGTGCGAAACTCATTCCGGAAAAATTGTATATATTATCGGAGAAACTACATGAAACTTAAAATTTTAAAATATATTTTATTCTTAATATAATGTATTGTTGAGAATTTTGTATGATGATTACTTGTATTTCAGAACAAAAATATGTACATTACTCGAAAACTCTTGAAATATGGTTTGAAATCTATATATAAAAGTATTAAAGATGTTATGGGCAAAATTATGCAATATAGATGGAGGAAAAAATGGAAGAATTAATAAGTGAACCTGTTGTAGAAGGATTTATAACTGTTGGTAGCCACAGTGAAAAAAAGTATATTTAAGAATACGCAAAAATGAGATTTGGGGAATAGTTTCAACAAATAACAATATAAAAAATCTTATTGTGGATAGATATAAAAAAGGAGAATTAGTAAGGAATAGTAGTAAACTCCGTTGTATAGAAGATGATATTGTCAATATGGGCCTTAATGCTTTAGAGAATCTCAAAAAACAATATCCTAATTGTTATGAGGATACTTTATTAGGTATGCTTGAGATGATTGATTTAAATAATCAAAACATTGCAACTATGACAGAATTTGAGAAACGGAAATTGAAACTAGTGGATGCTTATTTATCAAATGCAGATATACTGGTTTTACAAGATTTATACAACAATGTCAATGGTGCAGACAAAGAAGAATTAGATAAATATTTGAAAGAATTTTCATTATGCAAAACCATGATTCTGACGGCTGTTGATAGTTGTAATATTATGGAAATTTGTGATAAAATAATTGAAATTATATAGTTGTAATAAATATTCTTAGTTTAGAACCAATGCTTGCACACTTAGCATATTTGAAAGGAATAAATTATGAGCGAGTATAGAAATCCAATTAAGAATATCGAACAAAAAATGTGGCTGGAAATGTAATGCAGGAATTAAAAGAGGCTGATTTAGGTAATTTTTCTGCTGGTGAGGGAGAACCGAAGATATCAGGCGAAAGTTTTACAACTATGGAAAGCCTTGGAGCTGGCAGAAATAAAAGAAGATATTGCTAATATGCCATTAGGGTTGAATACAATGCTCGGTGATAATGGTCAAAATATTTCAGGTGGGCAACGGCAACGGTTAGCCATAGCACGAGCCCTACTTAGCGACACAGAAGTTATTATATTTGATGAGGCGACAAGCAACTTAGATCCTATTACTGAAAAAAAGATATATGATAATCTTAAAGAAATCGATAAAACGCAAATTATAATTACACATAGATTAGTATCTATTTATGAGGCAGATAAAATATATGTATTAAATGAGGGTAAAATACTAGAGTATGGTACTCATGACTCATTATTAAAAAACAAAGGTTGGTACTTTGAATGTGTAAATAGTAATACATAATTAGTATTTTGCTTAGATGATTTAAACTATGAATTAAACGTGTATTTGTTTCATAGTTTGATATATTCTATCTTCTATTTAAGAACTTTATATTTTTCTTTAATAGCGCTCTGTTACAATAGATATAAAACCTATTAACCATTAACAAAAAACGCAAAAATGCCTATGTTACAAGGAGAAAACAATGGACAGCTACAAAATAATGATTGTAGACGACGAAGCAGATATTCTAACCCTGCTTGAAAAAGCTCTAAATATTGAAGGATTTGATAATATTATAAAAATTGATAATGGACTTGACGCAGTAAACACCTGTCAAGAAATGCAGCCGGATGTCATCGTTTTAGATGTCATGCTGCCAGGAATGGATGGATATGAGGTATGTAAGCATATCAGACAGTTTTCCCACTGCCCGATCCTATTCCTTTCTTCCAAAAATGATGAATTAGACAAAATACTTGGCCTTGCTGTTGGCGGAGACGATTATGTTACAAAGCCTTTTAGTCCAAAAGAAATAGTTTACAGAGTAAAAGCACAATTACGCAGAACAGAATATCGGCAAAACCCGATACAGTATCATTTTATGAAAATCGGAGCCTTGATGATTGAGCCGGACGGCTGCAGGGTTACCAAAGATGATAAGGAAATAGAGCTAACCGCAAGAGAGTTTGAAATCTTATTGTATCTGGCTAAAAACAAAGGCCGAGTAATCAGCCGTGAACGCTTATATGAAACAATATGGGGAGAAGACAGTTTTGGATGTGATAACACAATGATGGTGCATATCCGGCATCTGCGTGAAAAAATAGAGGACAACCCCACGCTGCCGGAATATATTGTTACAGTAAAGGGCTTGGGTTATAAGTTGGTGAATCCGTATGAAAAATAAAATGAAGAAATATCCATTTGTATGGATAGCGATTTTTTTATTGTGTCTGGTTGGCATTGCGGTTATTATGGCATTTGTTCTGTTTTATTATTTTTTTTCAATTCCAGAGCCGGAAGGATTAAGTCTGGCCTCATGGCCAAATAGATTCACGGACAATTTTTCGCTATGGATGGAATACGAAAATGGGGAGATTCATGTGCGGGAAATTGGTCTTAAACGCTTAGAAGAATATGGATTATGGTTGCAGGTGATTGATGAGAACGGACAGGAAATCTTTTCTTATCGTAAACCGGAAAATTATCCTGCAAGTTACTCTGTGTCCGAATTGATAACGATCAGCACACAACCCTATGAGAATGGCAATACCCTTTTTATAAGCAGTTTTGAAGATTCCGGTAAAACATGGAACTATATTGTCGGCTTCCCTTATGCCATAGGAAAACATATGCAGTATTACAATGGTGAAAGAGCGGATCATTTTTATCCAATATTCCGTATGGCTATACTCCTTATCTTTGCAATAATCGCTTTTTCGTGGCTTGTTTATTGTTTATGGATTACCCGTCATCTCAGTAAAATCACAAGTGCTATCGGAACCATTTCCCTGCGTACCTATCAGCCGCTCAAGGAAAAAGGTGTATTCAGCAACATTTATTCCGCGCTGAACAAAATGGACATGGAGATTCAGCACAGCGACAAGGTACAGGAAGATACTGACCGGGTGCGCCGAGAGTGGATTGCGAATATTACCCATGACCTAAAAACGCCCCTCTCTCCGGTTAAGGGGTATGCAGAGCTTCTTACGGATGCTTCTACACTTGACAAGCAGACTGTACAAGAGTATGGCACAATTATTTTAAAGAATGTCAATCATGCTGAAAAGCTGATAAATGATCTAAAATTGACCTATCAGCTTGATTCGGGTGCAATCCCCTATAACCCTCAAAAAGTACGGCTCACACGCTATTTGAAAGAGCTGGTGATCGATATCGTTAATAATCCGGTTTTTGCAGATCGTGATATAGGTTTTGAGAGTGACTTGCAGGATTTGACAGTTTACATTGATCCGGAGTTATTGCGCCGAGCCATTCAAAATCTTATTGTAAATGCGCTTGTGCACAATCCTCCCGAAACGAAAGTTATAACCGCTATTGAGTTAGCGCCAAAGAACGGTGTTCATATTTTCATTCGTGATAATGGGAAAGGCATAAATGAAACGGAGCAGGCTGAATTATTCAACCGCTATTACAGGGGGACGAACACCAAAGAGCGTCCGGAAGGAAGCGGTCTGGGACTTGCGATTGCTAAACAGATTATAGTTCTCCACGGCGGCGAAATAACAGTAAGAAGTAAGCTGGGTGAGGGTACAGAGTTTACTATTTTTCTTCCTCTCGCAGATGATCCTGATGCAAATTAAGGCAGAATTAAGATACGGTAAAGTTAGACCTAAGACAGGTGGCTTATGATTTTTTCATAGGTCATCTTTTTTGTGCCTAAATAAAAAAATCAGGAGGATTTCTATGGAGCTTCAATTACAACATTTGAGCAAACGGTACGGCTTGAAGCGTGCTGTTGATAATGTAAACGCAGATTTGAAACCGGGTGTGTATGGTCTGCTCGGAGCAAACGGCGCTGGCAAAACTACTTTAATGCGTATGATCTGCGGCGTTATCAAACCGACTTCCGGCAATATCTTGTTGGACGGAAAAACCATTCAGGACTTGGGGGAGGAGTATTATACGCATCTTGGCTATATGCCGCAGGATTTTGGCTTTTATCCAGATTTTTCTGCCCGTGAATTTATGCTTTATATGGCAGCGGTAAAAGGGCTTTCCAAGAATGCCGCAAAAGACAGGACGAGGAAGCTACTTGATATGGTGAATCTACATGATGTGGCAGATAAGAAAATCAAATCCTATTCTGGCGGCATGAAGCAGCGGTTGGGAATTGCACAGGCGGAACTGAATGATCCGGCAATCCTGATTCTCGATGAACCGACAGCCGGGCTTGATCCCAAAGAGCGGGTGCGTTTCCGGAATATCATCTCAGACTTGGCAAAAGAAAAAATCGTCATTCTGTCTACCCACATCGTTTCTGATGTTTCGTATATTGCGGACACGATTTTGATGATGAAACAGGGACGGTTTATCCTACAGGAACCTATGACGGCTGTTACTGACAGTATCAATGGCAAGGTGTGGGAAATCTTAGTGGATAACCGGGATGCCGCAGATTACAGCAGACGCTTTTCTGTTGTAAACCTGCACCACGAGAACAACGGGGTTCGCCTGCGTATTGTGCATGAAACTGCTCCGGCAGCCGATGCAGTTATCGTGGAGCCAACCTTGGAGGACTTGTTCTTATATCATTTTGGAGAAGAAGCACAGAGCGAAAGGAGTGAGGTAAATGCTGATTAAATATGAATTTCTTAAAATATTACGCAGAAAGTCAACTATTATTACTATGGTTGTAAGCCTGATTGTTACGGCATTTCTTTTTGGCCTGCCGATCATGCAGTATCAGACCTACAATCAAGATGGTGTTATTAAAGGATTAGACGGTATTTCTTATAGGAAAGAACAAATTGCGGCATATTCCGTTTTATTGACAGACGAGTATATAGCCCAAACGGTGCAGGATTACCAGCGGCTTTATGAAGATCCTGATAATGTCGGTTTTGACGGAATAGAGACATATTTGATTGGGGATGCTTACTGGAATTTTGTTGCGCCGCAGGAAAGTTTGTTGAGAGTAATTTCCAGTAACTATGACGATCCGGGTGTAAGCACCGGCTACAATAATAAGTTTCCTGGGCTTGATATGACAAATGGTGCAAATTTCTATCAGACAAGAAACAAAAAAATTGAAGCAATTTTTACCTCCCTCGGGATGTCGGACGCACAGAAAGATTATTGGCGCGGTCTAAATAGTGGTGTAGACACACCCTTCCAATACGGGTACTATAAGGGATGGTCCACCATTATAAGCTGTTTTGAACTGGTTATGTTTGCCATTTCAGCAATTTGTATTGTGATTGCGCCTGTTTTTTCAGGAGAGTATCAGGCTGGCACTGATGCAGTAATTCTGTCTGCTAAATACGGAAAAACCAAACTGGTAACGGCAAAAATTGTTGCAGCGCTGCTGTTTGGTCTGCTTGCGTTTACCCTCCACATGGTAATCGCATTTGGCTTACCACTTATGGCCTTTGGGGTAGATGGGTGGAACCTTCCCCTGCAAAGCGGAAATACGGTTATACCTTATCCTCTCACATTTATGGAGGCTACATTTATCAATTTGGGTGTAATTTATCTGGTTTTAGTTGCCATGATTGCCCTGACGCTTCTCTTGTCGGCAAAAATGAAAAGCCCCTATCTTGTTCTGACTGTGATCATTCCCGTTCTTTTCGTACCAATCTTTCTTACGTCAAACGGAACAACAGGGGCATATAATCTGACGCTGTTCCTGCTTCCATATAAGGCCACAGTACCCAGATTTGCAGACTATATCACCTATCAATTTGGCGGATTGATTATGGATGCGTTTACTGTAAGGGCTGTCCTATATGCGGTCTTAACCGTGATCATGCTGCCGCTTGCGAAATTAGGTTTTAAGAAACATCAGGTTTCAGCATAAAGGAGGGTGTGGATGAAAAAGAAACGGCTGATTATTATTGGAATAATTATTTCGTTTATTACTGTTGCTGCACTGGTATTTTTTTATTTCGCCCCAAAATGGTCTGAACTGTCATATGAAGCTATTGTTCAGGAAACGGTTACAACGTCAGACGGTGAAGTACGCTTAATCGTTCAACGAACAACAGAAATCTATGACGATCCTCTAAACTCGCTTTGTATCAGTGAAGATACCGTATTGTGCGATACAAATGGTACGGAAATTCATTTAGAAGATTTTCACCCAGGGGATGCCGTCAAGGTTACTCTCAAAGATGCCTTTAATGAGGAAAAGCCATTTTATTATCCAACAGTTTATGAAATTAAAAAAATGAGTACCAATAAATGATAATATCTTAATTAACATACCATAACAAATTTATGGAGAAGCCTCAATATCCAAAGCGGTCTTGGCTTCTCCATAAATTTTTTATCAAATCACGATTTACAGGAGCTGTGGTTCCCCTATTACACTCAGTTAATTTATTTCTATTGATGCTTTTATTATTTTCCAATAAGAAGCTCGTTAAAATGGGGATCTGAAATTAGCTGTCCTTGATTACCACTTGCAACAATTTCACCATCTTTCATTATAAAAATATTAGGATCAAATTCCAATAAATTTTCAATCCTGTGCGTTATAAATATAAGAATCTTTTGTTTTGAAATCTCTTTAATAAGTCTAAATATTTCACGCTCCATAACTGGATCAAGTGCAGAAGTTGGCTCATCCAAGACAAGAACATCGCTTTCTTTAATAATTGACCTAGCAATGGCAATTCGTTGCCATTGCCCTTTTGATAGTTCTCTCCCACCGAACCATTTTCCCATCTGTATATCCAAATCATTACCAATTACTTTATCCATATCAACAGTTTTAAGAGCATGATAAAGTTCAGTATTATTGTTTAATTTTCCAATTTCAGCCAAACCTACATTTTCTCGTATAGATAGTTCATATTTGTTAAAATCTTGAAATATAATTCCAATTCTTGATTTATATGATTTAGTGTCAAGTTTTCTTAATTCCACTCCGTTGATATTTATATTTCCGGAATAAGTTTTGTATAATCCTGCTATTAATTTAATTAAGCTCGTTTTCCCGGAGCCGTTTTTTCCTATAATTACAATAGGCTTTGAATTATCAATACGGAATGATATGTCTTTTAGTGTCAACTTATCTGTATTCTCGTACGAAAAACTTACATGTTCAAATAAAATATCCTGTATTTCTTTTACCTCAATTCCGGTTGTTTGATCTGCCTCTTTTAAATCTAAAAATACAAAAAAATCTTCAATAAATAATCGATCACTATATATTGCCGAAAGGCAACTCATAAATACCTTCAAATTTTCTGCAATTGTTGAAAGTGAATTAATATATGCAACCGTATCTCCAATTAATAAATGTCCCGCTTTTGTCATGATCATCACAAAAATAATTACGGCTAAGCTTAGAGCTTCTTCAAAAAAATTTAGAACAAAGTTAACTAATGTTCGGAATCTTAAAAACTGATTATTTTCAGATAAAATCATATTGTTAATTTTTTTATATTTGTTAATTAAATAATCATGGCATCCATAACTTAGTATTTCCTTTATGGCAATGTTATTTGTTAATAAATAATTGATATAACTAAGTTGCCTATTTTTTTTAGTTCTTCGCTTTAGCATATTATATTGCTTTTTTCCGGTAACAATATTAACAAATGTAGATATAATGGGGATAATTAGCACCAATAAAAACAAATATTTGTTTACATTCATAATGACTGCATATATGAATATTATTGAAACAATCGATTGTATTAATAATATAAAATTAATATATAATCCATAGATTTTTGTTCGCCCCATTTCGGTGGCTCTATTTATGATATCATAGATATGATTATCCTCAAAATCCTTCAATTCTAAATGCTTGCTTTTTTCCAGGCATAAAATATCCATCTGATTATCTACATAGAGATGATATTTCTCAAAAAAATAGTTCTGAAGATTTCGTACAATGGAAATCCCTATATTAATTGCTCCGTATAAAAATAACATAGTCATAAAAGTACTTGTATCATTTATTCCTAATTGTAATACATTAATTAATATCTTTGTTGCATAAACCGTCAGCGCTGATGATATACCCAACAAAATTGTAAAAATTATCGTGGTTATAAAATAAAACCTTGATATTTTATATAACATTTTGAGAGTTCTTATAACAGAATGGATAAATGTTCTTTTTATCAATAAATTATAGATTCTTTTTTTTCCTCGCATATGTTCACCACCATTAAAAAATACTGTTTAATCACAAAATACATAATTATATATTTACAACAATCAGGTGATCAGTGTTGTAAAAACCACTGACCACCCATAAATATTACTTCTTTTTTCATCTGGTTGTTACTGCTCTTCCTCAAAATCGCCAGATTGACGAATTGTGTATGTTGCAGTGCTCGCATTATTGGAATTAGCTGTGTTTGTCGAACAGCTACAGCCACAGTGAAAACATCCGTCGTCACCTTTTGCATTTGCAAAGCCAGTTCTTGATGAACACATGCAGGCTGTTGGCTGCGCTACAGAACCATTCGATAATGTGCTACTTCCTACCGGATTAACCAACTTCATAGCTTATATCCTCCTTTCTATTAAAATTTATTATAAACTGCATTAGGACAGCTCATAATCATTGAGGAATTTTAGACTATCCGGAGAATTTTCTAATATTTCATGATATGCAGACAATATTCTCTCCTTTGTTATGCGGTGAGCTTCGCATCTCTTATGTCTTTTTTTAAAATTTACATCATTTTCATCATAGCATTCTGTATAACAAACGTTGCACAAATTAATTGCCCAGCAGTCTTTGCAATATTTAACTGCTTCCTCTCGAAAATGTTCAACATAATATTTTTTAATTCTTTCTACATCGATACCGTCGTAAACATTTCCAATCCGAGGTGATGGTCCCATTTTTTCACATACAAGATAATCTCCTTTGGCTGTCACATAGATTTTCCTAGCTCCGGGAACGCAGCACCCATTCATACCATAAATGGTTCCTGGTTTATCAATCTGAAATCTTCGATGAATAGAAATCAAATCTTTTATAAATCCATCTCGGGCAATATCTTCAATTTCCATTTCATTGCCATTGTCCTCCATAAACTTTTTTGTTCCCCATGCATTTATCGGATCATAAATTATTTTGGATTTCTTTGCATAATTCCTAATAGCGTTTTCTCGCGGACCATCCACTCCTTCATACTCAACTTCTTCATCAGCCTTATTCACATATGACGATGTGTGTATTACGCCTTTAGGCAGCCAATCAAGCGAATTGAAGAAAGACTGAATCTTTGTCAAAGTGCTTTCATCATACTCAGCAATTACTGAATTAATAATAATAGACTCTTCTGCACGTTCTCCAAGTGCGTTAACAAGATATTTTAGTCCGGTTATTGCTTTTTTGAATGTACCTGTATCGTTATGGAATACTCGATATTTATCATGTACATCCTCCGGACCATCAAGACTTACAGTAATAATTGCTTTAGGTAAAGATGCGATATATGATGCAATTTCTTCTGTCATAAGTGTTGCATTCGTTGTCATTGTAAAACGAATATTTATGTCCGGATATGTCTTTAGACAATACTCGGTGCACTGTTTGAACATTTCAAAGCAAATAAGAGGTTCTCCTCCATAAAAAGATACAAACAACTCATCCTTACGCGAATTAGGCAAAAACTGATCTAACGCGCGTTTTGCAATATCAAATGTCATGACATTTTTACCGAATTCACGATATCCGCCATTTCCTGTATGATAAATGCAGTATTTGCAGCGCATATTGCATTCCTCTGTCAATTCCAACATAATCTGCGAACGCCCGCTGCGCAGTGCTTCATCTAAACCATATACTTGCTCACCGTACAAATCCAGTACAGGAGGTGCCTGCAAAATATGCTGTTCATCTACGGTTCTAAATAAATCTTCCAACGCTGCAAGTATTGCATTTTCTTTTAATGGCAGCTCGAATATACTATCAAAATTATTCGTTTTAATAAAAATAGATATTATGTCATTTACATCTTCTTCTATCTCAAAGACTTTCCCTGTCCCTGTATCATAAAAATACTTATGGCTTGATGTTTCAAAATTCCTTCCTAATCTTGAAAATTTTCCATCCTTGATTAATAATTCAAATTTCTGTTTGTAGACATTAAATTCTTCTCTCATACTATTGTTCCTTTCTCTCAATTTCATAAATTAAATACATTCTTACCAAGTTGCGCTCTTTTTCTGTTGTTTATTGTCGAAGCGTCAAGATAAATTATGTTAAAAATATACAATAATAAGTTTCGATAATAATGCTCCATGTAATTTTTATTGAATATAATGTAATTTTTCCTTATATGAAGCCTTGTCTTTAATCAAACACAAATGTAAACTCCATTTACATGTCAGCTTTTTCTGCACTTGTGGCATAGTGATTTCATAGGGGAAACACTACATATAAAGAACTGAATTGGATATATACTTGAAGAATTGCAGTGATAGGCAAGTTTTAAATGAATTAATACAAAGTACAACCGAAAGGAGGATCGCATCAGTTTTTTACTAGAGAAAATTAAATAGAAAGGGCCCGCTTTGAAATAATTTATTACGAATTACATTGCAGTAATAACTTACGTGAATAACTTAAATATTTTTCATTATCGGAAAAATGTCCTATACATTCGTATTTCTTACAATGTGTATTCCCACTCGTTAATTATTTTTAAAATTATTTTATTATGAGAAATATTCGAAGTATCTCAATCATGCATTCTGAAGGTGCATATATTTATGAACAAACTATGTAATTAAAGACTAACTATTAAAAGTCAAGCCTAAAATGAAATTTTTAGAATGAAT
>CAZRKN010000081.1:0-18863 GCA_964600805.1 uncultured Bacteroides sp. | reverse complement strand
GCAGCCTTATGTACCGCTGCGAGCGACAATGCAGCGCAAGCGTGCCCTGCGTTGATTTGTCTCTATTGTACAACGGACGTCTTGAATAAACTAAAATTTATGAAAGAAGCGAGGAACCTCATATGCTATTAGGAGCAATAGAAGCCGGCGGCACCAAGATGGTATGCGCCATAGGAAATGAAAACGGAGAAATATCCGAACAGATATCCATACCCACGGAAACTCCTGAGATAACCATCCCCAAGATGCTCTCCTTTTTTCAGGGAAAAGGAATTGAAGCGTTAGGAATCGGCTGTTTCGGACCGATTGATGTCAACCGTAAATCTGACACTTATGGTTATATCACGACAACACCTAAGCCGGGATGGAAGAATTTTGATATGGCAGGAACATTTAAGAGAGCACTTGATATTCCTGTAGGTTTTGACACTGACGTGAACGGTTCTGTTCTGGGAGAGTATACATGGGGTATCGGTAAAGGTTTGAATAGCTGCATCTATATCACCATAGGAACGGGTATCGGAGTCGGCGTCATTGCTGATGGCAAACTGCTGCATGGAATGCTGCATCCTGAGGGCGGACACATCCTGATTCACAAGCTGCCTGAGGATAATTATAAAGGTTTTTGCCCTTTTCATGAGAATTGTTTTGAAGGGCTGGCAGCGGGACCTGCTATTGAGGGAAGGTGGGGAAAGAAAGCCGTTGAACTTGCAGATAACAGTGAAGTCTGGGAAATGGAAGCGGATTATATCGCACAGGCGCTGGTTAATTATACCTGTATTTTATCTCCGCAGCGTATCATTCTGGGCGGAGGCGTGATGCATCAGAAGCAGCTGCTGCCGATGATTCGCAGCAGATTTGAGAAGCTGTTAAACGGATATCTGAAGACAAAGGAACTGGAAAATCTGGATTCATTTATAATGTTACAGAGTCTTGATGATAAACAGGGAATTATGGGAGCTTTAAGGCTTGGAATGATGGAATTGGATGATAATCGCGATTCCGCAATATAAAGGTAAAAGTGTGAGTGAAGAAGACTGCGCATAATAGATAGCCCGCCTGCATAAATTGTAAGGAAAGAATTTATGCAGGCATTTCTATGACCCAGCTTTTTACTCATTTTTCCAATATCATTATTCCGGTGATTATTTTTTATATTGTGGCATATGGACTTACGGTTAAGTCGAATGTCTATGAAGATTTCATAAAGGGCGCAAAAGACGGTTTTCACACAGTCATACAGATTATGCCTACTTTAATTGGTCTTATGGTGGCAGTAGGTGTGTTGCGTGCATCTGGATTTTTGGAGTTTTTGGGAAACTTATTTTCCGGGGTAACGGAGCGTTTTGGATTTTCGTCGGAGCTGATACCGCTGATTTTAGTTAAGATGTTTTCCTCATCGGCAGCCACGGGATTAGTGCTGGACATATTTAAAAACCATGGGCCGGATTCTTTGATCGGGATGACAACTTCCATCATGACAAGCTGCACCGAGACGGTTTTTTATACGATGTCGGTATACTTCATGGCGGCAAAAGTCACGAAGACAAGATATACGCTTGCAGGAGCGGTTTTAGCGACAATGTCGGGAGTTATCGCAAGCATCATGCTGGCAAAATTAATGTAAGATTGCATAAAGAGCGGATGTATCATTCCGGCTGTCTTAATCTTTTATATTTTTTTAATAATAACCCTATTTAAGCGGTTGCGAAAATATGTTAAAATGTGAGAATGTTAAGGACAAAGGAAGAAGAGTAAATAGGCAATTGAGAAACTGCTGAGTAAACTCTGGGTATTGGAAGTGAGTTTCGCAAATGCCTAAGAAGAGTAAAGATAAAGAGGAGCAGAAATGAGCGCATTTGTAGAATTTAAGAATGTCAGTAAAACATATCATATGGGAGAGGTAGACATAGAAGCCCTGAAGGACGTGAATTTCACGATTGAAAAAGGAGAATTCTGCGTCGTGGTAGGCGCATCCGGCGCCGGAAAAACGACGATTTTAAATATATTAGGCGGTATGGATTCTCTCTCATCCGGACAAGTTCTTCTGGATGGGGAAGAGATTTCGGCTTATAACAGCAAAAAACTTACATCTTACAGGCGGTACGATATCGGTTTCGTTTTTCAGTTCTATAATCTGGTACAGAATCTGACTGCGTTAGAGAATGTAGAGCTGGCTGCGCAGATTTGTAAAGATCCTCTGGATGCAATGACCGTTCTGGAGATGGTAGGCTTAAAAGAACGGGCGGGAAATTTTCCGGCGCAGTTATCCGGCGGAGAACAGCAGAGGGTTGCGATTGCAAGAGCGCTTGCCAAGAATCCGAAGCTTTTGCTGTGTGATGAGCCGACCGGCGCTTTGGACTATAATACGGGAAAAGCCGTACTTAAATTACTGCAGGATACCTGCAGGAATGAAGATGTGACGGTTGTTGTCATTACGCATAATCAGGCGTTAACGGCGATGGCGGACAGGATAATCACTGTGAAGAGCGGGACGGTGAAGAAAATCGAAATGAATGAGCACATAGTGCCTGTAGAAGAAATTGAGTGGTAATCATATCTGATCAACGCACCTGCAGATATGAGTGTAAGATACAAGGAGTCGGCTGAATGAGCAGTTCAATGATAAAAACAACTATCAGGGAGATAAAGGGAAGTCTGGGGCGGTACCTCGCGATTCTGGCAATCGTGATGCTGGGTGTAGCCCTTTATGTGGGGCTTAAAATGACTACTCCGGCGATGATAGCAACGGAGAATGATTATCTGAGCGATAAGAATTTCTTTGATTTTAATTTGTTGTCAACCATAGGTTTTACGGAAGAAGATGTGGAAGAATTGTCGGCAATGGAAGAAGTGGCAGATGCGGAAGGGATAATATCCGTTGATGCGCTATGCGCATTAGAAGGCGGGAATGAGTCTGCCTATAAAATTTTTACGGTGCCGGAAAATATTAACCAGGTTGTGGTGACGGCAGGAAGACTGCCACAGAGCGCAGACGAATGTGTTCTGGATGCCAATATTGCGGGAGAAATGGAAATAGGCTCACGTATCACGGTAACTGATAACAATGAAGAAGATACATTGGAGATGTTTAGTAATACGACATATACGATAGTAGGTATCGTGCAGTCTCCATGTTATATTAATTTTGAAAGAGGTACGACCTCTATAGGAGACGGGAAGATTACGGCATTCATCTGTGTGCCGAAAGAATCCTTTGACTGTGACTATCTTACGGGCATATATCTGACGGCGAAGCAGAAATATGATGTTTACACAGATGAATATGATGATTATATTGACGCGATTCAGGGAGATATAGAAGATAAAACAGAAGAGCTTGTTCAGGCAAGATATGATAGTCTTATTGAAGAAGCGCAGGAAAAAATAGATGACGCGCAGACGGAGCTTGATGATAAGAAAGCGGAAGCACAGGAGGAACTGGATTCTGCTTCACAGGAAATCACAGATGGCGAACAGGAAATAGCCGACGGCGAGCAGGAAATCGCTGACGGCGAACAGGAAATCGCTGACGGCGAGCAGGAAATCGCTGATCACGAACAGGAAATAGCCGATGGGAAAAAGGAAATTCAGCAGGCAAAAGATATGCTGGATGAACAGGAAGCCGAATTGAATGAACGGGAAGCGCAGCTTCATGCAATGGCGGCTATAATGCCTGTAGAACAGTATCAGGTCAGTTTGCTTCAGATTCAGGCAGGAAAAGAACAGATAGAGTCGGCAAGGGCTGAAATAGCGGAGAAAGAAGCGGAACTTCTGGAAGGCGAAAGGGAGCTTAATGAGGCAAAGGAGAAAATAGAGACATCAAAAGAAGATATAGCAACAGCCAAAGAAGATATCTTAACCGCTAAAGAGGAGATTGCGGATGCATGGAAGGAATATGAAGATGCAAAAGCTGAATTTGATGAGGAAGTAGCTGATGCCCAAAAGAAGATTGATGATGCTCAGGCGGAGCTTGATGATATTGAAGAACCGGACTATTATGTGCTGACAAGGAATACAAATGTCGGTTATGTTTGTTATGAGAGTGATTCTGAAATCGTGGCGGCGATTGCCGTTGTATTTCCTGTATTCTTTTTTATGGTGGCAGCGTTGGTATGTATGACTACCATGAATAGGATGGTGGAGGAACAGAGAACGCAGATTGGGATATTAAAGGCGCTTGGTTATAAGAACGGAACCATTATGGGGAAATTTTTATTTTATGCCGGGAGTGCTGCGACAATAGGCGCCATAATTGGCTGTATGGTCGGCTCATGGCTCTTTCCGAAGGTGATTTGGGAAGGGTACAGCATTATGTATGATATGCCTTCAATTAAATATGTTATTCATCTCAAAATTGCTGTTTTTTCGCTTGCAGCGGCGCTTCTTTGCTCCGTAGGGGCGGTATATTTTTCATGCAAGTACGAATTATACAGCGTGCCTGCAGAACTGATCCGACCGAAGGCGCCCAAAAACGGCAAGCGGATATTCTTAGAGAAGATTACATTCATCTGGAACAGGATGAAGTTTTTGCATAAGGTGTCAGCGCGTAATATTGTGCGGTATAAAAAAAGATTCTTCATGATGATACTTGGTATCAGCGGATGTACGGCGCTTCTTGTGACAGGTTTCGGAATCAATGATTCTGTTACAAATATTGCGGAGTTACAGTATGATGAAGTTCAGATATTTGATATCGGAATTACTTTTTCGGACCCTATTCAGGATTCGGATATAGAAAAAACTGCAGAGCAGACTAATGATATTCTTGATAGGATTGCTTATCGTTATGAAGAAAGCGTAGATATGGATTATGATGGCAAAACTAAATCCGTATATATGGAGATTCCTAAAAATCCGGAGGAAATCGGTGATTTTCTAAGCCTTCATACGCAGACTGGCGAAGCGATTCCTTATCCGACGGGCGATGAAGCGGTTCTTACTGCTAAGATGGCGGAGAATATGGGGATTGCAGCAGGGGATAAAGTTATTTTAAGGGATAACGATATGAACAGTCTGGAAGTCACCATATCCGCTGTCTGTGAGAACTTTGTTTATAATTATATTTATATCAGTAAAGAGACTTATGCAGCGCAGCTTGGCAGAGAACCGGAATATAAGAGCGCGTATGCGAATGTGAAAGAAGGATCTGATCTTCATGAGGCGGCGGCGCGTATTTCCGATATGGACAATGTACTTTCTGTTTCCGTTATTCAGGATATGCGTGAAAGAGTGTCGGGTATGATGGATAATATGGACTACATTATTGCGTTGATTATAGCATGTGCAGGCAGCCTGGCGTTCATTGTACTCTACAACCTGACTAATATCAATATAACTGAAAGGATCAGAGAGATAGCTACCATTAAGGTACTTGGGTTTTATGCAAAGGAAACGGCGGATTATGTTTTCCGTGAAAACCTGATATTGACAGCTTTTGGTGCCCTTGTGGGACTGCTGCTCGGCAAGTGGCTGCATCAGTTTGTTATGTATAATGTTCAAATTGACATGATTTCCTTCAAAACGATTGTAAAACCGATGAGCTATTTGCTCAGCCTGATATGTACCTTTGCTTTTGCAATGTTTGTAAATTGCATCATGTTTTTCAAATTAGAAAAAATCAATATGGCGGAGTCCTTGAAATCAATAGAATAACGTTAAGGCGGAGTCTTATGAAACTCCGCCTTTGCTATAATTTCCGGTGTAAACTTAAGACTGCGCGAGCATGAGCAGCCTGTCAAGAGTTCTGAAGTCAGCAGGTCCATTGTTGAGAAGAAAGGTATGGAACCGATACGGTGTGTATGAATTACCCCATACTGTTTCAGCCTGGCTTTTCAATGCTTCGATTTCCAAATATCCCAAATAATATTTTAAATAATTGCATGGTTCTTCTATAATGTATTCGTAAATATCGCGTATATTCTCTTCGTCCGTAAACCCGATTGCGGATAGGATCGCAGTCACTCTTTCATAAGATGCACCTTCATAATGAATGATAATATCAAGCAGCGAATATAGGCATAATTGAATCTGCCTGTTAAGCTTTTCCGCCAGATACAGGGACTCTGTTTCCGGATGCGCGTCCTTAGTCAGCCGGATGGCGTAATCATAAGAATTCAGCTCTACATACATAGCCCATCCTTCTATATATCCGCCAAAATACAGGATGCTGCGGAGAGGACCTGCGTCTGATATCTGCAGATAATTATGATGGTATACGGTCTGATAGAGATGCCCCGGATAACCCTCATGCGCAAGAGTTGTAAAAAGAGTAAGATTATCGGCATTGTCCGGAGTGTTAATGTATATAACATTCTCACTTGTATCATCAATTGGCGGCGTCATATAAAAAGCAGGGGCGGAATATGGCGCAAGGGATTCATCCACATATTTCACGCTGCAACTGACAGAGCTTTCCGCGGGTGAGCCGCTTCGTATAGAAGAATTTTCCGGAATGTATGTAATGGCGGGATAATCTTCCGCTATCATGGCCTGAAGCTTTAGAAGCATATCCTCGGGAGAAAGCTCGGGAAAGGAAGTATCTTCATCGGAAAGCAGGAGGTTCAGGTCAGGCTGGTTTTGAAACAGCTTAATCATAGCAGTGTAATTTTTTTCGAAATCATCCGCCAGCAGTTCTTTGATTTCCTCTACACTGCGATAAGAGCCTGTCGTAAGGCGCAAATATGCCTGATAATATTCCTGACCATCGGGGTAGTAAAAAAGCCCCTGGGAATTGGTTCCGCTGCCTTTTAATAATGTTAATTCGTCAGCCAGCTTATCATAAGCAGGAGCTACTACTGTTGAAAGCAAACGATTATTTTCGGACAGCCATGCCTGTTTTTCGGATTCATTTATTATTCCGTCTGTCATCAGATTATCCAGGCGCTGTACAAAGGTTGTTTCCAGAAAATGGGTTCCTGACTCAAGCTGGTGCGGGTCCATCAGCATTATACACTGGTCGATTACCTTATCAACGGAAGCATCTGACATAAAAAGTCCCTGATCGGCTTTTTCCTGTTCATAAAGTGTGATACCTTCAAAATAAGAAGGAATCTGTGATAGTATCGACAGATAATTTTTTATATCGGCAACAGACGATATCCGATATTCTGAAAGCAATAAAGGCAGACCGGACTGTACGCCCGAAGAAGGAGAGAGCGGTTCGTCATAATAAGGATATGAGGAACTCGCTTTCGAAGCAGCCAGATAGGATGATAAAAGTATGTAAGTGTACTGGTTCACGGAGGATAGTCTTTTCGGATGAAATTTTTGTAATGAAAGCAATACCTCATTTGCTTCGTCCATATTCTCAAGAGCTTCACCTGCATGATATATGGGAAGGGTGAGAGTACTTTCATCAATCCCGTATTTGGAAGCATCCGACAGAGTATAGTGCAGATTGATGGGATTGGAGCTCAGCTCTGATTTGAACAATTCCTCCGTAAATTTTTCAAATCGTGCATCTTCATGGAAATAGCCATATAAGAAAACAGTTAATAAGATAAAAAAGAGCAATATTATAACTGCTCCAAGCAATTGTTTTAGGGAAAGCTTCTTTTTCAAGTGGGCGACCTGCTTGTTATTATATTAGTTCAATATATGCCTCAAATTACTCAGTCATGCAACCTCAGTCATGCAACATTAAAAATTGTATTGGCAGTATAATGCGTATTGTGGTATGATATACACAAATATAATAATATCTAGGAGGGCGACAATGAATAAGTTAGAGTTACAAAAAATGGCTAATGAAGTCCGTAAGGGTATCATTGCTGCGGTTCATGGTGCAAAAGCCGGACATCCCGGCGGCTCTTTATCTGCGGCTGATATTTTTACATATCTTTATTTTGAGGAAATGAATATTGACCCCAAGGAACCAAAAAAGGCCGACAGAGATCGTTTTGTATTGTCTAAAGGGCATACGGCGCCGGGGCTATACTCCGTGCTGGCGAACCGTGGTTATTTTCCGGTAAAGGATCTGCCTACTCTGCGCCATCTGGGCTCTTATTTACAGGGTCATCCATGTATGCAGGAGACGCCGGGAGTCGATATGTCATCAGGCTCGCTTGGACAAGGTATTTCAGCGGCAGTAGGTATGGCGCTGGCTGGCAAGATGGACAAAAAGGACTACAGAGTATATACACTGCTTGGCGACGGTGAGCTTGAAGAGGGGCAGGTATGGGAAGCTTCTATGTTTGCCGGGCACAGAAAGCTGGATAACCTGGTAGTGATCGTAGATAATAACGGTCTGCAGATTGACGGAAAAATTGATGATGTATGTTCTCCATATCCTATTGATAAAAAATTTGAAGCATTTAATTTCCATGTAATTAATATAGACGGAAATGACTTTGACCAGATTGATGCAGCTTTTAAAGAGGCGAGAAATACTAAAGGCATGCCGACAGCCATTATATGTAAGACCCTGAAAGGAAAGGGTGTTTCCTATATGGAGGGTAGCGTAGGATGGCATGGAAAAGCGCCAAATGATGAGGAATATGAAATCGCAATGGCAGATTTGGAGAAAGTAGGTGAAGCATTATGTCAGATGTAAAGAAAGTAGCAACAAGAGATAGTTATGGTAATGCTCTGGTACAGTGTGGAGCAGAGTATCCCAATCTGGTAGTTCTGGATGCAGACCTTGCAGCTGCAACCAAGACAGGAGTATTCAAGAAAGCTTATCCTGACCGCCACATTGATTGCGGTATTGCAGAATGTAATATGACGGGTATTGCAGCAGGTCTTGCAACCTGTGGAAAAATTCCTTTCATCAGTTCCTTTGCCATGTTTGCGGCAGGGCGTAATTTTGAGCAGGTGCGTAATTCTATCGGCTATCCTCACTTGAACGTGAAGATTGGAGCAACTCATGCAGGCATCACTGTTGGAGAAGACGGAGCTACGCATCAGTGTAATGAGGATATAGCGCTTATGAGAACCATTCCGGGCATGACAGTTATCGTGCCTGCCGATGATGTAGAAGCTATGGCGTCGGTCAGGGCGGCGATAGAGATGGAAGGTCCTGTATTCTTAAGATTCGGGCGCGCAGCCGTTCCGGTTATCAATGACAGACCTGATTATAAATTTGAAATAGGTAAGGGCATCCTGTTAAGGGAAGGAAAAGATGTTACGATCGTGGCATGCGGAATTACGGTATCGTCTGCATTAGAAGCGGCTGAAATGCTTGAAGCTGACGGTATCAGCGCAGAAGTGATCAATATCCATACAATCAAGCCTTTGGATAAAGACCTTATTATTGCATCTGCCAAGAAGACCGGAAAAGTTGTAACTGCGGAAGAACACAGTGTTATCGGCGGACTGGGTAGTGCCGTATGCGACTGCTTATCCGAGAATCTGCCTACGCCTGTTTTGAAGATCGGTATGCAGGATGTGTTCGGGGAATCCGGCAGTGCGGCAGCGTTAGTTGAAAAATATGGTTTGGACGGCAAGGGCATTTATACTAAAGTGAAAGAATATGTAAAATAAGTTTCGTCTTTGTCTGATTTACAGGCAGAGAAAGGAGCATGGTATTATATGAAAAATTTATTGGCGCCCTCTATACTGGCTGCGGATTTTGGCATTTTAGGAAAGCAGATCGTACAGGCGGATGAAGCCGGCGCGGATTATATACATATTGATGTTATGGATGGCATGTTTGTACCATCCATTTCATTCGGGATGCCGGTGATTTCCACAATCAGACCGGTTACAGAGAAGGTTTTCGACGTACACCTCATGATTGTGGAACCGGAGCGCTATATAGAAGAATTTGCAAAGTGCGGGGCGGACAGTATTACTTTTCACCTGGAAGCGACAAAAGATGCAGATGGAGTCATTGATAAAATACACAATGCAGGATGCAGGGCCGGGCTTTCCATTAAGCCCGGTACTCCGGTAGATGTGCTGAAACCATATCTTAATAAGCTGGATATGGCGCTTATTATGACCGTAGAGCCGGGATTCGGCGGGCAGCAGTATATTCCGGAGTCCACTGAACGGATTAGGACAATACGTCGGATTGCGGATGAACTTAATCCTGATATTGACATTCAGGTAGACGGCGGAATTGATACTGATAATCTGTCAATGGTTCTGGAAGCGGGAGCAAATGTCATTGTAGCGGGTTCAGGTATTTTTCATGGAAACATCTATGAGAACGTCACCAAATATTTGAAACAGATGCGGAATGGATATGAAAAAGACGAAAAGATTTTCTAAGGCATCAAAGGACGCTGCCTAAGAAAATCTAAGTTTCGTCTCGAAGAACCGCCTTCGGACGATTCTTCTGAAATGATTTACATATTATTTGTACCACCAATGTTGGTATGAGGTGTAAAAATGAAGAAGCTGGGAAGAAATGACCTTTGCTGGTGCAAAAGCGGTCGTAAATACAAGGTCTGTCATATGGCTTTTGATGAAAAAATTCAGCAGTATGCACTCGAAGGTCATATTGTGCCGGACCATGATATAATTAAGACAAAAGAACAGATTGAAGGAATCAAAGAGAGCAGTAAGATTAATATTGCTGTATTGGATTATGTGGCTGAACATATACGAATCGGTATGAGTACGGAAGAAATAGACCGCCTTGTATATGAAAAAACGACACAGATGGGAGGAATTCCTGCGCCGCTTGGTTATGACGGATATCCTAAAAGCGTCTGCACCTCACTGAATGAACAGGTTTGTCACGGGATTCCTTCGGAAAAAGATATTTTAAAAGACGGCGATATAGTAAATGTCGATGCTTCTACTATTTATAAAGGATATTTTTCAGACTCTTCCAGAATGTTCATGCTCGGAAACGTTGCTGCGGACACAAGAAAATTGGTAGAAACTGCGCGTAAATGCATTGATATAGGCTTGGAGCAGGTTAAGCCCTGGAATTTCTTAGGTGATATGGCTCAGGCAATCAATGACTATGCAAAGCAGAACGGTTATTCCATAGTAAGGGAAGTAGGCGGGCATGGAATTGGACTTGAATTTCATGAAGAACCTTTTGTAAGCTATGTTACCGAAAAGGGAACCGAGATGTTAATGGTTCCCGGTATGGTATTTACAATAGAGCCGATGGTAAATATGGGGAAGCAGGAAATATATATTGATGATGACAACGACTGGACCGTATATACTGAAGACGGGCTTCCGTCGGCGCAGTGGGAAGTAACTGTAGCCGTAACTGAAAGCGGGTATGAAGTGCTTACCTGGTAATCAGTTTGTCATCCCCGCCTATATTTTCATAATAAGCCTTAACCAGAATATTCTGGCTGTAATCGCCGAAATCCTCTCCGAACAGAGTCATTCCTCCGCAATTCGCGGTATCTCTCGGCACTGAAAACTTAAAATCAATATTGCTGTTGTAATCGATATTTAAATCCATGATAGTGGTTTTGGATATCTGATTGTGCGTTCCGTCAATAAAAGTGCCGTTCTGATTTATGATCAATGTCTTCAGAAGCCCATATTGATTCAACAACTCAGACCACCAGTAGGGAGAAAGCATGCCTCTTCTGGCTCCGAAATCTCCGGGGCTTATCCATTTGCCAAGCGGTATATTGTTGATTTCAAAGTAAATATCAGACGGATAATCCTCGTTAGTCTCCGGACATTCTGAGGAGATTTCGAAAGAAATCTGAAGCTCGGTCAGCCTCTGACCGGGATTTAGTCTGTTGGGCAGATTGTACAGTATGCTGCCCCAGCCAATCCACAGAATTCCTGCGCTGAAACGTTCGGGATAGGAAAAAACCCTTGGCTCATCCAATTCACCGATTATGCTTTTGGAGTTGGAAAGCCCGCAGGTGGGGTGCACATCCGCAAAAGTATAATGCCCGACGGAAATATCGTCCTGATAGCATGGTCTGGTACCGGGCTGGGAGTCCGGCGTCAAATCCACAATCAGCCGACCGTAAACAGGCTGCACTATTTTCATGACGCCTCTTTTACCGGAGGTGGTCTGGATTGTAACAAGTCCTGCATTTTCGAGTTTGCCGACATGTAGGGAAATAGCGCTGTTGGTCAGCCCAAGGGCGTCCGCGAGATCATTCATGCTTAGATGGTCATTTTTGTAAATGAGTTCCATGATACGCAAGCGCATGGGTGTGCTTAAAGCTTTAAAAACTTCTTCGGCTTCCTTTAAAGAATGTAGATAGAGCATATTTATGCCTTCTTTCTATGCTAAGTAACTAATATATTTAAGTAAAAAGTTTCAGTCCATGTTTAAAAGTATAAGAAAAAGGAAATGTGAAGTCAACAGGAAAAGATACAAAGAGGAGCATGGCGTTATCAGAGTAAGGTAAAAATTGCTGTTTATAATTAAAAAAAACACAAATTTGTATATTTTATACAAAAATAATAGCAAGAATTTTACATGTATACATCAAAACGCTATTGATTTTATAAAAAATGTGTAGTAAGGTGAATATATAATTAAGTGAATACAGAAAAGGTTGAGCGAAAAGTGAAATAAAAGATATGTGCGTGTGTGCATTTACATGTTTTGACTAATCTGTTTTGTAATACCGAAGTTTAAGGAGAGACATAATGTTTAAGCTTTTTATTAATCCCAAAAATCATAAGGGACATATTAATCCCGAGATACAGGGACATTTTTCAGAACATCTGGGACGATGTATCTATGAAGGAATCTATGTTGGGGAGAATTCAGATATTCCCAACACAAACGGCATGAGGAACGATGTCGTGTCAGCATTGAAGGAGATGAAAATACCTGTTCTGCGCTGGCCGGGGGGATGCTTTGCGGACGAATATCACTGGAAGGACGGTATCGGACCCAAAGAATCCAGAAAGAAAATGATAAATACACATTGGGGCGGTGTGGTTGAAGACAACAGCTTTGGTACTCATGAATTCATGGAATTGTGCAGACAGCTTGGATGTAAGGCATATGTCAACGGTAATGTCGGAAGCGGAACGGTTCAGGAGATGAGTGAATGGGTAGAATATATGACCTTCGAAGGCGTTTCTCCGATGGCGGATATGCGTAAGGCAAACGGTCATGAAGAATCGTGGACTGTTGATTATTTTGGAGTCGGCAATGAAAACTGGGGCTGCGGAGGTAATATGACTCCGGAGTATTATGGTAATCTGTACCGCAGATACCAGACCTATGTCAGAAATTATTCAAGTGATGAGAATAAGAGAATACATAAAGTGTGCTGCGGCGCAAATGTAGATGATTATGACTGGACTGAAGGTGTCATGAAAACCTGTTTCAGAAATACACCGGAGGAACTACACGGATTTATGGACGGTCTTTCACTACATTATTATACGCATCCTGAAGGCTGGCAGGAAAAAGGACCTGCGCTTGGATTTGATGAGAAAGTATGGTACAAGACTTTAAGCAAGACAATGTACATGGAAGAACTGATTGAACGTCATACGGAAATCATGGACAGATATGATAAAAACCGTGAGGTCGGACTGATTGTCGATGAATGGGGAACATGGTACTTATGTGAGCCGGGAACGAATCCGGGATTCTTATATCAGCAGAATACAATGAGGGATGCGCTTGTAGCCGGCATCAACCTGAATATTTTCAATAAACACTGTGACAGGGTGAAGATGGCGAATATCGCGCAGATGGTCAATGTACTTCAGGCGGTAATTCTTACCGAAGGCAGTAAGATGCTCCTGACTCCGACATATCATGTGTTTAATATGTATAAACATCATCAGGGAGCGGAACTGCTTGACAGTTATATTGAAACAGAAGCAATCGGGTTAGAAGAAGAATATATGGTTCCGAATTTAAACGAATCGGTTTCGCTTGGTACAGATGGAAAAATACATATTACACTGAACAATCTTTCTGTTCAGAAAGATTATGAAATTGAAGCAAGTCTGGCAGACACTGATATAGAGTCTGTATGCGGAACGATTCTGACCGGCAGCATGGATGATCACAATACGTTTGAAAATCCTGATGCGGTACATACCACATCATTTGATGGATGCAGAGTTGAAGGAAATAAGCTGGTATTTTCAATTCCTGCATGCAGTGTGTTGCATTTAGAGGTCACTGTAAAGTAAGGAGGTTTATATGGTACAAAAAAGGTTCAAAAAATTTGTATCGCTGGCACTTGTGGCAGCACTGGTATTTAACATTACAGGTGTTGGCGGCATGCAGGACGTAATTGCAGCGGAAACCGAAGATGAAAACACCGCAGCGGAAGTATCTTCCGGTGAGTATAGTGTGGAACGTCTGACTAGCAATTACACGAAAGTCAGTGCAGGTTATACTCAGGCAAAGTATACCGGAGAGGATATAGTACTTTCCATGGATGAAATCGTTGACAGCGCCTGCTCAGACAAGATTGCCTCCGATAACTATGGTTATGCAAACGGTGTTCTGGATATTTCCAACAAGGATACCGTTCGGATGAATGTGCAAGTAGAACAGGCAGGATTGTACTGGGTTGGATTTGACTATCTGTCTTATGACGCATCCATTCTTCCGATTGAGTTTTCCTTTAAAGTGGATGGCGAATATCCTTTTTATGAGACCAGGAATCTTTCCTTTGAAACTACATGGGTTTCCGAAGGGGATGCTGATTTGGACCGTTATGGAAATGAAATCGTAACGCTTCCGACTAAGTCAATCCGGTGGGAACACAAGGATTTGATGGATGCCAGCTACCGTTATTCAGAGCCTCTTATGGTGGAACTTACAGCGGGCTCTCACGTATTTGAAATAACTGTCAGCGAAGGCAGTTTTCTGCTTGGTAATATAACATTGAAGGCTCCGACTGAGGTAGCTTCCTATAATGGTTCTGAAACCGCAACGGGGGGGGAACTAATCACTATTCAGGGAGAAGACTTCTACGAGAGAAACGATTCCGCAATTCATGCTGTGGGCGAATATGACTCTTCACTTTATCCGTTATCCGCCTATGAAACGGTATTGAATACTGTCGATGCGGATTCTTTTAAGACAGCGGGACAGACGATTTCCTATCAGTTCCACGTGGACAATGCGGGTTATTATTATTTCGGAATGAATTATAAACAGTCCGAAAAAAATGATTTCCCGGTATTCGTTGACTGGAAGATAGACGGAAAAATCCCGAATACTGCATTTCAGAATTATTCAGTAAAGTATACAACAAAATATAAAACGACATCATTGACAGATGAAGACGGAAATAAACTCAGCGTTTATCTTGAGCCGGGCGACCATACGATTTCCATTACCATCAATGCGGAAAATTTGAGATATGCGCTTGAACGGGTAGACGAAATCATGAGCGGTATCAGCGACTTGTCACTGGAAGTCACAAAAGTGGCCGGAACCAACAAGGATAAATACAGGGATTTAAGATTGACAAGATATATTCCGGATGTTCAGGAGCGACTGTACGGCTGGGTAGATGACCTTAGCGGCCTTGCCGATACAGCAACCCAATATGTGGATGTAAAGGACGGAAGCGACGTAGCGGCATTTGCATATCTGATGATTGCGTCAAAACAGTTAAAGACTCTCGGAGATGAGCCGAATGAACTGGTTTACCGTGTAGCGGAGCTTTCTACCAGCGTCAATTCAATTAATACGCAGATTGCGAACTTTGTAGACCTTATTAATAAGAATAATTTGTCCATCGACCGTATTTATGTTTATCAGGAAGATGCGAAACTGCCGAAGAAATTGAATATATTCCAGAGCGCATGGCTCTCTTTATGCAGATTTACCAATTCCTTCTTCGGTCAGTCCTATTCCGCCAATAATACGGATGAGAGCCACATTCAGGTATGGGTTAACAGACCGAGACAGTATGTAGAGATCATGCAGAAGATGATTGATGATGAATTTACGCCGCAGACAGGTATAGAAGTGGATCTGGCAATCATGACGGATGCCAATAAACTTGTACTTTCAAATGCATCGGGAGATACGCCGGATATTGCAACGGGCATCAACTATTCGATTCCGTTTGAGCTTGGTACAAGAGGGGCGCTTGTTGATTTGACAAAATTTGATAATTACAAGGAAGTTTTCAGCAGATATAGCGAGGGGATGCTGGTTTCTTCCGTAATCGGAGACGGATTCTATTCCCTGCCTGAAACGATGAATTTCTATGTTATGTTCTGCAGGACCGATATTTTGGAGAAATTGGGGCTTGAGCCGCCGGATACGATGGATGACCTGATTGGCATGATGACGGATTTGCAGATGAGAGGACTGAATGTCTACTATCCGACAGCATCCATGCTGGCAATGAGAAACTTCCATGGAACGACGCCTTTGATTTTCCAGAACGGAGGAAGCCTTTATGGAGATACGGCGCTTGAGATTGAATTAGACAGTGAGGAATCCATTGAAGGATTTACACAGCTTACGGAATTATTTACTCTTTATGATATGCCGGTGGATATTCCCAACTTCTATCAGCATTTTAGGAATGGCGACCTGCCGATTGGTATTGCGGATTTTAACTCCTACAACCTTATTCTGAATGCAGCGCCGGAGATTGCCAACTCATGGAACATTAATCTGGTGCCGGGAGTTGTAGATGAAAAAACCGGAGAGATTCACAGATATACGGCAGGCGGCGCGGAAAGCATGGTAATGTTTACGTCGAATGATGAGAGGGAGCAGAAAGCGTGGGAGTTCATGGATTGGTGGACCAGTACCGAAACTCAGGCGGAGTTCGGGCAGATGCTTCAGATTATGTACGGTGATGAATATATCTGGCCTACGGCAAACCTGGAAGCATTCGGACAATTACCGTATCCGACTAAAGATAAAGAGATTATTATGGAGCAGGCTTCTTACATACTTGAGGCACCCAGACTTCTTGGAAGTTACATGATGGAACGTGAGCTTTCCAATGCTTTCAATGATGTCGTTGCAAACGGTAAAACATTACGTTCCAGAGTCGATGATGTTGTCAAGGTGGTAGACAGAGAGACGAGGCGAAAGTTGGAAGAGTTCGGATATATCGACAGTGAGGGAAATGTAATAAAAGAGTATATAACGCCGTCCGTTGATAAAGTCCGTGAGATAATGGGAAGACAGTAAGGAGAGGGAGAAAGAATGCAGAAAAAATCCAAAGTAGGCAGAAGGTCACATTTTAATAAAAATGGTTATTACTTCGTGTTACCTTATGCCGCATTATTTTTAATATTCATACTGGCTCCGGTTATCATGGCGGTCGTTTTGTCATTTACCAATTTCAACGCCATACAGTTTCCGAGTTTCGTAGGATTCCTGAATTATATAAACCTGATAACCAGTGATGATGTATTCATGCAGTATGTATTGCCCAACACGGTTAAATATGCGCTTATCGTAGGTGTTGGCGGTTATGTTCTATCATTTTTGCTTGCATGGGCGTTAGCAAATCTGTCGAAGGTTCCCAGAACCATATTCGCATTGGTCTTGTATTCACCGAGTCTGACCACCGGTGTTGCGATGACGGTACTCTGGAAAATCATGTTTACAGGAGACCAGACAGGTTATATCAACAGTTGGCTGATGGATATCGGAGTTATCAATGAACCGATTATCTGGCTCGTAACTACCAAATATTTACTTCCGATTGTTATTATCATTGGATTGTGGAGTAGTATGGGTGTCGGATTCCTGGCGATTTTAGCGGGTCTTTTGAATGTGGATGAATCATTATATGAGGCTGCCGCCATCGATGGCGTCAAGAACCGTTTCCAGGAGATGATTTATGTTACGATTCCCAGCATGAAGCCGCAGATGTTGTTTGCAGCGGTTATGCAGATTGTAAACTCATTCCAGAACGGTCAGATCAGTACGCTGCTGGCCGGAAATCCTACACCGCAGTACGCAGCGCAGTTAATTGTAAACCATATAGAAGATTACGGCTTCATACGATATGAGATGGGATATGCGGCGGCAGTTTCCGTAGCGCTTCTGTTGATTGTACAGATATTCTCAACCATATCCAAGAAACTGTTTGGCGATGAATAGGGGAGGAGAAAAAAGATGGCTGCATATAAAGGACACAGAATGAATCCTGATAAGTTTGAAACGGGACAGATTAAGATATATTTATTCGTAGTTCCACTGGTCTTGATTACGGGGCTGCCGATTGTATTCATCATATTCCATGCGTTTAAGCCGATGGAAGAGTTGTTTGCTTTCCCTCCGAAATTCATTACCACACACCCGACGCTGGATAACTTCAGAAAACTGTTTAAAGCATCCCGCTCAGCAGGCATACCGCTTAGCAGATATGTATTCAACAGCTTGATGATTACGATTACGGTAGTATTTTCTTCGCTTATTTTTTCAACTATGGCGGCGTATTCACTTTCCAAGCTGAAATACAAAGGAAGGAATCTGATGCTGCAGATTAACCAGTTTGCATTGATGTTTGTTCCTGTAGCGGTTATGATACCCCGGTATCTGATTGTTAATAAGCTTGGCCTGGTTGATACCTATTGGGCGGAAATACTTCCGTTAATACCGCTTCCGGTTGCACTGTTCTTAGTTAAGCAGTTCGTAGACCAGGTTCCGGATTCTTTGATAGAAGCGGCATATATGGACGGCGCCAAGGAATGGCAGATTTATATGAAGGTTATACTTCCTCTTATAAAACCGGCTATTGCAACGGCTGCAATACTGGTTTTCCAACAGGTTTGGACGAATCTTGAGGCAGCGAATTACTATATCAATGATGACGGACTGAAATCGCTTGCATTTTATATGAATACATTAACCAGTACCACGACAACCAATACCGTAGCAGGTCAGGGTCTATCGGCAGCAGCATCGCTGATTATGTTTTTGCCGAATCTGATTCTCTTCTGTATCTTGCAGAAGAATGTCATGAATACCATGGCACATTCCGGTATCAAATAGAAATGAGAGG
>CAZRKN010000080.1:0-19421 GCA_964600805.1 uncultured Bacteroides sp. | reverse complement strand
TCGGGGCAACATTTCCCGAGGAAGCGCAATTGCTTCGCAGTATTATGAAGAACAATTTCTTCCTTGTTCCCGGATTTGGCGCACAGGGAGGTGAAGCCAAAGATGTTATTCCTTGTTTCAATGAGGACGGTTTAGGAGCAATTGTCAGTTCGTCCAGAAATATTCTTTATAAACACTTAGAAACTGCAGAATATGACGGAAGCCATACCATGTATGTCGAAATTGTAAGGAATCAGGCAAAGACTATGCAGAAAACTGTTTATCAAGAATTGAGTAAAAAATACCCGAATAAAGAATACTAACAATTACCCAAGAAGTGAATAACATAATTAAAGCGCTTCCGGTAAATAACTTAGAAGCGCTCAGACTGCAGACAAAGCGCCTCTGGCAAATCCTAAGCCAGAAGCGCTTTTCTCATTAACATAAGGGCAGTTCGCAAAGCGTGCTGCCCGTTGTTTACTCAAATTGCTATGCTTATATCTAATAAGGTAATTAAAGCCATATAAAAGACGGCTTGACAAACTAACGTGCACCTTAATACAATTAATGTTATATAACGGAAGTTACAATATGAAATGGAGAAAAACACAATGCCGCCAAAAGCGAAAATTACAAAAAATATGGTTGTTGACGCTGCTTTTGATGTCGTCCGTGAAGAAGGCGCAGAAAATATAAATGCAAGGACAGTAGCAAAAAAACTGAATTGTTCTACACAGCCCGTGATGTATCATTTTGCAACGATTGAGGAGCTGAAAAGGGCAGTATATGCGAAAACAGATAGGTATCACACGGAATACCTGATGAATATATATGAACAGCCGAAAGGGGTTATGCTTGGAATCGGGCTGAATTATATACGATTTGCTATTAAAGAACCGCATTTGTTCCGATTTCTTTTCCAGTCGGGTTTCGCCGTAGAAAACAGTCTGCTTGGAATGATAGATTCGGAGGAACTTAAACCCGTTATCTCAGCGATGCAGGAAGCGATGGGGATGAGCATGGCACAGACCAAAGAAGTCTTTTTGATAATTTCCATGTTCGCTCATGGCTATGCAAGTATCATTGCCAACAATTCACTGGAGTATGACGAGGAGCTTGTGACGTCACATCTGGAACAGGCATACAGGGGAGCTGTATTAGCGGTACAGGAGAAAATAAAGACCTAAACAGTCAGGCTAATAGTAGTATTAAAAAGTTACAATAATTACCATTTCTTAATTATTTTATTTTCACATTATTAATCTTTACTTTTATTGAATTTGATGCTATATTATGACTTACAGGTTTTGAGTTTTTTCGCGATCTGCTTATAGCATATTACAGCATAGCGGAACAACAGGATAATATAAGCGAGGTTGATAAGTTATGAAAAGAGTAATTAAGAAACTGATTTTTTTATGTTTTGGAATACTGATTTTGTTTGGATTCAATATGTCCGTTCATGCGGAAGAAATTATAAATGATACCAGACCGTTTTATATCGTCTATGTGAACAGGACGCAGAACTGTGTTACGGTTGTGGAACAGAAAGCGGACGGTACAAGCGCAGTTGCCAAGGTTATGGTATGCTCATGCGGCAGGGCAGGACATGAGACTCCGGAGGGTGTTTTTTCTACGTCTGATTATTATGACTGGCGTTTGATGGTAGACGGAACCTATGGAAAATATGCCGTAAGATTCAATAACAGTATATTATTCCATTCAGTGCCTTATATACAGCCTAAGGATGATACCTTAGAGTGGGATCAGTACAATCTTTTGGGACAGAATGCGTCTTTAGGCTGTGTGCGCTTAGCTGTTGTAGATGCAAAATGGATTTATGACAATTGCAGGGTTGGAACTCCTGTAGTAGTATATTCAGGTAATATGATCGTGGGAAACGTTACGAAACCGACGGCTTTACATATACCGGAGAATTCTCCGTATAGAAACTGGGATCCGACGGATATTACCATCAACAATCCCTGGCTCATAGCCGGAACCGCTGCACCGTCAACAACACCGACAATTGGAAGCATTGATACATTTGACCATATCGCTTATGCAGACAGATATGCTGATGTGAAAGCGGCTTTTGGATATGATAAAGCAACTTTATATTCGCACTACATTAACTGCGGCATATATGAAGGAAGGGTTGCAGTATTTCATTGATACCGTATTTGATAGGATAATAATAAACATGGGATATTCCGGAGAAAAGAACCGGAATATCCTTTTTGTATATAGTACAACGGCTGCTTTAAAACACACTTTCCAATATTTTTTACAAAAAATCAAGCTATTTCCTATGCCTTTTCGCTCATATAATATATAATAATATAAGTAAAGGCTTGATATGAAGGTTTATCTTTAATTTCTAAGGAAATTATGATATGATAATTGATATGAATGTGAATTTGTGATAAGCCATGCTTTAGAAGGAAGCTGAAATAATGTTTGGTAAAAAGTCTAATGTTAAGATAGATATTAAGCAGTATGATAAGAATGACTGGAAACCTGTCATAAAGTGCAGTATATGCAACGGAGAACAGGTGGCGGGTTTTAAAGATATACATACCGGAAAATTTGAAGAAATTATGCTTATCAGAGACAACGCTGATTTGACTGATTTAATGAAACGTTATGATTTGACGGATGTGAGCAAAGAATATTGAACAAAATGCGCGTTATAATCATAAGGAAGTGCAGATAATATGAAAATTTTAAAAAAGATTTTATATGGTTGTGTTGTTTTTTTCATACTGCTTTGCGGCTTTATCATATTATGCGCCATGAATCCGGGTATGTCGGAACAGATTGCCGAAACCCTTAAACTGGAAAATATAGGTGAAAGCCGGTTTAAGCCGGGACCGGTTATCGGAAATGTTTCATATACGGGTAATAACATTCCGGATAATACCGTTGCAGATTATGAATGGCCTCAGGATAATATACCGAGCAATTCATCGGATAATTCAGGTGAAAACACTCCCCAATCCGTATACGGTCCAATACCGGATAATTCAATATGGTCAGGGAATACGAACAAGGACGGGCAGGAAGATGACTCTGTTCTAAGCGGCATAACTGCACCTGAGGAAGTAGCAGGCAAAAATGGGTATGAGCCCATTAAAGAAAAGAGCAGCGAAATTGATGATGTCGAGGCAGAACAGCTCCTTTCAGAACTGAATACGGGAAGGACAGGAGATGACCTTACATTTGATGTGCGCTTCTATCCATATTACTATATGCTTGATGACAAGGGACAGCATCTTTACCGTCAGATATATGCCAACGCAACCGCACTGAATAAGAAATTTGCACCAATAGAGAGCGTTTCTTTGAAGGAGCTTAAGGATACCTTTGCGGCAGTATATAATGACCACCCTGAGCTTTTCTGGATGGATACGGCATATTCCTGTAAGTATAAGAAAGATGGAAAATGCGCAGAGATTGAATTGCAGTTCAATGATACGGCGAATAATCTGGAAAATGAAAAAGCGGTTTTTGAGGATAAGGTAAATGTAATTGTAAGTAAGGCGATGGAACTTGATAGTGATTATGACAGAGAAAAATATGTTCATGACGCCCTGATAGGGCAGGTTGAATATCTGTCATCAGCCAAAATGAATCAGAGCGCATACAGTGCGCTTGTTAATGGCACTACTGTATGTGCCGGATATGCAAGGGCATTTCAATACATGATGCAGAAACTTTGGATACCATGCTATTATTGCACAGGTTATGCAGGGGAGAGCCACGCATGGAATATTGTCGCCCTTGATGACGGATATTATAATGTGGATGCTACATGGGATGATACGGGAACCGGCACATACACTTATTTCAATAAGACGGATGCGGATTATGCGGGCAATCATGTCAGACAGGAATTATCTGTCAACCTGCCTCCTTGTAATGGAATGGCGTTCCGTAATCTGGAGCCTAATGCTGATGAGAACGGAGAAAGAAGAAGTCTTGCTGATGTCGGTATGACGAAAGAGAGCGCGCTGAGCACATTAGAGGCATATTATAACGACTGTTATAAGGCGTTGAACATGGGAGGAAAAGGAGATTACAGCTTCCGGAATTTATTGTCGGGAGATGCTCTTTTCAATGATGTATATGAGGCATATCAGACGGATGACTATAAGCAGGGATATATTAACAAGGCACTGGTTGAATTGGGTGCCACTGAATACAGGATAGACTGGACTATTGAAGCATTAGCGGAAGACTATTATCTTGTCACACATAAAGTAGTGATAAAATAGAAAGGTATGGTTATTAGTATGAAGGTATTGGTAATTAACGGAAGCCCTAAGGGCAAAAACAGTATTACTTATCAGTCTGTGCGTTTTTTGCAGAAGAAGTTTCGTGGAGATGAATTTGAGGTTATTCATGCGGGAGCGCAGATAGGGAAGCTTGCACAGGATATGTCTGAGGTATGTGAAGCCTTAGAATGGGCGGAACTGATTCTGTTTGCATATCCTGTTTATACGTTTATTGCTCCGTCACAGCTGCATAAGTTTGTTGCTCTCCTTAAAGAACAGAAAATAGATTTATCTAAGAAATACTGCACCCAGATAACTACTTCAAAGCATTTTTATGATGTAACGGCGCACCGTTATATTGAAGATAACTGTAAAGACATGGGGATGCGGATACTCAGGGGATTTTCAGCGGACATGAACGATCTTTTGACGAAAAAAGGGCAGCTCCAGATCATTACATATTGGAATTACGTAAAGCATATAATAATGCAGGAAACATCTCCGTTTGTGGAGGAGTTGGATAATACTCCGCTTAGCGAGAAGGACGGGAAATATAAAATTGTAATTGTTACCGACTGTGCGCAGGAGAATAACAGGCTTCGCCGGATGATTATTGATTTCAGGAAAGCGCTGCCTTATGTAAGTCATGTTGTGAATCTACAGAACTTTGATTTTCGGGGCGGCTGTTTAGGCTGTTTTCATTGTGCGGCGGATGGACATTGTGTATATAATGATGGATTTGATGATTTTCTGAGGAAGAAAATACAGCGTGCGGACAGCATTGTTTATGCTTTTTCCATCAAAGACCACTCTATGGGAACATTATTTAAGACTTATGACGACAGACAGTTCTGTAACGGACATCGGGCTGTTACTATGGGTAAACCTACTGCATATCTGATAGACGGTGAGTTCTCAAGTGAGAAAAATCTACAGATGATTCTGGAAGGCAGAAGCCAGGTTGGAGGAAACTTTCTGGCGGGTATTGCAACGAATGAAGGCATAGAGGCGGATTCCATAGCATCATGTGCAGATAAGCTTGCATATGCGCTGGAACATAGAATTATGGTCGATGAGAATTTCTATGGAGTCGGCGGTAAAAAAATATTCAGAGACTTAGTTTATGAAATGCAGGGAATGATGCGTGCGGATCATAAGTTCTATAAGGAGAAAAAACTGTATGACTTCCCACAGAAAAATATTTCAACTATTTTGTTCATGAAACTGGTGGGATTATTGCTTAGGATGCCGGCAAGCCGGGCAAAGGTGCAGCCTAAGATGACAGAAGGAATGTTAATGCCTTACGAGAAGATTATTACAGGCAATCCCATAGAATAACAGCTGTAATGAAATTGATAATACATATAAGGAGGTAATAAAAGCTATGGAAGGTAACTTTGACGGCAGGGAGTTTATAAACAAGATAGGAGATACAATCTCCACCAAAGGAAAAGAAGTAACTAATACGGCAAAGGATGTAGCGGAAATAGTTCGTTTAAAAAGTCAGATTAAGGCATGCGAAGATACGGTGAAAAGGAATTATATGGAGATTGGAAGACGATATTATGAACTGCATGCTTCCACACCGGAAGAGCATTATGCAGAACAATGCATTGCCATAAACAATGCGCAGGACAAAATCACTGAATGTGAACAGAAAATAAAAGATATTAAAGGTGTTTATGTAAGTGAATAAGATATTTATTAAAATTATAAAAGCGCAGACTGTTGAGCCTGCGCTTTATTCTATTCAGAAATCACGCCTGTCTGGTCAGGAAGCGTCATCTGCTGGTCTGGTATCAGCCCTTCATAAGGATTGATAGTTGTATCCGGTGTCAGCCCGCTGTTTCTTATATGGATTTCAGCACGCTGCGCCTCAATAATTGCTTCATAGTCCGGATTGGTAAAGAATTCTCCGGTATGGGGACATATATTTGTCTGGACGACAGGTACGCTGCTGATGGTACCGTCTGCATTGATAACCTCATTGTAAGCGGCTGAAGGGGAGCCAAGCTGTATGGAAATATCCTCGATAAGCGGTAATTCCAAGACCCCATCGACCTTGAACGGACAGAATTCCGTAGCGCGCAGCATACTATACTGGCAGACAGGTCCCACATAATGGACGTCGCAAGTTTCGGTAGGAACGGTGCCCTCCGCGAAATATTCCGTTCTTAAAGGAACGCTGCTGTCACATAAGCCTGCAATCGGAAGTTTGCCGGAACGAGGACATACTGTGGCGGTGACAATGCCGCTTGGTATGCTGAAAGACTGATTAGGTAAGTCTTCATGGATTTTTAACATAACGGCGCGCCACAGGGTTTTGGCAAGACTCTGTTCATCCTTTGCAAGTTTTACGTTATTGTCATAGCCTGCCCATGTAGAGGCAGTATAGTAAGGCGTATAGCCTACAAACCAGACATCGTTGTTGGCAGTGGTGGTACCGGTTTTACCTGCTATTGCCATATTATCGAAGTTGACAGCCCGGCCGGTACCACCGGCTGCGGTTACAACATCCACCATGGCGTCAGTCAGCAGGAATGCGGTTGTTTCTTTCATAACCTGCTTGGTCTGCGGTGTGGTATTATCGAGAATGACATTACCGTCATGGTCTAAGACCTTCGTATATAATTTAGGCTTTATATAAGTTCCGTTGTTGGCGATACATGCATATGCAGCGGTAAGCTCTTCGTTGGTAACGCCTCTCGTAATACCGCCGAGTGCAAGCGCCTGTTGAATATCAGAGTAAATCTCCCCGCCGATTTCTTCACGCTCTACCAATGTGGTAAAGCCGAAATTGATAAGATAATCGTAACCAAGCCGAGGTGTAATCCACGTCAATGCTTTTACTGTTATTACATTTAATGATTCCCTGATACCGTCTCTGAAAGAACAAATACCCCTGTAAGATTCTCCATACCAGTTAGATACAGGCCGTCCGCCTTCATAATTAAACGGCGCATCATTAAGAACCGTAGCGAGCGTTAAACCGGCGCTGTCAAGTGCAGGTGCGTAAGTTGATAGGATTTTGAAGGTAGAACCGGGCTGTCTGGCGGTATCCGTGGCGCGGTTCAGGGTACGGCTTCCGGTTTTGGCGCCCCTTCCGCCTTCCATTGCCACAACATAACCTGTATGTGGGTCCATGACCACAAGAGATACCTGCGGCTGCGGCGTCAGGGATACGTTTTCACTGAAAACCTCGTCGTTGGGTCCGAGTATTGCTTCTTTATACAACTCAATATCCGCATAAGCTGCTTCCTGCGATGTATAAATCAGATTATAATTTTTATTGCTTTCTTTGAAAAAGTTCCGGAACATTTCCGTACTATAGTTTATCCTGTCTCCGTCTCCGTTTAATATTGTCAGTTTATAATTAAGATACCATTTGGTGTTGGCAGGAAAGTTGTCCGGGTTGGAGAACTCTGCATCGCATATCGACTGAATGGAAGGATCCTGTGTGGAATAGATTTTCAATCCGCCGCTGTATAACAGTGTAAATGCCTGTGTCTCGGTGTATCCTGCCACATTTACCAAGTCGTCCAATACATCATCCGTAAGCGCGTCTACGAAATATGTATTCACTGCGGCTTCTCCGTTATCCGTATTATTTATCTGAATGCGTGCATATACATCATCCGCCATAGCCTCATCATATTGCGCCTGCGTTATATATCCCTGATCCAGCATATCTTTTAAGACTTTTTCACGGCGTTCCGCGTTCTTGTCGGGATTCGTAATCGGATTAAGCCTTGTCGGACTTTGCGTGATACCTGCGATTACAGCGCATTCGGAAAGAGTCAGGTCGCTTACCGATTTGTTAAAATAGCGCATTGAAGCTGCCTGGACGCCCAGTGTATTCTGACCAAGATTGATTGAATTCATATAGTTGATCAGGATGTCATCTTTACTCATGACCTTTTCTAATTCCAGGGCAAGATACTGTTCCTGTATTTTACGTTTGAATTTTTCGGCGTTTGTTTTTTCACTTGTCCATTCCGTAAAAACGTTGTTTTTCAAAAGCTGTTGCGTAATGGTACTGGCGCCCTGTTTAAATCTGAATTTATTTTTTATTCCTTCAAAGCCGGCACGAATTATACCTTTGATATCAATTCCGTTGTGCACATAAAAACGCGAATCCTCGACTGCCACAAAAGCATGCTTGAGGTCATCGGGAATCATTTCCATATTTACGGGTATACGGTTGGAGTCCGTAGACACCAGTTTGGCTGTCTGATGTCCTTCTATATCATATACAAACGTAGAAAAACCGGTAGGTGTAACGTCAATGTTGCTTATATCGGGAGCCGTGGCAATGATGCCTTTAAAGACTCCGATTCCGGCACAGGCGCCGATTACCGAAACCGAGATGATAAAAATAAGGAATACCTGAACAAATGTAAATCCCAGTTTCTTACCCCACTTTACAGATTTAGCATTAAGCGCCTTTTGTTTCTTCCTGACGCCTTTTTTTCCATAATTCATTATAGCAGCCGTGCTCCTTTCACGCTTATAAAGGGACAATGTCAATAATCATTAGGTTCATCAATATATTATACCAAATTCAGGATATTAAATAAAGGATTTTCTTATATATTCAAGATTTATTAAGAATTATTCACAACTCTATACACTTTTATTCCTAATTATGTTAAGATAAGAAAGCGCATATCCGGCAGATTTATTCAGTATCATCACAAATTCGCAGGCCGGGAGAAAGGCATGGTTATTATATTATAATGGAAAGCAAAGCAGAATCCTATAAAGTAATTGCTCATGGCGGTATAGGAGAAATTGAGGAAAAGAAGTCTGTATTCATAGCCAATACTGCCCCTGTACAAACGGAGGAAGAGGCAATTGCATTTATCGAGTCCATGAAGAAGAAATATTGGGATGCAAGACACAACTGTTATGCTTATGTGCTTGGTGAAAAGGCGCAGATTGTGAGATTCTCCGATGATGGAGAACCATCCGGAACGGCAGGAAAACCGATTTTGGAAGTGCTGCTTGGTATGGAGGTGTGCAATGCAGTAATCGTGGTGACCAGATACTTCGGCGGTACGCTGCTGGGTACCGGCGGTCTGGTGCGCGCCTATACGCAGGCTGCGCAGGCAGGGATGGCGGCAAGCGGCATCTGCATTATGCGCCGCGGAATTCTTCTGAAAATAACAACGGATTATAACGGTATTGGAAGAATACAATATATGCTGGGACAAAAAAAGATTGCTATAGAGGAACCGGAATATACGGATGTAGTTTTGCTTAAGATTAAGGTTCCATGTGAGGATGAAGAGCGGATTAGAAAAGAAATAACCGAGGTGACTGCGGGAAAAGCGCAGATTGAGAAAGTGGATACGATTTACTATATGGAGACGCAGTAAGGTTTCCGTTTATTGTTGTGTACATAAATTTATGGGATGAGGAAGGAGCTTGGTGTTATTATGGAAGAGATTTTGGAATTGCTGAAATCGGGACAGTATATAAAGCTAAGACAATATATTACTGAAATGAATGTAGCGGATATTGCGGCATATATGGAAGAAATGGAGAGAGCCGATCTTTTGAAGCTGTTCCGCATTCTTCCCAAAAGCATGGCTGCCGACGTGTTTTCTTATCTGGAAATCGAGACGGAGCAGTATATCATTACGTCTATGTCCGATAAGGATGCGGCTAACATTATAGATAACCTGATGGCGGATGATGCGACTGACCTTTTGGAAGAAATGCCGGCTAATGTAGTTAAAAAGCTGCTTACCCATGCCAGCCCGGACACAAGAAGGGATATTAACCATCTTCTGCGTTACCCCGAGGACTCCGCAGGCAGTATCATGACTGTGGAATATGTGGATTTGAAGGAAACGCTGACGGTAGAAGAGGCGGTTGCCAGAATCCGTAAAGTGGGAGTTGACAGTGAAACTATAAATATCTGTTATGTATTGGATCAAAGGAGGACTCTGGTCGGCACCGTAGCGCTCAGATATCTGCTGCTTAGCCCTCAGGATGCGATTATTGGCGATATTATGCACGGAAACGTTATTTCACTGCATACCATGATGGATCAGGAAGAGGTAGCCAGACAGTTTAAGAAATACGATTTTACGTCTATGCCTGTAGTGGATAATGAAGAAAGGCTTGTCGGAATCATCACCGTCGATGATGTCGTGGATATTCTGGAAGAGGAGACGACGGAGGATATTGAGAAGATGGCGGCTATTGTCCCTTCGGACAAGCCCTATATGAGAACATCTGTTATTGAAGCGTGGAAAAAACGCATACCGTGGCTGCTTCTTTTGATGATATCGGCTACATTTACGGGTAGAATAATTGCTTCGTTTGAGGACGCGCTGAGCAAATTCATAGTACTTAATACATTCATACCGATGCTAATGGATACCGGTGGAAATGCCGGCGGACAGGCAAGCGCAATTATTATCCGTGGATTGTCTCTGGATGAAATTGAATTTAAGGACTGGCTGACAGTAGTATGGAAGGAAATACGCACTGCCGTGCTCTGCGGTCTGACGCTTGCAGTCTGTAATTTTATCAAAATAATGCTGATTGAAAGAGTAGCGGTTCAGGTGGCGCTTGTGGTCTGCCTTACGCTGTTCATGGCAGTTATTGTAGCCAAAATAGTGGGTTCCACACTTCCGATGATTGCCAAAAAAATAGGAATGGACCCGGCAGTAATGGCGAGCCCGTTTATTACAACTATTGTAGATGCGATATCACTGTTAATATATTTCTGGATTGCATCTATAACGCTGGGAATTTAATTAATTAGATGCCTTGGCTGCCGCTGAAATAGCGGCTCTTTTTCTCATCGTAGGGTCCAGAATTTTCTTCCTGATTCGCAGGCTCGACGGTGTAACCTCTAACAATTCGTCAGTATCGATAAATTCCAGCGCCTGCTCCAGACTCAGAATCTTGGGCGGCGTCAGCCTCAACGCTTCATCTGCGCTTGAAGAGCGGGTGTTGGTAAGCTGCTTTTTCTTGCAGACATTCAGCTCGATATCTTCCCCACGTCCGTTCTGTCCCACTATCATGCCCGAATATACCTTGGTACCCGGACCAATGAAAAGAGTGCCGCGTTCCTGTGCGTTATAAAGACCATAGGTAATGGCTTCGCCCGCTTCAAAAGCAATGAGTGAGCCCTGTTTACGATACATAATGTCTCCCTTATAGGGTCCGTAGCCGTCAAAGACACTGTTCATGATGCCGTTGCCTTTAGTATCGGTCATAAATTCTCCGCGATAGCCGATAAGTCCCCTGGATGGAATGGAGAATTCCAATCGGGTATAGCCGGCGGCAGCCTGACCCATATTTTTAAGTTCGCCCTTTCTCTGGCTTAATTTTTCTATTACGGTACCGGCAAACTCTTCAGGCACGTCAACATAGGTTAGTTCCATTGGCTCAAGTTTTTTTCCGTTTTCATCCGTTTTATACAAAACCTCAGCCTTGCTTACGGCAAATTCATAGCCTTCCCTGCGCATATTTTCAATTAAGACGGACAGATGCAGTTCGCCGCGGCCGGAGACTTTGAAAGCTTCCGTTGTATCGGTTTCCTCTACCCGCAGTGAGACGTCCGTATTCAACTCGCGGAAAAGCCTGTCGCGCAGATGCCGGCTTGTGACGTATTTACCTTCCTGTCCGGCAAGCGGAGAATCGTTGACTATAAAGTGCATGGCAATAGTAGGTTCCGATATTTTCTGGAAAGGAATCGGATCCGGGGACTCCGGGGAACAAAGAGTATCTCCGATATGGATATCGGAAATTCCGGAAATTGCTACTATGGAGCCTATTCCGGCTTCTTTTACATCTATTTTGTTCAGACCGTCATATTCGTAGAGCTTGCTCACTTTGACTTTCTTCTGCTTATCAGGTTCATGGTGATTCACAATGACAACTTCCTGATTGACACGGATGGTGCCGTTATCGACTTTGCCGACTCCGATACGCCCTACATAGTCATTGTAGTCGATGGTGCTTATCAAAACCTGCGTGCCTGCCTCCGGGTCGCCGCACGGTGCAGGAATATGCTCCAAAATCGTATCAAACAGCGGAGTCATGTTCTTTCCCTTTACGGTAAGCTGTGTTGTAGCAGTGCCGGTTTTGGCGGAAGCATATACGAAAGGGCAGTCAAGCTGCTTGTCGTTGGCGTCCAGATCCATCAGAAGTTCCAGCACTTCATCCACTACCTGAATGGGTCTTGCTTCCGGTCTGTCACATTTATTAATGCAAACGATAACGGATAAATCCAGCTCTAAAGCCTTCTTCAATACAAATCTGGTTTGCGGCATAGGTCCTTCAAAAGCATCGACTACCAGAACCACGCCGTTTACCATTTTCAGTACACGCTCTACTTCACCACCGAAATCCGCGTGCCCGGGAGTATCTATTATGTTGATTTTCACATCCTTATACATAACAGCTGTATTTTTTGATAAAATCGTGATGCCGCGCTCCCTCTCAAGGTCGTTGGAGTCCATTACGCGCTCAGCTACCTCTTGATTTTCACGAAATACCCCGCTCTGCTTTAAAAGTTCATCAACCAACGTAGTCTTACCGTGGTCTACATGGGCAATGATTGCAATATTCCTGACATCTTCCCTTATCTGGTTCATATTATATGATTGCCTCCTCTCTTATCACTTTGTATAGTTATTTCCCTTTCGCTCATAATAAAGAAGTGTTTTCTTCCAAATTATAGTAATTTTAGAAATATTTAATTGCATTATAAATTAATTGTATTATAATATATCATACAAAATAATCATATTATTTTTTTCAAACTCACTCAGTATATCACTATGGAGTAAAACTTGCAAGCAATATGAGAATCTTTATTTTCATTAGCATAGATAATACTTTACGCGACAGCTGACACTTCTATTTTGAAAAAAATGGAATATAATGATAATACAATACCGGAAAAAATTCTTAAAAAGTAAGTTTCTTTAACAAAGAAGGGAGAACAAGATATGACAGATAAGGTAATTGAAAATAACCAAGTGACTATTATGGGAGAAATCGTAAGCGATTTTGAATTTAGTCATGAAATATTTGGAGAAGGATTCTATATGGTAGATATCAGCGTGGACAGATTGAGTGATTCCACGGATATCATTCCGGTTATGGTATCTGAGAGACTGTTAGATGTAAACGAAGATTATAAAGGTATGAAAATCAGTATTACAGGACAGTTCCGCTCCTATAACAGGCATGAGGAGAAGAAGAATAAGTTAGTGCTTTCGGTGTTTGCAAGAGAGATTGATTTCGTGGATGATATTGAAGAGAGCACCAAGACTAATCAGATATATCTGGATGGATATATCTGTAAAATGCCGATTTATCGCAAAACCCCTCTCGGAAGGGAAATAGCGGATTTACTGCTGGCAGTCAACAGGCCATATGGCAAATCGGATTACATACCCTGCATATGCTGGGGAAGAAATGCCAGATTTGCCAGTACCTTTGAAGTGGGCAGCAGGTGTGCCGTATGGGGCAGAATCCAAAGCAGGGAATATATGAAAAAAATTTCAGAGGATCAGCTTGAGAGAAGAACTGCTTACGAGGTTTCTGTCAGTAAATTGGAAATTGTGGAAGAAGAACAGGATTAAAAGTTGCGTTTCCGTATTTATTATGTTATGATATGCATCAGATTTTATAAAACCGTCATGACGGTTATTATATGAGGTGCAATATGGAAAAAGGCATGATATATATATATTGCGGAGAAGGGAAGGGGAAATTCCCCATAGCTCTTGGCAAGGCGCTGCAATCAGCATGCAGAGGAAGAGATGTAGTGATTATCCGTTTTATGAAAGAAAAAGGCATGTTGGATTCAGAGTATGTGAGGCGGCTGGAACCGGAAATAAAGATTTTCCGTTTTGAAAAGTCAGACGAAAATTTCAAGCAGCTCTCCCGGGAAAGACAGACAGAGGAAATCATTAATATCAGGAACGGATTAAATTTCGCTAAAAAGGTCATGAATACGGACGAATGCAGTCTGCTTATTCTGGATGAAGTGCTGGAAGTGCTGGATAATGATATTATTACAGTGGATGAATTGAAAGCATTACTATTGTGTAAACCTGATGAAATGGACGTTATAATGACGGGAGTTTCCTGTCATGCCGAGATAGAAATGATGGCGGATGAGATGACCAGAATTGAAACTATGGGGAAGCTGTCTATTGACAGGATGACGCAATAGTGTTATGATATTCTAAGATACTATAATTATAAATTTATAATATTAATAAAAGTTGGTAGAGGTTGCATTTTTTATCAGTAGGAATGTGGATGCGGCAGACGCAGGTGAAATATTCGGAAAGGAAAAAATGCCGAAAGGAAAGATTATCTGCAGGTTTTTCCTTGGGCATGCAGTTAAGAACTGTATGACTGTCATCGAATCAGATGGGGCGCTATCGGGATATTAACAATATCAATTAAAGTGAAGCCGGCCTCATTTTGGTCGGCTTTTTATATTATTATTTTTGGAGGGATAAGTATGTCAATATTTAAAGGTGCAGGTGTAGCGATTGTTACGCCGTTTCACAAGGATGGAAGCGTTAATTATGAGAAATTCGCAGAGCTTATTGAATTTCAGATTCAGAACGGTACAGATGCGATTATAGTATGCGGTACTACAGGAGAATCCTCTACGCTTACGCATGAAGAGCATTTGGATGTAATTAAATTCTGCGCGGAGAAAGTAAACAAAAGAGTTCCCGTGGTTGCAGGTACGGGCTCTAACTGCACGAGTACGGCAGTATATCTTTCCACAGAAGCAGAGAAATTCGGCGTGGACGGACTGCTTTTGGTGACTCCGTATTATAATAAGGCAACGCAGAACGGTTTGTTTGAGCATTTCAAAGAGGTGGCGGATTCTGTTAAACTTCCTATTATCTTATACAACGTGCCGAGCAGAACGGGCTGCAACATCATGCCGCAAACAGCGGTAAGACTTTGCAGCGAAGTATCCAATATAGTCGGAATCAAGGAAGCAAGCGGCAATATCTCTCAGATAGCAAAACTGGCGTCACTTGCACAGGGAAAGGTAGACATTGATATTTATTCAGGGAATGACGACCAAATCGTACCGATTCTGTCACTTGGAGGCAAAGGTGTTATTTCAGTTCTTTCCAATGTGGCTCCGAGACAGACGCATGAAATCTGCGCAAAATTCTTTGAAGGCGACATTGCAGGAAGCTGCAGCGAACAGCTCCGCGTATTAGAATTGTACGACGCTCTGTTCTGTGAGGTGAACCCTATTCCGGTCAAAGCGGCTTTGAATCTGATGGGTAAAGAGGTGGGACCGACAAGACGGCCTCTTAGCGAAATGGAAGAAGCCAATGTAGAGAAGCTTCGCAGCGCTATGAAGAATTACGGTATTTTATAAAAAGTTGAAAGAATTACATTCTTTCAACTGAACTTGTTCGGTTTTTGCAAAGTTTGTGCCTGATGGTCCAAACTCGCGGGTGGAGATAGGAGATGGGAAAATGGTAAGAGTGATTTTACACGGCTGTAATGGTAAAATGGGTCAGACTCTGAGCAGTCTGATCGCAGCCGATGATGAGATAGAGACCGTGGCGGGAATAGATGCATATGATGAAGGGAAAAACAGCTATCCGGTGTTTACCGCAATAGATAAGTGTGACGTGGAAGCTGATGCCGTCATCGATTTCAGTACCGCGTCAGCTGTCGATGCGTTGCTTGATTATTGTATGGAGAAAAAACTGCCGTGCGTATTATGCACTACAGGGCTTTCAGAAAAGCAGCTTGATAAGGTGAAGGAAGCTTCAGGTAAGACCGCGGTTCTTAAATCCGCCAATATGTCTCTGGGTATCAATATGCTGTTAAAAATATTGAAAGATGCGGCTTCCATACTGTCGCCCGCAGGTTTCGACGTGGAAATCGTAGAGAAACATCACAACCAGAAGGTAGATGCGCCAAGTGGTACGGCATTAGCTTTGGCTGATTCTATAAAGGAAGAGCTTGACGGAGATTGCCAATATATTTATGACAGAAGCGCTAAAAGAGAAAAAAGGAGCCGGAATGAAATCGGCATCAGCGCTGTCAGGGGAGGTACAATCGTTGGAGACCATGATGTAATCTTTGCAGGAACAGATGAAGTGATTACATTCTCTCACAGAGCCTATTCTAAAGCTGTTTTTGGAAAAGGTGCAGTTCAGGCGGCGAAATTCCTTAAAGGAAAGCCTGCAGGGCTGTATGACATGAGTGATGTTATCGGGAATACGGAGCGGATATAACGGCTTGTGAGAGTAAATCTCAGGTTGAGTAAGAATGAGGTATTGAAATGGATGAATTAGAACAGAAGTATTTAAAAAGTCTGGCGAAACAGTATCCGACGATTGCGGCTGCGTCTACGGAGATTATTAACCTGCAGGCAATCTTAAGTCTTCCCAAAGGTACGGAGCATTTCATGACTGATATCCATGGAGAATATGAGCAATTCAAGCATGTATTGAAGAACGGCTCAGGCTCTGTGCGGCGCAAGATAGATGAGGAATTTGGAAATACCCTTAGTAATAAGGACAAAAAAAGCCTTGCTACGTTAATTTATTACCCGGAAGAGAAGCTGGAAATCGTGCTGCGTGAGGAAGATGAGAACAGCATCGAAGACTGGTATAAGATTACTCTTCACAGACTGGTACAGATTACGAAAAGGGTTTCTTCCAAATATACCCGTTCCAAAGTCAGAAAAGCTCTTCCGCCTGATTTTTCCTATGTAATAGAGGAATTGATTACGGAAAAGGCGGAGATTCAGAATAAGGAAGCATATTATAACGAGATAATCCATACGATTATCCGCATAGGCAGGGCACCGGAATTTATAGTTGCGCTCAGCAACCTGATACAGAGTCTGGTAATTGACCATCTGCATATTGTAGGAGATATTTACGACAGAGGTCCGGGACCTCATATTATTATGGATACTCTAAGACAATATCATTCTGTTGACGTGCAGTGGGGTAATCATGATATTGTCTGGATGGGTGCGGCGAGCGGTCATCTTGCCTGCATAGCCAATGTAATCAGAATGGCGGCAAGATACGGAAATCTGGCTACCCTTGAAGAAGGATACGGTATCAATTTAATACCGCTTGCTACATTTGCCATGGAAGTCTATAAAGATACTAACTGCGATGCTTTTGCCATTAAATATAATACCGATTATGATACCAAAGATTTGAGTCTTGATATGAAAATGCATAAGGCAATTGCGATTCTCCAGTTCAAACTTGAAGGGCAGCTTATTATGCGCCGTCCGGAATTCGGCATGAACGACAGACTTCTTCTGGACCATATTGATTATGATAAAAAAACAGTTGTTATCGAAGGGAAAGAGTACCATATGAAGGATACGGATTTTCCGACTGTAAACAGGGAGCGTCCGTACGAACTGACTGAGGAAGAGGAACAGCTGATGGAGCGATTGCAGCATGCTTTTGTCAGATGCGAAAAGCTTCAGAAGCATGTTAAGTTTCTATTTTCCAAAGGCAGTCTTTACAAAGTATATAATTCAAACCTGCTGTATCATGGTTGTATGCCGATGGATGAAAATGGCAATTTCATTAAAGTCAGTATATATGGTGAGGAATGCAGTGGAAAGGCATTGTATGATGTATTAGAGAAATATGCCAGAAAAGGATATTATTCAAATCATGATCTTCAGGAGAAACTTAAAGGACAGGATATAATCTGGTATATATGGGCGGGACCGAATTCTCCGGTTTTTGGTAAAGATAAAATGGCAACTTTTGAACGCTATTTTGTAGAAGAGAAAGAAGCTCATACAGAAACGAAGAACAGCTATTACAGGCTGCTCGACAATGAGGATGTAATCAATAAGATTTTGACGGAATTCGGTCTGGATGCCGATAAATCCCATATTGTAAACGGTCATGTCCCGGTAGAATTAAAGAAGGGAGATTCACCGGTTAAATGCGGCGGCAAGCTGCTTATTATAGACGGCGGATTTTCCAAGGCATATCAGGATAAGACGGGAATTGCCGGTTATACATTGGTAGCTAATTCTTACGGCATGCGTTTGGTGGCGCATGAGCCATTTGAATCCACAGAATCTGCGATAATCAACGAGTCTGATATTTTCTCGGATTCAGTCATTCTGGAAACGAGTACTACAAGGCAGAAAATCGCTGATACGGATATCGGCGCTGAGCTTAGGGAGAGCATACATCAGTTGAATGAACTGTTGCAGGCATATCGTTATGGCGGTATTGTAGAGAGAATATAAAATTCCATGGCGCTGCAATATATGATGCGGCGTCATGGAACTTTTATTAACATAATGGCAGTTCGTGAAGCGTGCTGCCCGTAGTTTTTCAATACTGAGCTTTACCTCATTGTTGTAGTTCTGTTAACAGAAGAACGTGTACGGCTGTTTGTGCCGACCATTGAAGAACCGCTGCGTGTTACGTTTCTTCCTACATCGGTAGTATTGCCGGTATCGACATTAGTATTGTTGTCAACGCCGGTATCGTTATTAGTGGTATTGTTAGCGTCGTTATTGTTATTATCGCTGCCAACCATATCATCCACAACGTTACCGACACCGTTTGTAACATCATCAACCACGTTTCCGATTGCATTTCCGGTATCATTTACAGCGTTATCAACGGCATTGCCTGTCTCTCCTAAGATAGAATCATTACCGTTTGTATTATTATCGCCGTTAGTTACAGAGTTGACATTACTGTCATTATTTGCATTGGCAGTGTCGTTCATATTGGTACCACTTGCATTGTTTGCTGTGCCTGTTGCAGAATTGTCTGTACCGTTATTATTATTTGTACCGTTATTGTTTGCGGCATTGTTTCTGGAGCCGCAGGCAGTCATCATGGAAAATGTCAGTACCATGAAAGATGCAAATAATAAAGTTTTTATCTTTTTCATAATTTCACTCCTTTACTTATATGATAAAACAGAAATTGTGCATATTCCTGTTCATATGTTATTATGTCTGATAGAAAATAAAATATTCGCAGCAGAGCGTTTTGGCACTTAAATCATGTTATGGCAATATCTTCTGTTTCGGCATATTTTTTATCTTATAGGAAATTACGCCGCAGCATAAATCATTCCAATGAGAATGCGAAGCATTCTTGGAATCGTCGCTGCTGA
>CAZRKN010000079.1:0-19888 GCA_964600805.1 uncultured Bacteroides sp. | reverse complement strand
AAAACTTTTTGTTTTTTTAATTGTCTACTTGACGGGTAGCACACCATTTTACTGGATTTTTGACACTTCAACAACGGGTTCGACTCCCGTATCCTGCTTTTATTTATGGCAATAGAATTCTCGCAGGATGCGGATTCTATTGCTTTGTCTTTTTTAAATAACCTCATTACAGCTTCATCAGCTTGTCATAATATTTATACAGTTTCTGTACCCCATTTTCCAGAATATAATAATGACGTATATAAGGTATGAGCAGCGCCACTAATAACAAAATCAATATGAACAATGCCGGATGCGGCTCAAGCATCGCTCCCAATATTGCAAGCATTGTAAGCAATGCAAAAGTTACCGTCACAATCAGATGCACCAGTCTCTCATGCTGGAAAAAACCAATCTGTATCAGCAAATCCTCCATCTGCCTGTTTTTCTCCTGCTCACCCGGCGTTCTTCCGTTTTCCTTTTCCCACGATTCGGACAGATTCTCCATCATGGTAATATAACTTTTCAGACGCTCTTCCATATGTATCATCCCCTTTAGCTTTATTCGATTTTAGCAATATAACATATGCCCACCCGCCGCAAGGCAGATGAGCATATTTTCCTACCGCCTGTTTTCTCATGAAAATGCGGTTAATATTTTATTTAGACTTGCTATTTCATCACAGTTATTTGTTTGAATCATTACTGTCGAGCTTCTTTTCAAGCTTTTCATATGTATCAGCTGCAAATTTGCGTCCGCCAACTCCGAATGCAATCGCAAACGCAACAGCAATTGCTGCGATAATCAGGATAAATGTAGTCTCTACAATCTTAGTGGCAACACCCAGCTGGCTTAAGCAAAGGAATCCGACAAGTATGTAAATAACTACTTTAGCCGTAAGCGCGCCTGCTTTCGCTGTAGGGAACTTCTTTACAAGAGCTGATTCCACTGTATTTGCTGCAAAAATGCCAACTGCCAGAATAATCACTGCACTTAAAACAGCAGGGAGATATCCGATAATCGCAGCGCCGATTTTTGTCAGTATGTCAAGTTTCAGTACATTTACGCCCTGTACAATGAAGATTACTACCAAAACATATTTTACAATTGCGGCAATTGTTTTGGAAAGAACCAGTTTGCTTTCTTTATTGCCTGTAACCTTTTCGATTAATGTATCTGCTCCGATGCCTGCAAGAAGACCCTCAAGAAGTTTAGCTACCAGTTTCGCAATAAATACTCCCGCTGCAATGATTACTATAGCGCAGAATACATTAGGAATAGCATTAAATATAGTTGTAACAACTGAGTTAGCCGGAACGGATATTGCTGCTATGCCAAGCTGATCCAGCGCTGACGTAATAACAACCAGAACAATAATGCCATAAATAATGTTAGCAATAATATTTGAAAAAGATGTATTCTCAGAGGCTTCGATTCCCGCCTTATCCTGAAGCGAATCAATCTTAACCGCTTTCAGCAAGGGAACCAACAGCTCCTTAACAATGTTGGCTATAAAAATGCCCACTGCAACAACAATACCTGCTGCAACAAGTTTTGGTATAAATGCTAAGAATGAATATACCATGCTTGTTATCGGTGAGGAAACACTCTGCATTCCCAGCTTGTCAAGCACGCTCGGTAAAAACAGCAGAAATGTTACGAAATAAGCCAGCTTTGATACAAATTCAACAGTGCTGCTCATTGCGGTGTCCTTCACACCTAATTTTGCCAATAATTTTTCTGCTTTAAGAGCCTTTAACAGTTTAGCTGCCAACGACTTAACGATATCAGCTGCCACAAAGGCAATAATAAGCAGAATAATCGCCATAATCATATTGGGTATCGCCATCAAAATAGAAGCTAAAAAACTTTGGATAGAACTCATATTGAATATCCTCCTTTATAATAAGTATAAAATGCTTAATTATTATATAATATTGTGAGGATAATTTCAATATTTTGTCATAAACAAAATGATTACTTCAGCGTACTTAATATTATTTCCCCTGAATGCGCAGAACATCTTTCCAAGCTTCTTCATCGAACTCCCTATCCTTGTAATACAACTTTCTGTCTTCCTCCGTGATGGTACGGATTACCTTACATGGATTTCCGGCTGCAACACACCAGGCAGGAATATCCCTGGTGACTACACTGCCTGCTCCAATCACCGTATTGCTTCCAATATGTACACCCGGGCAAATAACAGTATTACCACCAATCCATACATTATCTCCAATGGTGACCTCTATCCCATACTCATAGGCTGTATTTCGGGTGTCAGGGTGCACCGGATGTCCTGCAGTATAAATTGCCACATTAGGAGCCATCTGGCAATTATCACCGATAATGACCTTTGCCACATCTAAAATAGTACAATTATAGTTTGCAAAAAAATTTTTTCCGACTTCAATGTGCCTGCCATAATCACAGTAAAACGGAGGGTTCACAAAGGCACCGTCCGACTTACCGAACAACTCTTTCACCACATTTGCAATTCCAGCAAAATCCGCGCGATCCATAGTGTTCAGTTTCTGTGTCAGCCTTCTGGCTGCCTTTTGTTCTTCAAATACACTTGCATCTGAAATATACGGAATCTGCCTGTCTCTTCTCTCAATATTATTCATTATACATCCTCCTCCACGGTTAAATCTTTAACCCAATTATATTTTTTTAATTTCCCATCAACTTCCCGAAAGCCATTGGCAAAACCAACGCAAATAATTCTTTATAAAATCTTCTGCTCCTGTCTTTGCCCAAAACGGATTTTCCTTCCTTCATCTGTCCTCCGGCACCACCAATATATCTTAAAAACGCTTTTATTTAAATAGGTTATTTACCGATTTACTATAACAATTATTCACATCATGTTATAATATAGTTCCGAATATGAGGGTGATATATAAGCTGTGCGGCAATTCAATTCCGTATCATAAGTTCTCAGGCAATTCTTCATGGGAAAAAGGTATTAGATTATTTCCATCCAGACTCCCTGCAGCAAATGATCTCTTTATTCAGAACCATTACAAAGAAAAGATCAGCGTTGCAGAGATTTGCAGAACGGGATGAGCGCTTGAAACAAAAGAAAAAGAATCCACCCCAGCACTCAACCGAATTTGTGGATTCAATCATAAAATCATGCAGGTAGCCGGACTTGAACCGGCACGGAGTCGCCCCCGAGAGATTTTAAGTCTCTTGTGTCTGCCTATTCCACCATACCTGCTTAGTATGTGATGCCGAATACGGACACCAGCCATTCCGCATTTGCGGAGAGTGGGACCTATAGGGCTCGAACCTATGACCCTCTGCTTGTAAGGCAGATGCTCTCCCAGCTGAGCTAAGATCCCAACAGTAAAAACAGTAAATTTACTTCGTAAATTAACTGTAACAAATTTGCAAAGCAAATTTGTCGGTCTATGACCTAAGAGAAAAATTGTATCACATTTTTTTCTTACGACCCGGATGGGGTTCGAACCCACGACCTCCGCCGTGACAGGGCGGCGCTCTAACCAGCTGAGCCACCGGGCCATTGTACTTTATTTATTTTATTATTAAAAAGTGGACCTTCGGGGACTCGAACCCAGGACCGACCGGTTATGAGCCGGTTGCTCTAACCAACTGAGCTAAAGGTCCATATACTTTCTAACTAAGTGACTCCGACGGGAATTGAACCCGTGTTACCGCCGTGAAAGGGCGATGTCTTAACCTCTTGACCACGGAGCCGCATTCTTTATTCTGACGGGCAGCCGCTGCGCCCTATCACCTTAGTGATAACCTAACGAACAACATATTACCACAACTGAACTCATTTGGCAAGAGGTAAATTTGATATCTTCAAATCATAAATAAAATATGTTACACTATTTATGCTGTTATTTAGCTAAATTATGAAAAGGGGTGATTGTATATGAAAAATATTCGTGTACGGAGGGTCCACGAAACTTGACCCTCCAATAAAAAATGGAGGATTAGATATGTAGATGAAAGCGTTCCCGACTGCCTTAACCTTATGTATCAATTCAAATGATTAACATCACCGCCGACTATATATATGCCATAGCGGCGGTTTTTCTTGTATTTGCTATTCATTATTCCATATAATAAGAATATCAGCCTTATCTAACAAAGCAACTCTTTCACCCCATATAAATTCTCAAAAATATACTCAGCTTTTTCTTCCATCTCATTATCTGGCTCAATCATATCCGGAACCATAATGGGAATCATTCCTCCTGCAAAAGCCGCCCGGATTCCATTATATGAATCTTCTATAACATAAATATTATCCGCCGTCACCTCCAACAATTCCGCAGCCCTCAGGAAAATATCAGGTTCGGGTTTGCTTTTCTCAACCATATCCCCACCGACAATTACATCAAAATATTCTCTTAAGCCCGCATCTTCTATTTGTTTTTCAACAACCACGGTCCGGGTAGATGATGCAATTGCAATCCTGTATTCATTCTCCTTCAGACTAATAAGCAATTCTCTTATCCCAGGTTTCATCGGCAGCCGTCCATTATCATATCTAGTATGATAATTCTTAGAAAATTCCGCACAATATTCATCAAAAGGAAAATCTTCCCCATAATAATCCAGAAAAGTCTTCCTTGTCACTGCAGAGTTAACGCCAATGCATCTTCTATATACCATTTCTATGTCTTTAATATTATATTTAGCAGCTAATTCCAACCAGCAATTATATACAGCTCGTTCAGAATCAAAAATTACGCCGTCCATATCAAAGATTACTGCCTTTATCGACATTACAGATTCTCCTTTTCAAATTCGTCAAAGTAAAACCTCATATTTATAGTCTTTCATAATCACATCTGTTCCCCTTTTCCTGTATGTGCTTTCACTTACTATTTTACCACCGCATTTTACTGCAACACGATTGGAAGCAAGATTATCCTGACCTACAAAAATAGTCACCCTTTCCGCTCCCTGTCTGCGGGCATAGTCAATCATCCCCTGCGCTATTTCGGTCGCATATCCCTGGCACCAATAATCTTTATGCACGCAGTAAGCAATATCATAAATCTTCTGATCCGCGCTTATCATGAAACTGCATGTACCAACTCGCTGCATTGAATCTTTTAATACCGGAATCAGATAACAACATTCGTCATCATCACCGAGTACTTCCAATTCTTTTATATATTCCGCATCAATATCCTCTTTTGCTGCATCCGGTAAATATTTACCCATTTCAGGATCGTTCCAAATATGATATGCCCATAAAGCATCGTCTTTTGTAAATCCCCTAAGGACAAGCCGCTGTGTTTTAATTGGTCCGATTTTCATTCATTTGTCCTCCTCAAATTAAATTAATTCAAGTTTCACGTTCAATTTAAACAGATTCACTCACTATAACCGACAGCCAGCACGGTGAAATTCTTTTCTTCATCACCATCCGCTATACAAATTTCCAGAACATGGTATCCGCTCTCTTTCTCATCCAGCACCAGCGCCTGAATGGAATTATTCCATGCGCCTTGAGAATATCCGTCTAACTCAGCGACCTGATTACCATCTACATATACATATGCCTTTCCGAAATCTTTTGAAGAAGACGTTTTATAATTAACTATTATATTTTTGCATTTCAGTTCCATACGTAAAGCATCTCTTTTGCTTCCTGCGGTATGCATCCAGTTGTCAGGAAAAGCAGACGCTCCGCCCCTTCTCCCGAATCCATGCACCTGTGTATCCGCATCTGCAAAGCTGCCTGCAGACACTTCTACGCCTCCCTCTCCTTTCGAGGTCAGCAAGTGCATATCCATGAAATCCGGTGACTTTATGCTATCCGCCGGTAATGCTGCCACTTCACCGCTGCTTTCCGCGTTTTCAACTTCCCGTACCAACTCTCCGAGACAATCCGCCATAATTTTGTGTCCATAAGTAGTAGGATGGTACTCATCCGCAAAAAACTCTTTTTTTGTCATATTACCATCTGCAAGAGGTTCCTTTACTGCATCCCTTATACTTGCCATGGGCAGTCCGTAATGCTCTCCCATGGGAATATATTCTTCCTGCATGTTCCATTCATTCTGTGCCACCGAGAATAACAGTATGACCGCCGGTTCATTATCCGACTCCAGAATGCTGCGGATCATGCTTTCATACGCCCTTCCCTCTGTAGGCTCTCCATAGTCATTTATCGCAAACTCCAGAAACACAATATCGGGCTGACATCCGGCTGCCTCAACCACATCCCTGTCATACCGCATCACCCCCAGCGAAGACCCCGTTCCGCTCAGCCCTGCATTTATGTAAACCAGCTCTGCGTCCTGATATTTTTCCTGCAGCGCCGCAGCAAAGCAGTCAGCATATGACTCCTCATAGCTGTCGGCAAGAGCGCCTTCTGTCACAGAGCCGCCGATAAATGCAATCGACACACTTTCACCGTTCTTCATCTTCTCCAGTACTTTTTCCAATCTTCCGTTGGTGCCGGCAGAAAGAATTGAAGCCTTCAGCATCTTCTGATACCATTCACTTTCTTCCGGTACGCCCGGCGCCGTACTGCTGCCATCAGTTCCGCTCATATCCGAATTTACTGTCTCCGTATCATCAGACTCAATATTATCATCTTCTATATACTCAATTTCTAAATTAACGGGTTCCTTCTTCTCAGACTGTCCACATGCGCTGAGACAAATTACCAGCCCTGCACACACCAATACTGTTTTCAATATTCTACTTTTCATCTTAATAACCATGCTCCTTCTATAGTAATTTCCGGATATCCGCAGTTTGAATGCTTTAATTATATCCTAACATAGTTTCTGCTGCAATGACTTTTACTGACTCCGGCGTGCGAACTTCAACCTGCCCATAACAATACTTAGTCTGCTTAACCTAAACCGACCTAACCGCATAAAATATATAAAACCTGTTTGCGAAGGTATTTATGTATTATATAACCTCAACCGACGGAACGAAAATTGCCGTCTATGACTATAACCCACAAGCCAAACCCGCCATATTTCTCATCCACGGCTGGCCCCTTTCCCACAAAATCTTTGAATATCAGATTAATCTGCTTACGGATTGCGGATATCGTGTAGTAGCAGTGGATTTAAGAGGCTTCGGCATGTCGGATACACCTGTATGCGGATATACTTACAACCAGATGGCTACCGATATCTCTCAGATAGTCAGGCAGCTGCACCTGCAAAAATTTATCTTAGCAGGCTTTTCCATGGGAGGCGCGATTGCCTTAAGATATATGAACCGCTTTAATGGAGCCGGTGTATGCAAGCTGATTCTGCTTTCCGCCGCAGCCCCCTGCTTTGCCAGACGTTTCGACTTTCCCTACGGAAAACCCATACAGGAAGTCAATGCCCTGATAAGTCTTGCAGAAACCGACAGACCTATGCTTTGCCAGAACTTCAGCAGACAGCTTTTTGCCTGTCCGCATTCGGAAGCGGTTATAGACTGGTTCCGAGACATTGCATTGTCCGCGTCCGGAATCGGAACAATAAAAAGCTGTATTGCACTGCGTGACGAGGACGTGCAAAAGGATTTTTCCCATGTTCATGTTCCCACCTATATCATTCATGGTGATAAAGATCTTATTGTTTCGGGAGAGCTTGCAGAAATTCAACACCGGAGCATTTGCGGCTCAAAGCTCATAACCTTACCGGACAGCGGCCACGGGATCATTTACGACCAGCTTGAAAAATTCAATTCGATATTTATGAATTGCATCAGAGATTAAAAGATATGCTGCTTGTGAAAAAAGTTTGCAGTTACTATTCATGGTCTACGGGAGGTCACTCTCGGAAGAGATATCGGTAGATGTGCAAAAAGGCCATGAATAGTATTAATCTACAAGCTTGCTTGCATAATTAAGAATAATCGGATATATTGAAAATAAGGATTTGAAGATTTTCTGACACAGGCAAAGGAACTTGGCGTGGTTGTAGAAACGGTTGATATTAAAGGAGCATGAACGAATGTATTGTATATTACTGGCAGGAATGCCTGCAGCAGGAAAAAGCACGATGGCAAAGGCAATATCAGAAAAGTTTAGTCTGCCCGTCATTTCAAAAGACTCCATCAAGGAATTTCTGTTTGACAATGTCGGCTTTCAGTCAAGGGCGGAAAAAGTAAATCTTGGAATCGCCAGTATGGAAATCATGTATTATGTTGCAGAGCAGCTTATGAAAGCGAGACATCCGTTTATTCTGGAGAACAATTTTGAATATGCATCAGAAGAGGGAATCAGGACTCTTTTGGAAACATATCAATATGACGCACTGACAATTACTTTGACAGGGGATTACAAAGTAATATATCAGCGCTTTCTGGAACGGGATGTCAGTCCCGAAAGACACAGAGGTCATGTTGTGAATGACTGCTATCCGGAAAAGAAAGAGCGCAGTCCTGAGGAAATAAAAGCCTCCGCCATTTCTTATGAAGTTTATGTTAAGGCTGCAAAGCAAAGAGGATTTGATGATTTTTGTGTTGACGGCGGACAGATAAAAGTAGATGTGACAGATTTTTCCAAGATAGATATGGAAAATCTATTTTCACAGATTGCGGCATGGAAGGACTGTTTAGTGACATAAAATATATTATATCAAGATATACAAAATTGTATCTGTTGATTGACAAACTCCCCGCAGTTCTACTGCGGGGGAGCGTTACTTTATCGAATCATAAAATCTTCAATTTCATCTTTTGCGGGCATTACACGCAACGCCCCCTTTTTCGTAGTAATAATAGACGCTGCCGCATTTGCATATGTCAGCATCTTCATTAATTTTTCCTCATTCAGATTATCAAGACCATATTCCAAAACAGAGTTGAGACAGCATGCCCCAAAGGTATCTCCTGCCCCTGTGGTTTCGATGGTGTTCTTCTGTAAAAACGGAGCCGCTTCTACTCTCAGGTCTTTGTAATAAGCCCGGCTTCCTTCCCTTCCCATGGACAGCAGAATCAACGGCACATCATGCAGCTCTTTCAGGCGGCGGATTCCGTTATCAAAATCCTCCTCCCCGGTATACCACTGAATTTCATTATCAGATATTTTCAAAATATCACAATTAGATATTCCATAGGTAACCTGCGCTCTGGCTTCCTCCAAAGATTTCCAGAGAGGAGGCCTAAGATTCGGGTCGAAAGAAATAAGAGCACCGTTTTTCTTCGCCAGAGCCACCGCCTTCTTTGTTGCCGCTCTCACGCTTTCATGCGTCATGGATAAAGTCCCAAAATGGAAAATCTTTGAGTCAGCAATCAAATTCTCCGGAATTTCGTCTTCCGTGAGCATCATGTCCGCTCCCGGATTGCGGTAGAAAGAAAAATCCCTGTCACCATCCGGAAGCGTATGCACCATGGCAAGAGTAGTGTGCACTTCTCCATCCATCAACAGATAATCTGGATTGATTCCTACCTCCTGAATGGCATTTTTTAACTGTTCCCCGAAGAAGTCCTTTCCTACTTTCCCTATAAACGCAGTCTGACGTCCCAGTTTTGCCAGCATTGCAAGCACATTACACGGCGCACCTCCGGGATTCGCTTCAAACATCGGATTCCCCTGACCGCTCGTTCCGTTTTCCGTAAAGTCAATCAATAATTCGCCCAAAGCGGTTACATCATACATTCCCATATTTCCCTCTTTTCTGCATTGCCCTAAATCAAATCATATTTCACTACATCAATTACAGCTTCACCATCTGCATAGAAAGAAATTCCGTCGGCTGACAGATCCGTATAAAAAGTTATAGTAAGAACCTGTTCCCCGTCATTTACAAATATCTCTGCGCTGAATCGGTCAAGGATTATACGCAGTTTCAGCTTACCATCCGCACTGCTTACAAGACTTCTTCTCTGATGAATGATAGCCCTTCGGGAACCGGAAAATTTCCTGTCAACCTTAATAATGGACTCCGCCGGACGGAAACTTACTGATGTACGGTATATGTCATCCTGCGCAAAACGGACTGCAAATTTCCGGAACATATTTTTTTCATCACCGGGTCTGATGGATATCTCCATATCAATCTTTCTTCCGTGAATACCATCCAACCTGATTGTATCCGTAATAACCACATTTTCATATCTGACTTCCGTACCGCGCAGATTTTCCAACTCCCGCACAGGTCTCTGGATCAGGCGTCCGTTTTTAATAGAAATCTCGCGTGGCAGACTCATCTGTCCTATCCATGGCTGCTCAGGATCCCGCAGATTACAGGTATCCCAGTTCTGCATCCATCCAATCATAATTCTTCTTCCATCCTGCGTCAGTATGGTCTGTGGTGCATAAAAATCAATACCGTAATCAATGGACTGGTCTGACTCCTCCGCAAAGCTGCCTGTTTCCTTATCATAGCTTCCTATAAGGCACAAAGTACCGTTTCCATTATGATACTCAAAACCCTTAGGCATCATATCCTGGGGACTCGTAATCAATACATGCTTTCCGTCCAGTTCAAAAAAATCCGGGCATTCCCACATCTTGCCAAAGCGTCCGTTATTCGCAGCAAGGATGGAGTCATATTCCCAATGGAATCCGTCTATGCTTTTAAATAACAGAATTCTTCCGTCTCTTTGAGTAGTACAGTTTCCTACTACACAGCGGTAAGTTCCGTCAGTCTCTTTCCATACTTTTGGATCACGGAAATCATAACGGCTTCCTCCCACCGGAAGGTCTTTCTCTGTAAGCACGGGATTGGCATCATACTTTTCATAGTTATTCCCATCCCCGACTGCTATACACTGAGTTTGGATTTCCTTAAAGCTTCCGCCCGGCTGCGGCAGTTTTACCACTCCGGTATACATAAGCAGCTGCCTGCCGTCCGGCAATTCTACACTGCTGCCTGAGAAACATCCATCCTTGTCAAAAGAAGAATCCGGCGCCAAAACTGCCGGCAGGTAGTTCCAATGCAAAAGGTCCTTACTTACCGCATGCCCCCAATGCATAGGTCCCCAGACAGAATCATAAGGATTGTATTGGTAAAACAAATGATATTCCCCATTATAGTAAGAAAATCCATTCGGGTCGTTCATCCACCCTACTCTGGCTGACAAATGAAACTCCGGACGTTCCGCTGCAGAAATATTTGCTTCCATTGTTTCTTCATATTTCCTTGCTTTATGCAAAGCCTGACTTACCATGCTTTTTCCTCCTTTTGTCTCAAATCATCCTGTATACTGCCTTAAAGACGTAAATACTACGGAATTGTTTCCGGCAAAAAGCTTAATAGGTTTTCCGCTGACGCCATAAAGCCTCACGGTAAGCGCCGCTTCATCATCAATATAGAAGATACCGACAGAACCTTCCTGAATATAGGTGAAGGAATATGCTTTTCCGGGAACAAGCTCAACATCCATTTCCGAAATCAGTGTATCCCCCTCATTAAAAGTATGCTGTATCTTATTTTCACCGGGACATATGGAAATCATTTTATATTTATCAGCTCTTCCGCTATAATCGAAGCAGAGTCCGAACTCTCCTTCTCCTGAATAAATAAAATCACCCGTAAGCATAAAGCTTTCATAACATGTAAAAACGTCTACATAGTTGTATGCCGAACCCGATTCCACTAATACATGCGTATCGTCAATCATAAGTTCACGCCTGTTCTGAAACTGTGCAGTAATGTTATCTACCGGTACAAGGACAAGACCGCCGTCTTCCTTCTGCACCACCTTCTGTACTTCCATATTGCCAGCCCATCCTGCAACATCCTGGGTAGATGAAGCAGATTCAGACCTTCTTGCCCATCCGACCATATATGTATTTTCACCGTCTTCGACATGCTTCGCTGCATAGAACAGCTTGCCTTCCAGACGCTTTGCCTCTGAATAAGGACCGAACTGACTGTCGGAAACGGCATACCAGAGTGTATCATCCTGTGCTGAATAGGTGATATACCATTTATCCCCTATCTTAAATGTATCGCTGCATTCCAGATTCCAGAAATCCCCAACCGAATTGCTGAAAATAATACCGTCATAATTTACTTCATTAAGGTCAGCGCTAACCGTATATTTCAAGATTCTTGCCACACCGTCCTTCGATGCCGTTACGGTAAGGGAAATCGTTCCCGTATCAGGGTCATAATATGCCTGTGGGTCCCTGAAATCATTTTTCTGTCCCAGCTCATCAGGCGGCGTAATCGCCCATCCTGACACCTTATTAAAGGAAGTAAGGTTATCGCTCTCGGCAACCATAATCTTTTCCTTATATTCTGCTGCCGCGGAGCCGGTATGACCGGTATAGAAGAAATAATATTTCCCATCTGCCTTTACTACCGAACCGGTACCAATCCAGCCGTCCTGACCGCCATCGATGGATGCCTCAAGCACCGCATCATCCTGCTCCGAATAATTAACAAAATCAGAGGTCGTCGCCAGATAAACAGAATGATTAAAGGAGTCTCCCCCTTCTTTCAAATAATAAATATAATACACACCGTTTTCATAATACGGCATAGTGTCGCCGACATATGGCTGACTGGTTCCGTCCACTTCAGGCAGGAAAAACATATTGTATTCATATGCCTCTTCCTGACTTCCCGGAGTCCTCAGGCTTGAGAAGTCCTTATCATTTTCAGGATATGTAATTTCATCCTGAGTGTCTGCATCCCAGCCCGCATAAAGGGTTACGTCGGCTTTAACCTTGTCCTTGCCGAAATCCCACTTTTCAGTCAGTCCGGAATCCTTATACCAGCCGATAAAAACATATCCATCCCTTGACGGCGTATCGGGCTCTGTAAGCTTCTTCCCGGAAGAAACAGTCTGACTGTCGTATTCTGTGCCTGTATCATAAATATCTTCAAAATTGACATCATACTGTGTTCCGGACTGTCCGCAGCCGCCAAGCATAACTGTCATTGACAGAAAAACAATAGCAGAAAAACTTTTTATTCTATTTTTCATCACTATACCCCCTGTGCGCTTTTAAAATATTACATTTACAGAGAGGATACATACCCTCCCTGTAAATATAATCAAGGCATAATTCACCTGTATAGATATTTAGTTGACACGCATCTGGTAAATAGTTATATTAGAAAACTCAATCGTAACTTCCCCAAGCTGCGCAGTCTCATCAGAACCAAACTGGAACAGCATCTCGAAATCCATATCCGTAACAAATGTATCCGTCGTCGTAAAGCTGAAAGTCTGCTCCTGTGTTGTAAAATCAATTCGCTCTGAGAGTCTCGGATCCCAGTTCCCCAAAGGATTCAGGAAGAAACCACAGGATACGTTCTTATCAGCTTTTGCTGTAATCTCTACAGTATAGTAGCTGTCTGCCTCCAGGGTGAGCGGATTATCGCCATAACCGCAGATGAGCTTATTGAGCCAGTCTGTCGGTGCTCCCTGATCGATACGGTAGAAGAAGCTGCCGTTCTCATTCCAGATTGTACCTACGCCCTTCTCGTTATCTTCATCAGTTCCGTTGAAGGTCATCCATGGATAATCCGGATTTGCTTCATTTGCAGTTCCCCTGCCATATGCGGTAAATGCATCAATCGTTTTAACTGTCTCTAAATCACCCTCTACCTTGCCAAAGATTACATCATCTATAACAATGCTGTTAGAGGTAACGCCATCAGAAGGATTACCAATCTGCAGACGAATAACAGGATCTTCAACTGCAATATCTGCCGTAAACACTCCGCTAACCTCTATTTCCTCACCTGCGCCTGCTGAAAAACCGTTAAAGTTTACTCTGCATGCATCGTAAAGACTTGCGCTTTCAACAAGACACTCACCGGACTGTCCGTTCTCGGAATTAATCTTAAAGCTGTAATAATATTTCTGTCCACCTTCGATTGCAACATCTGTAAGAGCTATATCAGTCTTGATGCTCCATACTCCGCCGTCTGTAGGATAAGACTCTATATTCACTTTAGCAGCATCTCCCTCAAGGACAGCCTCTGCCGAAGCTCCATCGCCTGCTGAAACAATAACGTCATCTTCTTTAGCAGCAGTAAAATCGTTTGTGAAAACAGGTGTCTTTGTTTCCTCTCCTGAAATTTCATATATTTCAATTTTATCAATTGTTACAACAAAATTCTCAGGAGTGGTATCATCCGGATTGTCAGGGTTTGGAGTAATTTTGCCCAGGTTAATCATGATTTCAGCGCTGCCTTCTTCTTCCGCGGTGAAATTCAATTCCAGAGGCGTAATCTCCTGTCCAATCACCACGTTAAAAGCTCCTCCGAAGGACTTCCATTCATCTGCATTCTCATCTCTCGCAATAATATGCGCATAGGTGTTTTCCGTGGACTTTGCCCATACCTTTACCCTGTAATCAGCCGGTTTAAGAGCCATACCGGACTTTACAAGCTGAATATCACCGTCGCCTTCGCCGGGAGATGTAATGTCAAACACATACGCCCCCTGCTTCAGTTCACCGCTTGCCGAAACGCCATCAGCAATATTTACATTCCAGCCCTTATTATCAACAGCGGGATTTGCGTTAAAATCAAACTGCTTATAAACAACGGCTTCGCCCGTCTGTTTGGTTACGGTGAGCGTTGCATATGCTTCTGCCACAGCGCCGCCCTTATCCGTAACAGAATATGTCAACTCATAGTTTCCGGCATTTTCCGGGACAGCCTTTCCGTTTTTAAAATCAAGCGCCGGAGTCGATTCTATTACAATCATACCTGTAATATCCCCATCCTCTGCGTCAGAGGCCGTAACGCCCGCGAGTGCATCAATCTCAGAGCCGGCTTCAACAACCATGTCACCTACGCCCGAAATTTCCGGGTTAGTATTTTCACCGTCTCCGCCTCCGCTTCCGGAGCACGCTACTGTTGACAGAATCAATACAAGTAATAAAAGCGAAGCTAAAATTCTGTGTAATTTCTTCATCACGATTCCTCCTTTTTTTAATTGCCGGATACAAATCTGTCATAGGCTGCCTGATAAACTGCCTGTACCTCGGTAAGGTTAACCTTGCCGCTTAATTCCGTTTTGAAGGTTTCCCACTCTGTATCAGACACGCCTCCCTTAGTGAGCCATTTAATCTGATTTGTCCTGATATAATCATTGATATTTGTTTCATAGTTACTGAGTGTATTCAGTTCTTCCATAGTAAACGACAGGTTAGGACAGGGTTTTACGCCTTCCGGAATAAAAGGAGTTACATATGCTTCCAGTCTCTCAACTCTGAGCTGTGCACGGGGCTCCATATGAACCACATTATTCCATGCATAATCAGAGAGATAAATAATGCCAAACGGTGCGTTTTGCAGACGAAGCTCATCAGAAGTCATACCCTCGGGAATTTCTTTCTGTACAAGCAGCATACCGTCTGTATCCTTTTCCTCCTCGTAAACGATGCCGATAGGTCCATAGTTAATCTGTGCAGAAATTTCAGGATCATAGTAACGGTCAAAATATGCGAGAAGCACTTCCACGTTAGGGCAATCCTTAAAGATGATCAATTCGCCCGTGCCTACTTCAGGATTGTTGGAAACACATACTGTCTGGTCACCATTAGGTCCGATAAGCGGATTACATACAATATAATTCTCCGGATTAGAAACAACAGTTTCGCTCTCCCACCAGTAAAATGCACCATAAAGCTCCAATCCCTTTCCATTTGCCAGGAAATTGTCCTGAGACTGCTCAAATGAAACACTGTCAATCAGACCTTCTGTAACCCATCTTGCAATAAGATTCGTCGCATCCTTGAATCTGTCATCCATTACGGTATAAGTAACTTTCCCGTCAACGATTACCCTGTGTTCAAGATTATCATTCAGACCGAACATACCATAGAGGTCGCACTGATTACCCTGCCAGTTATTGTGTACGAAGTTAAGCGGGCGTTCGTCAGTTGCATTGCCGTTTCCATTCATATCATTTTCCTTAAAATATGTCAGCATATCCTCCATTTGATCCCAAGTCAGACTTAGACCATCCACTAAATCCGCTTCCTTAATACCGCTGACCTCTCCTGCATCAACAGCCTGCTTTGCCCAATCTCTGTTCAGGAAGAGTATATTTGGAGTCTGCAAGAGTCCCATTTCCTCTATACGAGGAAGAGCATATATTTTTCCGTCTTCAACGTTAATGAGCTGATTCTTGATATCAGGTCTTTCTTCCAGTATTTTGGCAAAGTTAGGCATATATTCAAGATAATCGCTGATCGGAAGCAGGACATTCCTCTTTGCATATTTAATAATTTCACCTGAATTTATTCCGGCATGATAGATTGCATCCGGGCGGTTGTCAGCATTACCCAGAATCAGATTTTTCTGCTGGTCGTATACGGATTCCGATACATTTTCCCATATCACGTTGACGTTTGTGCTCTCATACAAATCCTGCATAATCTTCATGTCATTATAATCAAGCGCCGATGCATTTTTGGATGAGTAGATGTTAAAAGAAATCTCCGCAGCTCCCTTTTCATTCAAAATAGGTGCAGAAGTATCTGTCCACTGGAAACTGTATTCAGATACCAGCGTATCAACATCCGAGCTGCTTGCAGCCTGCTTATTATCTCCGCCGCTGTTACCGCAGGCTGCCAGTGAAAAAACGAGCGCTGCCGCAGTTAAAATGGAAATCATTTTTTTCATATTAGTTTACCTCCACATAAAATATAAGTTATTTAGACGTTTTATTGATTACCTTAGCATTACTCTTTTAATGATCCAATCATGGCTCCCTGTGCAAAATATTTCTGTACGAAAGGATAAAGGCACAGTACAGGCAGACTGGATACGATAACCGAAGCATACTTAAGCTGATTAGCCAGACGGTATTGTTCAAGAATCGTCTCGCCGCTTCCGCCGGTCGTATTCTCGGATGCGAGCAGAATCTCTTTCAGAACGAGCTGCAATGGATAGAGCTTTTCATCCTGCAGGAATATCATAGCGTTAAAGTAACTGTTCCATTGACCTACCGCATAATATAATGCCATAACTGCCATAATCGCCTTTGCCAAAGGAAGTACAATTGAAAAGAAAATCCTGAACTGACCGGCGCCGTCAATCGTGGCGGCTTCTATCAAACCGTTTGGAACACTGGACTCAAAAAACGTCTTGGTCATAAACAGGTTCCAGACCGAAAGAATAGCCGGAAGGATAATAGCCCAAATTGTATTGACAAGGTGAAGCCCGCTCATAACATTGTAAAAAGGAATCAGTCCGCCGCCGAAAAACATCGGAATAATGAAATAAATCATCAGTATTTTTTTGCCGGGCAGCGTCTTCCTGCTCAGTGCCCATCCTGCGGGGATTGTGACAACCAGAGAGAGTACAACCGTTATAAGCGTATAGATGATTGTATTAAGATACCCTCTCCAGACATCCGACCTTTCAATTATTTTCTGAAAGCCTGACAATGTAATGTCAACAGGATACAAAACTACTTTTCCTGCAAGCACCGCATCCGGGTCTGAAATTGATGCTATGATGATGAAGTATAAAGGATACAATACAATTAATGCGACTAAACTAAGTAAAAACAAATTAATTGCATAAAATATTTTATCATTCTTTTTTCTTCTTTGTATTGATACATTTGCTGATGCCATTTAATTACCACCCTCCTTACCACAAAGAGTTCTCGGAGAACTTCTTGGATGTCGTATTCGCAATAATAAGAAGAACTACGTTAATAATAGAGTTAAACAGTCCGATTGCCGTTGCGTAAGCCTGATCAGGCACTCCGGTAAGACCTCTCTTGTAAACATATGTTGCAATAAGTTCACTGACTGCCAGGTTACCATCTGACTGCATAAGGAGCGCTTTTTCGTATCCTACACCCATCAGACCTCCGATAGACATAATAAGCATAACGCTTATCATTGGCATAATTGCCGGAATATCTACATACAGAATCCTCTGGAAACGGGAAGCCCCATCGACAATAGCCGCCTCATGCTGTTGTGGGTCAACATTGGAGAGTGCTGCAATATATATAATTGCGCTCCATCCAAAGTCCTGCCAGTTACTTGACAATATGTAAAGCGGTCTAAATGCGGAGCTCTCCAAAAAATAGGAAAATCTCTCCCCTCCTAAATTTGCGACAATGTTGTTAACAAGTCCGTAACGGCCAAAGAAGATATTCAGCATACCTACCAAAACAACCAGAGAGATAAAGTGCGGTGCAGTAAAAATTGTCTGAAAGTACTTTGCACCTTTCTTTCCCTTTAAGGCGTTCAGCATCAGGGAGATGATAATAGGAAGCGGAAATCCTATAACAAATCCATAGATACACAGAAGAAATGTATTCTTCATTAGCGGCCAGAACTGGACATCCGTAAAGAATCTTTTGAAATTCTGAAATCCTACCCAGATTGTCGTGTCCGAGAAAATCTTATCACCCGGCATGAAATCCTGAAATGCAATCAGAACTCCGTAAATCGGCAGGTAGTTGAACAGGAACACTACTGCCACTGCAGGAAAGACCATGACCAGGAACGGATAATTGTCCCTCATACGCTTCAGCCATTCCTTTTTCGTCGGCTTGCTGTTTTGTACATTTTTACCAGATGCAGCCGCCGATACCGAAACACTTTTGTTGGTTTTCATTTACATCCTCCTTTTTTAATTGTGAATTTTTTATTTTCGTTCTACTGAAATATCTGTGAAATTTACTATATTATATATTAAATTTCAGGTCAATTATTTATGCTTATTTAGTCATAAAAATGTGCATTTGCACAATTTATTATATATATTTGTGCATTTTGAGGATATATAGTTGACATTTCCAACAACTTAATGTATGCTGGAATTACAGTATAATATTGTATTTCAAATTTGTACAATTTTACTAATTCAGTGAAATTTCGGAGGTATAAAACAACATCATGGGAGAAAAAGTAACTATTCAGGATATTGCAGACACATTGAATTTATCCAGAAATACAGTTTCTAAAGCACTGAATGGGAAAAACGTTCCTGCCAGAACAAGAAACGCCGTCCTCAATGCGGCTATTGAAATGGGTTATAAGGGATATAAGCTTGCAGCATCCTCTGATGCAACAATGGGCCAAAAACGATTCGTGATTCTATCTACAAGATTACTTTTAAATATCAATTACTATATACTTGTGCTAAGAGGAATGGAAGAAAACCTGTTGGATTATGACGTTGATCTGGTTCAATTCAGGATTACCAATCAGGAATCTTTTTCCAAGTTCAAGCACTATCTCTCCAGCAGTAAAGTGGACGGAATCATCTGCATGGAATTTTTTGAGCCTGAATATATTGCTGAACTTTTGGAGTTTGAAACCGCACTTGTATTTCTGGATTTCCCCATTTATACTTCAACATTAAGGGGAAAATATGATATCATACTACCTGAAAGCCAAGATGTAATAAGGAATTTCTGTATGGACATGATACGCGAAAACAATTGCCGAACCTTCGGCTTCGTAGGGGACTATCTACATTGTCGCTCTTTCTATGAAAGATTTACAGGCATGAGGGAAGCGCTCTTTTTTTCTTCTATCCCTGTTGATTTGCGATACTCTATTTTAAACGATGACTCCATGCCATATAACGCTGAAACATTGACGAGAGAAGTCCGCAATCTTCCCGTCCTTCCGGATTGTTTTGTCGCTGCCAATGATGCAATTGCCATATATCTTCTGAAGGCGCTGAAAAATTTAAAGATTTCAGTACCAAAGGATGTAAGAGTAATCGGATTTGATAATGTGGCTGACTCAAAAAACTGCACGCCTCCGCTTACTTCCGTAAACGTAAATAAATCCTTGCTGGGGAAAAGGATAATCAGCCTGCTTTTGGACAGAATTGCCCATCCCATGCAAGCCGTCCAGATTATTCACATAGCTTCTAAGCTTGTGATCCGTTCTTCAACATAATTCATATCATTTTAGAAATAACAAAAACCCACAAACATTAATGTTTGATATGCTCCCCATATGGTAGACAATGGAAATATTCAAAACCTATCATATGA
>CAZRKN010000078.1:0-20235 GCA_964600805.1 uncultured Bacteroides sp. | reverse complement strand
GAATGCTTCGCATTCTCAATGGAATGATTTATGCTGCGGCATAATTTCCTATAAGTTAAAAAACGCCGGACCGCTTACGCAATCCGACGGAATATTGCTGTTACTACAGCCCCTTCCTGTTCATAATTTTCCAAAACTAATTTTCCGCCATGCTTTTCGCAGTACAGCCTGCTTATATACATTCCGATACCTGCATGTTTCAGGCTGTCTTTTGCATTCTGACTATAGAACGCTTCCGTGATTTTTTCTGCATCTTCTTTAAAGCCCTCCCCATCATCACTGACGTTAATGCTTAATTCTGAATATTCAACATTTACCATAATTTCAACCTGATTCTTACAATAACGAAGAGCATTTGACAGCAGATTTTCCGTCACCTCCAAAACGATTTCCTTATCTCCGCAAAATATTTCATCTGATTTCGGTACCAGTAAAATACATTTTTTTCCATACTCTTTTTCCAAAATGGTAATTTCCGCTCGGATATCTGTCTCTAATTGTCCGGCAGAAATCTCACCCGCAGTCGGCTCCCGGTTTTCCAGACTGCTCATTTTCCGCATTGTTTCTACAAAAGTGTCCATACGTTCAATCTGACGCCTGCTTTCTGACAGCATTTCCATTGCCTGTTCCATGTCGATTTCTGCACTTGGCAGGTACTCCGTCAACATCTCCTGATATCCTTTCAAAACAGACAACGGAGAGCGTATGTCGTGTGCAATAGCCGCCCGCAGCAGCTTTTCCTCCTCAATGTTTTTCCACAATATCCGGTTGTTCCGGGCGAGCTGCTCCCGCATTCGCTCGAACTCCATACAAAGTACGCCCATTTCGTCCTTACTTTCATAAGTGACGTTAAAATCCAAATTATTACCGGCAATCTTTTTCGAGGCTAAAGCCAGCTCCTCAATCGGATTTTTCAGCTTATCCCGATAAAAAAGAAAAACTGCCGCACAGCTTCCCGCCATAGACAGAATCAATATCGTATAAGTCTCTAAAAAATCACAAAGTTCCGATACAAAATAATCTGACGGTGTCATCTCATATTTACTTGGCCTTGGAATATCTGTTACAGAATAAGGTCCGTTACTTTCTACTGCTTTAAAAAATGCTTCCTCATCTACATAATTCCACCAGATAAACATTTGCGTCCGTGAGGCAATTCCGACTATGAATGCTGAAAGAAGAAAACTGCAAATTAATGCAACTGCCATATATAGAAGAATTGTTTTTCTCACAGAAAGATTTCTTATTTTATCCATCGGTACCCCATCCCCCATACTGTTTCAATATATTCCGTTTCAGTATATTTTTGGAACTTATTTCTGATTCTGCGGATTAGTTCCGTAATGACTCTGCTGTCACCCTCTGCATCATATCCGCAGACTTTCTCATAAATTCTTTCTTTATCAAAGACCATTCCCGGATTCATTGATAAAAATTCAATGATTGCATATTCCAGTTTTGTCAGTTCCAGATAATTTTCATGAATCTGTACGGTCTTTGCCCTATAATCAATCGATAATTCTCCCTGAAAACAACATTCCGTACTGCTCTTACGCCGTTCCTCCCGTTTCAGGTGTGCTGTAATCCTTGCGTCAAGCTCCTTTAAATTAAAAGGCTTTAAAATATAATCATCGCCGCCCGAAGAAAGCCCATTGACAATGTCCTGTTCCTCTACCCGTGCCGTCAAAAACAAGATAGGACAAGACACTTTATCCCGTATCCTGCGGCATACCTCTATACCGTCAATTTTAGGCATATTTATATCCAGTAATATGATATCCGGGTGCAGATTTATTTTGTTTAAGCCATCGGTACCGTTCTCTGCCGCGATTACTTCGTATCTTTTTATTTCAAAGTATTGTTTCAACATTTTGAGAAGTTCTTTGTCATCGTCGATAATCAGAATTTTATATTGCATATGGTTGCTCCTATTTAATACATTGGAATATAGGTAATGCTAAACAGCATTATACAAGATTCTCTCTATAGTATACATATCTTCATAATATACTATAAAAAACAATAAATTAACAACCATTTACGATATGCGGGTAAGAGGAGGGAAAGGAAATTGTCAGAAAATACAAATATATGATGAAATAGAAAGGATCAGCCGACACTCCGAACAAGATATTCAATCCGTCAGCGACCTTTCCGCATCCGCACGTCCCTGACCACCCATAAAAGAAGAATAATAACCGGGTGCAAGAGGTCTCATCTCAAAACGTGAAGCAGGCTCTATCGTCTTGCCGGTTGCGGCTGATTCTTCCATTCCCGCCAGCACCTCCAGACAATGCAGGCCATATTCTTTACTGCAGCGATTAGGGCGGCCTGCACGGATGGCATACGCCATTTCAGCCACCCCTACACCCCGGTGTCCATAAAAATCAAAGGGTGATTCATTGATGGTACTTACGCCGTTATATCCGTGAGTGAATGGCAGCGTACATTCCGGCTGGTCAGCGTAAACAAGCGATACCGGACCGTCAAATGTATTCGGATCGCCAACCTTCAAGATTCCCCGGCTTCCAAATAAAGTGATATTGTGCTGTGACGCATTAATGGTATTACCATCAAACAACACACTGACCAGAGGACCGCTCTCAAATTTCAGAGACGCAGAGATTACATTGCTGCCGGGAATTCGCCACGGCTTCTCATCTGCGCTTAAAAACATAAATTCCGGGGTATGCAAAGGTGCAGACGCACCAAATGCACGGATAGCTTTCACAGGTCCCAACAGACAGAGTAACGCGCCAATGTAATAAACACCCACATCATATGGCAAAGTTCCGCCTTCGTCACGCAGGAAAGTGTAATATTCAGAATTCAACGCCTGATTGCGGTTTATGACGGCAATTCCGGAAGAAATCGTACCGATCATGTCTGTCTCAATGGCACGACGGGCAGTCTGCAGTCCTGCTCCCAGCACAGTATCCGGAGCCACGCCCAGATAAAGCCCTTTTTCTTCGGCAATTTTCACCAGTTCACGAGCCTCATCCAGCGTGGCGGTCATAGTCTTTTCCGTCCAGACGTGTTTTCCACTAAGCAGCATCTTCTTGATGATACCGTAATGTGCGTAAGCAGGAGTAAGGTTCACCACCAGCTCGATTTCATCCGATGCGGCAATCTCATCGATAGTCATCACACAGTCAACACCATAAATTTTAGCTTTTTCTTCCGCTGCTGCCCGGCTGCGGTTGCCCACAGCTACCAGATCGATTATGGAAAACAGGTTCTTTAAATTTTTTATATATATGTTGCTAATCATGCCACAGCCAACTACAGCAGTCTTAATTTTCCGTTCCATTTTTCATTTTTCCTTTTTTGTAAAAGTATATTACTTATCTTAGTTCTTCAATCCCCCATTTTGCTTCCACAACTGATAGTATCTGCCCTCCTTCGCAAGCAGTTCCTCATGGGTTCCATCTTCCTCCACATGCCCTTTCTCCAGCACCAGTATCCGGTCCATATCCTGAATCGTAGAAAGACGATGGGCAATTACAATACTTGTCCTTCCTGCCATCAGTCTTTCTATGGCTTTTTGGACTATATCCTCTGACTGGGAATCCAGTGCGGAAGTTGCTTCATCCAAAAGAAGAATCGGCGCATCCTTTAAAAACGCTCTGGCTATCGCCACACGCTGCCTCTGACCGCCGGAAAGCAGTGTTCCCCGCTCTCCCACTCTTTTTTCCAGTCCTTCCGGAATGCTCTGCACAAAGTCAAAAAGATAAGCATTATCAATTGCCCTTTTCAATTCCTCTTCAGACGCATCTGGATTTCCGATCAAAATATTTTCCCTGATCGTACCGTCAAATAAATAACAATCCTGAGGAACATAGGAAAAAAAGCTTCGTATTTGGGATTGACTATACTTTTGCGTATCACTGCCAAAGATCCTGATCTGCCCCTGATCCGGTTCAAGAAATTCCAGAAACAGCTTCATCAAAGACGTTTTTCCTCCGCCGCTTCCCCCGGCAATCCCTACCTTTTCTCCATTTTTAATTGCCAGAGAAAAACTCTCAAACAACGGATAGTCAACCTTCTCATATTGGAGACGGATGTTTTCTAATTCAATAGCATTTTTTGCGCCAAAGTCTGGTTCTGCCTGCACAGGTCTTTGTTCCTCTTCCGGCGCATCCAGAAATTCAAACAGCCTCCTGCCGCCTTCTATATACTTTTGCATTTCTGACAGTTTCTTTGACAGTTCCCTGATAAAATTTCCAAGCGACATCTGCAAAAGGGAGATAAACAGCACCACAGGGATACTAATCAGTCCTTTGGTGCACAAAAATAACCCAATGGCACAAACTGCCGTAAAGGAAACAAAACTCTGAGTATCAATCACAAGAGCAAGTATGGATTTATTTCTAATCAGAGAAAGGTTATTTCGGTAAATGTCCTCCGTGTCATTTTCGTACCTTTTTACCAGCATTGGGGTCAGCCCAAACATTCTGGAGACCATCATACCTGACAGGGAATCTACAATACTCTGGGAAGAATTCTGGGTAAATACCTTAATCTTCTTTTCCTTTTCCCTCATAGGCTCTACCATATACCGCATAACAAAAAAGTTTGCCACAGTCAAAACAAGGGAAATTCCACCCAGCAGAAAATTTTTGTATAAAATAACAATTGCAGTCATTACAATTGCAAAAATTAGCGAAAATGGATTCCCCTGCCCTACCACCGGGTAAGCGATAAGCTGTATGGCATCGTTGTAGTCCGACGTAATCTTGGTCACAATCTCCCCCGAATAGTGGGATTCTATATAAGAGGGCTTTACTCTCAGCATCTTGTCAAAAACAAGCTTTTTGATTTCACCGGACATCAGAGAATAGGTGGTATAGACCATGCCAAAGCTTAAAGGATATACAATAATCCCGAAAAGCAGCATGACAAGGACAGTCACCACGCTACGCACAAGCGCTCCCTGTTCTCCGCCAACACAAACCTCCGTAAATTCCTCAACCAGAAAGCTGTCAAGGAAGCGGTAAAAAAATCTCGATGTTGAACCCACAAGAAATCCGATATAAAATCGAATACGGTATTTTCTGACTAAATGCCACATTCGTATTACAATGGAAAATGCTTCTTTTTTCATTTTTCCGTCTCCTGCTTTAAGTATAACGCCTTATATACTCCATCTAATTCCATCAGTTCTTCATGAGTTCCGCTTTCCACAATCCGGCCGTCCCTCATACACAGAATCTTGTCCGCATTGTATATGGTGGAAAGCCTGTGGGCAATGGTAATGCATGTCCTGCCTTCTGCAAACCCATCCACCGCTTCTTTCACATAATATTCTGATTCCGTATCCAATGCTGCAGTAGGCTCATCCATCAAAAGGATATCCGATTTTTTCAACAATGCCCTTGCCACCGCCACACGCTGCCTTTGCCCTCCGGAAAGCATCACGCCCCGCTCTCCTACCGGTGAATACAAATCCAGCTTATCCAGCCCAACTGAACGAATCACATCAAGAACCTGCTGCTTGTCAGCATTTGTGTTCGCTATCGCCACATTATCATAAATACTCCCTGGAAAAAGGTAAGTGTCCTGTCCCACATAGCTCATATGCTCCCGCAGCTTACCCTTATCCCATTCTTCCAGTTCGCTGCCAAATATTTTAATGCTTCCGCTATTCTTTTCATAAAACCCTGAAAGAAGCTTCATAATTGTGGATTTACCGGAGCCGGAAGCCCCTGCTATGGCAACATTTTCCCCTTCTGAGATTGTAAAAGAGACCCCATGCAGAACCTGTTGCTTATCATAATAACCAAAACATACCTTTTCAAATTCCACCGGAATATCATTCTTTTTCTCACATACTGTACCGGTATTTCTTTCCTCCTCAATATCCCAAATCTCAAAAATACGCTTTGAAATGCCTACCGTATCATAAATATTACGAACCTGCCATGAAAGGCCGGAAACCTCATCCAGCGCGTCGGAAGACAAAAGGATATAGGAAAACAGCATCCCAACAGTCATTTCTCCCCGAAGCACAAAGCGGCTTCCCACAATAAGGATAATGATACTTGGCAGATATCCCATAAGGATCTGCAGAGGATTCATAATAAACTCAATGGCAAAAGACTTTACATTTGCCGCCACCGACTTTTCAACCTGTTTGCCATACTTGGCGGACATTTCATTTTCCGCCCTGAAAATTTTAATCAAAGAAAGCCCGCCCATAAGATCCATAAACAATCCGTTGGCTTCTCCTTCAGCCACGGACCGCTTTTGCCCAAGCCTTGCAATGGGCTTCCCTGTAAGGAACTGTAAAACTGCCAGCACAGGCACAATTGCAAAGCCAATCAGCGTCAGCTTCCAGCTAATCAGAAAACAAGCTGTCATATAGACTAAGAATGTCACTGCTCCCGACAACTGCCATGTCATAAAGGTATTGACCTGCCCTACCAGCGAATTCAAATCCCCATTGATCCTCGAGATGATATCCCCCAGCTTGTTTTCGTCAAGCCACCTCATGCTTGCCGCTGTGATTTTTCCATAAGTATGAATTCTTAAGCGTTTTATAAAGCTCTCACTGAGATAATTGACGCGGTAATTGACCTGATATTCCGCATATAGATGTAACACCTGCATCAGAATCAGTATAAGAATATATTGACCAAACAGCGGAAAATCCACGGATGTGATGGCATCCGTCAGATTTCCAGCAGTATAATTTATATATGCTACCAATCCCTGACTTCCCATAATGAAGAAAAGCGCAATCAGGAGTGCCGGTATGTAATCCCTGTTTATGGACATAAATCTTTTCAGAACACGAGTAAATTCCATTTTTCAGTTTTCCTTTTCCCAGTCAACATTATTGAATACTTTAACACCTAAAATTGTAACCTCCGTTCCCTCAATATATCTCCGCTCGTAGTCGTCCGGCGCCATATGATGTACAAATTTTACACTGTACAGAATTGCATGGTACTCAATAGTTCCGCCATCATGATAGTGGCGTTTTTCAGGTACCAAAAGAATTATTGCGAGTAATATATGCCAAGCACAATCATTACTTTCTTCTTTTTGCCGGAAACCTTCTTCATGGGTATCACCCTCTCTTCGCCTTGACTAATTTCATATGCGCCTATTCTAGCATATAAATTCTTGAAAGACAATTCTTTGCATATTTTTGCAACAAATTAATTATTTCGCTTATTTATTCACTCAACCGATTATTTACCATAAATGGAAAGCAGTATTAAAGATAGATAAACGCTCCGATTGTATTTATCGTGTTCTCGTCATACTTAAGCCAGCCGTCCTTCAGCGCCTGTTCGACAACATAACCGCGGGTGATAGATGGAGCCTGCTTAATCAAGGTACCTATTTCACCTATCAAAACCGTCATTCTGTCAGCCGGATCCACTTTATACGGCTTTTCGGCATTGTCAGCATTGCTGTTAAATACAACCACGTTGGGCTCGATGACACCATTCGTATTCTTAATATATCCGTATTCCAGCAATTTTTCGATATAGCCCTTCTCTCCGTCTTCCGCTCTTCCCGCACACACCAGCCAAAGTGTATATGCTTCGGAATAAGTAAGAAACTCCGGTGTCTTTGCATAAAAACCTCCGGTGTAAAACTTATACTGTCCAAAATCTATCTCTTTCTTCACCTCTTCTTTATCATGGGAAAGATAACCATGCAGCCCAACAAAAGCAGGTTCTTCCCAATCGACTGTTTCATATCCCGTTAGTGTCCATGCTCCGTTATCCGGACGGGAAGGATATGGTCCTTTATTGCAATCATTCTCTACCAGACTCAAAGCAAACCAATCAAATAAACGTACCAGCAAAGCCCACTTGGCAGCTTCGTAGCCAACATACTCCACATTCACCATCGCCCCGTCTTCTTTCATGTAAAAATCGAGCATTTCACATAACTTGTCTGTCAAAGGCTTCTGAATGGTCTTGTTCGCATCAAATATCGCGCGCTGTTCCTCTCTGCTGACAATCTGAAAATTAGTCACATACTTATTATTGGATTTACGAAGAAGTTCCTCTCTGGCGAGAAACTCCAGCTCATCTTCCATATAAGGAAGCGCTATCCCAAGTTCCAACGCTAACTCTTCCGCTGTTTCCGGGTTTTCATATGTTTCCAGAAAAATATTCTTGTATAACAGATGATTAATGATAGACCATGGTTGTCCTTTTTTCCCGTCCCAGCCGCTCATAACAAAAGCTATCTGTTCCGGGTTATAACTTCTTACTCCAAATTCTCTTGCCATATCCATACCTTCTTTCAATATTATTCTTGCACGTTGAAGGCGTTTCTTCACCGTTTCTAAAGAGAGCGAAAGCTTCGATGCTATGTCACGCATACTTTGATTTTCCATGTAATAGGCAACGATGATATTGCGATAATTGCTGCTGTTGAACGCCAGTTCTCGCCGAAACAGTGACATCTGTTCACTGTGTATCATTTCATCAAGAATGTTTTCGCCCTTGTCTTCAATCTCATAGTCGCCGATGTCAGAACCGGTTACCGACTTACTGCGTCTATGTTTTTCGTCCGCCCATACAGAGTATCGGTTGCGCGCAATCTGCCACACCCACGCTGAAAAACTTGTGGGGAGCGTCCCTTTGTTCAAAGCAGTCAGAATATTCAATGCAATGTCCTGCGTCAAATCCTCCGCTTCTGTACTGCTGCCCGTCTTTTTCAGACAGAAGTAAAACAGCTTTTCCATGTAATTTTCAGTAAATTCCGATACCAATTGGTCTCGCGTGTTGATATCACTTGACATTTGCTCGCCTCTCTCACTTATATAGTGTGCATTTTTTGAATTTGGGGACAGAAAAAATTAATTTTTTGGTAATCATACCCTAAGGTTATAACGCTTAATGGTCTGCCCACGACTGATATATCTGTGCAATCACCTGCTCGATAGGCGCTTTCCTTATTTCCACATCCATGATACCATCAGCCTTCGACAGCCTCTCCAACAATACTTTGACGGGCAAAAGAGACAAATCCGCCTCGAATTCAAAAACTCCACGATTCGCACTTAAGAGCCTGCAGCCCTCAAGCTGAGGTTCTCTGCCGTCTGTGGTGACGATGAAATGTGTGAGATTTCCCGTAATGTCGCGCAATCCATCGAAACTGCCATCAAAAGCAAGCTTTCCTTTGGAAATCATCAGAATTCTCTGCGCCATCTCTTCCAGATCATCCATATCATGACTGGTTACCAGAATTGTTACACCTTCCTCCCGATTGATTTTTTTAAGAAAATCAATCATCTGACGCTTTGCTACCACATCCAGTCCCAATGTTGGCTCGTCCAACAGAATCAGTTCCGGCGAATGCAGCAGCATCATTGCAAGATCTGCCCTCATTCGCTGCCCAAGCGACAATTCTCTGGCGAAGGTGTTCCTAATCTCACCAATATCCAACAATTCCGTCACCATATCCAGATTCCGTTTGTACACCGTATCCGGGATATCCCATACTACCTTTTTCCACTCAAAGCTCTGTATCACCGGATGATCCCACCAAAGCTCCGTGCGGTTTCCAAACAACACTCCAAGCTTTTTCATAAGAGCTATTCTGTCTTTCTCCGGCGACATTCCCAGCACGGATACAGTCCCTTCTGTGGGCTGTAGTATGCCTGACAGCAGCTTCATTGTGGTGCTCTTGCCGGCTCCGTTGGGACCTGCATACGCTACAAACTCGCCACGCCTTATCTGAAAAGAAACATTGTCAAGCGCGGTCACGATTTTCCTTTCCTGCCGAAATAATTTTCCGAATCCTTTCTTTCCGAAATTGTCTGCTTTTCCGGAATATTCCTTATTCCCTGAATATTCTTTATTCCCGAAGTTGTTTTCATTACAAGAATGGGTTGTATTCTTTCGCCACTGTGTAAACGACTTACTTAACGACTCCACCTTTACCGCAATATCCTCAGGAGCGGTGGCCGCCTGAAACATATCTGTTGATTCCTTTTTTAACATAATACCTAAATCCTTTCCTAAAAAAATAAGTTGCGCTAAGCGATATAAACAGTGCAAATATCGCCGGATAAATGCTTACAAATGCTGCCGTTTTCCTAAGCAGAATCATCGTCGGAAACCATGCCATAAGACCTGCCGGGAAAACAGTCAGCAGCGGGTACCGGATATACAACGGCATACCGGATAGCGGAAAAGTCATGGTGCGGTTCATACTGTATACCACTGCACTTGATATCTCCTCACACTGTACCGGAGCATAAAATGCAAGACTTGAAAACATATAAGAAATCGCCACAACTATTACCATGCTGATTATCATCTGGAGAATCAGCATTCCCGGCCACCACCATGGCATAATCGTTTCCATTTTGCATACGGCCACCCATAGCATCCCGATTCCCGACAGGAAACTGGCGGAACCGGTAAAAGGAAATATTCCCACAGTCAACTGCACGGTATAGGGAACAGGCATAATAAACATATGCTCCCACTGCCCCCTGCCGATAATCCTGCTTGGAAACAGCGCATTACACCCGCCCATCATATTTAAGAAGCCCATCACAATATTGCCATATGCCAGCATGAACAGAACTTCAAACCTGTCCATACCGCCAATACCGCCGAATTTCCATGCCAGAAGAAATATTCCTGAAATTGACGATATATTTGAGACAATATCAGCAATTATTACTATTGCCATGAATTTACTATCCCGCATCAAAGAAGCCAGATCCATCTTTGCATATATTCCAAGCAGTTGAAAATATCTCTTTATTCCATAAAAAACCTTATTTTTAGCCACCGAAACTCACCATCCTCTCTCTGGATTTTTCGAACCACACGGCTGCAGCAATCCATATCACAACATTCCAGAAAAGCTGCACCGGAATTATCTCAGAAGCCTCTGCACTTCCTACATACAGCGACAAAAATGCACCGCCCAGACTACCGAAAGGCTGATAGCTAATCCACTTGTCCATACCAAATGGAAGTATTTTGAACGGTATCACTGTGCCTGAAAAAAACGATGTAACAGCGCTTCTGATAACATAGGTGAGCCATGAAACATTGCGCAGCCTGACTGTAACGCAGTAAAACAGAAATTCAAAGGCAAACCCAAGAGATACACTTAGCGCCAGTGACGGAATTACCCACAAAGTATTAGGCAGTATCCTTATTTTTAGCAAAGGCGCAGCCAAAAACATCGGCACCAAAAACAAAAGCAGCATCGGTATCCACTCTCCAATCGTCCTTGAAATGACCTGCCCGAATACCGACAGGGGACGGGTAAACATCTCCATGCTTCTGGTATCATAATCCCACGCTGATAAACAAGTATTTACAATCATCATATCTGCCAGAAGCGTATTCACATAAGTATAGCTTAAGAGCTGCGAAACCGTCATGTCTGCCTCATACCCGCTTTCCACCAGTGATTTCCAGATAAACATTTCCGGCACCAGATACACCACCTTCATAATCATATCCGGAAACATATATAACACACCGCCGCCCGTCTTGCCCTGCATAGCCATCCGGGCAGTCGCCATATATTTACTTATCATTATCAATCCTCTCATTCTGCCGTTTACGTGGCGATATTATTTATATCATTTGTGTTGACTGTCATTATTTTGCTTGTCATTTATGTTGACTGTCATTTATTTTTGGGCATAAAAAATACCTTGTACAGACTGTTTTGTCCGCACAAGGCACTCGCTTTTGACTGTAAATCCAACACAACAGAAGAATAGTTTCCTGTAAACTATAGGTTACAAGACTGCCATACTCCCGTTTATTCCGTCAAATGGTGAGCTGCATACAAAACAATCCGTTTTCCAAAAAAGGGCATAGTTATCCCCTGCGGTTCCTGCTTTGTATGCGAAGCCGCGTACAATATCACTGCCTTTAAACAACTCTTTAGCCATCAGAACTTCATATTGTTTCATATTTCTCACCACCTTTCATCAAATACAATCTTTTTACTATGAAACACTAGCCGCTTTCATCCGCTCCAATTTCCTCTGCACTTCTCTTCCTCTGCTATTGTAGTAGTCCATTCGTTCCCTGTCGGTCATATCTTTTGTCATCTCATAGTTATACTCGCGCAGTTTATGAATATCTTCAATTGTAAAATCCGGACTTAAAATCGGCTTCTCCATAATCATCCCTCACTTTCCAATAATACTGATGGACTCCAAATTTCAATCGCCCTGTAACCCTGTAGATTTGTAATTGCTCTCACACCGCGAATTGTCTTGATATTTACAATATGCTTAAAATTCCATGATATAATGCAGTCACAACCATTCACTACAGCTACACCGATATGCTGGCAGTCGTCAAAACTCTTTTGTGTAAGGATTTCCATATCAATAATCTGATGTGCCACTTCTAATGCATCTTATGTAACATCATACGTTTCATATTCAATCTGATTCAAAAACTTCCAAAGATGGCTCCTTTTAGGTTCTGAACAATCATCAATTTCCTGTAGTGTTACTGTTGAAAGGCATACGTCATATATCCCATTCCGAAACATTTCCCATAACATTCTCGTATCTGCCATTTTCTCAGGCACATCCTCCTGCATCAAGTGGCTTATGACTGATGTATCTAAATACACCTTTAGTTTTCTTCCCATAACACACCACTTCCTTTATGGCTTATTCAGTAAAACATATCATCCAACTGCATCACACTAATAACTACATACGTTAGAGGTCGAAATATACCTTCTGCCAAACAAATAAAATAACCTATATATAGTATACTTAAATATCCGAAAAATAGCAACCGTATTAAAAACTTAGTTTGAATAATATTTTTTCCCATGGGTTTTCTGTAATATTCCATTTATTTACTAAAGACTGATTATTATGTAAAAATGTATACCCATTTTTTTGATAAAAATCCAATGCCCAATATGCATTATTTAATACCTTGATAATTGTATATTGTCTACTTGGGATTTGATTTTCGACAAAGGATAACAGACTATGACCTATGCCCATCCTCTGAAAATCTCTTTTTACATAAAGCGATGTTATTTCATAGTATTCTTTTGATTTATGATAGGAAACAAAACCACATATACCACAGTCATTTGTATACACAAAGTTAGTATCTTCTGCTAACTGTTCATAGAATATCTTTTCATCTGCATCACAACGAACATTTAAGGGAAACAAGGTATTTGCACTATTGTAAACAAGTGCGAAAATCTCTGCATACTCATATCCGCTTATAGTTTTAATCATATTATCATTGTCCTTACATAAATAATTAATATTTCATCAGATAAGCACCGCCGTTTCATAGTCTCCTAAACAGCCTGAAAAACATTGACCGCTCACAAGGTTTCTTCTGCCTTCTAAATCCGGCAGTTCAACATTCCCCTGCTGCATATGAAAAACTACTGCTATGTGCTGATTTCCCAAATGCCTTTCTATATAAAGAAGTCCTTCTGCATCATCTTCGTATTGTTTTACAATATCACCCGATGTCAATACCGTATACTCATGCCTGATTCGGATAAGCGCCTGATAGTAGTGAAAAATCTCCTTATTTTGTCTTTCTTCATCCCACAGCATCCCCCGTCTGCAATCAGGGTCAGGACCTCCGCCCAGGGCTACCTCATCACCGTAATAAATCATCGGCATGCCGGGAAGCAGTATCTGCAGTGCCGCTGCCAGTTTCTGCTTTTTAATATTATTTCCGACACTATGGGAAAACCTTGCAGTATCATGGCTGTCTATAAAATTCCATAAGTATCCCTCCAAAGCCTTATTCAAATTTCCTTTCATAAAATTGAGCCGTCCCACAAATGAACTCACACTCAGTTTTTCTGCGACAATGAAATCCTGCACTGCATGATAAAACTGGTAATTCATAATGCTGTCCCATTCGTCGCCTTCTAAAAAGTCGCCTGCAAAATGCCAGATTTCGCCAACGATTAAAACATCCTTCTTTACCGCTTTTATCTCTCTTCTGAATCGCTTCCAGAAAGCGTGATGAATTTCATCCGCTACATCCAAACGCCAGCCGTCAATATCACATTCCTTTATCCAATATTCAGCTACATCAATGACATAATCTGCGGTCTCTTTATTCTGCAGATTCAGCTTCGGCATAAACGCCGCATAACTGAATGTTTTATAATTGGGCTTTTTCCCCCATTCAATCACAAGTGGAAAATCCTCAATATAATACCAATCCAGATATTCGGATTTTTCTTCCTTTTCTCTGATGTCTTTAAAAGCAAAGAATTCCACGTCCGTGTGGTTAAATACGCCGTCCAGGATAACATACATCCCCAGCTCATGCGCCTTGCCGACAAGCTCTTTTAAGTCTTCCTTGGTTCCAAAAGACGGGTCAATGCTGTAATAATCCTCTATATTATATTTGTGACTGGAATTGGAGCAGAAAATCGGCGTCATATAGAGAATATCCGCACCCAACTCCTTTATGTAATTCAAATGCTCAATTATCCCCCTAAGAGAACCCTTTAAATCAGCCTTGTGGCCAATCGGAGCCTGATACCAGATTTCTTCCGTGATATCTTTGTCTGTGGCAAAGCGGGACGGAAAAATCTGATATACCACCTTATTTTTCGCCCAATCAGGCAGTTCAAAGATTTCCTCCTCCCTGAGATTCTGCGGACAGTCAAACATCTTATCAATATCCGTAATGCATTCGTCATAAAAATTGTGGTTTCCGTAATAAGCAACTTTTCCCGATGCATCTTCTATCTCAAAAAAGTATCTGAAACAGACCGCATCAATGTCTATGATTACCTCATAGTAATCAATATAGTTATCAGAATACGCAATCTCCATCCGATGCTCCTGCCTTGTATCCATAAATTCAATCGGAAGATACTTTTCCTGACCATGAAGGATAACCTTTACCGCATCCTCCTTTTTGGTCTCTAGCCGGAACAAAAAACGTCCCTTCTCCACTGCATAACAATACTTTTTATCTGCAAAATGCCTGATTGCTGCATACTCCATGCTTTCTCACCTCTTAGCACATGAAAATAATCTTATCATACTTACATTGTACACTTATCAGAAAGCAATCTCAAGATGATTGTTATAGAAGGGAATTGTGACTTCCTATGACATATATCATATCCGCCTTTTCAATAGTCGAAGACCTATGCGCCACTACAAGCGTCGTACGTTCTCCCATGAGCGTTTCAATTCCTTTCTGAACAAGCTGCTCGCTCTCCGAATCCAAAGCAGAAGTCGCTTCATCCAGAAGAAGAATAGGCGCATTTCTGATAAATGCACGGGCTATCGCAATCCGCTGACGCTGACCGCCTGACAGGCTTTCGCCGCGCTCTCCCACCATTGTCTCATATCCATTTGGAAATGCCATAATAAATTCGTGGGCATAGGCACTCTTTGCAGCCTCAATAATTTCTTCATCACTCGCATCCAGTCTGCCATATCGTATATTTTCTTTTATGCTTGTCGTAAAAAGATAAGCATCCTGCGGAACATAAGCGATATTTTTCCGTAGTTCATCCAACTTATAATCAGACAGCTGTTTACCAAGTATACTGATAGTGCCTCCGTCCGCCGGATAAAAACCTAACAGAAGCTTAACTATCGTACTCTTACCAGCGCCGCTTTCTCCTACAAGCGCAGCAGTTTTTCCTCTATCCACTGTAATATCAATACCGTTTAGCACTTTTTCTGATTCATTATAGGAAAATACAACATTACTCATTACGATACCGTAATCTTCCTTGTGAGAAGAGACGTTCATCTCTATACCGTCATTCCGATATCTCTCAGGCGCAATAGGCTGGTCCAAAATCTCAAACACCCTGTCCGCAAGAACAAAGGAATCTATCAGGCTTCCCCATGCGCTGCCGATGTTTCTGAGGAAAAACGATACCATATCCTGTAAACTGAGAATTGCTACCACCGTACCGAAATCCACCAAACCTGCAAAGGACATAAATACACCAATAAGCAGAATAACAATATTGCTCAGGAATCCAAACACCCATTCTACCGCCTGTACATCAGACATCCTGCGAAACCGCTTCATTGTCTGGGCTGCCACATCTGCATTGGCATCAGAATACCTTGTTACCATAACCCGCGCTCCCGGAAACATCTTAATGATGTCAATTCCTGCCAATATGTCTGTCAGGCTTTCCGTACATGCGGCAAGAAATTTCTGTATCCTGACCGCCATACCGCGGAGCGGTTTGGAAAGAACCATATTGACCCTCACCGATATTATGCTTAATGCAAGTACCATAAGCCCTATCACCGGGTCTAACAGCAATATAATTACGATTGCTGATACGCCTACTATTATAGGGCTTATAATTCGTGAATGCCTGTTCGCAAGGGAAGTTTTTATATCCTCTACGTTGAAACATAGTTTTTGTATGGAATCCGCCGTATGATGCCCCTCAAAATATGACATCGGAAGATGGAAAAGATGTGTCATGACCCGCAGACGGAGCCTCGCCATAATCCGGCGGATTTGATACATATATGTATAAGTAATGAAACATTTTGCCATGCCTGCTGCCAGCACAACTGCTGACAGCCATAGAGCCGCCTTAAATAAAGCAATATCAGAAGCCATCACCGCATTAATCATCTTTTGATAAAACAATGCGTTCGTTGTGCTGACAAATACTTCCGTAATTGGAATCAGTAACGTGCAAAACCAGTATACACTGGATTTTTCAAATAATGACAGATATTTTTTCAGTCCTGCAACTGTTATTTTACCTTGATTCATATCAATAACCATGCCTTTCACAATAATAATCACGCTCCTTCCTCAACCTGCGAATTTGTATGTGTGTTTTTTACACAATTTCTAAGGCATCAATGATGCCTGCACAAATATTGCGTAACACATGCAAAGCATAACACATGCAAGCATGTGTGTGAAAAATCAAAGATTTTCAATCTTTCTCTCCTTCACCAGCATACATGGAATAAAGCTTTGGATAAACCCTGCCTCGTTCCATCAATTCCTCATGTGTTCCACTCTCAGCCACGCTCCCATGCTCTATAACCACGATATGGTCTGCGTTCTTTATAGTAGACAGCCTGTGTGCGACCACAAGCGTTGTACGTCCTTTTGCCAGCCTGTCGAGCGCTTTTTGCACAGCCGCCTCCGACTGTACGTCAAGCGCCGATGTCGCCTCGTCTAAAAGCAGTATGGGGGCATCTTTTAAAATTGCACGTGCGATGGAAATACGCTGTATCTGTCCTCCTGACAGACGCGAGCCCCGTTCGCCTGACAGAGTATCGTATTTTTCCGGAAGTTCGCTTATGAAACCGGAGGCATATGCTGCCTCGGCAGCCATACGAATCTCATCTTCACACACCTCCGGCTTACCCATGACAATATTTTCTCCCACAGAAACCGGAAACAAATAGCTATGCTGCGATACATAGGACAGGCGTGAGCGCAGCGCTTTCAGATTCCAATCCTCAAGTTTGACCCCTTCAACCAGAATACTCCCATGCTGCGGCCGGTATAATCCACATAAAAGACGAAGCAATGTGCTTTTTCCGCCTCCGCTTGCCCCCACCACTGCTACCGTCTTACCTCTGGGAACTTTAAAGCTGATACCATTCAGCACCGGAACCCCTTCCTCATAAGAAAACGACACATCCCTAAATTCTATCGCAGGAGCATCCTCTATTCCGGTTACCTCGCTCCCTTCCGGCTCAACCGGTGTATTCAATATTTCAAACACCCTTTCTATTGCCGCCAATGCCACCTTGCTGTTAAAAGCCCTATATGCCATGTCATTAATGATTTCCACCATCTTTGGCAAAAGAGCAAAAAATGCCACCAGACCGCCTATTGTCAGTCTTCCCTGTATACAAAACCATCCTCCTGCAACAAGGCAGAGTATGGAGGAAAACGTACCCGACAGAATCCAAAACGCACGTCCCTTATACTGATTCTTATCATTACAGATTGCCATATCTGTCATTTTCTGTACGTTTTTACGATAATATTCTAAAAGAGTATCCTGAAGGGAATAGCTTTTAACTACCTCCATGCCTCCTATCATGTCTGCTGACGTACTGATAACATCCGCCGAATACTGCATATATGCCTTTGAACCGGACTTGAACTTTGTAGTCAGTGAGGCGCCAAATGGCAGACATATTATTGCAGGTACTATGGAAAGCAGAAACAATGGAAAATTTAGATGCATCAGATATATAAAATAAAAAATAATTAAAAAAGGATTCATAATTACAAGAATTAAATCATCTTGTACAAAACCACTTATCCGGTTCACATCATCTGTCAGTCTGGACAGAATATCCCCTGAGCGGTTTTTCGCCATAAATTCTGCTGTCACTCCGGTAATATGAGTTACCGCATCATCCTTGACCCGCCTGAGTATCTTTGTCGCCATACATCCTGATGCATACCTTGTAATCCATGTCGAGCCTGCTCCGGCTATCAGTATGCAAAAACACATAAAAGTGATATGACCTATGTTTGTTAATGTTCCTGCCTCCAATCCGTCAATCACATACTTTAAAAGCTCGGAACCGGCAACACCGCATCCGGCACATAATATTGCTGCTGACAAGGAAAGAAATATTAAATTTATGTGTTTGCCAACGTATTTTAATACTTGTTTTAGAATTTCTTTATCTGCCTTCATATCACTTACCATCCCCTCATTGCCGCCACGATATTTTCCCTTTGCTCCAGACCTTTTCGCCTTTGTGCGCATCATCGGTTTCCACCCGTCCGATACGCCAACACTCTGAAAACTGTCCGATAACTTTCATTGCTTCTTTATAATCTTTTTCAGGCACAGCCACTACCATGCCTATTCCCATATTAAAATGATATGAAAACGTATTTTCGCCAATCATACCCTGTTCAAAAAGAAATTGATGCAGGGGTATGACAGGAAGTGCAGACAAATCAATACACACGCCTAATCCCCGCGGTATGTTACGCCATGTTCCCATTCTCATCAGGGTATTACTAATACGAAAAGCTCCCCGTAAATATCCTTTTTCCTGTAACGTTGTTATTTCTCTCGCGAATGCTGAGTTCGCTTTCATAAGTTCATCAAGAAAAAATCTGTTTTCATCTATTTTAGCATGATATAGACCGGGGTTTTTATCCAGCATTACCTTAATAAAAGGGTAACTCGTTCCATCTATGCCCTCTGTCTTAATGCCAATCAATATATCCCCTTCTTCCAAAAGGCTCCCTGTCAGCAATTTATCCTTGTCCTGTACTCCTACCACCGTAGCGCTTACCCCATACTCTTCTGAGGTAAAATTGACCGGCTGGGCGGCAATCTCCATTCCGGTAAATGATATATTATTTTTATCGCAGACTTTCCTAAAGGACTGAGCCATAAGATATAGCTGTTCCTGATTATAATTTCCACAGACTACCATTGATTTTAAAATCACCGGCTTCATGCCATGCTGCAGCGTGTGGTTTATGGCACTTGCCGCTGCATCCGCACAGATTTCCTGATTATATCTATACTCTTTCGCTAATTTTTCCTTAGAACCCGGCACACAGGTAACACATGAATATACCGGCTCTTTCATTTGCGAGGTATCTATTTGAAACATACAGATATCCGCATAATCTGCAGATAATATACTCTTGTCCTTTGAGTTTAGTTCCATTATTTCACATTTTAAGGCATGTAACCTTTTAGTATCCAGTCCTGATGCCAGATATAAAATACTCCTGTTTTTCCATTCATTTTCATTTAGAAGCATATCGACTGTCACATTCAGCAGACCGGAAATCTCATACAGTATATCAACCGTAGGTAGACTTTTTCCTAACTCCCATTTTGATACTGCCTGATATGAAATATGCAAAAAATCAGCAAGTTCCTTTTGGGTAATACCTTTTTCTTTTCTAAAAAAAGCAATTCTTTTACCGACTTCTTCTTTGTTCAACATACGTAATCCGGCCTTTCCAAGTTCATTTTTATCATATTTCAAATATATCATGCCGGTTATACTGCCGCAATAATCGCTTTATAGAGTCGTTTTTTAAAAAATCAACCATTAGTTGAGCAAACAACGGGCAGCACGCTTTGCGAACTGCCCTTATGTTAATAAAAAATCGTCGCTCGGCAGCGACGATTAAGAGAATGCTTCGCATTCTCAATGGAATGATTTATGCTGCGGCGTAATTTCCTATAAGATAAAAAATCGTCGCTCGGCAGCGACGATTAAGAGAATGCTTCGCATTCTCA
>CAZRKN010000077.1:0-20810 GCA_964600805.1 uncultured Bacteroides sp. | reverse complement strand
ATCACTTAATTTATCAGGGCAACAAGACTGATTCGCAGGATTTCTTTATCCTTACGCTGGCAGGATTGGCAGAAGAACTTAAATTCAGGGGACTGTATGAGGCGAAAGTAGTTTTAGCAGTCGGACTTCCCCTTGCGTGGGCGAAAAGCCAGGCGGCGGATTTTAAGAAATATCTGATGCAGGAGCAGGAATTATTTTTCTTATTCCGCAAAGAAAGTTACAGAGTGCATCTGTGGGCGTGGAAGTGTTTCCGCAGGGATTTGCGGCAGTATGCAATGCCGGAGCTATGAAAGGCTTTAACATGATAGCTGATATCGGAAATGGCACTATGAATGTGATGCAGATTGTTGACGGCAGACCATTGGAGAAAAGCCTTGTGACAGACAAATTCGGCGTTTCAATCTGTATGAAGGAAATACAAAAAGAACTGTCCAAATCAGCAGGGGAAAGCATACCGGAGGTTCTGATCGAGCCGATGCTGATAAACGGCTTACAGGGCACAACAGATGCAGCGGCAAAGGTGGTAGAGCGCATTGCCGCAGGATATGCAGAGAATATTCTAAAACGCTTGATTGATTATGGATATAAAGAAGATCTGGTGCATCTCTATGTGATCGGCGGAGGCGGCTGTCTGCTCAGGCATTACAGTGATATCGCTTCAAAGGGAAATGTGACTTTTATTGAAGACATCTGTGCCAATGCAAAAGGATATGAATATCTTGCAATGCAGAAACAGCGCAGACAGGCAGTGTAGAAATGAGGTTTTGGAATGAGAAGGACCTATAAATGCAGCAACATAAAATTCTGCATGGAGAATGAAAACCAGCGCAGGACATGGGAATACTTGCAGGTCATTACGCGAAAAGAGGGTTCTTATGGGAAGATACTTTCAGATGCGTTTGTTGAGGTTCTTGACGGGCGGATACAAGCTGGAACTGATAAGGTGTCAAATGCTCTTTTTTCTCCATCGGTGCAGAATACGGATGTTCTCGAAAAGATGCTGGACAGGGTGCTGGAGAAAAAAATACATGAAATATTCCAAGAGCTACAGAAAGCCTTAACAGAGCAGATCAGCAACAGCTTTAAGGAATATGCTTCCGATTTTCATTCCAGCGAAGAACCCCCTGCTGAAAATGCTGATGCAGACGGAACGGAGCAGATGCAGGAGACAGGATTATCCGAAGATATGATGGCGTTTGCATTTGCAATGGGCGAATAGGTGGTGCCGAATTTTTATATTCGGTACTCAATTCTGAAAAGGAAGCCTATGGAACGGTGCCGAAACGATTTATTCGGTACCGCCGCCCATAGCGAATGACGATGGTATTTTGCCGGAATGAGCAGTCTGCCGGATGAACTTTACGGCAGACTATGCCGCTGTATCTGCGGCATTAGCCCCGCAGGGCGCCTTACTTCTGATGCGAAGCGTCAGAAGTAATAAGGCGTTACTTTTGACAAAAGTAACAAAACTGTAGTAAGCGGATGTACACAGAAAAGACAGGAGGGGGTGAGAAAGTGGCGGGAAAGACTATATCTTTTCCAAAAGGTGATGGAAGTTTGACACACAACAATAGAGATTTTATAGCAAAAAACGTCTGTCCGGAAAGAACAGGTTGGAACAAGACATATATCAGGCAATCCATAGCAGAAGCTTATGAGAAATGCTTTGGGGAGGCTGTCAGGGAATATAATGCAGGGCAGAAACGCAACGACCGTAAAATCAACAATTATGTGAAGAAGATAGAAAATTCAGATAACAAAGAGAATGTATTCTACGAAAATATTGTGCAGCTTGGAACAAAGTATGATACGCCTGTTGTGGATGAAAATGGAAAGCTGACAGAAGCAGCAAAAGAGGCGGTTGATTTATTGGACGAGTATGCCAGAACTTTTCAGGAGAGTAATCCAAATTTATATTTATTCAACTGTGTACTGCATTTGGATGAGGCAACCCCGCATCTGCATATAGATTATATCCCTGTTGCAGATGGATATAAAAAGGGCATGAAAACGAGGAACAGCATCTCCAAAGCCCTACAGCAGATGGGATTTGAAAAAGGCAAAGGCAGATATGACAATGAGGTTATAGACTGGGAGGCAAGAGAGCGTGATTATTTAATGAGCTTATGTCGGGAGCGTGGAATGGAGGTAGAGATCAAAGGCGATAAGCGTGATAACCTTACTCTACCGGAATTCAAAGCTGCAATGCAAAAAGTGGAATGCCTTGAAGCAGAGGCAGAAAAACTGGATAAGCAGAATGAAGATCTGGAGATGCGTAATGAAAATTTGCAAAAGCAGGCGTCTGATCTGCATGGACAGGTGCAGGAAATGGAAGCGCATAACAATGAATTGGTTTCGCGAGCGCAAGAGCTTACGGAACAGATTAAGGAAGCAGAGGCGAAAGAGAAAGTAGCGCAGGAAGTTCTTGCCAAACATGATTTAAGGGCAGATACATTTAAAATGATTACAAAAGAAGTGGCGGTAGAAACAAAAAATATGAAAGGATCAGCTGTTCCTGTGACAAGCCTTTTCGGTAACGAGGAATATGTCAAAGTAAAGAAAAGTGACTGGAATAAAATACTTGATGCTTTTAATAAGGCAGTATCAAGAAATTATCTTTTGGAAAAGTATGAGAAGAAGATAGCTGCTTTGGAGAAAAAATTAGCTGATCTTGCTGGGCAGGCTGAAAAATTAAAACGGTTTGTTGCCTCAAAAGGATTGGGAGAGGAATTTGTGGAATTTGTAAAGCGGCTTGCTCCAAAAACTATGAAACAAAAGCTGGAAGATGCAAGAGTAGATGCGGCTGAACACAACCGTCAGAGAAAAATGCAGCAACAGATATTGCCTGAAAGGGATAAACGGTGGCAGCAGGAAATGTAGATTTTATGGAAAGAGAGGAACAGGCAATGAACATAACCTATGAAAAATGTGGAGATTATTTGATACCAAATTTATTACCAGATCCGGAACCGGAAGGAGAGTTACGCAAATATGGGTTGATGCGAAAATCTTATTTAGAGAATCACCACAGGGGGATTTATTCGGGGATGCTTTTATCGGGCAAATTAAAAGAGCATCTGCTGTTGATTCAGGAGCAGGCAGAGGAAAGATTTGATCTGTTGGTGAAACAGATGGCGGAGAGGGAGGAAGTGACGGAGCAGTTAAAAGAACAGGATCAGATACGTTGGGTGCAGAAGATGAATAGCATTAGGGCGAGGGCGGAGGAGATTGTGAGAGAAGAAATTATATACACATTATGAGAGTTAGAATGGGGCAGGAGCATCTGTTCCATTTGCTAGTTATTTGTATTTCTAGGAGAATCTAAATGACAATTTGGATATTTTGTAGTATAATTAACTTGGAAGTCTGTTGATATTTGCTTATCTTGGGAAAATGATGTGAAGTCAGCGAAACGCATATTGATTATAAAAATACCAAGGTACCGTAATTTTATAAAAAGCAATGAAGGACTGAGGTTAAGAATGATTGATTTCGAAGATATTGCTAGTATGGCGTTTGCTAAGCCTGTTCATATAAATACTGATACAGAGTCGTTCATCAAAATTTTGGCTAAGGAATTTCCACGAGGATATAGACTTGGCTCATCTCTTGAAATGAAGAAATTTCGACGTCATTATGAATTGATTAATGGAGTGGCGTTGGACATGGAACAAGAAAAGGCAGAGTTTATTATCCGTAAGTGTGGTATAGTCCATGACGGCCGAGTGTATATGCCACAGACTATGCTAAGTGATGAACTTAAAGAAAAACTGTTTTCATTCATTGATAAAAGCATTGCAGAAGGCAAGACAGCTATATATTTCGAGGTACTTTTCCGGGAGTTTTCAGATGAGTTCCTTGATCATAATATGTATGATGCTGATATGTTGAAGACCTACATAGCTCATTTTGCCGGGGGAAAATACTATATTGAAAGAAGCTATTTATCAAAAGAGCGACGAGTTGCTATTGAGCCTATAGAAGATGTTAGAATCTGTTTGAAAGAGCGAGGGATACCAATACAGGTTGAAGAGTTGTGTCAGATACTTTCTCATATACCAGAGGATAGAATTAAATTGTTGCTTGGATCAAATGGGGAATTTGTAAGAAACAGCAAAGGCGAGTATTTTCACGCAGATTCATTTTCTGTTACGGAAGAAGAATTGGAAAATATTTCATCGCTACTCCAAACCGAAATTGAAAGGCAAGAGTTTATAAGTGGCAATGAACTCTATGATATTATTAGAAAGAAATATCCGTATATTTATGAAAAGAATGCAGTTTTTTCACCAATTGGATGGCGAGATGCCCTCAAGTACAAAATGAGGGATCAGTTTTCTTTTGCGGGAAATGTCATTAGCAAGAAGGATGCGGAGCTAAAAATGAGTGATGTTTTTGTCAATTTTGCAAGGGAGAGGCAAAGCTTTACAATGACGGAACTTCTTTCCTTTGCTGAAAATATGGGATCATCAGTTTACTTTGATGCATTGTATAGAAATTCAGCAAGAATTAGCCAAGAACAGTTTATCAATAAAGCAAACCTTCATTTTCGGGTAAAGGAAACGGACATGATTCTTGATAGATTTTGTGATGGTGATTATGTTCCTTTATCAAGAATAAATGATTTTGGAATATTTCCCGATGCATCACATACTTGGACGATATTTTTATTGGAACAGTATCTTGTGAACTACAGTGAACGCTATTATCTGGTTCATGGCGGGTATAACAGAAATATAGTCGTTGGCGCAATGGTGAAAAAAAGCCGTACATTTGAGAGCTTTGATGATCTGGTGATAGACATTCTTGCCACAAGTCATGTGTCGCTTCAGAAGAAAGCAGCGCTTAATTATCTTGCCGATAGCGGCTACATTGCACGGAGGTCATATACAAACATTGAATCGCTTTTAATAAATGCAAGAGCGAGGAAAAACATGAAGGAGAAGTAATGCTATGTATTCATATAGCTGGGATGCGGAAACTGGTGGGCTGTTACTAAATAGTTCGCAACTAAACTTTAGTAAAGAGCCTCGTCCGGTTTACTATAAAGAATTAGATATATTGGGATTTGATCAATATTGGCAATATGAACGGAATGATACTTATCCGTACATGTGGGCTGAGGCTAACAATTACTATTATCGGGGACGACTTGTTGCGAAAGCAAAGGGGGGATCAGTCTATACCGCTCCAGAGCTAATACTGGTAGAAGAACCAGAACCAAGCGGAGCGCCTATCCGTTTTGTAGATATTCCGTCCATGGTGGCAAAAAATAGCAATTTTCTTGAAAAGCTTGTGCAAGATACGATAAAGAAAATCTACAATACTTATATAGAATATAAAGATAAAGTTGATGTATTTTATGTGGCATTTAGTGGAGGGAAAGACAGTATTGTTGTGTTTGATCTTGTTAGAAGAGCATTGCCGCATAACAAATTTAAGGTTTTGTTCGGGGATACAGGCATGGAATTCCCTGACACATACCAGATAAAGGACGCAGTCAAAGCTTTATGTGAAGAAGAGGGAATAGAATTTCTTCAAGCCAAGTCTAAATTAACTACTTACGATACATGGAATCTATTTGGACCTCCGGCAGTGACTTTAAGATGGTGCTGTAGTGTTCATAAGACATCTCCGCAAGTGATGTTATTACAGGAACAAACTGGAAATCAGGGGTTCACTGGAATGGCATTTACCGGGATACGAGGTGATGAAAGTGCAAGCCGGAGCGAATATGATGATATAAGTTATGGGAGTAAACATAGGGGACAATATAGTTGCCATCCTATATTAGAATGGAATTCTGCTGAATTGTTTACCTACATATTTCAGGAGAACTTACTTATTAACGAAGCATATAAAAAAGGAAATACCCGTGCGGGATGTTTGGTATGTCCAATGTCTTCTGGCAAGCATGAATACATGAAGGCTCAATGCTATCCACTTGAAGTAATGGAATTATTTGATCGCATAAAAAAAACAAGCGGGAAATCTTCATTTTCTGAGACAGAGTTAGAGAGATTTATTGGCGACGGGAATTGGAAGACACGCAAAACTGGGCGTGAATTAAACATTGGACAAGATAAACATATTGTTGAGACGGACAAAGGAAAGACGACAATTACAGTTCAATCCCTAAATGACCGTTGGAGGGAATGGGCAAAAACTATTGGAGAGTTTATCAAGCTAAATGACAAACTTTACACAATTGATTTCCGGGGTAAGGCATATCAAATACAATTTGATAATACGGGGACAGGAACGGTGATTTCATTTCCTAATTGCGGAACAGGCAAAGACGATATTAAGTTCATTTCACTATTTAGGAGTGTTATTATAAAAAGTATTTATTGCGTTTCTTGTGGAGTGTGTGTTGCGAACTGTTCTACTGGATGTATAGATATGAGTAATGGGCTAAAGATATCCGATAACTGTGTACATTGTTATCAATGTCATGACATCCATGAACACTGCTTGAGATATAACTCAATTAGGAACAAAATCGGAGGTGAAAAGAAAATGAAAGGCATGGACAGATACTTCAGTTTTGGAGTCAGAAAGAATTGGCTTGATTTGTATTTTCAAGATGCTGGTGAGGAAGAATTTTGGATGACTGACGGGCACGGATTTGTTGCAAATAAGAAAAAAGATGCTTTTTTAAATTTTGTAAAGGATGCTGGTCTTGTAGTGTACAACAAGACAAATGGAGGAGATAAATACACAAAGAACGAGCCAAGCAATTTTGCGAAAGTCCTTTTTGATTATGGTTCGGATTCTGAAGTTACATGGGCAATGATGTTGTGTAATCTTGTTTATACAGCTGAGTTTAATTGGTTTGTGAAGAACATAATTCCTCATGAAACTATAACACCTGATCAGATGAAATATATGCTTACCGATGTTATGGAGAATGATATGAAGGGATTAGGGAAAAGGAATGTAACGGACGCTTTTAAGATTCTATTGACAAAAACACCATTTGGGGAAGTGATAGGGCTTGGAAAGTGTGATTTTGAGGAAAAGGTTAATGCATCAGGGAACGAAATCATAACATTGAATTCATTCTATAGAGATACATGGAAGACTCCTAATCCAGAGGTTATTCTTTACTCACTCTATAAGTTTGCAGAAGCTTGTGGTGATTATTATCAATTCACTCTAAATAGATTGCTTGATCATAGTGTTGACAGTGATGGGGTAAGTCCCACTGAAATATTCAATCTAGAGCGGGGGGTTATGGAAAAAATTCTTACAGGATTGAATGTTAACCATCCTGATTTTATTACAACACAGTTCAATTTGGATTTAGATACGATTACATTAAACACTGAAAAGACATCCGAGGATGTGCTTGCGTTACTTTGAGGAGGCCTTATCATGGCGATATTAGAAAACTACCGTCATTATTTTGACATTGATCCGGATTATTTCCCGGCGGTAAACGAAGCTGTTATCAACAGTAAGCCTGACATGTGGAAGAAGTTTTTTCCGCATGAAACATTTGTGAAGCTTGTGAAGAATACGGTCAGTGTTCTTGATAGAAAGCAGAAACTATCTATCTGGGTTGAAGGAGCTTATGGCACAGGTAAGTCGCATGCCGTCTTAACGCTTAAAAAGCTGCTCGATGCAGACGAACTCGATATCCAGGAGTTTTTTGCAAAGTATGGCATAGATAATGATTTACGCAATAATTTTCAGCGGATTAAAAATAGTGGAAAAATCCTTACGGTACACCGTTATGGTTCATCCAATATTCATGGTGACAACGATCTTGTTCTTGCTATTCAGGAAAGTATTGAAAAAGCTTTAAATCTTGCTAACATAGAAAACAAGGGGAAGGATTCGCTGAAAGAATCTGTAATAAGATATCTTTCAGATTCTGAAAATAAACAAAGCTTCAATATATATGTTAAGGGAAGCTATGCTGATCTGTTTGCAGGTGATGATGTGGATGCTATTGTTGAGAAGCTTCGAACATACCAAGATAGTGCGCTTCATACGTTGATGGATAAGATATTCAAAGTAGCTCGAGAGAGACAGATTAGGGCGTTCTCTATGACAGCAAGCGACCTGGCAGACTGGATAAAGGAAGTTATTCGTGAGAATGATCTTAAAGCCATTGTTTTTATTTGGGATGAGTTCACGGAGTATTTCTATAACAATAGTCGGAATCTCACAGGATTTCAGGAACTTTGTGAATTAAGCGAAACGACTCCTTTTTATTTCATTCTGGTTACACATGTAAGTGCTGGTCTTTTTCATGAGAGCGATAAGGATTTCATCAAATTGAATGGACGTTTTGTGAATCCTCACAGCTTAATTAGCTTGCCTGAAAATATTGCATTCCAGTTAATGGGAGCTGCGATGGAAAAGAATAAAGATAAAACTATTCTTGAGGATTGGGCTGGTGTTACGGATGAACTTGCAGATCGAACCAAAGAATCCAGAAAGATTGTCAAAGGAATAGCTAATATTAAGGATAAAGAAATGCTTGATATACTTCCAATTCATCCTTATACAGCGTTGCTTTTAAAGCATATTTCATCAGCATTTGACTCCAATCAGAGAAGTATGTTTGATTTTATAAAAAATGATCGAGGGGATGAGATAAAAGGATTTCAGTGGTTTATCGACAATTACGGACCGGAGAACGATAATCCGCTTCTGACGATAGATATGCTTTGGGAGTTTTTCTATGATAAGGGGAAGGATTTTTTAGCACATGATATCCGCATGGTACTTGATTACTTTACTCGTAGTGGAAATCAGAAACTGGATAATGACGAGAAGAGGATATTGAAAACAGTCTTGCTTTTGCAGGCCATCTCTCAGCACGCTGGTGATTCTGTAGAATTATTTATTCCGAATGAGAAGAATGTAGATTATGCCTTTGAAGGGTCTGATTTAGATAATGGTGCAGCGAGTAGATGTGCAGAAAAACTGGTAAGGGATAAGGTACTTTTTAAGAAGCAGTTGGGAAATGGAAAATTTCAGTATAATGCTTATGTTAATGAGGTTAGTGGTGCAGAGTTAGATAAGTTTAAGGACGATATAGATAGGAAAAATACATCATCATTGATTTCTGAGCAACTTACAGATAAAACTACAGTGTCAGATGCCATTACTATTGGCGGAGCTCTGAAATTGCGTTATGAATTAAACAATGTTTCTGTGAGTGATTTTGATCAAACCATTCGAGCATTGCGAAATAGAGAGGCAGAGTTTGAAAATAAAATACTGGCAGTAGTCTGCTTCGCAAAAAATGATACAGAGGCGACTGCTATTGGTAAAAAGATACAGGATGCCATAAAAGATGGAAGTTTTCACATGGTATTTATTGATACTACAGTAACACCATTTGGGCAAGATGGATATTCTCAGTATCGTAATGAGATGGCACAAGCTATGTATCAGCAAGGGAAAGACTATGCACTTGCAAGTCAATATTCAAGTAATGCAAAGGATGCTTTGAAAAAATGGAAAATGCGTATTTCTGGAGGAGAATTTGTTGTATATACGGAAAAAAGGCCTGAAGGAGAACGTGCTACATCACTGGATATATTGATTTCAATTCTTCAAACCATTAACAAAGATAAATTTCCAGACTGCTTGGAGGCAGCGTATAATGTTCTGCCTACAATGTATACCCCATCGAGTTTGAAATTAGGAGTTGAATGTGGTGCAAATAGGGCTACGAGACAAATGTTCTCTTCTGGAAATGTCAATACAAAACTTGAGACTGCTTTGAAAGATGCATGGGATGATCCTGTATATTGGATAAGTCATCCCAACTTACTGATTTCCAAAATTAAGATAGCTATTGATCGGGCTATATCTGTATCATTTGAAGATACGGGAAGGATTTCAATAAAGTCGATTTATGAGCTTGTTCAAGGAAAACCATATGGTTTTATGCCTTGTAATTTGTCTGCCTTTATTTTAGGCTTTGTGCTGAAAGAGTATATTGATGGCTCGTATAGCTGGAGTGATGGATTGACAAGTGATTCGTTGGATTTGGATAAATTGAAAGAGATGGTGGCGGAAGTTATCAATCTTCAGGTTACTCCAAATTCGCGGTATAAAGATAAGTTTATTGTAGCGATGACCGCTGAAGAGAAAGCGTTTAACTTGGCAACGGCTGTTGCATTTGGTATCCCGCTTAATCTATGTACTTCCATAGAGCAGACAAGGGAAAGAATACGTAATAAGATGAAAGAGTATTCTTTTCCAATTTGGACGATTAAAGAGATTGTAGCTAAAGCATCCTTGAAAACTGATCAGGCAGTAATTATCAGCTTGATAGATAATTATTGTGGGATTGCTAACAGTAACAATATTGTCGGTTCTAAGACAGACAACATTATCGCACTTGAGATTGGATCAATCTGTATGAAAAATTCGGATGCAGCTGAAGAGCTGAAGCTTCTGTTGACAAAAGAAAATTGTACTGAGGGAATGAAGAAGTATCTTGAGGAATTTGAAAGTGGCGAGCTGGTCAATCTTGCGGCAGAGGTTGGTGATAATGGACAATATATCAATGCGCTTCGGAGCAAATTTGATGCAGATGCAGCTAACTGGGTATGGAATGTAGAAACTGCTCAACAGAAAATTCGTGAGGTGATTCTCGAGTATAAAATTATTGTTGAAAGTAACAAAGTAATTTCAAAAAATGTCTCCTTTGGTAACACGATTCGTGAATGGTGCGACAAGTGTGGCTTTATTCGCATCTCCTTTGCGGCAGCAAAAAATCATTTTGGAGATATTGCTTCATTTATGGAGATGCTTCATAACATGAAAAAAGCAGGAACACTGTTGGATTCTCAAAAGCAGAGGTTTTTTGATCTGCTTATAATAAATGCAGAAGCTTTTAACCAATTCTATAACAATCAGGTTAAACTATTTATGCAAGTCTGTGCATTTTACTTGGAAGGATTTTCTGACGAGGAAATCCGAGGACTTTATCAGACGATACCGGCTGGAACATTTACTTTTGAAAAGGCAGCCTATATGAACCTCGTGGATTCAAAAGTAAAAGAGTATCGTAGTTCTCTTGGAAACGAGCAGCTTAAGAAATTGTGGCAGGAGAAAACAAATTCTATTTCCCCGAGAGAATGGTCACAGAAACATAAGATGCCCATTCTGAGCCTCGTACCAGATGGAGAGGTTCAAAGTGCTCGTGCGGCTTTCGGAACTTTAAACAAAAATCATCCAGATGCTGCATCTATAGATAAGGCAAAGGAGTATCTTGAAAAAGCGACATTTTATAAATTGTTGGATGACAAGTTAGCTTTGAATCATATTTTTACAGAAACGATTATTAAGAGTTATGCAGTCATGTTGACAGATATTGAGGAAGTAAAGGATTATCTGGATAGCAGAATTTCAGTTGAACCATATGAATGGTTTGGACTTCCTGAGGTTGATAAGAAACTTCAGCAGTTGGCAGAAGCAAAATATAATCAGGAAGGATGTGCTAAGGCTCTTGAAAAAATTGATGGGATGGATGTTGCGGATGTTAAGCGGTATTTGAAGGAACTTATTAAGGACAATATGACTGTTGGCATGGAGATTATCAAGGGCAATTGAGAGGATTCAGTATGAACTTAGAAGAATGCATAAGGAAAATAGACAGATATCTGTCAAAAGATAATGTTCAGCCGTTGATTGTAGATGTTCAAAATCAAAAGGACAGGAGTACCATACTTTCACATTATAATGTTGGCTCCATAAAACTTATTAAGGCATCTGATTATTGCAATTTTGATGAACTTCCTAGGTTGGACGATTTGTTCCATGATTTATCGGCCAAAGATGAAGTGTTTTTTGTAACAGAGCTGACTTCGTTTCTGAAATTGCGTGGTGAACAGGAACTAAAAAAAGTGATGAAGGAATTGCTAGCTATGAATGTTATAGGGCATGTAATAGTGGTATCCTTTCAATGCAGAAAACAGTTGAATTTCAAAGATCCTAGAATTCAACCAAGGATTGCAATTATTGATGGATATGAATGGGATATTCCAGAAATTGTCTTGGCAGCATTCAATCTTTCGTTGCCCGAGAAGGTAACTACGATTAAGGGAATAAATAAGTTTGCTGAGGCTGTTGAGAGTACAGACATGGAGAGGTTATATATAAACACCAATAAGCAGAATGATAATTTTCCGTATGCACTCTATCGGCTTAGTGGTCTTAGCAAAGCATATGATGCTCTTATGCAGAAAGATTTGATGACATCGGAATTAAGCGAAATTATCGGTACTGATGCTCAATGGGAATATGCTCTTGAGATGGTTGAAAAACAGCAAAGCTGGGTAAATGTTATAGACTTAGAGTTTGGGAATCATTTGTCACTTGAGGTATATGCACCTGGATTTTCCAAGATGGCCTCTAACAGGCGTTGGCTATACTATGTCGGACTGAAACTCTTTGGAGCAAAAAATAATTGGTGTCTCCACAATGCAGCATCCAAGTCATCTACATTAAAAGATTTGATTACGAATATTTATCGAGGAATTCTTGATAAAAACTCAGAGGACAGAGATTTCTGGGAATGTTATGAAAGCCGTAAGATACTTCTGAATCAAATAGGTAATCCTTCCGCAGAATTAACAGCCTATTGTAAAGTTGTTGTAGGGAAGGGAAAGAGTGCGATCTATTATTTAACTGATAACTCTCAGCAGGAAAAAGAAGCAATCTTTACTTTTCTGGATCAGTATGGGTATGAATATAAACGTGAAGATTTGATAGGTATTTTAAAGAAGGTTTACCCGGATTTGTATACATATATGCAGCCATATTGTTTTAGAAATGACTTGCTAGATAAATACTTCCAAGACTACAAGTACCAAAAAATAATTAATAAGTTGTTTTCGGAGTTTGAAACGATTGTATTGGAGCAGGCTGAGAAGCGGGTATATAATCTAATACTTGAACCACGGTCATCAATAATCGAGAAATTGAATACGAAAGATGCTCTTCTATTTTTTATGGACGCAATGGGAGTAGAGTACCTCGGATATATTATGTCAATGTGCAAAGAACTTGGGCTTAGTGCAAAGGTTACAGTATGTCGCTGTGAAATTCCATCCATAACAAGCCGAAATAAAGAATTTCTTGAATCTTGGGATAAGGATAAAATTGTGTCTATAAAGGACATTGATGAGATAAAGCACCACGGAAAGTTTGACTATGACTATTATAGCAATTCTAAACTTCCACTTCATCTGATTAAGGAACTTGAGACAATATACAACACATTGGAGAAGATAAGGAACAAACTTATAGGAGAACCCATAAGAAGCGTCGTAATGATAGCTGACCATGGAGCAAGCCGATTGGCTGTACTTCATGATACAGAAAATATTTGGGAAATGGCAGAAAAAGGACAGCATTCAGGAAGATGTTGTCCAAAGAATGATGTAGATGTTCAGCCCGATTATGCCACAGATGCAGGAGATTTCTGGGCATTGGCAAACTATGACCGATTTAGAGGAAGTAGAAAAGCAAATGTGGAAGTTCATGGAGGAGCCACACTTGAAGAGATTTGTGTTCCGATTATAGAACTTACATATAGAGAAGGCAGTATTGAAGCACACCTTATGTCGGTAGATGCTGAATCTGTTGATTTTTCCGAGGTATTGGAGATTGAAGTAAGCTTCCGCAAGAAGGCTGCTTTAAAGATATTTATTACGGCAGTGCTTTCGGATGTTAGCATTACTGTAGATGGAAAAAATTACGAAGCGGTTCCGCTGGAGAATAACTTTTATCGTGTAGATATGCCAGATTTACGCAAGCCGGGAGATTACATTGTAGATGTATATTCGGGTGACAATGTAATTGCCGAAGGATTACAGCTTGTTGTTAAGAGAGAAGGGCAGCGAGAAAAAGACCTGCTTTAGGAGGAAGGATTTATGGAGAACAAGCTTCGAGAATGCTTTGAGGATATGGTTGTGTATAAGGATTTAAAGAAAAGCAACTTCTTTTCTTCGCTTGGCTTGCCTTCATTTCTACGAGACTGGGTTCTCAAGAAATTTGAAGATGATGAAGGGAACTATAATGTGGAAGAAGTTACAGAATTTATACAGACTTATCTTCCTAAAAAAGAAGAATGGATTAGCATTAAGAACAGGGTGATTTATGAAAATGAACGTGTAAAAATATTGACGAAGGTTGGTATTGATATAGATATAAAAACGGGGGAAATCTCATTTGCTTTGCCCAATTTTGGGTTGACCAATAAAGAAACAATTATAGAACCCTCTGTCTGGGAACAGTACAAGAACGAGCTTACTAACGGTCAGGAGACATGGGGAGTCATTGAACTCGGATACCGTTTTCCAGACGATACAGTAAAGCCTAAAATCCATGGGAAAATTAAGATGACAGGATTTACTAATTTTTGCCCTTATACCGCTGATCTTGATTATTTTAAGGATGTACGTGCAGAGTTTGAAATCCATGAGTGGATAGATGTTCTTCTTGGGGCAATAGATTATAATGCGTCAGGTTATAAGTGTGAAGACGAAAAGCTTGCAATGCTGACACGGTTGCTTCCATTCTTGGAAAAAAGGTTAAATCTTCTCGAATTGGCACCTAAAGGAACCGGGAAATCATATGTTTTTGGTAATGTAAGTAAATATGGGCTATTGACAGATGGCGGGAAGATTACGCGAGCAAAGATGTTCTATGATACGAGTAAAAGGACACCTGGGTTTATTGTGGGTAATGACTATGTAGCTATAGATGAAGTTAAGCTGGTTACTTTTAATGACATCAGTGAAATGCGCTCTATCATGCAGGGCTACATGGAGAGAGGTCGCTTTAACATAGGAGGATATGAAGGGGAGTCGTTTGCTGGAGTTGTACTTCTTGGTAATATTTCTGTTGAAAATATGGATGAGTATACCAGCATGTTTTCTGAATTGCCAACACTGTTCCAGGAAAGCGCGTTGGTTGATCGTATCCATGGCTTCATAAAGGGATGGGACATACCTGAAATGAATGATGGCTTGAAAGTGTCAGGTTGGGCGCTGAATTCGGAATACTTCTGCACGGTGTTGCATATGCTAAGAGATGATGCAAGTTATCGGTCTATTGTAGATCAAATTGTAGATGTGTCAGAAAATGCATATGTAAGACATACTGAAGCGGTTAAGAGAATTGCTACAGCATATTTAAAATTGTTGTTTCCACATGTGCGTAAAGCACAGGATATAGATTTAAGACAATTTAACAGATATTGTCTTAGACCAGCAGTAAACATGAGGAAAATCATATGGCGACAACTGTCAATTCTTGATGCCGAGTATAAAAAAGATGATAAGCAAATGCCAATATTTACTGTAAAGGAGCCGAGTAATGAAGCATGAATGTGTAATATGTAGCAAAGATAATTTGGACAAAAATACAGTAGGCATCAATAAAAAACTGCTCGGCACAGATATAAAAAACTTTTACTGTATGGATTGTCTAGCTGATTATCTTGAATGCACAGTAGATGAGTTATTAGAAAAAATTGAGGAATTTAAAGCCGAAGGTTGTAAACTTTTTATGTAGGAATTGATTATGAAAAAGTATGTTTATGCGGATAATGCCGCAACCACAAAGGTGGATAAAATGGCATACGATGCTATGTTACCATATTTTTTAGAGGAGTATGGAAATGCATCTCAGCCATATGCCTTTGCAAGACGACCAAAGAAAGCGTTGCAGGAGGCAAGAGAAACTATTGCTTCTTGTATAGGGGCATTACCGGAGGAGATATTTTTTACATCAGGTGGAACAGAAAGTGATAATTGGGCGATTAAGGGAACTACCATGTTTGATAGGGAGAATCACTCGATTATCATCTCGTCCTTTGAGCATCATGCGGTGCTTCATTCTTGTGCTACATTAGAGCGTTTAGGGCATAATGTAATTCTGGTGGATCCAACAAGGGAAGGAATTATTACAACAGATTCCCTAAAAAAAAGTTTTGATAGTAGGGTAAAACTTGTTTCGATTATGTTAGTAAATAATGAAATTGGATCAATCCAGCCGATTCGAGACTTATGTGAAATTGCCCATTCAAGAGGTGCATTATTTCATACAGATTCAGTACAGGCGGTTGGACATATGGAAATAGATGTTAAAGAATTAAGCATTGATTTATTGTCGGCATCTGCTCATAAATTTAATGGAGTAAAAGGGTGTGGTTTTCTATATATTAGAAAGGGATGTCAAATATATTCATATTTTGATGGAGGATTACAGGAGTCAGGTATTCGGGCAGGAACAGAGAATATTGCAGGCATTGTTTGTATGGCAACAGCATTGAAAAATAACTGTGATAATTTGCAAAAGAATAGAAAAGTAATACTTGAGTTAGAGCAGGGTTTATTGGATCGTCTTGCGGGTACAGGAATACCTTTTACTCGAAATGGGGGCACCAATGCATTGCCAGGATTAATCAGCTTGTCTTTTCCGGGTGCTGATGGAGAGAGTATTTTACACCGGATGGATTTGATGGGAATAAGCATTTCCACTGGTTCGGCTTGTAATAGTAGAGATACAGAAATCTCACATGTTTTAAAAGCGATAAAATTGGATGAAACTCTTGCAAAGGGGACAATTCGTATCTCGCTTGGAAAGTATAATACATGGGATGATGTGGAATTGATAGTTGATGCATTGAAAAAGATCCTAAAGGATTGATTTGATATTTTTGCTGAGATAGAATGTCATCTTTGCATATGTCTAGGTTTTGCATTGTAGTTCAAAACAATCGGCTTCTGATGTCAATAGAAGCGTTATATTAGGAAGAGAGTTTTGAAAATTGCCGTATTGGGAATTGAATTCATACAATAGGTACATAAGTAATGAAAAAGAGAGTTTTTTGGCTTAGCAGGATAAAAGTATGTGCTGAATGTGCAAGGGAGGAATTATGCCTAACATAATTACAGAAGATTTGATAGCAAAATACTTAGAGGAGATTAAGAAAATTGATGTGGTACAGAATCTGCAGTCTATGACATGGCCATTTTGCTTAAGTACAGAGTTGTGGAGAAAATGCACTAATGATTCTTTTGTGGTGGATTTGAACCATATGAAAAAAATAAAATATTTTGCTGACAATAGTAATAAGCTGTCGAAAGAGGTGGATAATTTGCCTAATGATAGTGGGGGTGTGTATATTTATTCTATAGAAAATGGAATACTTCCATTTTTGGGTAGTTATATAATGTATGTGGGGCGAGCAAGAAAGACAAATTCAGAAAATTTACGGGCGAGAGCAAAATCTCATTTTAATCAATATAAAAGACATGAAGAAAATGAGAGATTAGAAAGATTATTTGATAATTGGGAGCAATATGTGTATTTTTCATATTTACCTCTCGATCAGAATGGTATGATTGATTTGGTTGAAGATCAATTAATTATGGCTTTAACGCCTCCATGTAATAAAGAATATCCAGCTCCGAAAGTAAGAAAGAAATTAAGTGCATTTCAATATTCATAGAAGAAAGGGAAGAGATTATGAAATTTGCAGCGATTAAAGGACAGATGGGAATATGGAGATATTATGTTACTGCATTTTCATTTGATGAGGTTTGCAAAGTGGTAAGCCCGATAACAGATGAAATTAGTAATAGTGAAAGCTATTCAAATCTCTTACAAAGGTCTATTACGGATAATGTAAAAAGTATTACTGATTATTTATTAAATCAATCAGAGAGAATGTTTAATGCATTAGTATTAGCAGTATATGATGGAAATCCGGAATGGTTTGAACTAGATGTTCAAGTAGAGGACTATAGTACTTATAGCGTGGGAGTTCTTGAATTAAAAGGAGATGAAACAATATTTCCAGTTGACGGACAACACCGAGCTGCAGGTATAAAAGAAGCTGTTAAGGAAAATCCGGCATTAAAAGATGAAAAAGTTCCCATTATTCTTATTGGGCATGAAAATACGAATGAAGGAAAAAAAAGAACTCGTCGTTTATTTTCAACATTAAACAGAAGAGCAAAGCGAGTAAATGATAATGAAATTATTGCTCTTGACGAAGATGATGTTGTTGCTATTGCGACTAGGGAGATGGCAGAAAATCATGTCCTTTTTTCGGGGAGTAGGTTAATTGATTCTAAAAATAAGAGTATTCCATCTCAAAACGGATTGGCATTTACTTCTATTTTAACATTGTATGAAGTAAATAAGTATCTTTTTGATGAATACGCTAAAGAAAAAGGTATGAATAAAGCTCAAAAAGAAAGATATTTACTATATAGACCTGAAGATAAGGATGTGACAAAGTTTATTGAAGAAATAAGAAACTTCTGGGATTTATTTATGAACAATATCCCTGTTATAGATGAGTTTGTTAAGTCAAATGATGAAACTATTTTAAGTAAAGAATTGAGAAGCAAAAATGGTGGAAATTTATTATTTAGGCCAATTGCACTTTCACAATTTGTTATAGCTATAATGGAATATAAGAAAAGGAAGGGCATAAATCTTGAGGATTCAATTCAACAGTTAGCCAAGATACCAATGATAATTCAAGAGAGACCCTGGAAGAATGTACTATGGTTAGATGAAAGAAAAAATGTAAATGGTAGAGTGAAAAAGAAGGAATTGATGCTTTTAATGCTTTTTTTAGCAGACGAAGTGTTATTAAGTGAAAAAGAAAAAAATAATTTGATGACATATATGTTGGCTATTAGAGATATGGATGAAACCGGGTACGATGTGATTCTTGAGCAATTGAGAGAGTTTCAAGTAAAATAGAATTTGCTGACCTATATAGTTTTTATATAGTATTAGCAGAAAAAATCATATAAATTGCAACTGTAGATAGGAGTAGGTATGTGAAAGTTGATGATTAAGTTTTTGTTCGAGTGAAAATGGGTTAAAACTCATAAATCACTCTAATTGCACTCGAAAGGAAAAAAGTGGAGACAATTTTATGATTCCAATAAAAATAGAAACCCTGCTGGAAGGGCGAAAAGTAGAGCAAATAGAGTACAAGGAAGGTTTTAATCCCGCGGATATTGTGCATACAATATGTGCTTATGCTAATGATATTGCAGGAGTAGACGGAGGATACCTTGTAATCGGTGTAAAAGCAGAAAATGGAATTCCTGTCTTGCCGCCCATAGGTTTGCCAAGCGAACTGCTTGATGATATTCAACTGAAAATATTCCAATATTGCAATAAGATTGAGCCTCGTTATATCCCTAAAATTGATGTGGTGGAATATAAAGGGGTGAATCTGGTCTACCTGAAATGTGCGGCAGGTGATGCAGGGCCTTATCAGGCACCTGTTGATGTTTATTCCAAAAGAGAATCGGGAAAAGACCAGGACCGTACTATGAAGTATTGGATTCGTCCGGCATCATTTACAACAGAAGCGAAACAAAGTGAATTAGCGGAGCTTTTTGAAAAATTTGCTTCAACACCCTTTGTGGATCGTATCAATAATCGGGCATCTATGGAACATATACGCAGAGGCTACCTGGAGGATTTTATCAGGGAAAGTAACAGTTCATTGATAGAGGAACTGAATGTGCGTTCTCTGGAAGATTTATTAATATCCGAGGAAGTGGCAGAGGAAAAAGATGAGGGAATTGTAATTAAAAATATCGGGCTGCTTATGTTTGGGGAAAGACCGGACAAACTGATTGCAGGAACTAAGATTGAGTTAGTGAGGTTTCATGATAAGGAGGCCGAGGCATCGGACTTTACTGAAAAAACATTTTATGGTCCGATATGGAAACAGGTAAAAGATGTGCTGGACTACATTAAAACAAACGTGATTGAAGAAAAAGTTGTAAAAGTTGACGGAAGGGCAGAAGCAGACCGCTTTTTCAATTATCCCTATAATGCGTTGGAGGAAGCAGTTGTAAACGCAGTTTTGCACAAAAATTACAAAGAGGATGTTCCGGTAGAGATTCGGGTATATTTAGACCAAATACAAATTATTAATTTTCCGGGACCGGATCACTACATTGATATGGAAAAGTTTGCGGCAGGGAAAGTCAGGGCAAGGAGATACCGTAACCCTAAGATTGGGGAGTTCTTCAAGGAAATTGACTTGTCTGAAAAGAAGTCCACAGGCATATCAAAAATCTTGTGTGAATTAAAAAGGAATGGTTCTCCATTACTGGAATTTGAAACGGATGCAGACAGAACTTACATGATAACTACCATAAAATTTCATGAAGATTTTGATTTTGAAAACTTCGCTCAAAAAAATGAGCGAAGTTTGAGCGAAGTTTTAGCACAAAAAGATTATAATAAAGTCAGTACAATTGTTTGCTTTATGGAAGAACATGGAGAAATCACTCCTAAAGAAGCCGAAACTATTACCGGGAAGTCTGCTGCGACGGTGCGAAGATATTTTAAAATGCTTGCAGATACAAGATGTATAGTGGCAGAGGGGAACACCAACAATATAGTTTATCGTATCTCTATGAATTTGCCAGAAGATGATTGAAATAAAATTATAAGAATCGGATTGCCTAAACAGTGATTAGGTAATTCATATAAATGAGTTTTAATGCGTTATAAATGCGTCCTTTTGAGTGGTGGCGCATTGAAAAACGCATTGATGGCGAAACTGACGCAATTCGCTCCGTGATAACACCATGATAACAAAAATTTGAAAAACGTCAGATACAAGGTAAATATCAAAGAAAAAATCGCCGGAAATGCCCTATAATGGTGTGCTACCCGTCAAGTAGACAATTAAAAAAACAAAAAGTTTTTCTGCCCGGTGTGGTAGTGTAAAATAGTTTGTGTCTTTGGAAAAAAATACCTCTTTTTTGGTAAGA